>NZ_SPEY01000025.1 GCF_009360615.1 Comamonas sp.
ATCAAGTATTACTGGGCAAGCCATAGCCGTCGCTGGTGGCGAAGTCATGTGACCCGGATTTTTGGAGGCAGACATGAGCGAATATGCAATCGATCCAGCCCTGCAAGCTGGCAATCACAAGCTGCTGGCGGGCTATCGGGCCACGCATTTCCAGTGGCAGGTGCAGGATGGCGTGGCAACCATCACTCTCAATCGTCCGGAGCGCAAGAATCCGCTGACGTTTGATTCCTATGCCGAGCTGCGCGACCTGTTTCACCAGCTCAAGTGGGCGCAGGATGTGAAGGCCGTGGTGCTGGTCGGCGCCGGCGGCAACTTCTGCTCGGGTGGCGATGTGCATGAAATCATCGGTCCGCTGGTCGCGCTCAAGGCCCCCGAGCTTTTGATGTTCACCCGCATGACGGGCGAGCTGGTCAAGACCATGCGTGCCTGCCCTCAGCCCATCATTGCTGCAATCGATGGCGTATGTGCGGGGGCTGGGGCCATCATGGCCATGGCCTCGGACATGCGCCTGGGCACTGCGCGCAGCAAGACCGCATTCCTGTTCAACCGCGTGGGGCTGGCGGGTTGCGACATGGGCGCCTGCGCCATGCTGCCGCGCATCATCGGTCAGGGGCGTGCGAGCGAGCTGCTCTATACGGGACGCAGCCTGGGTGGCGAGGAGGGCGAGCGCTGGGGTTTCTTCAACCGTCTGAGCGAACCTGAGAGCGTGCTGGCCGAGGCGCAGAAGCTGGCCGCCGATCTGGCTGCCGGTCCCAGCTTTGCCAACGGCATTACCAAGACCATGCTGCACCAGGAATGGGCCATGACCATAGAGCAGGCCATCGAAGCCGAAGCCCAGGCCCAGGCCCTGTGCATGCTGACCGGGGATTTCTCGCGTGCCTATCACGCGTTCGTGGCCAAGCAAAAGCCGGTCTTTGAAGGAAACTGATATGGCGGACACCAGCTATCTGAAGTGGCCTTTCTTTGAAGCCCATCACGCCCGTCTGGCGCAATCGCTGGATGCCTGGGCCCGGCAGAACATCACGCAAGCCCACGGCCCCGACGTGGATGCCGAATGCCGGCAACTGGTCAAGTCCCTGGGCGAGGCCGGCTGGCTGCGGCATGCGGTTGCGGGAGAGGTCCATGGCGGCGCAGGAGAGCAGATCGACACCAGAGCCATCTGCCTGATCCGGGAGACGCTGGCGCGTCACAGCGGTCTGGCCGACTTTGCGTTTGCCATGCAGGGTCTGGGCTCGGGGGCGATCTCCCTGGCGGGTAGCGACGAGCAGAAACAGCGCTATCTGAGCCGGGTGGCCAGGGGGGAGGCGATTTCGGCCTTTGCACTGTCCGAGCCCGATGCCGGCTCGGACGTGGCTGCCATGGCCTGCGAGGCCAGACTCGAAGGTGATCACTATGTGATCAACGGCGAGAAGACCTGGATCTCCAACGGCGGCATCGCCGACTTCTATGTTGTTTTTGTGCGCACCGGCGAGGCTCCGGGGTCGCGTGGCCTGTCGGCGCTGATTGTGGATGCCGACACACCGGGCTTTGAAGTGGCCGAGCGCATCGACGTCATCGCACCGCACCCGTTGGCGCGCCTGAAGTTCTCCAACTGCCGCGTGTCTGCAGCGCAGCGCGTGGGCGCGGCCGGCGAAGGCTTCAAGGTCGCCATGCGCACGCTCGATGTATTCCGAACCTCGGTGGCTGCCGCATCGCTGGGCTTTGCGCGCCGTGCCATGGACGAGGCCTTGCAGCGTGCCACCAGCCGCAGGATGTTCGGCGGGGTGCTGGCCGACTTCCAGCTCACCCAGGCCAAGCTGGCGCAGATGGCCACGCAGATCGACAGCGCAGCGCTGCTGACCTACCGCGCAGCCTGGCTGCGCGACCAGGGCGAGAGCGTGACGCGCGAAGCGGCCATGGCCAAGATGACGGCGACGGAAAACGCCCAGCAGGTGATCGATGCCGCCGTGCAGATCTGGGGCGGTCTGGGCGTGGTCAGCGAGCAGCCCGTGGAGCGGCTCTACAGGGAGATCCGGGCCCTGCGCATCTACGAAGGTGCGACCGAGGTGCAGCAGCTCATCATCGGGCGCGACCTCATCAAAAACCATTGCTGAAAGCAGCATCCGCCTGTCTGGGTCGGAAGGAGTGTGAGCCATGTCGTACACCGCGCATATCGATACCTTTGCCGCTGACAATCTGCCGCCCGCCGAGCTGCAGCCCGAATTCCTCTTCGAGCTGCCCGAGCTGCAGTTCCCGCAGCGCCTGAACTGCGCCATGGAGCTGCTCGACAGGCATGTGGCGCAAGGGCGGGGCGATCGCCTGTGCATTCAGGCCGAGGGAGTGCGCTGGACCTATGCCGAGCTGCAGGGCCAAGCCAACCGCATTGCCAACGTGCTGACCCGGCAGCTTGGCCTGGTGCCCGGCAACCGCGTCCTGTTGTGCGCGCCCAATAATCCGATGATGGTGGCCTGCTGGTTTGGTGTCGTCAAGGCTGGCGGGATCGCGGTGGCGGCCATGCCGCTGCTGCGCGCCAAGGAGCTGTCGGCGATTGTCGAGATTGCGCAGATCAGCCATGCGCTGTGCGACGAGGCCTTGCGCAGCGAGGTGCAGGGGGCTCAGGAAAAAGCCGAGCGGCTGCAGAAGGTTCTGTTCTTCAACGGCCAAGGCGATGCTGCGGATGCACTGGAGCCGCTCATGCGGGCGGCGTCCGCCAGCTTCACGGCCGTGGATACTGCGGCCACGGACACCTGTCTGCTGGGCTTTACCTCGGGCACCACGGGCGTGCCCAAGGCCACCATGCATTTCCATCGCGACGTGATGGCGGTCTGCGCCTGCTGGCCTGTGCACATGCTGCGCGCCAACGCCGACGATGTGTTCATCGGCAGCCCGCCCCTGGCATTCACGTTCGGGCTGGGCGGACAGGTGCTGTTTCCCATGTCCATCGGTGCCAGCATGGCCTTGCTGGAGAAGGCCGGCCCCGCGCAGCTCGTGGACGGCATTGAAAGATTCGGCGCCACCGTGGTGTTCACCGCGCCGACCTCCTATCGCGTGATGGCCCAGCAGGGCGAGCGTGTTCGCCGCACCCGGTTGCGCAAATGCGTGTCGGCAGGCGAGGCTTTGACCGCCTCCACGCGGGCGCTGTGGAAGGATGCGACCGGCATCGAGATCATCGACGGCATTGGCTCCACCGAGATGCTGCACATCTTCATCTCGCACCGTGAAGAGGATGCGCGACCCGGTGCCACCGGCAAGGCCGTTCCCGGCTACCGTGCCAAGGTGGTGGACGAAGAGGGCCGGGAGGTCGCGCCGGGGACCGTGGGCAAGCTGGCCGTGCAGGGCCCGACGGGTTGCCGCTATCTCAACGACAGCCGTCAGGCCCAGTATGTGAGCCAGGGCTGGAATCTGACGGGCGATGCCTATCTGATGGATGCGGATGGCTATTTTGTCTATCAGGCGCGTACCGACGACATGATCATCTCCTCCGGCTACAACATTGCCTCGCCCGAAGTCGAGGAGGCCCTGATGCAGCACGCTGCCGTGGCCGAATGCGCGGTGATCGGCGTGGCCGACAGCGAGCGTGGCCAGATCGTCAAGGCCTTCGTGGTGCTGCGCGCCGGCCATGTGGCCAGCGATGCCCTGGTCATGGAGCTGCAGGACTTTGTGAAGCGCCAGGTCGCCCCCTACAAGTATCCACGGGCGGTGCAGTTCGTCGATCAGCTGCCGCGCACGGCCACAGGCAAGTTGCAGCGCTTTCGTCTGCATGAAGCCTGATGGATCTGTTTTTGAGCAGCCCGTGCCTGGGCGACGGGCGTTTCTGGCACTTTCCGTTGAAAGAGCAGCTTGGGTATGAATGAAGTGCCAATGGTTTCAGAACGCTTTGTGACGCAGGTGCCGATCCGTTTTGCGCACTGCGACCCGGCGGGCATCATCTTCTTTCCGCAGTACCTGGTGCTGTTCAACGGACTGGTGGAAGACTGGTTCAACAATGCACTTGGCCTGAGCTATGCGGACATGCTGCAAAAGGACAGGGTGGGCCTGCCCATCGTGCACCTGGAGTGCGATTTCCGCGCCATTACCCGCATGGGGGAAACCGTGGCCTTGGGCCTTTCGGTCGCCAGCCTGGGCAATCGTTCGCTCACACTCGACGTCGATTGCACCGGCCCAGAAGGACAACTGCGCGTGACGGCGCGCAAGGTGCTGGTCTTCACCAGTCTTCAGACCCATCAGGCGATTACCGCGCCATCACCGATTCGCCGCGCCATCGAACGCTGGCTGAGTTCATCCAATCCAACAGAAAACAGGAGTTGAACATGCAAGTACTGCTGCCGCCGGGCTGGCCCCGGCCCAAGGGATATGCGAATGGCGTGTCGGTGAGCGGCCGCCAGATCTATGTCGCAGGAATGATTGGCTGGGACGCCGAGGGGCGCTTTCATAGCGACGACCTCGCACAGCAGGCCAGACAGGCGCTGCAAAACATTGTCGAGGTGCTGCGGGCTGGTGGTGCCAGGCCAGAACATATCGTGCGCATGACCTGGTACATCACCGACAAGAAAGAGTACCTGGCGCAGCAGGTCGAGATCGGCAAGGCCTATCGAGAGCTGATCGGTTCATTCAGCGTGGCCATGACGGCCGTGCAGGTGGCGGCCCTGATCGAGGATCGAGCCAAGGTGGAGATCGAGGTCACGGCCGTGGTGCCCGAGTGACTTTGATTGGAAGGCTGCCAGTGCTTGCGCTCATTGAATTCCAGCCTCTCAAGGGCTTGACGTCGACAGGGCGCAGGCGCTGCGGGCTATGAAAGATGAGAGCTCCGCCATGGATGCCTGCGATCGATAGAGCCGGCCTGCCGCAAGCCTGGCGGCACCGGGCAAGGTCGGCGATGCAGCGACGGACACGTTCCGTGGCCCGTTGCCCCGGGGCAGGCGCGGAGCTGCCCGGGCGGGGTCCCGAGGAGGCGCTCAGAAGTCCAGCAGGCTCAGGCCCACGCTGAGTACCGTGCGCTTGTTGTTGTAGTCGACCAGGCTGTCGCCATAGCCGCTGAACAGTTGCACATGCAGGCGCAGATTGCTCTTGCCGCCGTTCCATCCTTCGCCCAGGGTGCGCAGCCACTCGATGCGTCCGGAACCCTTGCCCTGGCCCAGCGAGCCGCGTGCGGTCAGGCCCAGGTAGTTCTGCTCGTTGACGTTCCAGCCCAGCTTGACTTCACCGCGGCCAATGTAGTCCTGGATGCGGGGGTTGTCGTCTTCAAGCGCACTTTCCTTCATGCGTTGCCAGGCTTTCAGATGCAGCTGCCACCGGTTGCCCAGCTCGGCGCCGGTCATCAGATACCATCGGTTCCAGCTGCGCGACAGCGGGTTGCTCTGGCCGTTCGATTGGTGCGCGATGCCGATGCCCGAGTAGCGCCAACGCCAGCCGAGCGGCAGCTGGGCGTCCGTCGGGTAGACGTAGAAGACCTCGGGCTCGTGGTCGGTGGTGCGGAAGGGGCGCGAGATATCGCCGTTGAACAACTGCCAGTAGGACTGCTGGGTGTAACCGAACCACAGCGAATCCTTGCCCGACGAGGTGGGGCCGGTCAGCAGGCCGGAAGCAATCTTGGTGCGTGCCGAGAGCTGCAGTCGCATCTCGTGCTTCTGGTAAGGCTGCTCGGTCGCCAGGCCGCGGCTGGGCGAATAGGGTTGCTGATTGACCTCGTTGCCCACGACCACGGAGACCGACATCGGACGATAGCCACGGAAGTTGAAGGTGCCGCAGTCCGTGCCAGGCTCCAGCTCGTAGTAGCGCGAAACCTCGGTGTAGCGCGGGTCGCGGCAGCCGCCGTTGGTGGGCGAGAGGCCCAGGCCGCTGTCGGCTACTGCGACCGTGCTGGCGGGCAAGGTGCCGCTTGCCGACCCGGAGGTCGATGCCGCCTGTGCGCCTGCCGCTGGCGCGCTCCATCCTGTGGCAGGTGGAGCCGTGGCCGGGCGTTGCTGCAGCGCCCAGGCATCAAAGCAGGCCAGTCGGTCGGAGTTGCTGGTGGTGGCAGCGCATTGTTGCCAGCTTTCGGGGGGCGGCAATTCCGCGCTGCCTGCGGCGGCTGGCTTCAGGCCGCCGACCAGCGTCAGGCCTATGCTCAGGCTCAGGGGGAGCGGGGTGAATAAGCGGATACTCATGGGATCAATCGATGCGCAGGCAGCCTGCGGTTGGCAAGGCCCAGCCCTGTTCAGGGCCGGGCCTTGCGCATGATGAACGCGCGTGGCGGAGCATTTTCGCCCTCCTGGTAATTGCCGTGAATTTCTGTACCGCAGCTGCCATCGACCACCTCGCCCAGCCAGGTTCCGGTGATGCGTGAGCCGTCTGCGCTTTCTTCGAGCGTGACCGTGCCCTCGTTCACGTCGCCTACCATGGGATGGCTGCTGCCCGGGCGGCTGATGCGGCCCTTGACATTGCCTTCCCAGTCCGGATGCGGGCCCAGCACCATGCGGGCGGTTTCCTCGCCGCCGGCCACGGAGGCTGTCCACTCCCCTTGCAGCTGCCGGTCGCTCATCTGCCAATCTGGCGGGCAGGTGCTGGCCGATCTCGAGTCGATCTGGGCAAACGCGTTGAAGCAAAAAGCGCTTGCTGCGATGAAAATAAGAGTTCTTGAAGTCATCTCGGGTCTTCAGTGAGCGGCGCCCGGCGCCGCCTGGTTCTTGCGTGCGGCAAATTCCTCGCGCAGCTTGCGCAGCTTCTCGCGCGGGTCTTCCCTGGCCGTGGCCGCATCGAGGCCCATCTCCTTGATGAAACGGCTGGGCTGGCAGGCCACCATTTCGCGGCCTTTTTTGCGGCGCTTGGTCCAGCTCACGGCCAGCGTGCGCTGGGCACGGGTGATGCCCACATACATCAGGCGGCGCTCTTCCTGCAGCCGCGCTGCCGTTTCATCGCTGACCTTTTGCTGTTTGCCGTCGTCATCGTCGAGCTTGAACGGCAGCATGCCCTCGGTCACGCCGACCTGCATGACATGGGGCCATTCCAGTCCCTTGGAGGCATGCAGTGTGGAGAGCACGACCATGTCCTGCTCCTTCTCCCGCTCGCTGATGGTGGAGAGCAGGGCGATGTTCTGCGAGACCTCCAGCAGGCTCTTGACCTCGGTCTGGGTGCCGGTGCCGGCACCTGCGGCATCTTCGATCTGGCCGCCGGCACGCTGGGCCATCCAGTCGCAGAACTCCAGCACATTGCTCCAGCGCGCGGCGGCGACGGATTCGCTGTCTTCGCTGTCATAGAGATACTGTTCGTAGCCAATTTCCTGGAGCCAGTCGATCAGAAAGCTGCGCGAGGCTTCAAAGCCCAGGGTGTGGCGGGCGCGGTATTCCAGGTCGTTGATGTAGCGGCCGAATTCCAGCAGGCTTTCGAAGGCCTTGCGCGGCAGCGCCTCCGGGAGCATCGCATTGAACAGCGAGCCGAACATGCTGAGCTTGTGCGCAGCGGAGAACTCCCCGAGCTTGCCCAGCGTGGTGTGACCGATGCCGCGCCTGGGCGTGCCGATGGAGCGCAGAAAGGCCGGATCGTCGTCGTTGTTGATCCAGAGGCGGAACCAGGCGCAGAGGTCCTTGATCTCGGCGCGGTCGAAAAAGCTGGTACCGCCGGAGACCTTGTAGGGGATGTTGGCCTTGCGCAGGGCCTTTTCGAAAGGCTTGGCCTGGTGGTTGGCGCGATAGAGGATGGCAAAGTCCTTCCACGCGGGCTGCGGGTTCAGGGTGGCGCGCAGACTCTGGATGCGGGCCACGGCACGCTCGGCCTCGTGTTCTTCGGTATCGCAGTCGACGATGCGCACGGGTTCGCCCTCGCCGAGCTCCGAAAACAGCGTCTTGGGAAACAGCTTGGGGTTGGGTCCGATCACATTGTTGGCGGCGCGCAAGATGGCGCTGGTGGAGCGGTAGTTCTGCTCCAGTTTGATGACCTTGAGCTGCGGAAAGTCCACGGGCAGCTTTCTGAGATTGTCCAGCGTGGCACCGCGCCAGCCGTAGATCGACTGATCGTCGTCTCCTACGGCCGTGAAGTGGGCGCGCTCGCCCACCAGGAATTTCAGCAGCTCGTATTGCGTGGCATTGGTGTCCTGGTACTCGTCCACCAGCACGTGGCCCAGCAGGCGTTGCCATTTCTCACGCACTTCGGGGTGGCCGCGCAGCAGGCGCATGGGCATGCCGATCAAGTCGTCGAAGTCCACGCTCTGGTAGGCGGTCAGCCGCTCTTCATAGCGCTGCATGATGAGAGCGATGCTGCGCTCGTTGTCATCCTGTGCCATGGCCAGGGCCTTGCGGCTGTCCCAGCCCTGGTTCTTCCAGCCGCTGATGGTCCATTGCCACTGGCGGGCCGTCGCCACATCGGTGGTGCCACCCGCGCAGTCCTTGAGGATGCCGGTGACGTCGTCGGTATCCAGAATGCTGAACTGGGGCTTGAGCCCCAGAATGTGGCCGTCCTCGCGCACCATGCGCACGCCCAGCGAGTGGAAGGTACAGATCAGCACGTCCTTGGCCTGGCGGCCTATCAGGCCTGCGGCGCGCTCGCGCATTTCGGCGGCGGCCTTGTTGGTGAAGGTGATGGCGGCAATGCGGCGTGGTGCCAGACCGGTTTCGATCAGGCGGCCTATCTTGTGCGTAATCACGCGGGTCTTGCCCGAGCCGGCACCTGCCAGAACAAGGCATGGACCGTCGGTGTAATGCACGGCCTGGAGCTGAGCGAGGTTGAGACCAGCAGACATGACGCAGAGTGACCCATCATCAAAAACAAGGACTGGGAGCATACCGCTTCACTGTGAAGAACCCCGAGGACAGTCCTCACAACTGACAAAAAACAGGGATTCCGTGAGCGTTTCGCCTACACGTGTGCGTCTGGGTTGCCTGAATAATTAATGTAAGAAGGTGTTAGTTGTGTAGCGCGAAGATTGCATCAACTCCGGCCCTGATCCCGATAGCGCCAGCGAATTCTCGATGGCAGAAGGGATTCATTGCCTTTCCTCAACCGTCAGGGTGCTGTGCATGGCGAGAACCATCGGTGAAGTGAGCCTGGCCGCAGAGCTTTGCACGCCTGCCGTGCAGCAGCGCTTCGAGGCGCTTTTCGCCGTGGCGGCGCGGCAGTCACTTTCCGCATGGCGACAGGTTCCATGCCACGCGGCCGAAGTGCTGGTGATCGAAGGACTGGAGACCTTGCTTGCCGGAGCAGAGGCGAGAGCCCCTTGCGTGGTCTATCTCGGCGGCGAGCCGGCCATGCAGCCGCTGGGACGCTCTTCCCAGGGCTGGGCCGTACATCTGGACGCGGAATTCACCCTGTCCGACCTCATCGACATGCTCGATCGCGCAGCGGTCTTTCTCATGGACTGGAGAGCCAGGCACAGGACCGATGCGCCTCTGTCGCTGCAGCGTGCCCTTCAGGAGCTTCAGCAGCAGGGGGTGGACTGTCCGCACCGCTTTCAGATCAAGTCCTGGGTCGCCTTGCCTGGCAGCGCCAACAGCGCACAGAACCTGCGCGTGCTGGCGCTGCTCGCGCGCGGGCCGATCGACGCCAGATCGCTGGCGGAGCACGCCGGCATCGAGATGCCGCAGCTATCGACCCTGCTGTCCCTGCCTCAGCTTCAGCCCGTCCTGCGCTGCAGTCTGCCTGGCGCCGGGGAGCTGGCTGGCACTCGGAAATCAAGCACCGCCAGGCAGCCCGCCGCTTCGGTGACCCTGCAATGGGTCAGCAGACTGACGGGCTGGATCAGCCGGGGAGGACGCACATGACATCTTTCGTGCCCATGCAGCCCGGCAGGGGGCTGCTGAGGGTGAGTCTGCTGGGGCCGATGGGCATCGGCAAGACCACGGCGCTGCGCAGCCTGTGCGGGCAGTTCATGGCAGGCAGCGATGTGCGCAACCTGGACAGGGCGGCGCACGGCAAGGAGTTCACCACGGTCGGGGCGGAGTTCGGCGAGATCGATCTGGGTTCGGGCGAGCGGCTGCAACTGGTCGGCAGTCCCGGCCAGGACCGTTTCGATTTCGTGCGCCGCTGGGTGCTCTCGGCATCGGTGGGCGTGCTGCTGATGGTGGACGTCAACGATGCGGGCGCGGCGGATTACGCCAGCGAGATGCTGACCGGGATAGAGACGCTGGACCAGGCTCCTGTGGTGGTGATTCTCAGCTGTCGCAGCGCCAGCGTAGCAGGGCTGGAGGCATTCAGCTCGGCGCTGGTTGCCAAAGGCCATGGCATCACCCCGCTGGTCGACGCCGATCCCCGTGATCGCCAGCAGATGCTGGATGCCCTGAGCGTGCTGGCATCGCTGCTGTCCTTGCAAAGTCAGACCCTATGAATACCCACACCTCCCTCGTGATTCCGGCCCATGCGGTACAGGCAGGCCAGGAAATCCTGGCGCGCGTGGTTGCTCCGGTTCCAGGCGTCCACATTGCCTTGCTCTGTACCCCTGATGGCTTCGAGATTGCTGCGCTGCGCATTCGCAGCGAGTTGCCGACCGAGCGGCTGTCGGCCATGGCGGGCTCGCTGATGGCCATGGCCAGGGCCGTGGCCAACGAAATCGGTCACCGGGATTGCAGGCG
This sequence comes from Comamonas sp., assembly GCF_009360615.1. Taxonomy (GTDB): domain Bacteria; phylum Pseudomonadota; class Gammaproteobacteria; order Burkholderiales; family Burkholderiaceae_C; genus Comamonas. The sequence goes on from NZ_SPEY01000025.1 coordinate 10,518, forward strand.
CCTGACCTTCGAGACGGAGTCAGGCACGGTGGTCTTCCAGGCGGTGAATGGCACCTTTCCGGCCGTTCTCTGTCTGGTGGTCGATCAGAACGCCTTGCTGGGTCGCGCGCTCTGGGCGGCCGGCGAGGTTGCCACAGGGTACCTGCCGCCTTGACCGCAGGTGGGCAGGCGTTCTGAGTCCGAGCGAGTGCGCCTGCGGGCGCACGGGTTCCTTGTCTTGTTCTTTCAAAAAGGTGGATTTATGGCCTCTATCCAGGATTGTCTGAATGCTTTGATGACCACCGACGGCGCCGTCTGTGGCGCTCTGGTGGACAGCGCCAGCGGCATGCTGATGGGCAGCGCCGGAGGTGGCGTGGATATGGAGCTGGCTGCGGCCGGCAACACCGAGGTCGTGCGCGCCAAGGTCAAGACCATGCGCATGCTCAATCTCAACGACCAGATCGACGATATCCTGATCACCCTGGGCAAGCAATATCACATCATCCGTCCTGTGGCCGCCAATGACGGCGTGTTTTTCTACCTGGTGCTGGACAAGGCCCGCGCCAACCTGGCGCTGGCGCGCCGCAAGACTGCCGATGTGGAAAAGGAGCTCAAGCTCTGAGGTGCTGTCCTGGCACCTGTCCCCGGAGCCTGCCTTGCGCAGGCTTTGTTTTCGGGCAGGTCTGCACTGAAAAACTTTCATCGAAGGCCCCGAGAGGGGAACGGCGTGGCGCTGTCACAATTTGTCGGTGCTGTCCGTTTTACTCATCACCTTTCCCTTCTTTGCACTGGTGGCTTGCGGCTTTGCCGCCACCTGGCGCGGCATTCTGCCCCAGTCGGCGATTGCGGGCCTCAATGCGTTCGTACTGTACTTCGCGCTGCCCTGCATGTTGTACCGCTTCGGCGCGCAGACACCGATTCATCAGCTGCTCGACATCAACGTCTCTGTGGTCTATCTGGTCTGTGCGGCGGTGATGGTGGGCGTGACCGTGCTGTTGACGCGCCGACGCCTGGGCTGGAGCGATGCCGCGTTCGGCGCCCTGGTGGCCGCATTTCCCAACACCGGCTTCATGGGCGTGCCCATGCTGGCGGCACTGCTGGGCGCACACAGCGCCGGGCCGGTGATCGTGACCATGGCCATCGACATGGTCGTCACCACCTCGGCCTGCATTGCGCTGTCCCGGCTCGATCCGGCGGGGGGGCAAGGCGTCTGGCCGGCGGTGCGCAATTCGCTCAGGGGCATGGCTGCCAATCCCATGCCCTGGTCGATTCTGCTGGGCGGTCTGGCGTCGGCCATGGGCTGGGTATTGCCCGGCCCCGTGGACAAGACCGTGGCCATGCTGGCCGCAGCGGCTTCGCCGGTGGCCCTGTTCACCATCGGGGCCGTGCTGGCGCGCTCGCAGATGAACAGCCACGAACGCGTGGCTGCGAGGGACTATGTGCCGATCGCACTGGCCAAGCTGGTCGTCCATCCGCTGCTGGTCTGGTCCGTCGGACTGGCGGCGATCGCCATGGGCTTACCGCTCCGGCACGAAACCCTGGTGGTGCTGGTGCTGCTGGCAGCCCTGCCTTCCGCCAGCAATGTCTCGCTGCTGACCGAGCGCTACGGCGCCCACAGCGGTCGCATCGCCAGAATCATTCTGGTCTCCACCAGTCTGGCTTTCCTGACCTTCTCTGCCGCTGTGGCCCTGATGACCTAGCGAAAACAAGAGCGGCTTGCGCAAGACCAGTCAGCGCAAGCCGCTGTTTCGGCTCAAAGCCGCCAATCAGGCACACCCCAACAAGGAGACACCGAGGAAGGGGCGTCCCGCACCTAGGGGGCCGTCCCCCTTCCGAAGGGAGAGGGGGACGGCGCGAAGCGCCTCAGGGGGCGTGTTCAATACTCCCAGAACATCCGCTGCAAATCCTTGGTGTTGGCGCCCTTGGTCAGCGCCAGCATGGTCAGCAGGCGTGCTTTTTCGGGGCGCATGTCGTGGGCGACCACCCAGTCGTACTTGTCGTCGGGTTGCTCGGCGTTGCGCAGCACAAAGCCGTACGGCACGCGTGCAGAACGCACGATGAGCACGCCCTTGCCACGTGCATCCTGCAGCGGCTTGACCATGCGGTCTGCGACCGAGCCATTGCCGGTGCCGGCATGGATGATGGCCTTTGCGCCGGCATCCACCAGGGCGTTCACGGCCGTGGGCTGGACGCTGCCATAGGCATAGACGATGTCTACCTGAGGCAGCTTGTCGATGTTGTCGATATTGAACTCGGAGTTCATGGTGTGGCGCTTGACGGGGGCGCGGAACCAGTAGTTCTTGCCCTCGACCACCATGCCCAGCGGACCCCACTGGCTCTTGAAGGCAGCGGTCTGGATGTTGATGTCCTTGTTCACATCGCGGGCGGTGTTGATCTCGTCATTCATGGTGACGAAGACGCCCTTGCCCCTGGCGTCCTTGGAGCCCGCCACACTGACGGCGTTGACCAGGTTCAGCGCGCCATCGGCGGACAGGGCCGTGCCCGGTCGCATGCTGCCGACCACGGCAATGGGCTTGTCGGTGTGCACGGTCAGGCTCAGGAAGTAGGCGGTCTCGGCCAGCGTGTCCGTGCCGTGCGTGATGACGATGCCATCCACATCCGACTGCTTGGACAGTTGCGAGACGCGCTTGGCCAGGGTCAGCAGGTTGTCGTTGGTGAAGCTCTCGGAAGCGATCTGGAACACCTGCTCGCCGCGCACGTTGGCGATCTGGGTCAGCTCGGGCAGGCCGGCCAGGAGCTTGTCCACAGGGACCTTGGCGGCCGTGTAGGTGGCGCTGTTGACGGTCGAGGCACCTGCACCCGCTATCGTGCCGCCCGTGGCCAGCACCACCACATTGGGCTTGGCCGTCTGAGCCTGGGCCGCCTGGGCGGCCGCCGGCGACGCATCCTGCGCCAGGGCTGCGCCGGGGGCGGAGAAAATGCCCAGAACGGCGATGGTGGCGGCCAGCAAGGACTGGCGGAAGACTTGTTTTTGCATGAAGTAGTGCTCCGTGATTGAATGAAACGGCCTCTTGTGGAGCCGAGCCTCACACCATGCAATAGCCATGCCGTTTTGCCCATTCGCGCAAATCCCGATGGATTTGCCAGGCAGCTGCGGTTTATATAAATTGATAGCTGTCAGCGCTTATGGGTAAAGGGTTGAAGACTTAAAACCCTTATGCTTCTGACGGCTTTAGATGCTGAGCGGATCCACATCCACCAGCCAGCGCACCAGCGGCCTGTGTTCAGGCAGACCGCGCAGCCAGTGCAGGTACTGTTGCCAGGCATTCAGAAAGCGCAGCAACGCGCTGCGGTTGCCGGCTTCCAGCAGCATCTGCGCACGCTCCACATTGGCCACGCGCTGCACCGCCATGGGGATGGGCGGATAGATGAATACCTCGTCCAGGTAAGGCAGGCGGGCCTCTCTGGCGACCTGGGTGGCGGCACTCAGAAAGGCCTGGGCGGCCTCCTGGGTGCGCGCATCGGCCCGGACGATGGCCTGGAAGGCGTAGGGCGGCATGCCGGCGTCCAGGCGTTCCTTGAGCTGCTGTCTGGCAAACGCCGGGTAGTCATGCTTGCGCAGTGCGGCATAGACGGCATTTTGAGGGTCGTGGGTCTGGATCCACATCTCCGGGTGGCTGCCCTGCGCCTTTACATATTGCGCATCCCGCCCGGCGCGTCCGGCGGCCTGCATCAGCAGGCAGAACAGCCGTTCCGGAGCGCGGTAGTCGCTGGAGTAGAGCGCGCTGTCGGGTTGTACGGCGGCCACCAGCGTGATGCGCCGAAAGTCATGGCCCTTGGCCACCATCTGGGTACCGACCAGCACATCCACATCGCCGGCATGTACCTGGGCCAGTTGCTCCTCGAGGCTGCCCTTGGCCTTGGTGGTGTCGGCGTCGATGCGCGCCACGCGGGCGGGATTGCCGTCGGGGCGCTGCACATTGCGCAGCAGTCGCTCCAGCTCTTCCTGCAGCTGCTCCGTGCCCTTGCCCAGGGGCAGGATGTCGGGGTTGCCGCAGCTGGGGCAGGCAAACGGCACACGCTGGGTAAAGCCGCAGTGGTGGCAGCGCAGCGTGCGGTCGGCCTTGTGAAAGACCTGGTGGGCGCTGCAGTGGGGGCAGTCGCTTTTCCAGCTGCAGTCGGCGCAGAACAGCACGGGAGCAAAGCCGCGGCGGTTGAGCAGTATCAGGCTTTGCTCGCCGCGCTTGATGCGCCCGGTAATGGCCTCGATCAGCGGTGGCGAGAACACGGCGCGCCTGGGTTGCTGGCCCATGTCTACCAGTCTCACCCTGGGCTGACCGGCTGCTCCTGTGCCGTCCACCCCGATGCGGCTGGGCATGTGCAGGCGCAGGTATCGGCCGACTCCGGGGTCGGAGGCATGCCAGCTCTCCAGCGATGGCGTGGCGCTGCCCAGAATGACCTTGGCCCCGGCATCGCGGCCGCGCCAGATGGCCAGATCGCGTGCCGAGTAGCGCGCGCCCTCCTGCTGCTTGTAGCTGGCATCGTGCTCTTCATCGACCACGATCAGTGCCAGCTGCGGCACGCTGGCAAAAATGGCCATGCGCGTACCGAGCACGATGCGGGCGCGTCCCGTGTGCGCGGCCAGCCAGCTCTTGAGCCGCTGCGGGTTGGTCATGCCGCTGTGCATGCTGACCACGGCCTCCTTGCCATACCGGGGGGCGAAACGGGCGATGAAGCGCTCTTCCAGCTGTGGCGTGAGATTGATCTCTGGCACCATCACCAGGGCTTGCGCCTCGGGTCTGGCATCCAGCATGGCTTGCACGGCGCGCAGATAGACCTCGGTCTTGCCGCTGCCGGTACTGCCATAGAGCAGGAACGGGCCGGGGTTTTGCGCAATCTGCCCGAAAACCGAGGACTGCTCGGTGCTGAGTGCGACCAAGGGCGTCTCGCCGTCGATGCCGTGCGGGCGAGCCACCGTCTCGGTGCACGCCGGTGCTGCCTCAGCGGCCTGCGACTTCTTGCGCCTTCCGGTCGGTGTCTTGGGCGGAGCCAGCCGCCGTGCCAACTGCTCGGGCGACATCTCCCGCAGCTGGGGAGGCAGTGCGGCGACGGCGATCTCGCCCAGGCTGCGCTGGTAATAGTAAGCGGCAAAGGCCACCAGTCGTCGCCAGGCCGGGTTCATCGGCGCTATGCCTTGCAGCAGCCCTGCAATGCTTCGCAGTTCCACCCCGTCGGGAATGGCGGCGGGGGCGCTGGGCGTGTCCCAGACCACGCCCAGCAATTCCCTTTTTCCCAGAGGAACACGTACCAGCGTGCCAGGCTCCAGCGATGTGGCGCTGCCGTAGCTCAACAGGTCACCTACGGCGCTATGGGCAGGTGTCTGGACGGCAACGTAAACGATATGGGACATGGGGTGGAGTGAGGGAAGGCGCTGCCGGGTCAGCAGTTCCTCAGAGCTATAGCAGATTTTGAGGCCTGCCAAGGCTTTGCGCTCTGTGGATAACTTTGTGAGGAAAAATATGCGCCAATGCTGCAGGCCGGTCCGGTTCATATCCGGAAGTCTTCAGGAACCCTGGAGGTTGGGGTAATTAATATATGGAAAACAAATACTTATAGGAGATCTTGGCGCTTCGGGAGGATCGGCCGGCAGGGATGTGCCGGCGGAGTCTGCTTCGCCAGATCTGTGCATAAATCAGGTGATGAGGCACTGTCAACCGAGAAGCTCCCTAAACTTAACTGCGCGCAAACCATGGTGCAAAGTCCTTAACTTCTCAAAAAAATAGCAGTAATGCAAGCAGCCGCGAGACCTGATGCCTCCTCGGATCATCCACATGTGGATAACTTCCTTCAATCGAGGTCGGCGCCAGTGAAAAAATAAAAAAGCGCCAAACACGGTTGGCGCCATATTTTGGGGTTTTTGCCGCTTATTGCTTATGAATCAATGACTTGCTACGATTCTTGTGGGTCGCGAGCCAAGGATTGTCGTCGAATAACCACTTGATCTGCTTGGGCGATACGGCCTCTTGGTGCGGCAGCAATGCCCAGGAAGGCGATTGCTGCCGCTGGTATCAGCCCTGCGCGCGCTGCAGGCGCGAGTGCGTGTGCACTGCCTCGACCAAGGCGGCCACATGTTCGGGCGGGGTGAACTGGCTGATGCCATGCCCCAGATTGAAGATGTGGGTGGGGCCTGTGGTGCCGGTGTCGGTATGCGGCTTGCCGAAACTGTCCAGAACGGCACGGGCCTGGGCGGCGACCTGTTCTGGCGCGGCAAACAGCACATTGGGGTCGATATTGCCCTGCAGCGCCTTGCCGGGGCCGCCGACCTCGCCGCCCACGATGGCACGAGCCTTGCCCAGATTGGCCGTCCAGTCCAGACCCAGTACTTCGCAGTCGATGTCCTTCATGTCGGCCAGCCAGATGCCCCCGCCCTTGGTGAAGACGATGCGGGGCACATCGGTGCCGTCCACACCGGTGCGCTTGAGCCGTGACAGCACGCGCCTGGTATAGGCCAGGCTGAACTCCTGGAAGGCGCCGTCGGCCAGCACACCGCCCCAGCTGTCGAAAATCATCACGGCCTGGGCGCCGGCATCGATCTGGGCGTTCAGGTAGGCGGCCACGCTGTCGGCGTTGACCTCCAGGATGCGGTGCATCAGGTCGGGGCGCGAGTACATCAGCGACTTGACGGTACGGTAGTCGTCGCTGCCCTTGCCCTCGGTCATGTAGCAGGCCAGTGTCCAGGGGCTGCCCGAGAAGCCGATCAGGGGCACTCGGCCCCTGAGCTCCTTGCGGATATTGGTGACCGCGTCAAACACATAGCGCAGCTTGTCCATGTCGGGTACGGCCAGCTCGGCCACGGCGGCTTCGTCGCGCACCACCTTGGCGAAGCGCGGGCCTTCGCCTTCGGCGAACGACAGTCCCAGGCCCATGGCGTCGGGCACGGTCAGGATGTCGCTGAACAGGATGGCGGCGTCCAGAGGGAAGCGATCCAGCGGCTGCAGGGTCACCTCGGTGGCGTAGTCCACGTTGGTCGCCAGACCCATGAAGCTGCCGGCCTTGGCACGGGTGGCCTTGTATTCAGGCAGGTAGCGTCCCGCCTGGCGCATCAGCCACAGGGGCGTGTAGTCAGTAGCCTGGCGACGGCATGCGCGCAGGAAGGTGTCATTGGTCAGGGGGGCGAAACTCATGCGCTGATTGTCGCCCACTCCGGCTTTCCCATTCACCACAATCCCGAGCAGCAATTCAGCTCTCTGTGCAGGGATGGCGGCTGCCACGACATGTCATGCAACCGTCATCCAAGTGTCGCGCCGGATTCATCTGCGTTTTCCACAATGACGGCACGCAGACACACCGCGTGGCACAGGCAGGCCGCCAACTGCGTCCAACACCGAGAGGAAAGCAGACATGAGGCATCCCGAGATTCTTGATGCGCTGAAGGGCCAGAGCATCGCGACGACACCGTCATCGGCTCCCTCGCTTTCCCATCGCCCCGCCAGTCCCGCACACGCTGCAGCGCCCGCCTTGCGCCTGCAGGTGCGCTGGGCCCGTCATCTGGACGAGGTCAGACAGGCTCAGCGCCTGCGCTACCAGATCTTTGCCGAGGAAATGGGGGCCGTGCTGCAGACGCCCGTGGCGGGTCACGACATCGACGCCTTTGACGACTTCTGCGAGCATCTGATGGTCTGCGATGAAGAACAGAACAAGGTGATTGGCACCTATCGCTTGCTGACCCCTGCCCAGGCCCGGCGTGCCGGCGGGCTGTACAGCGATCAGGAGTTCGATCTCTCGCCCATCAATGCCTGGCGTTCGCGGATGGTCGAGCTGGGGCGCAGCTGCGTGCATGCAGAGCATCGCCAGGGCGGAGTGATCCTCGCGCTCTGGGGCGCACTGGCCGAATTCATGCAGCGCAACCAGCTGGAGGCCATGGTGGGCTGCGCCAGCATTCCCATGCAGTACCCTGGTCTGGCCCATGGCGAAGGCCCGGCACGCATCTGGCAGCAGCTGCGCCAGAGCCATCTGGCAGAGTCCGAGTTGCAGGTGCGCCCGCGGGTGGCCTTGCCCGAGGAGCTGGCATGCATCAGCAATGTCTCGGCGGATGCGCTGAAGGTCGAGCCGCCGGCGCTGATCCAGGGCTACCTGCGTGCCGGCGCCAAGGTGCTGGGAGCTCCGGCCTGGGACAGTGACTTCAATACTGCCGATCTGCCCATCATGATGCGCATGCAGGACCTGCCTTCTCGCTATCGCCGGCTGTTCGGACGCATGAAGGCCTGAGGCGGGAGCAGGCAGCAAAAAGCCTGCGGCCGGTGTCGCAGGCTTTTTGCATGGCCGCGCTGGCTACGCGGCGTGGCTGGGCTCATCTTCCAGGCCTTCGGCAAACAGGCCCAGCGCCGTGACCATCAGGCCCAGCATGAGGAAGGCGTAGGCCGCAATGGACAGCACCAGGCTCATGCTGTAGCCCCACTGGAGAACCGAGCAGGCCCATTCCCAGGATACATAGACAGCGGAACACTGGTTGCTGGCAGGCATGTGCACATACCAGGTGACGGCGATCCACATCAGGACCAGCATCACCACCGTGGTGCGCAGCTTGTGCGAAGGTGTCTGGTCCATGTTCTTGAGCAGGACCAGCGGGATGGCTCCGCCCCAGACGAACATCATCAGCCAGCTGAAGGCCGGCACCTGCGCCAGGACCTGTTGCAGCCAGTGCATCTTGGGCATGCTGTTGATGCTGGCCAGGACGTCCCAGGCAAAGGGCAGGGCCAGGCCGGCGATGGCCAGGCTGGCCAGCGCCAGTGCACGCCACAGGCAAAGGCGTTTGTGAGACGGCTGGTGGATAAGGTTGGCATGCATGGCTCACCTCCTGTGCAGTTCAGGCTGTCCGCAGCAGTCAACGGGGCAAGGCTGGCAAAGGCTGGAAACTGCGGTTGCGCCTGGCTTGTGGGCAGTTCCAGTCTAGAGCGTTTGTCCGCTTTGTGCCATAGGTGCTGGGCTCCTGCTTGGAGTCGCGTTCCAGCGCGAATCGAAGCCAGACCAGAACCCGCCGGTTTGACAGGGCAAGGCCGGTGTGTGCCGAGTCGTAAAGTTGATTGCGCCAGGTTCATGAAACCCGCCGACTCTGGCTTCTGCCGGCCCCCGGGACTAAGCTTGGTCTGCTCGACTCGGGGCACTGGGCAAAGGAGTTCTTATGCTGAGCCAATCTGCTGTGACGACGATGCTGCCGGTCATGGATCTGGCGCGGGCTCGCGCTTTCTACGAGGAATGCCTGGGTCTGCAGCCCGGTGAGTTGCGACCCGACGGGAAATTTGTCTATCGGGTGGGCGGCAGCGCCCTGGCCCTGTTTCCCAGACCAGGCGGCACCAAGGCCGAGCACACGGCCATCAGCTTCCAGGTGTCCGATATCGCCGCGAGCATTCGGGAACTGAAAAACCGGGGCGTGGTGTTTGAAGACTATGACTTTCCCGATTTCAAGACCGTCGACCATGTCTGCGTGCTGGGGGCCGAGAAAGCCGCCTGGTTCAAGGACACGGAAGGCAATTACCTCTGCCTGCATGAGGATCTGCAACAGGCATGAGGGGGCGCAGCGCCCGGCACACAGGGGCGGCCTAGATCTGTTGGAGCGCGTCCAGCACTTCGCTCTTGGAGAGCAGCTCGCTCATCACCACCGGCGGCTTGCCGGGCAGGTAAAGCACATAGACGGGGACGCCGCTGCGTCCCAGTGATTGCAGTGCCTGGGTGATGGCCGGATCCTGGCGCGTCCAGTCGGCGCGCAGCAGCTGCACCTTGTGCTGCTCGAAAGCTGCCAGCACCTCGGCATTGCTCAGCGTGGTGCGCTTGTTGACCTGGCAGGTCACGCACCAGGCGGCCGTGAAGTCCACAAACACCGGCTGGCCCGAGGTCTGGGCAGACTGAACCTTGTCTGCCGACCAGGGTTGCCAGCGTTCGCCGGCCTGTGCCCTGACCTGATCCACAGGCTCGGCCTTGATCAGCGGCAGTGCGTAGCAGGCCACGCCAATGGCCAGCAGCAAGGCGATGGCACCGAGGCTCATGCGGCTCTTGCCGCGCAGGCCCAGGGCCCAGATCAGCGCGGCCAGCACCAGCAGCAGGGCCAGCAGTGCCGCGGCGGCATCCATGCCGCCCTGGTGGCCCAATACCCAGACCAGCCAGACCACAGTGGCAAACATGGGGAAGGCCATGGCGTGGCGGAAGGTCTGCATCCAGGGGCCGGGGCGGGGCAGCCAGCCCACGACGGCGGGCACGAAGCTGGCCAGCAGGTAGGGCAGGGCCATGCCCGTGCCGAGCGCTGCAAACACCGTCAGCGCCTGCGCCGCAGGCATATCGATGGCAAAGCCCAGCGAGGCCCCCATGAAGGGGGCCGTGCACGGCGAGGCAATGGCCACGGCCAGCACGCCGGAGAGAAAGGAGTCCAGAATCGGGTTGCGCGCCTGGGCGCTGGCAATGCGGCTGGGCAGCAGACTGCCGAACTCGAACAGCCCGGCCAGATTCAGTCCCAGCACGGTGAACAGCGCCGCCAGCAGCGAGACCACCACGGGCGACTGCAGCTGGAAGCCCCAGCCCAGCTGCTGGCCGGCTGCGCGCAGGCCCAGCAGCAGTGCGCCGAGTGCCACAAAGGACAGCACCACGCCCGCCGTGTAGGCCAGTCCCCCCAGTTTCCGGGCATGGCGGCTCTGGCCATGACCTGAAAACCCCAGTACCTTGATGGCCAGCACGGGAAACACGCAGGGCATGAGGTTGAGGATCAGGCCGCCGATCAGGCCGCCCAGCAGGGCCGCCCAGAGGCTGCCTGCACTGGCCGTATTGCCCGCAGGTACGGTCTGTGAAGCGGTCTTGTTGGCTTCCAGCGCTGCGGCCAGGGCCGGAGAAACGCCTGCGAGCGCGGGAGCGCGCCAGCGGCCCTGCACGGCCAGCTCGCTGCGCCAGCCAGCGCTTTCACCCCGCTCCAGCGCAGCGGTGCGCTCGGCGGTCGGGAGGGCCAGCACCACGGCCAGCTGCGTCGCGGTGTCGCCGCGCATATCGGACAGCGGCATGTTCTCGCCCACCCAGACATCGCCGTCCCAGCGCTGTGTCCAGTCCTTGCCCGACGCCGCCGCATGCTTGAAGGTGTCGGAATTCTCGGGATAGAACTCCAGTGTCTTGCCCCTGAGGCCGGCGGGCAGTCCGGGGATACGCAGCGTCACGCGGTCGTCGGGCAGGCTGGCACCTTCGACCTTGCCTTCCACCACAATGGCCTGTCCGCCCTGGCTCAGCGCCCATGGCTGGCCGGCCTGGGCCAGCGCAAAGGCCTGGCTGTGGGGGGCTGTGCTGCCCTGCACGGGAATCTTCAGGCGGAAGTTGCCTGATTCGGGAATGCATTCCACGCGGCAGACCAGCCACTCGGCCGTCAGTGCCACCTCCACCATGCCCGACGCCGGGGCCTTGAAGTCGGGGCTGACCTTGACGGGCACGGGCAGCAGCACCGTGTCCTCATAGCCATAGTTGACCAGGGGCCCTACGCGCAGTGCATGAGGCAGCGGCCAGGCGATGGGGCCAGCCTCCAGGCCCGGGGGCAGCTGCCACTGCAGCACCGTGGGCAGGCCCGAATCGCCGGCATTTTTCCAGTAGGTATGCCATTCGGGCTGGTGGGTGATCTTCAACCCCAGCCAGAAGACCTGCCCGGCGGCGATGCCCTCGGGGGCCTGGGCCACCAGCTCGGCCTGCACGCGCGGCGTCTGCACGGTGGCGCCACCCGAAGCCGCATTCTTGAGCAGGATCTGCGCGCCGGCACCGGTGGAGAAGGCACAGGCCCAGACGGCGAGCGCTAGCATCAGCCAGAGTGATAGACGCTGCGAGAGGCTGTGGGGTCCGGCGGTCGGGGAATGGGCTTGAGAAGACATGGCGGACGGTGGGAGTCTGTGGCGGTGTTTTGGTTCCCTGCGCGGGGGCGGCCGATTGGCAAAACCAATGCTTGCATAGGCGCATGGTATTGGACAGCCGGCGCAGGCGGACTCCATCATGGCCCGGCCGACAAGGCTCAAACAGCCCGCTAGCCGGTCGCAGGAGTCCGTTACCGGGCAATCACAGGAGACAAGCATTATGGTGAATACTTCGCGCCGCCGCTTTCTTGCCACCTCGGCGGCCTGTGCGGCCACCGCGCTGCCCTGGCATGCGGACGCTGCGCCCGGCTATCCGGACAAGTCGGTTCGGGTCATCGTGCCGTTTCCGGCCGGAGGCACCACGGACGTGGTGGCGAGGCTGGCCCTGCAAAAGCTCGGCGAAATCACGGGCCAGTCCTTTGTGGTGGACAACAAGGGGGGGCCAACGGTGTCATTGGCACCGAGCTGGCGGCCCGCGCCGCCCCCGACGGCTATACCCTGCTGCTGAACACCGCCGGAGCGCAGACCCTCAGCCCCGTGCTCTACAGGACCGGCTACGAGGCGCTGGCCAGCTTCGAGCCCATCAGTCATCTGTGCGATGTGGGCTTTGTGGTGATTGCGCGCAAGGACCTGCCCGTCAACAGCATGCAGGAGCTGATCGCCATGGCGAAGCAGGGCCGGCCGCTGAGCGCCTCCTCGGGCAGCAGCATGATCTCGCTGATCACCGAGCAGTTCAAGAAGGTGGTCGAGGTGCCCGGCATCGTCAATGCCCAGTACAAGGGCACGGGCGCGCAGATGCAGGCCGTGGTGGCGGGCGAGGTGGACTTCTCGTTCGATTCCTTCACCTCGGTGGAAATGATTCGCGCCGGCAAGGTCAAGGCCCTGGCCGTGCTGCTGCCCCAGCGTGCCCCGGCCTTTGTGCAGGTACCCACGCTGCGCGAGCTGGGCGTCATGGGCATGGACTTCAGCTCCTGGTCGGGTCTTCTGGCACCCAGGGGCACACCGCAGGAGATCGTGGGCTATCTGGCCCAGCAGATGGACAGGATCATGCAGATGCCGGATGTCCTGGCCAGGCTCGCCGGCTACAACTACCTGCCGCGACGCAGCACGCCCCAGGAGTTCGGGCGGCTTATTGCCGCCGACCACGAGCGCTGGAAGCGCGTCGTCAAGGAAACGGGCATCACCCTGGGTTAGCGCCGCGCGGTGCCACCCCTGCATCCGTGGCCAGGGTGGCCACATTGCTGGGCGGCTGGCCCCCCACTTCGGCCGGGATGGCGATGCGCTCGCAGGGGTCGGCCCGGGCCATCAGCGCATCGCTGTCCATGGGGTGCCGGGTTTCCTGCTCCTCGGCAGCTGGCGTTTGCTCCCGAGTCCCTGCGGGCTGTGCCGGGGGCTGGGCGGCGACCGGCAGCATGCGCGCCTTGCGCCAGTTGCCCCAGCGGTAGTAGGCCAGCATCATCAGCATGGAGCAGACGGAGCTGATGGGAAAGCTCCACCAGATGGCATCCACGCCCATCACGGGTTGCAGCCAGCGTGCCACGGGAACGCGTATCCCCCACATCGCAATTGCCAGAATGAGCACCGGTGCCACCACGGCCCCCGTGGAGCGCACCACGCCGGCCAGGACAAAGGTCACCCCGAAAAAGAGGAAGGAGCCGATGGCGATGTGGTTGAGGTGGCGGGCCACCTCCAGCGAGGGGCTGCCGCCGGGCAGAAACCAGCCCAGGACATGGCGGTCCAGAAGCACGATGAGCGCGATCAGGCTGCCGGTCAGCAGAAGATTGCCCAGCATGCCCGCATAGGCCGTGGCCCCAACGCGCCTCCAGAGCCCTGCGCCCACGTTCTGCGCGGCCATGGATGAACAGGCGGCACCTATGGCCATGGCCGGCATCTGCACATAGGTCCACAGCTGCAGCGCGGCGCTATAGGCGGATGCCGTCTGCACGCCGTGCTCGTTGACCATGGAGATCATGGCGATCATGGCCAGAGAGATCATCACGATCTGCACGCCCATGGGCAGGCCCTTGACCACCAGAGTGCGCACAATCGTCAGATCGGGCCTGAACAGCCCCATCTGCCGGCGACCGATCCACAAGGGATGGCGGCGCAGACGCAACCAGCCCAGCAGGGCCGCAAAGCTCACGCCATTGGCCACCAGCGTGGCGACCGCCGAGCCCTGGATACCCATGCGTGGCACGGGGCCCCAGCCAAAGATCAGCAGCGGGTTGAGGGCCATGTCCAGCACCACGACGACGAGCAGAAACCAGAACGGCGTTCGGGTGTCTCCCGCGCCGCGCAGGGCCGCCGTCACAAAGCTGAACATGAACAGCAGCGGAATGGCCAGGAAGATGATCTTGAGATAGGCCTCGGCCAGCGGCAAAGCCGCCTCGGGCGTGCTCATCCATTGCATGAGATGGCGCGACAGCGGCCAGCCGAGCACGGCGATCAGCAGCGAAACGACGCCAAAAAACGTCGCGCTGGTGCCAAGTACGCGTTTGGCCTGCGCGATGTTTTTCGCGCCCATGCTCTGGGCGATCAGGATATTGGTCGCCATGCTGATGCCGAACACCGCGCCGATCAGGGCGAACATCACATTGTTGGCATTGGCGGTGGCGGTCAGCGCCGCCTCGCCCAGGTGACCACCGACCCAGATGGCATTCACCGAGCCGTTGAGCGACTGCAGCACATTTCCGGCGAGGATCGGCAGCGCAAAGACCAGCAAGGTGCTGGCAATCGGGCCCTGGGTCAGGTCGCGGGTCTGGGGCTTGGAGTTGGCGGTGCGCGCACTCTGGCGCGGCCCGCTGGCGGAGGCTTCAGGCATCGGCCCATTGTGGGGCATGTCGGCTGGTTGCGGTTGACGGGCGGTGGCCCCGGAATCCTGGGCATATGGTGGTTTCGGGGCGCTGGCGCAGCTACGATGATGGCCATGAGCAATACCCAGACCACTCCCGCAAGCGCGCTTCCCCGCTGGCCGTCACGCTTCTGGGCCCAGGCCTCGGCCCATGACTTTGCCCAGGCCCAGAACAATGGCCTGGCCGCAGACACCGTGGCCGTGCTGCCCGTGGCGGCGGTGGAGCAGCATGGGCCGCATCTGCCGCTGTCGGTGGATGCCTGCCTGATAGAGGGCGTCATCGATGCCGCTCTGGCCCAACTGCCAGCCGAGCTGCCGGTGCTGTTTCTGCCGCCGCAGAACATCGGCTTTTCGGTCGAGCATACGAACTATGCGGGCACCTTGAGCCTGCAGCCGGCCACGCTGATTGCACTGTGGACGGAGCTGGGCGCCTGCGTGGCGCGCGCCGGCATCAGGAAGCTGCTGCTGCTCAACGGTCATGGCGGCCAGGTCAGCGTGATGGACATCGTTGCGCGCGAGCTGCGCATCCGGCATGGCCTGCTGGTCTACAGCGCCAGCTGGTTCGGGCTGGTGGACGATGCGGCCAACCAGCAGTTCTGCGCGCATGAGCATCGCTTCGGCATTCACGGCGGCGAAGTGGAGACCTCGATGCTGCTGCACCTGGCGCCCGAGACCGTGCATATGGAGCGTGCGCAGAACTTTGCCTCCAGCTCGGAGCTGCGGGCCGGCAAATACCACTTCATCGGCAATGGCCGCAGCGCCAAGCTGGGCTGGGCCATCGAGGACTACAACCCGGCCGGAGCCGTGGGCAACTCCGCCGCCGCGACGGCCGAGCGTGGCGCGGCCATGGTGCGTTCATCGGCGCAGGGCCTGGTGAGGTTGCTGGGCGAAATTCATGACCTTCCCCTGAGTACGGTGGGAAATCAGCCACAGCCGCTTTGAATTCAGGAGCTTATTTCGCAATATCAGTATGCATTTACGATTCATTTTGTATTGAAAATAAATGCTGTAAAGCGATATAAGCTACTTTAAAGATAGCAAAAAACAGAAAGGCCCTGAAAGGCCACTGCAAAAATCTGTTTCATCGCGAGCCTCGCTCAACGCAAGCCGCCAAAAACTGGCGTGCTCCATGCGCGTGACAGCGAGCAAGACCTGGGCGGCCCTCGCCGCCGCGCAGCGAGGCTGTCGTCCCCTTCCGGTGCGAAGCAACAGAGAGGGGGAAGGCGCGCCAGCGCCATAGATCTGCTCGCAGACACCGTAGGGCAGCGGCCGCAGCCTCTGTCAACGCCCTGAAAAACTGGCGCGGTCCGCAAAGAGACAGCGAGCAAGCGCCGCCGCGCAGCGAGGCTGTCGTCCCCTTCCGGTGCGAAGCACCAGAGAGGGGGAAGGCGCGCCAGCGCCACAGGGGGAGCTTACTGTTTAGCAATCTTGGCCGTGGTGATGACATCGCCCCAGCGCTTGATTTCCGACTGCAGCAGCTTGGCGGTCTGCTCGGGCGTGCTGGCCTGGGCCTGCACATTCAGTTCGCGCAGCTTTTTGGCGACCTCGGGGTTGTTGACGGCGGCGTTGATTTCCTTGTTCAGGCGCGCGATCACGGGGGCGGGCGTCTTGGAGGGGGCTGCCAGCGCATTCCAGGACGAGGCCACAAAGCCCTTGACGCCGGATTCCTGGGCCGTGGGCACATTGGGCAGCAGCGGCGAGCGCTTCTCGCCCGTCACCGCGAGCAGGTTCACGGCCTTGGAATTGATCTGGCCCATGATGGGCGTGAGAATTTCCACGGCTGCATCGATCTGCCTGCCGCGCAGCGCGGTCACCACGGCGGGCGTGCCGTTGAAGGGCACGATCTGCGCATCGATGCCGGCCGTGGTCTTGAACAGCTCGGCCGCCAGGTGCTGGGTGCTGCCCACGTTGATGCTGCCCAGATTCAGCTTGCCGGGATGGGCCTTGGCATAGCTCACGAGCTCGCCCAAATTCTTGAAGGGCGATTTGGCATCGGTGATGACGCCGATGTCAAAGTAGCCCAGCGTGGAGATGGGCGTCAGGTCCTTGACCATGTCGAAGGGCAGATCGTTGAACAGATTCACCGTGACGGCGCTGCCGTTGGACATGAGAAACAGCGTATGGCCGTCGGGCACCGCCTTGGCCACGGTGTCGGCCGCCACGATACCGCCCGCGCTGGGCTTGTTGTCGATGACCACGGGCTGGCCGAGCTGGGTGGACAACTGTTGGGCTACGACACGGGCCGTCACATCGGCCACGCCGCCGGCGCCAAAGGGAACGACGATGCGGATGGGGCGGTTGGACAGGCCTTCGGCCTGGGCGGTGGCGGCAAATCCGCTCAGCAGGACAGCCCCCGCTGCGGCGCTGATCAGGGATTGGGTAAAACTGCGGCGTTTCATGCTTGTCCTTCTGTCTGAAACTTTTATCCCGAGAGTGTGCCGCCGAAAGATGCCCGGAGGCAGCCGCAAAGCGTTCTGTCTGCTATGCCGCACAGGTATGGCTAGTTACCGCTTGCTTGCAGGGTATCCAGTCCCCAGTGATGCATGGCCTCGCGCACGATCAGCAGGGCGGCTGCTTGCTCGGGGGTCTGCGGCAGCTGCGGATCGGCATGGCCCGGCTTCTGGGCCTGGCGCGCCAGCAGCTCGAACAGGTTCTCGATGGCATCGCGTGAGGCCTGTGTGGCTTGCGGGTCGGCCGTGGCACCATGGATCAGTTGCCGCAGCAGCGGGTCTGTCGTTTGCAGCAGGCTGGCGCCTGCAGGCAGCCAGCGCCCGGCCGGCATGACGGCATCCTCCACATCGGCAATCGCGTTTTCCAGCATCAGCGCATTGGGCATGCGCTGGGCAAAGGCCTTGGCCAGGGTGGCGGTGCCGATGGGCAGCCGGTGAGCCGGTGCTGCTGTGCGCCTATTTCAAGTGTCAGCGCCGTATCGCCAAGACTGAGAAAGATGGAGTCCATTGCGGCTTTGTAGCACTTTGCGTTGGCTGGCTCCTGGCATGAGGGGGATCAGGCGCTGGTGATCCAGCTTCTGTATTCGGCGCTATCGAGATGGTTGAGCGTGTTGAAGCTTTGCAGCATCAGGCGCTTGGGACTGATGCTGAACTCGGTCACGGCAATGTTGCGCAGCCGCATATTGAGGGCGATGGTCACTTCGGGCGCGGTGCCAAGCACCTGGCCCACGGCGGCGGAGATGGGGCCGCCGCTGCTGACCAGCAGCACGTTCTGGCCGCTGTGTCGATGGCGTATTTCCTCGAGCACCTGGTGCACGCCGTCCGAAAAACCGTTCCAGTCGGGCATGCCCTCAGGGCTGATGGTGCCTCCCATCCATTGACCCAGCGCGTCGCACAGCAGGCGGAAATGATGGCGGTACAGTTCCGGCGTATCGGGCCTGGGCAGAGGGCCCGGATGGATGGCGCGCAGCAGGGCTTCGCTGTCGTACTCGTTGAGCCCCGGCCGGCTTTGTGCATCGAGGCGGTATGCGTTGCCCAGGCCCTGGACAATGCCGGCCAGCGTCTGCTGGTGCCGTTTGAGCGTGCCGGCATAGACCGCGTCGAACGTCAGGCCTCGCTCACGCCAGTATTCACCCAGGCGCACGGCCTGTTCCTGGCCGCGCGGGCTGAGCTGGTCGTAATCTTCCGCGCCAAACGAGGCCTGGCCATGGCGCACAAGGTAGAGGGTTCCCATGGCGCGGATGTTGGGCCTTGCCCGCTTGTGGCGCTGTCATGCCTGCGACCTGCTGGCGCTTCGGTGACAGCGCCGGGGCGCCTATTTCCGCCACCGCGGTCCGGATTGAAGCCCGGCCAGGGCAAGCCTCTCGGTTAAGATAGTTGAGAGCTATTCTCAAAAACATCAGAAAACGCTCCGCTTTCCAGACGGGTTGACGGCTCTCCTGCACATGGCTGGCAGGAGGCTTTTCGGTTGAGAGGCGGGGCGTGTTTCTGAAGCCTGTTCACCCCCTGGAGCCCCTCATGTTTCGACGACCCCTGTTTGCACTGGCCGCCGTTGCCAGCCTGTGCGCCCCTGCGCTGTCCGCCCACGCCGAGGACATCACGCTCTACACCACCCGTGAACCGGCACTGATCCAGCCCTTGCTGGCGGCCTTCACGGCCCAGACCCAAATCGGTGTGAAGACGGTCTTCGTCAAGGACGGTCTGCTGGAGCGCGTCAAGGCCGAGGGTCAGCGCTCGCCTGCCGACGTGCTGATGACGGTGGACATCGGCAATCTGCTGGATCTGGTGGACGGTGGCGTGACCCAGCCCGTCAAGTCCGGCGTGCTGGAGGCGGCCATTCCGGCCCCGCTGCGCGCCGCAGACAACCAGTGGTTTGCGCTGTCCATGCGGGCCCGCGTGCTGTATGCGGAAAAGGACATGAAGATCGGTGCCTTCCGCTATGAAGACCTGGCAAAGCCCCAGTTCAAGGGCAAGGTCTGCAGCCGTGCCGGCCAGCACCCCTACAACACGGCGCTGATTGCCGCCATGATTGCCCATGACGGCGAAGCCAAGACCGAGCAGTGGCTCAAGGGCGTCAAGGCCAATCTGGCACGCAAGGCCACGGGCGGCGACCGTGACGTGGCGCGTGACATCCTGGGGGGGATTTGCGATGTGGGCCTGGCCAACACCTATTACGTGGGCCATATGAAGGCGGCCAAGGAAGGCACGGACGCACGCAAGTGGGGCGATGCCATCAAGGTCGTCAAGCCCGGCTTCAACGATCCCAAGAGCGGCACGCATATCAATATCAGCGGTGCCTCGGTGGCCAAGCATGCGCCCCACCGGGAGCAGGCCGTGAAGCTGCTGGAGTTCCTGGTCTCCGAGCCGGCTCAGAATATGTACGCCCAGGCCAATTACGAGCACCCGGTGCGCAAGGGCGTGGCGCTGGACCCCGTGGTGGCCCAGAGCATTGGCGAGATCAGGATCGATCCGCTGCCGCTGACCGAGATCGCCAAGCACCGCAAGGCGGCCAGCGTGCTGGTCGACAAGGTGGGATTCGACAAGTAAACATCCCTGAGCGGCCCCGCCGCTTCCCCTCGCTTTTCGCGCTGCGCGCTAGGGGAGGGGACGACAGCATCGCAGCGGGGCGCCCCTTGCTTGCTGTCCCTTGCCTAGGTGCATGCTTGTTCTAGCATTGCGCTCCTGTTTGAGCCGCTTTGCCGGGGCAAGTCTGTTTCTGGGCGTTGGTCTTGCCGTGATCGTTTTGTCTTGATGTTGTCTTTTCTTCGTTCAGGGCTGCGGCCCGTCGGGCCGGTATGGCAGGGTGCAAGCTGGTCGATTGCGCTGGGGGTGTTTGCGCCCATTGCCTCGCTGGCCTGGCTGGCGCTGGGGGCAGACTGGGCGCACTGGCAGGATCTGCTGCGTTATGTGCTGCCCGATGCCGCCGCCAATACGGTCTGGTTGCTGGGTGGGGTCGGCCTGGTGGTGCTGCTGGTGGGCACGGGCTGTGCGTGGCTGGTGACGGCCTGTGATTTCCCGGGACGGCGCTGGCTGCACTGGGCGCTGCTGCTGCCGCTGGCCATGCCGGCCTATATCGTGGCCTTTGCCTATCTGGATCTGCTGCACCCCATAGGCCCGGTGCAGGGGGCGCTGCGCTGGCTGCTGGGCTACGACAGCCCGCGTCAGTGGCGCCTGCCCGATCTGCGCTCCATGGGCGGTGCGATCTTCGTGCTGGGCTTCACGCTCTACCCCTATGTGTATATGACGGCCCGGGCCATGTTCATGACCCAGCCGGCGCATCTGATGGAAGCGGCCCGTTCTCTGGGGGAAACCCGCTGGGGCGCTTTCTGGCGCGTGGCCCTGCCCATGGCGCGGCCGGCGCTGGCCGTGGGCCTGAGCCTGTCGCTGCTGGAGACGCTCAACGATATCGGTGCGTCCGAGTTTCTGGGGGTGCACACGCTCACGGTGTCGATCTACACCACCTGGGTCACGCGCTCCGATCTGGCCGGTGCCGCGCAGATTGCCTGCTCCATGCTGCTGGCCGTGGTGGCCCTGGTCTGGCTGGAGCGACAGGGTCGCAGTCGCCAGCGTTTTGGTTCGGCCCAGCGTATGCGTGCCATCGCGCCGCATCGCCTGCCCGCAGGCACGGCCTGGCTGGCCACGCTGGCCTGCAGCCTGCCGGTGCTGATCGGCTTCGCCGCACCTGCAGCCTATCTGGCCTGGGAAAGCGGCAAGCGTCTGGTGCACGGCTCGGGCGTGTCCGACGGGCTGATATCCAGCCTGCTCAACACACTGGGGCTGGCGCTGGGCGTGACCGTGATCGCGGTGGCTGCGGGTCTTGTCGTGGCCTGGGCCACGCGCACCGGCATCAGCACGCGGGCGCCGTCACGCTGGCCGGCGCAGCTGGCGGCGCTGGGCTACGCCGTGCCGGGCACGGTGCTGGCCATCGGCCTGTTGACGCCGGCACTGGCCTTTGACGCCGGTCTGGCCCAGCTGTTTGGAATGGACGGTCTGCCGCTGATGGGGCAGGGCATTGTGCTGGTGGCTGCCTGCGTGATTCGCTTTCTGGTCATGCCCGTGGGCGGTATCGAGGCCGGACTGGCGCGTATTCCGCCGACGCTGGAGCAGGCCTCGCGCCTGCTGGGCGAAAGCCGCCTGGGCACGCTGCGCCGCATACACCTGCCGCTGCTACGGCCTGCCATGGCCACCAGTGCCATGCTGGTGTTTGTCGACGCCATGAAGGAGCTGCCCGCCACCTTGCTGCTGCGCCCGGCCGATTTCGATACCCTGGCCACCTGGCTCTATGCCGAAGCCGCGCGCGGCACCTATGAGGAGGGCGCGATCGCCGCATTGTGCATTGTGGTCGCGGGGCTGATTCCCGTGCTGCTGCTGGCACGCACGCAGCACTCGGGTGGACAGCGATGAACAGGCGTGAAAATCGGCTGAAGCGCTTATTGTTATTGCGCAGGCAGCTATTGAATGTGAATAAGATGAACAGGACTTGCGCAAACAAGAACGCCGCAACGGTCTGCCTGCTGAGGCCGTCGTCTCGCCTGAACCCGTTTTGCGCAAGTCGTGATGAAGTGACTGCATGACCGCCTCTCTACAAATTGCGCAGCTGCGACTGGGCTATGAAACGCCTACGGGTCTGCACACCGTGCTGCAGGACTTTGATCTGCATGTGCCGGCCGGTCATATCGCCAGCCTGCTGGGCCCCTCGGGCTGCGGCAAGACCTCGGTGCTGCGAGCGATCGCGGGCTTCGAGCCGGTACGCGCGGGCGGCATTCACCTGGGCAAGGTGCTGCTCTCGGGTCCCGGCACGCATCTGCCTCCCGAGCAGCGCCATGTGGGCATGATGTTTCAGGAGTATGGCCTGTTCCCACATCTGACGGCCGCACAGAACGTGGGCTTCGGCCTGCGCCGCAGCAGCAGGCCCGAGCGTGATCGGCGTGTCCAGGAGCTGTTGGCGGTGGTGGGTCTGGCGGATGCGGGCGGCAAGTTTCCGCACGAGCTGTCCGGTGGGCAGCAGCAGCGCGTGGCGCTGGCCCGTGCCCTGGCGCCGGAACCGGCCCTGCTGCTGCTCGATGAGCCGTTTTCGAATCTCGATGCCGCCACGCGCGAGCGGCTGACGCTGGAGGTGCGCGACATCCTGCGGTCTGCCGGGCAGACGGCGATTCTGGTCACGCACAATGCGCAGGAGGCCGAAACCATGGCCGACCAGATCTGCCGGATGACCCCGGCGCAGTCCTGAGCGAGGCCTGTGGTCTACAGCAGGACCCGGCCTGAGGTGACGGTCACCGTGTGGCCGCCCACCCAGAGCTTGCCGTTGGCGGCGGTCTGCACATGGACCTGTCCGTCACGGCCGACGCAAACACCTTGCGCCGCGATATAGGGCGTCTGCAGCAGACCTTCGCCTGTCAGCCATTGGGCCAGCGCAGCATTCAGGCTGCCGGTGACGGGGTCTTCGCTGGCGGTTTCTCCGATCAGGGCGCGTACTTCCAGGCGCGGCTGCGCAGAGGTCCCCCGTTCCTGGGCAGCTTCTGACGCCTGCTTGGCAAAAGCGCGGGCTTCACGGCTGGAGCGGCCGATCAGCAGGGGCGCATCGTCCGGCCCGTGGAGGGCCGCCAGGCCTGCCTTGGCGTCCAGCCTCCTGAGCGCTGCAAAATCGGGTTCCACGCCCAGCACGGTGTCCGGGTGATCAAGCAGCAGGCCCAGCCAGGGCGATCCGTTATCGAGGCTGCGTGCCATCAGCACCTGCTCGCGCCGCAGGCCCAGGGCCTGCAGCACGGGGGCCAGCTCCTGCTCGGGAACCGCTTGGGATTCGAGGGAGGGTGCTTCGAAGAACAGTGCGCCTTTCGCATCGCAGCCAATGGCGACCAGGCCTTTCTTGCACTCCTGCAGCACCTGTTCGGGGTCGCGCGGCCGTCCGCCCTGGGCCAGCCAGGCATGGCAGCTGCCCAGTGTGGGGTGGCCGGCGAAAGCCAGCTCGCCGGCGGGCGTGAAGATGCGCAGCCGATAGTCGGCGCCAGCGGCCTGTGCCTGTGCGCTGGGCTGCAGCACAAAGGTGGTTTCCGACAGATTGGTCCAGCGCGCAAAGGCCTGCATCTGCGCATCGTCCAGGCCATCGGCTCCCAGCACCACGGCCACGGGGTTGCCGAGCAGTGCGGTGGATGTGAATACGTCCACGGTCATGTAGGGGCGGGACAGAGCGGCAAGGGAGGCAGGGGCAGACATGGGCAGCGATTGTCGGCAAAAAGAAAAACCGGCGCTGCACGGTGGTTCGTGTCAGGCCGGTTGATAAGGCGCCACATATGCCAAGCGGTGTCAGGGACACCGAGGAAGCGCCGCCGCGCACCGAGGGGGCGGCCCCTTCCCGCGAAGCGAAAGAGGGTGAAGGCGGGGCCGCCTGGGCGCGGAGCGCCCTGGGTGGGACCTTTCAGATCAGAGGCTGGCCCTGATGGCCTCGGCCAGGGACTTGATGCCGGCCTGGATCTGTTCGGCAGACACCGTCACATAGGACAGGCGCAGCGTGTTGGTCTGTGCATCGCCGGCGTAGAAGGGGGCGCCGGGCACGAAAGCCATGTTGCGTTCCACGGCCTTGGCCAGCAGGGCCTGGGCATCCATGCCTGCAGGCAGCCTGACCCAGAGGAACATGCCGCCCACGGGACGTGTCCACTTCACATCGAGGCCGGCCATCTCGCGCTCCAGGGCCATCAGCATCACATCGCGCTGGGCTTTGTACATGGCGCGGATGGTGGGCACATGGCGCTCCAGGAAGCCGTCCTTGATGACTTCGGCCACCACGCGCTGGTTGAAGCTGGGGGTGTGCAGGTCGGCAGCCTGCTTGGCCTGGGTCAGCTTGCCGTACACGGACCTGGGTGCGACGATGAAGCCGATGCGCAGGCCGGGAGCCAGCACCTTGGAGAACGAGCCCATGTAGATCACGCCCTCGGGGTTGCGTGCAGCCAGGGGCAGGGGCGGCTCCTGCTCGTACCAGAGGTCGCCGTAGGGATTGTCCTCGATCAGGGGGATGTCCCGTTCCCGGGCCATCTCCACGAGGGCCTGACGGCGGGCATCGCTCATGGTGCGGCCGGTGGGATTCTGGAAGTTGGGCAGCACATAGGCCAGACGCGCCTTGTCGGCACCGCTGCCGATCTGCCGGGAGAAGTCCTCGATCAGCATGCCTTCGTCATCGCTGTCCACGCCGACGGCCACGGGCTCCATGGGGGTGAAGGCCTGCAACGCGCCGAGGTAGGTGGGCTTCTCGACCAGCAGACGGCTGCCCTTGTCCAGGAACACCTTGCCGATCAGGTCCAGCGCCTGCTGGCTGCCGGTGGTGATCAGGATCTGCTCGGGATCGACGTTCCAGGGCAGGAAGTCGGCAATTGCCTGGCGCAGCGGGGCAAAGCCTTCGGTGGTCGAGTACTGCAGGGCTGCGGCGCCGTCGCGCTGCATCACGGCCTGGCAGGCTTCGGTGAACGCGTCCAGGGGGAAGGCCTTGGGGGAGGGCAGGCCGCCAGCCATGCTGATGATGCCGGGGCGGTCGGTCAGCTTGAGGATCTCGCGGATGGCGGAGGAGTTCATCTTGGCAGCACGTTCTGCCAGCGTCCAGGTTGTCATAAAACAGTACTCGATCTTCTACGTTGCCAGCCCGGGCAGGGGCTGGGCGGTGTGCATTCTCACGCCCTTGTCGGGCATGCGCCGGCCAGAGCGAGGGCTCGGGATGCAACACTGCGGCGAGGCGAGCGCTGCAGCCCTGCTCCGGCAGGTGGGCTTATTGTGTCGCTGCCGGTTTGCCTGTGTGGGCTGGCGGGCAATTGCGACGATGTGGTCTTCAGCCGGTGCGGCCGCAGACCGTGACCAAAGCCCTGTGTGGAGGGCGGCCAAGCGATATGGATGGACTCAATATACGCGTGAGACCATTACAGTACCTATACAGACAGTCTTACAAGAATGGCTTCTGTATTGGTAATCGCTTCGATACAGTTCACTGCACGTCATCATGTCCATCTCTCTGTCCCGCCAGGCCGCGCTGACCCTGACCCAGCAACTCGCCGAGCGCCTGGCCGAGCGCATACGCACGCGGCTGCTGCCAGCCGGTGCGCGCTTGCCTTCGGTGCGTGAATGCGCGCGTCAGCAAGGCGTGAGCCCCTACACGGTAGTGGCCGCCTACGATCTGCTGCAGGCCCAGGGACTGGTCGAAGCGCGGCCGCAGCGGGGCTTTTATGTGCGAGATATTGTGCAAAACCCGCTCCAGACGCCTGATGGAGAATCGCATTTTGCGATTCATGAAGGAGCAATCAATACCCCGGTAGGCATTCCGCCGGGTACGCGCATCAACGCCACCATGCTGATTCGCGGCATGTTTGTCGAGAGCGTGGCCGGCAAACCCCAGCCCGGTGCCGGTGTGCTTCCCGCCGAATGGCTGGATGCGGGCTTTCTGGTGGCGGCCATGCGCAAGGTCACCAGCGGGCAGGCACTGCGCGAATCGCTGGTGCGCTATGGAGAACCGATGGGCGACAGCCGACTGCGCGAGGCGCTGGCGCGGCGCCTGCAGCGCATAGGCATCGCGGCCGGACCGGGCCAGATCATCACCACCCTGGGTGCGACCCAGGCGCTGGACATTGTGAGCCGGGCCCTGCTGCAGCCCGGCGATCCGGTGATGGTGGAAGAACCGGGCTGGGCCGTGGAATATGCGCGCCTGGCCGCCATGGGCATGCGCGTGCTGCCGGTGCCGCGCGGGCCCGAGGGGCCGGACATGGCCGTGATGCAGCGCTATTGCGAGACCATGGCCCCCAAGCTCTATGTGAGTGTCAGCGTGCTGCACAACCCCACGGGCTACAGCCTGAGCGCTGCCAGTGCCCACGAAGTGCTGCAGATGGCGCAGCGTCATGGCTTCTATGTGGTGGAGGACGACAGCTACTGCCACATCGCGCCCGACCACGCACCCCGCGTGTCGGTGCTGGACCGGCTGCAGCGCAGCATCTACATCAGCGGCTTTGCCAAGGTGCTGGTGCCCAACTGGCGCCTGGGCTATCTGGCAGCGCCGCCCGAGCTGGTCGAGAGACTGCTGGACACCAAGCTGCTGTCCACCCTGTCCACTCCGACCCCGATGGAGCAGGCCCTGGCCCTGTGCATGGAGCAAGGCCAGCTGCGCCGCCACGCCGAGCGGCTGCGCCAGCATCTGGCCCAGGCGCGCACGCGCAGCGTGGCGCTGGCCCAGGCAGCCGGGTGTCGTTTTGTCGCCGACCCTGCGGGCATGTTCGGCTGGGTGGATAC
This sequence comes from Comamonas sp., assembly GCF_009360615.1. Taxonomy (GTDB): domain Bacteria; phylum Pseudomonadota; class Gammaproteobacteria; order Burkholderiales; family Burkholderiaceae_C; genus Comamonas. The sequence goes on from NZ_SPEY01000025.1 coordinate 36,884, forward strand.
CGGCGTGGATACCGAGGCGCTGACCCAGCTGCTGCTGGATGAGGGCTACATGATTGCGCCGGGCGCCATGTTCCATGCCAGCCGGGGATCCAGCACCTGCATGCGTATCAATTTCGCGACCACGCAGGACGCAGCCTTCTGGCGGGTCTTCGAACGCGTGGTGACCCGGATGCGGGCACAGGCACCGAGGTCCTAGCGCCTGCTCATTCCCTCAGCTCCGTGTGACGGGACCTTGATGGACATGGCAGCCGGTGCGCTGCAGCAGCGCCTCAAAGGCGTCGGACATCAGAAATTCGAACTCCACGGGGCGCTGGCTGCCGATGGCGTCACCTGCCACCACACCGCTGGCCGGGTGGCACATCAGCAGGCCGCCATCCGCCATATGCGGCAGCCAGCCGGCCATCTGCCTGCCGTAGCTGTCGGCGTCGGGTGCGTCAAATCCATAGACGCCGCCAAAACCATGGTTCGTGGGAATGTCGGCGCGGCGCAGCCGCCGAGTGGTGGCCCAGCCGCCCAGCAAGGCAATGAGGGCCGCCTTGGGGCTGCGCCACAGGCCTGCGGCAGGCGCCGTGGAACGCACCCAGGGCATCTCTCGTCCGGCATAGCGCGCCTGGAGCTCCTGCAGCATGGCCGTGCGCAGCCCGGGCAACTGGTGCACATGCTGGTGGCCGTCGATGAAGTCAGGGGGGGTGCCCATCACCCGCTCGAAAGCATCGAGCTGTTCGCGCCAGGCCTGGCGCATCAGAGCCTGCGGCAACTGGCGGGTATAGGCCCGGCGCAGCACCTCTGTCAGCTCCCGGGCGGCATGCCGCCCGCCATGGCTCTCTGTGAGGTTGAAGTGCAGGCCCACCGAAAGCCGGGGTCGCAAGTCCCGCAAGGCCACTGCGGCTTGCGGCCAGAGGGGGGAAGTGGTCATGCAGCTGGTGGCCGAGAGACGGCCGGCCGCCGTGAGCTGCTGCACGGCGTCGTCCACCAGCGGATGCAAGGCGTAATCATCGGCGCACAGCAGGAGGGCGCGTGAGGTCTTCATGGGAATCATAGGGTGCTGCGCGCCTTGAAGGCCCAGAACTTGCTCATGACGAACGTGCCGGTGGCCACCAGTACCAGCACGGCGGCCAGACTCCAGAAGTAATGCCAGTGCAGCCAGTTCAGGGCAACGTAGTACAGCGCCTCGTTGGCGACAAAGGAAAGGCACGCCACGGCGAAGAATTTCGCCACCACCGGCCAACCCCTGGCCCGCGCCTCCGAAAAAGTGAGCAGGGCGTGACCGTTGTAGCTGACCGCGAAAGCCACCAGAAACGCCAGCACATTGGCCCCGAGCGGCGGCAGGCCCAGGAGTGACACCAGCAGACCGACCACCGCCAGGTGCGTGGCAGCGGCCGTGCCGCCGACCAGCACGAACTGGAGCAGCTGTGGCAGGCGGCGCAGTCTTTGCAGCAGGCCCACGATCACGATGGATCGCGCAGCGGGCTGCGGTCTTCGTCATGGGCCACGAGGTAGATGGGGCGGCGCTTGACCTCTTCGTAGATGCGGCCGATGTACTCGCCCAGAATACCGATGGACAGCAACTGCACGCCCGAGAACAGCATGATGCTGGCGGCCAGCGTGGGCCAGCCGCGCAAAGGGTTGCCGAAGAACAGGGCTTCGGCTGCAATCCACAGGCCATAGGCCAGAGCCACGAGGGAAATTCCGGCGCCCACCATGCTCCAGACGCGAAGGGGCAGTGTGGTGAAGGAGGTCAGCCCCAGAAGCGCCAGCGATCCCAGGCGGCGCAGATTGAAGCTGGAGTGGCCGGCAGCACGGTCCCTGGGGACAAAGGGCAGGGCCACGGTCTTGAATCCGACCCAGGCGTACAGGCCCTTCATGAAGCGATTGTTTTCCGGCAAGGCCTTGAGGGCATCGACGACCTTGCGGTCCATCCAGCGGAAGTCACCTGCGTTCGGCGGCATCTTCACCGTGCTGCCTGCGTTCATCACACGGTAGAACAGTCGGGTGCCCATGCGTTTGGCGCCACTTTCAGCACCGCGGTCGGCAATCACGCCATAGACCATCTCGTAACCCGATTGCCACAGCCCGTGCATTTCGGCCAGCATCTCCAGGGGGTGCTGGAAGTCGGCGTCGATCAGCACCACGGCGTTGCCCCGGGCGTGGTCTATGCCGGCTGACAGTGCGGCTTCCTTGCCGAAGTTGCGCGACAGGGCCAGATAGCGCAGGGGCAGGTCCTGCGCCAGGCGCAGGCTCAGCGCATGCGTGGCGTCGCGGCTGCCGTCGTTGACCACCACGATCTCGAAATCGGGGGTCAAGGCCTTCACCGTCTCGGCCAGTGAACGCAGAAACCCCTCGATATTGGCTTGTTCGTTATAGGCCGGCACCACGCAGCTCAGTCGCAGCGGCTGGCGCGGCAACTGGGCGGGCGGGGCTGCGGGGGCATATTCGGCGTGAAGATCGGTCATGGTGCAGGATTTTCGCGCAAGTCTGTCACTGCTTGCTGGGGCAGTCACGGTTTGCACGACTTCAAAAAGGCCGTCGTTATACTCACGCCCCTATTGCCCCTGCTTCTTTCATTGATCGTCCGATGACCGCTGTTCAACGCGAATCCCTTGTTCTGGGCGGCCGCGCCGTTGCCGCCCTGCTCGCCGTCTACGGCGTGGTCTGGCTGGCCATTCACTGGGTGACAGCCCTGGCGGCACCCGGTGACAACGTGGAACAGCTGATCTGGATTCGTTCGCTGGAGCTGGGCTATTTCAAGCATCCACCGATGCCGACATGGATCATGGCCGCCTCTGCGGCCGTCGTGGGACCGTCCATAGGACTGACCTATGTGCTGGGCGGCGTTCTGACCCTGGGCTCTTTGGCGATTTTCTGGAAGCTGCTGTGCGATATGCGGGGCCGGGCCTATGCGACCGTAGGTCTTCTGGCGGCGCTGAGCATCACCTTCTATTGCGGGCGGCTCTATTACTACAACCACAACGTCGTGATGATGCTGTGGATATCGATGGCCGTCGCGCTGACCTGGCAGATCACGCAGAAGCCGTCCCTGGCGGGCTGGGCCGGGCTGGGTCTGGTCTCGGGCCTGGGCATGCTCAGCAAATATCAGTATGTGCTGGCGCTGGGGGTGATCGGTCTGTGGTGGCTGCGCATCGGTGCCTGGAAGAACCCGGTGCATGTCAAAGGGGCTGCGCTGGCTGCCGTGGTCGGCCTGCTGGTGCTGTCTCCCCACCTGTACTGGCTGACAAGCCATGACTGGATGCCCATGCACTACGCCGAGCGTACGTCCCTGGGCCTGCACCTGGATACGGCCGCGCGCATCAAGATGTCCTGGACCTTTGCGGTGGACTGGATCTTCAACCGCTGCATGCCGGCGTGGATCGTGCTGGGTGTGGCTCTGTGGTGGGGGCGTCGCAGGGCAGGCAAGACTGGAGCGCAGACTGCGCCCGTAAAGGAGCTGCCAGTCGACGCGGACCGGATGCTGCGCGAGTTCTGGCTGCTCTGGGGCCTGGTGCCGCTGCTGGCCATGCTGGTGCTGTGCCTGTTTACGGGCTCCTATCTGCACCTGCAATGGGGTACGGCCTTCATGTTCCTGTGTGTGCCGGCCGTCATGGAGTGGGCGCGCTCGCCACGGAGCTGGGGTGCCGCCGGGGACTTGCGTGCCGCCTGGCTGACGTTCGGGATTTTGCAGGCGCTGCTGCTGCTGCAGTTCTGGCTGGCGTCGCCCATGGGGCTGTCGGGCTACAAGAGCTCCCATCAGAACCATATCCCCGTGGACAGGATCGTGGCCGGTCTGGCGCCGGCAGCGCATCAGGCACTGGGGGGGCCTGTCGACATCATCATCGGCCCGCAGGCTCTGGCCGGGCGGATTGCCATGGAGCTGCCCGAGCGTCCGCGCGTCTACGTGGAGCGCAATCTGCAGTACAGCCCGTGGATTCGCGAGGAAGAGTTGCCGAATGCCCGCATCATCGAGGTGCTGGTGGCCGCAGACCCATTGCCTGAGGGGGTGACGCGTGCCTATGGTGTCTGGGCCTGGAGGCCGGTGAAGATCGCCAAGGGCGAGCACTGAGTGCCGCATGCCGGCAAAGTCAAAGGCGGGCATCGCGGCCCGCCTTCTTGATGGAGATGGCCGAGACGGCCTGACTCAGCTGGCGGCGTGGTAAATGCGTGCACGCCCTGTCTGCGAAGCGCCGCGCAGGCTGCTCTCGTAGGTGCTGTCTTCGGCCGCCGGCACCAGTGCCTTGGTGCGGCGCTGGTTGAGCACGGAAAGCCGTGCCAGCTGGTCTCGCACCAGTGAGATTTCGCGGTCCAGGTTCTGTGCACGCGCGCGCAGCGCAGGCGTCCAGTCATCGGCCGAAAAGCGTTTGACGAGCTGGGAAAACGCCACCATGGCGTCACGAAGGCGGGTGCTGGACTGTTCCAGCGCGGATGCGTCCGGTGACTGCAGCGATGCCGAAACGGTCTGAATCACCGCATCCAGCGAATCGAGCATTTCCTGCAAGGTCATCGGTTCAGCCTCTGTTCGGGAGTTCAGGCTCGGGCGCGTCAGCCGCGGGCATGAACCAGGAATTCTTCGGTATTGGCCAGCAGCTTGTCTGCAACGGCCTCGGCATTGACGCGGAAGCTGCCATTGGCAATGGCTTCGCGCATGGCCTTGACGCGATCGGCGTCAAAGTCGGTATTGGTGCGGCTTTGGCTGTCCAGGGCGCGGGCCGAGGACGAAAAGGACACGGGCACGCCGGCGGCGCGCTCGGACAAGCCTTTGGTCGATTCTTCGGTGGCAACCGTGGTCGCGGATTTCGGGGTCTGCTTGGCGGCTGCAGCGGTCTGCTGCAGGTCCGGCTTATTGCCTATCTTCATGCGGGTTCTCCAATCGCCCTGTATCGGCGTAGGGCGCTGTAGCCTTGCTTTCGACAAGGGCGTGTAAAACTTGAGGAATATTTGGCATGGTTTTTAAAGTGAGCATGCACTCTCTTTTATTGAACCAGAACCACGCCGCTGGCATTGACCGTTCCCGTGACGAGGCGACCATTATCCATGCGAACCCGTACCTGCTGCCCTTCTCCGGCTGCTGCCATGGCCTTGCCCGAGCCGGCCACGCTGAAGCCGCCACCGTTGATCATCACCTGCACGGGCGATCCTGCCGTGAACAGGGCCGGCGGGCGCACCATGTTCTGGCGCAGGGCCTGGCCGGATGCCAGCGGGCGGGCTGCGACCATGCCGATGAAGTCCTGGGCATTGGCGAAGACGGCGGCGCTGTCCTCGGCCCAGTCCACCTCCGCAGGCACTGCGTCTTCCGCGCTCAGCGTCTTGCCGGCGGGAATATTGCCCTGCGCCACCCAGGCCGGGCCATAGGCGCGCACGGTGATGGGCAGGAACACGTTCCAGGGCACGCTGCCCTGCACGCAGCGCAGGCCCAGCCGGGTGCGCCCCCAGAGGCGGCTGCCCGCAGGCAGATAGGGTTCGACCTTGGCACAGGCCGCCAGACGCAGGCGTGAGTCCAGCTGGCCCATCTGGACCTCCATGCGCAAAGCCATGCCGTTGCCGGCTTGCGGCGTCTCGGCCGATGGCTGGTGCAGTGCCGCATCGACAAAGCGCTGGCCGATCTGGCTGAGCTGCGCCGCGCCGTCCTGGGCCTGAGCGCCAGGTGCCAGCAGCAGCGCACCCAGACCCCATGCCGCAGCCAGGCCTTGAGAGGGGCGAAGGCGCAGAAACAGGGAAAAGCGGCCAGACATGCATCAATCCTTTGAAGTATCCGCAGGCACAGGGCTGCAGACGATGGCTGCAAATATAGGCGCGACTCGGCTTGCCCAATGGCTTGAAGTGCCAGCGCAATACCGCTTTCTTCGCGCTTTAGTTCGCGCTGCCGATTTTGATAATCCTCGCATGCCGCAGTCCGTGGGCTCCGGCGTCCCGAATTCTGAAAGCGAGGCCGCAATGCTGAACAAAATGACCGAACGTCTGGACTTCCAAAGCGAGGCGCTGCTGCTGCGCGCCGAGCGCCAGCGTGCGATTGCCAGCAATATCGCCAATGCGGACACCCCTGGCTACGTGGCACGCGACTTCAACTTTCGCGAGGCCTTGCTGGCCGCGACCAGTGGACCCAGGCCTTTGGCCCAGGCCAGCGTCACGGCGGCAGGCCACATTCCGCTGCAGGCGCAGATGTCGGACGAGGCGCTCAAGGCCAGGCTCGGTTATTCGGTCAATTCCCAGCCCAGCCTGGACAACAACACCGTGGATCTGGATCGCGAGCGCGCCAACTTTGTCGACAACTCCGTGCGCTACGAAGCCACGCTGCGCTTCATCAACGGCCAGGCCAAGACCATGCTCAGCGCCATTCAAGGCCAGTAAGCCCAGGAGCTCAACCATGTCCATGTTTTCCATCTTCAATATCTCGGGCAGTGCGGTCAGCGCCCAGTCCCAGCGTCTGAACGTGGTGGCCTCCAATCTGGCCAACGTCGATGCCGTGGCCGGGCCCGATGGCAGCGTCTACAAGGCGCGCCAGGTCGTGTTCCAGACCGTTCCCATGGGCCACGACGGCAGCGCAGGCGTCAAGGTCAATGCCATCAGCGAGGACAACACGCCTGGACGCCGCATCCATGATCCCAGCAATCCGCTGGCCGATGGTGACGGCTATGTCACCCATTCCAACGTGAGCGCCGTGGACGAGATGGTCAACATGATCTCGGCCTCGCGCTCCTACCAGAACAACGTGGAAGTCATGAACACGGCCAAGACGCTGCTGCTCAAGACTCTGCAAATGGGCCAGTAAGCCCGGGAACACGCACATGATCTACGGCGCAAACAGCGTGGACGGCACCACGACCACCTCCACCAGCAACACCAAGAATGCGGTGACCGATCCCAACGAGGCGCAGGACCGCTTCCTCAAGCTGCTGGTGGCGCAGCTCAACAACCAGGACCCCATGAATCCCATGGACAACGCGCAGATGACCTCGCAGATGGCGCAGATCAATACCGTGACCGGGATTCAGCAACTGAACCAGACCATGGCTTCCATGTCCAGCCAGTTCACGGCCATGCAGGTGCTGCAAGGCACTTCCATGATCGGCCGTACCGTGCTGACCGAGGGCAACACCCTGGGCGTGGCGGCCGATGGCACGCATACCGCCGCCTTCGATCTGGACAGCCAGGCTGCCAGCGTCAAGATCCAGATCACCACGGCCGGCGGCGAGCTGGTGGACACCATCGATCTCGGTGCCGGTGCTGCCGGACGCAACTACTTCACCTGGGACGGCAAGGCCAAGTACAGCGGCGATGCTTCGCAACTGCGCTACAGCGTGGTGGCCACCAATGGCACGACCGCCGTGGCATCGACCCCGTTGGCACAGCATGCCGTGATCGCCACCAGCTCGGCCAACGGTGCGCTGTCTCTGGAGCTCGACAACGGCAGCAGCGTGGCTTATTCCGGCGTCAAGGCCGTTTACTGATTGAGGAACACATCATGGGTTTTCAACAAGGTCTCTCCGGTCTGAACGCGGCCAGCAAGAATCTGGACGTCATCGGCCACAACATTGCCAACTCCAACACCACGGGCTTCAAGGCTTCGCGTGCCGACTTTGCCGAAATGATCGCCAGTGCCATCGGCTCGGCCAGCGGCCAGAGCAGCGGCATCGGTGTCAACGTGGCCTCCGTGTCCCAGCAGTTCCGGCAGGGCTCCATCACTTCGACAGGCAACAACCTGGACATTGCCATCAACGGCAACGGCTTTTTCGTCGTCAAGCAAAGCGATGGCAGCATCGCCTATACGCGTGCCGGCAACTTCGGTCTGGACAAGGAGGGCAACCTCAAGACCGTGGACAACGACAATGTCATGGGCTACGTGGTGGATCCTTCGACCGGCAAGATCCAGTCGGGTGCCACGCCCGTGCCGATGAGCTTTCCCACGGGGCAGCCGATTCCTGCCAAGCAGACGTCCAAGGTGAATGTGGAGCTGAACCTGGATGCGCGCGCCACGGCGGCCGCCGGCGACGCGACGGCCACGCCGCCGGTTGCCGCCACGCCGCGTGCCACCTACGGCACCTCGCTCAATGTCTATGACACGCAGGGCACGGCGATTCCCGTCAACCTGTACTTCGAGAAAGACGCCACCGGCAACACCTGGAACATCTTCAACTCGCTCGATGCCACGGCCACCCCCATCGGCAAGGCCGTGTTCGATGCCAGCGGCAAGCTCACCAGCGTCACTCCCAATGCGCCAACCACGGGGTCGGGCTCCACGCTGAACCTGAGCATCAGCGGCGGTTCGGCCAATCCCAACGGACTGCCTGCGTTCGGCGTGGCCTTCGATTTCGGCGGCCTGACCCAGTTCGGCACCAAGTTTGCCGTCAGCAGCCTCAAGCAGGACGGCTATACCTCGGGGGCACTGACGGGCATCAATGTGGGGCGCGACGGCTCCATCGTGGCTTCGTATTCCAACGGCGTCACGCGCACCGAAGGCCAGATCGCTCTGGCGGCCTTCACCAATACCCAGGGCCTGGGCTCCATCGGCAACAACAAATGGGTGGCCACCTCCGATTCGGGTCCTGCGCTCAACGGTTCGGCCCAGACCGGCACCTTCGGCTCGCTGCAGTCCGGCGCTCTGGAGGAGTCCAACGTGGATCTGACCGCGGAGCTGGTCAACATGATGACGGCTCAGCGCTCCTATCAGGCCAATGCCCAGACCATCAAGACGCAGGACCAGGTGTTCTCCACCCTGGTGAATCTGCGTTAACGGATAAGCCCCCGAGACGCTTTGCGCTCTCCCGCCCCGAAGGGGAAGCCGCCAAGGCGATTGATTTGACAGAAGGAAGGTCAGCATGGACAGAATCATTTATACGTCGATGACCGGCGCCAATGCGGCTGCCCAGCGTCAGGCCGTGCTGGCCCACAACCTGGCGAATGCGGGCACGAACGGCTTTCGCGCCGAGATGTCCGCGTTCCGCTCGGTACCGCTGCAGGGCTCCGGTGCCGGCACGCGTGTGTTTGCGCTGGAAGCTACCTCCGGCTATCAGGAGACTGCAGGTCCAGCCCAGCGCACTGGCAGGGCGCTGGACGCCATGGCCATGGGCCGCGCCTGGTTTGCCGTGCAGGGGCTCGATGGCCAGGAGGCATACACCCGCAACGGCGTCTTCGAGATCTCGCCCGAAGGGCAGCTGGTCAACAGCAACGGGCAGGCCGTGCTCTCCGATGGAGGCGCTCCCATCGACATCCCGCCCGAGTCCACGATCTCGCTGGGCTCGGACGGCACGCTGACGGCCAAGACGGGCAATCAGCTGCCCGTGGCCGTGGGGCGCATCAAGCTGGTGACCCCGCCCGTCGATGAGCCGCTGGTGCGCGGCGATGACGGCTTTTTTCGCGCGGCCCAGGGCGATGCGCTGCCCAATGACGAAACGGCACGATTGCTGTCGGGCTCGATCGAGGGCTCGAACGTCAACTCCGTCGAAACCATGGTCGGCATGATCGCTGCCTCGCGCCAGTTCGAGCAGCAGATGAAGTTGCTGCAGACCGCTGAAACCAACGATAAATCCGCCAGCCAGCTGCTGAGCCTGAACGGCTGATAGCCAAAGGAATACGCCATGATCAATTCGCTGTTCATTGCCAAGACCGGCATGGAAGCCCAGCAGACGCAGCTGGACGTGATTTCGCACAATCTCGCCAATGTCTCCACGACCGGCTACAAGCGTGCGAATGCGGTTTTCGAGGATCTGATCTATCAGAATCTGCGTCAGTCCGGATCGCAGACGACCGAGCAGAATCAGCTGCCCACCGGCCTGCATCTGGGGCTGGGTGTGCGCACCGTGGCCACCAGCCGCAACTTTCTGCAGGGCAGTCTGCAGCAATCGAGCAATGCGCTGGATGTGGCCATCAACGGCAACGGTTTCTTCGAGGTCAACATGCCGGACGGCACGATTGCCTATACCCGCGATGGTTCGTTCGAGGTCAATGCCCAGGGCCAGCTGGTGACGTCCAGCGGCCTTCCCGTGGCCAACGGCATCACCATCCCGCAGGGCGCGACCAAGGTGTCGATCAGCCATGACGGCGTGGTCAGCGTCACCATGCCCGGCCAGGCCGCTCCGCAGCAGGTGGGCAATATCGCCATGAGCCAGTTCATCAATCCCGCCGGTCTGGAGCCGCGCGGCCAGAACCTCTACGTCGAGACCGCCTCCTCGGGTCAGCCCCAGCAGGGCACGCCTGGCACCAACGGCCTGGGCACGATTCAGCAGGGCTACCTCGAAGCGTCGAACGTGAACGTGGTCCAGGAGCTGGTGACGATGATCCAGACGCAGCGCGCCTACGAAATGAATTCCAAGGCGATCCAGACCTCCGACCAGATGTTGGCCAAGCTGGCGCAGCTCTGATTGATCACTATGCACTGAGGAGCTGCTTGCGCTTGACAGATATGTGTTTCAGATGAAATACCTATCGAATTCATCGTCGAGAAAGCGCTAGAAGCTACTGTTTAGATAGCGTGCGTTGCGCACGCAAGGCACAAGGGGCGAAGCGCCTGACTGCCAAGGACTTGCCGCCATGTTCAAAGCCATTGTTTCCCATTGCCCGTCGGTCTGTGCCCTCACTGCGGCCTTGCTGGTTTCGGGGTGCGTCACGCTCAATCCGCCGCCGCCCGTGGACATGCCTTCGACCGCACCTCCGGTGCTGCAGCCGCGCGAGCAGACAGCCCAGGCTCCCACCGGCAGCCTGTTCAACGCCAGCCGTTATCGGCCCATGTTCGAGGATCAGCGCGCCCGCATGGTGGGAGATGCCGTGACGGTGCAGATCGTCGAGCGCGTTTCGGCCAGCCAGAGCACGGACTCCAAGGTCGGGCGTGCCAACGAGCTGAGCACGGGCATCACCTCGCTGCCGCTGCTCAGGGGGGGCGCGGAGAAGACGGTCGCCGATGCTCTTACCCTGGGGGCCGAGAGCAAGAACGACTTCAAGGGTTCGGGCGCGACCAGCAGCAACAACACCTTCACGGGCTCGATTGCCACGACCGTGGTCGACGTGCTGCCCAACGGGCATCTGGTGATTGCCGGCGAGAAACAGATCGGCGTGAACCACAACGTCGATGTGCTGCGCTTCACGGGGACGGTGGACCCGCGCTCGCTGCGTCCGGGCAGCACCGTGGCGTCCACCCAGGTGGCCAATCTGCGGGTCGAGTCGCGCAGCCGTGGCCAGGCCGGTGAAGCCCAGTCAATTGGCTGGTTGTCCCGGTTCTTTTTGAACGTTATGCCGTTCTGATTCTTCCGAGAATGGGCAGTATGAAAGTACTGTCCACGCTCCTGTCACTGCGCCCTGTGCACACCACCTTGCTGGTGGTCGCAGCCCTTGGCGCCAGCGGGCTCACCCTGCCTGCGCATGCCACACGCATCAAGGAGGTTGCCGCCATTCAGGGTGTGCGCAGCAACCAGCTGACAGGCTACGGCCTGGTGGTCGGCCTTGACGGCACGGGCGACCAGACCACGCAGATGCCCTACACCAAGCAGGCGCTGGCCAACTACCTGGAGCAGATGGGCATTGCCTTGCCGGCCACGGGCAATGCGGCCCAGCTGCAACTCAAGAATGTGGCGGCGGTGATCATCACCGCAGAGCTTCCGGCCTTTGCACAGCCCGGCCAGGCGATCGACATCAATGTCTCCTCCATGGGCAACGCCAAATCGCTCAAGGGCGGTACGCTGGTGGCGACACCGCTGCGCGGCGCGGATGGCGAGATCTACGCCCTGGCCCAGGGCAATGTGGTGGTCGGCGGAGCCGGGGCTGCGGCCGGCGGCTCCAAGGTGCAGGTCAATCACCTGAACGCGGGTCGCGTGCCCCAGGGCGCGCAGGTGGAGCGTGCAGTGCCCACCCCCGTCAACCAGGGCAACACGATCACGCTGGGCCTGAACCAGACCGACTTCCAGACTGCCGACAAGATGGTGCGCGCCATCAACCAGCGTATGGGAGCGGGCACGGCCATGGCCTTGGACGGGCGCACGGTGCAGGTCAATGCCCCCGTCGATCCGGGCTCGCGCGTGCGCATGATCGCCGAGATCCAGGAGATGCCCATCGAGACCTCCAAGCCGGCGGCCAAGGTGGTCATCAATGCACGCACCGGCTCCATCGTGCTCAATCAGGCCGTGACCCTGGGCCCCTGCGCGATTGCACACGGCAATCTGTCCATCACCATCAGCACCACGCCGGTGATCAGCCAGCCCGCACCGTTCTCGCAGGGACAGACCGTGGTGGCGCAGAAGTCGGATATCCAGGTCAAGCAGGAACCCGGCAAGGTCATCAACATGCCCAATTCGCCCCAGCTCACCGATGTGGTGCGGGCGCTGAATTCACTGGGCGCCACGCCTCAGGACCTGCTGGCCATCCTGCAGGCCATCAAGGCAGCAGGCGCCATGGACGCCGAGCTGGAGGTGATATGAGCACGTCATTGTCCCATTCTTCATCCCTGGCGGCCAGCAATGCTCTGGCCGTCGATGCCCGCTCGCTCAATGCGCTCAAGACGGCCGCTGGCGAGAACAGCCCGCAGGCCGCGCGCGAGACCGCCAAGCAGCTCGAGTCCTTGTTCATGCGCGAGATGATCAAGAGCATGCGCGAGGCGACCATGAAGTCCGGCCTGCTCGACAGCGCGCAGGGCAATCTCAGCACCGATCTGCTGGACCAGCAGCTTTCGGTGGCCATGGCGGGCCAGCCCGGCGGCCTCACGGATGCCATCAGCAAGCAACTGGCGCGCAGCATGGGCGTTGAGGCTGCCGAGGATGCCGAAATTGCCGTGCCCTCGACACTGAGTCTGAGCCGCAATGCGTGGCGCAATGTGGGCAGCAACGGTGCCTGGAGCGGCAGCCGCAGCCAGGCTGTGCAATCGATCAATGCCTATGCCCCGGCCCCCAAGGGGCGCGACAACTTCGTGACGGCACACACCGGCGCGGCCCAGCGTGTGGCCAGCGAGAGCGGCATTCCGGCCCACTACATGATCGGTCAGGCCGGGCATGAGACGGGCTGGGGCCGGAGCGAGATCCGCAACAAGGACGGCAGCAACTCGTTCAACCTGTTCGGCATCAAGGCCGGTGGCAGCTGGACGGGCAAGGTCGCCGAAGTCACGACCACTGAATACATCAATGGCGCGCCCAGGAAGGTGACGGCCAAGTTCCGCGCCTATGACTCCTACGAGGAGTCCTTCCGCGACTACGCACGTCTGATCGGCAGCAATCCGCGCTACGAAAAAGCCATGGCCCAGACCGGCTCTGCCCAGGCCTATGCCAGCGAGCTGCAAAAGGCCGGCTACGCCACCGATCCGGCCTATGCGCAAAAGCTCAGCCGCGCCATCCAGAGCGTGGCCCAGGTCACCGTCGCCAACGCCGGCAACAACAGCGCCAATGTCGCAAGCCGTCTGGGTGCCAGCGCCCGTGCCGCCCAGATCAACAAGATCACCGAGAACCAGTCATGAGTCTTCTGAACGTGGGCGCGCGCGCCCTGATGGCCAACCAGATCGCCCTGCAAACCACGGGGCACAACATCGCCAACGTCAACACCGCGGGCTATTCGCGCCAGAGCGTGGCTTTCCAGACCTCGGCGGGCCAGAACATCGGCAATGGCTATATCGGCAATGGCGCCGATGTGGCGACCATCCTGCGCAACTTCAGCGAGTTGCTCAATCGCCAGGCGACGGCGGCCACCGCCGCAAGTGCCGCTGACTCCGCGCGCTCGAATTCGCTCAACCAGCTGCAGGAGGTGTTCTCCGGCGGAAGCAACGGCCTGGGCGCGGCCATCAACGACATGATGAATGCGTTTGCCGATGTGAGCAGCGCGCCTACCGACTCTTCGGCCCGCCAGGTGGTATTGACGCGCATGAGCGAGCTGGCTGCACGCTTCCGCTCTGCGTCGGCCCAGCTTGACGAGATGGATTACAGCACGCGTCAGCAGATGACGAACGACGTGAACGTGGTCAACAGCCTGTCCGAACAGGTGGCGGCGCTCAATGGCCAGATCAGCCGCGCCGTCGCCACCGGCCACACGCCCAACGATCTGCTCGATCAGCGTGACCAGCTGGTGCGTGACATCAACAAGTACGTGCAGACCTCTCAGGTGGATGCCGGTGACGGCTCCATCAGCCTGTTCGTGGGCGGCAGCCAGCCGCTGGTGCTGGGACAGAGCGCAGCCAAGCTCAACCTGCAGGAGTCCACGCAGTACCCTGGCAGTGGCAAGATGAGCCTGTATTTCCAGCAGCAGGGCGGTCAGCCCGTGGAGCTGACTCCAGCCATGGCCGGTGGCGGCGAGATCGCCGGGTTGCTGCAGTTTCAGAACAACGATCTGGGCGAGGGACGCAACCTGCTGGGGCGCATGGTGATCTCGATCGGCGATACGCTCAATACGCAGAACCAGCTGGGTCTGACCTTGTCGGGTCAGAAAGGCGGGGCGCTGTTCAATATTCCGATGACGACCACGGGCTCCACCACGGGAGCTCAATGGGGACAGCCCGATACGCCCACGGTCACGGTCAAGGACTCGAGCGCGCTCAAGGCTTCGGACTACAAGGTCGTTTTCGGCAACGATGCGCCCAAGGGCAAGGTGGTGCGCCTGTCGGATGGCCAGACCACGGCCTTCAACGATCTGACGGATCTGCGCGGCATGACGATCGACGGTCTGCAGTTCGATCTCAAAAACGATGGCCAGGCCGGCCAGTCCGTGCTGTTCAGCCCCGTGGCATCGGCGGCGCACGATATTCAGACGATGGTGCATTCCGGCAACGACCTGGCGGTGGCCAACCCGGTCTCGGCCAAGATCAACTCTCTGGGCGATGCTGCCGTCCGCATGTCCAGCCTGAAAGTGGAGAAAGGCTTCGATGCCTCTGCCTTCCCTGCCGGCACCACCTTGTCCTTCGCTCCGGACGGGGCGGGCGGCATGACCTATACCATCACTCCGGCTCCCAGCGGCGTGGCGGCGACAGGTGCCTATATCTCCGGGAAGGCGATCGAGCTGGCTCCGGGTCTCAAGGTGACGCTCACCGGGACGCCAGCGGTGAATGGCGGCACCAGCGATACCGTCAGCTTCGGACCCAACAGCTTCTACAGCTCGGATACCGGCAATGCCAGCTCCTTCCTGTCGCTGCGCGACGCCGTGATCTTCGATGGCGCAACCACGCTCAGCGACGGTTTTTCCACCGCCATGGCGCAGATCGGTACGCGCACGCAAAGCGCAGCCTACGCGGCCAAGCTGTCCGACTCGATTGCCAAGAATCTGGAGGGCGATCGCACCGCAGTGTCCGGCGTCAATCTGGACGAGGAAGCGGCCAAGCTGCTGCAGTACCAGCAGTCCTACCAGGCCTCGGCCAAGATGCTGCAGGTGGCCCAGGGCATTTTTGACAGCGTGATCCAGGCCGTCGGCCGTTAACCCCCTTCCGCCGGAGAACAGGCATGAGCATCAACCGCATTGGCACGGCCAATATGTATGACAGCACCATCAACAACCTGGGCTCTCGCCAGAGCAGCCTGGTGGATCTGATGGAGAAGACCACGGCGGGCAAGCGCGTGCTGCGCGCCAGCGACGATCCGGTTGCTGCGGCCCAGGCCGAGCGCGCACGTACCCGCATCACCCGCTCCGAAAATGACCAGCGCGTGCTCGGAGCCCAGCGCGATGTGATTGCCCAGGGCGAGTCCGAGCTGGGCAAGGCCCACGATGCTCTGCTGGATTTTCGCGATCTGCTGCTTCAGGCCGGCAATGGCTCGTATGACCAGGTGGCACGCGACTCTCTGGTCCAGCAGATGCAGAGCCTGCGCGAGCAGATCCTCGGCTATGCCAACGCCAAGGATTCCAACGGACTGCCCATTTTCCGCGGGCTGGGCAGTCCCGATACGCCGCTGCAAAGCACGCCTCCGGGCTCGACCAGCCAGCTCAATCCCGGCCAGAACACCGGCAGCGACAACGGCCTGCCCATCTCTCTGGACGGTCATGCAGCCTGGCTGAACGTGCCTACCGGCAACGGAGTGTTTGAAGTCAACGGCGCAGCCTCCAACTCCGGCAAGGCCTGGGCGGATGTGGGTTCGGTCACCAATCCGAGTCAGGTCACGGGTGACAGCTACACCCTGGTGTTCACCAAGGATCCGACCACCGGCGAGGTCCGTTACGAGATCAACTCCAGCTCGGCCACGGCGACCAATCCCGTCGTTGCGGCAACCCCCTACAAGGACGGGCAGGCCATTGCCGTCGGCGGCCAGCAGATCAGCATCAAGGGAGCTCCGGCCGACGGCGACCGTTTCACCCTGTCTCCCAGCACGCGTACGGATATCTTCAGCGTCCTCGATCAGGCCATTGCCACGGTCAAGGGCGGCACTGCTGGATCGGCCGCACTGCAGCAGGGGCTGGGGCGCGCACTGAGCGAGCTGGATTCGGGCATGAACCGGGTACAGGCCATGCGCAGCTATGCGGGCGACCAGCTCAACCGGGCAGACCGTCTGGAGTCCGACATGAAGGATCAGGCACTGACGCAGGAAGGAGCCCGTTCGCGTGCCGAAGATATCGATATGATCACGGCGCTGTCGCAGGTGGAGACTCAGAAGGTGGGCTTGCAGGCCGCCCTGCAGTCCTATGCGCAGATGCAGAAGCTTTCGCTGTTCAACTACATCGGCTGACTCCAGCGGGCTCTGCCCGTCTTGATGTCTCGTCGTTTACCTGTCCAAATCCTCCATGACCCAGTCTGCCCTCAGCTCCTTGACTCTTGGTTATCGGCCGCTCTGGGGACGCACGCGACGCCTGGCAGGGATTCAGCTTTATGTGCACGAGGATTCGGGCTCCTCTGCCGACATGGCGCATTTCCTGCGCACGGTGGATGAGATCTGGAGCCGTCAGGCGCCGCCGCTGCTGATATCGCCGCAATCCCGCCAGGTTCTGTGCAATCTTCTGGAGCATGCGCCTCAGGGCAGTCCCTGGATCGAGGTGCGCGGCGACTGGCTGCAGCAGGATGAAGGGATCTACGAGCTGGTGCAGAAGGCCCAGGCACGCGGGCTGATGCTGGTCTGGGGCGGATCGCTGGCCGATGTGCCCGATGCCGACGCGGCGCGCTGCTTTGCGAGCAGCCTGCTGAGCCTGCCGCCGGAAGGCGCCGCAGGCTTGCCCAATGCCGTGCGTTCCAGCCATCCGGCCAAGGATGCGGACAAGGAGGCTGCCTCGGGCTTTTTTGCTTCCCAGCCCCTGAGCCTGCTCGACGGCCAGATGTACCAGAGCCTGCAAAGCCTGGAGCTGGCGCGCTCCTGTCTCGATGAGCACGAAGCGGCCGCGGTGGCCGGCTGGCCCGTAGCGGACACCATGCAGGCGTTTCGGCTGCAGCAGCCCCAGCCCTCGCGCGATGCGCTCTTCAGGCTCATGAAGGCCATCGACAAGGAGCAGTCGCTGGATGTGATGGAAGAGATACTGGGTTCGGACCCGGTGCTGGCCTATCGCTTTTTGCTCTATACCAACTCGGCTGCACTGGGCCTGCGCCGCGGCGTGGACTCGCTGAGACGCGGGCTGGTGATGCTGGGGTTGGGCACGCTGGAGCGCTGGCTGGCCGACCAGCTGCCCCATGCCTGCACCGAACCGGACCTGGTGCCCCTGCGCACGCAGGTCGTGCTGCGCGCCAGGCTGGCCGAGCAGCTGATCGAGGCCGGGGTGAGTCTGGACCTGCAGCGCGAGATGTATCTGTGCAGCCTGTTCTCGCAGCTGGACCTGCTGCTGCATGAGCCGGTGGCCACCATCTTGCGGCGTACACCGCTGAACGAGCGCATCTTCGATGCCATCGTCACGCGCACCGGTCCCTATGCCGCCGTGCTGCAGATGAGCCAGGCTCTGGAGAGCCGTGACCCTGCGCCCATCCGGCAACTGCGCGAGCAGGAGGAGTGGGAGGCCGAGGACCTCAACCGAATGCTGCTGCGCATGCTCAGCGAACTCAAGCTGGGCATGCCGCAAGCCCAGGCCTGAGTGTCTGGGCGAGAGGGAGGTCGCCGGAAACAGCCTTCCACCCCTGGCTGGCGAGCGCAGAAGTCCATCAAGTTGATCGGTGTCCATAGGGCAGAGTCGTGCATAAGCAGGGCTTGGCTGCCGCTTATCCACGCATTGCCGGGGCGCCGGATTCGGACAATCGGGCTATCCAATCCGTCCGTGCGCCATGTCCGAATCCCAAGACAAAAACCTGCCCGCCACCGAACGCAAGCTGCAGAAGACGCGTGAAGAAGGTCAGGGTGCGCGTTCGCGCGATCTGTCGCATCTGGCCATCCTGGGGACGGGCGCCTTGCTGATGCTGATGGGCACCCAGCCCATGATCAACCATCTGAGAGAGGCCATGGCCCATCAGCTGGTGTTCAATGCGGCGGCGGCCAAGACTCCGGCGCTGATGCTGGAGCGCTTCCAGTCCATGCTGATGCTGGGTCTTGGAATATCCTTGATCTTTGCGCTGGTGACCACCTCGGCCTCGGTGCTGTCCGGCGTGGCGGCAGGTGGCTGGATCTTCAGCTTCAAGCCCATTCAACCGCGCTTTGGCAAGCTCAGCCCCTTGTCGGGTCTCAAAAACCTGTTCTCCAAGCAGCAACTGACCACGGTGGTCAAGATGGTGTTCATGACCGCCGTGCTGGGCTTTGTGGCCTGGAAGTACATGAGTGCCAATATTGCAGAGATTGCCTCGGTGTCGGCCCAGCCATCGCCCATGGCACTCGCCATGGTCGGCTCCTGGCTGACCACGGGCGTGACCCTGCTGCTGATCGTAGTGCTGCTGGTGGCCCTGATCGACGTGCCGCTGCAGGCCTTTCTCTTCAAGTCGCGCCTCAAGATGAGCCATGAGGAAGTGAAGCAGGAGCACAAGGAGTCCGAAGGCAATCCGCAGCTCAAGGGCAAGATCCGCCAGAAGCAGCGCGAGATCGCCGACCGGGCCAGCGTCTCGGCCGTGCCGAAAGCCGACTTCGTGGTCACCAACCCGACCCACTATGCCGTGGCGCTGCGTTATGACGACGCCACCATGGCCGCGCCCCAGGTGATCGCCAAAGGCACCGATCTGGTGGCGCTCAAGATTCGCGAAATCGCGGGCGCGCACCAGATCCCGGTGCTGGAGTCGCCCATGCTGGCACGCGCACTCTACGCGCATGCCGATCTCGACCAGGCCATCCCCGCCGCGCTCTACACCGCCGTGGCCCAGGTGCTGGCCTATGTCTATCGTCTCAAGGCTGCCTTGGGCGGACAGGGGCCCATGCCCGATGCCCTGGGCGAGCCCCCCGTGCCCGTGGAGCTGGATCCGCACCGTGGCCGAACCCAGCCTGCGGCGGTCGATGCTGCCGCGCAGCAAGAAGGTAATCTGTGATGTCGTCGAATCCTCTGCAACTGTTCCAGAAGTGGTCTGGCTCGAACGCCGGTGCCCTGCAAGGGATGACTGCTCCCATACTGGTGGTGGCCATTCTGGGGCTGATGGTGTTGCCCGTGCCGCCCTGGCTGCTGGACACCTTCTTCACCCTCAATATCGCCGTGGCGCTGATGGTGATGATGGTGGCGGCCTACATGATCAAGCCGCTGGATTTTGCGGCCTTCCCTTCGGTGCTGCTGCTGACCACACTGATGCGTCTGTCGCTCAACGTGGCGTCGACGCGTGTCGTGCTGATGGAAGGCCACACCGGCCCCGGCGCAGCAGGCGCAGTGATCGAGGCGTTTGGCCACTTCCTGATCGGCGGCAACTTTGCCGTGGGTCTGATCGTGTTCAGCATTCTGGTGGTCATCAACTTCGTGGTGATTACCAAGGGCGCAGAGCGTATTGCCGAAGTCTCGGCCCGCTTCACCCTGGACGCGATGCCCGGCAAGCAGATGGCCGTGGACGCCGACCTGAACGCCGGCCTGATCGACGAGAAGGAAGCCAAGCGACGCCGCGCCGAAGTGGGCGAGGAAGCCAATTTCTTCGGATCCATGGACGGTGCCAGCAAGTTTGTACGCGGTGACGCGATTGCCGGCATCCTGATCCTGGTGATCAACGTCATCGGCGGCCTGATCATCGGCATGGCCCAGCATGGCCTGTCAGCGGGTCAGGCGGCCGACAGCTATATCCTGCTGGCCGTGGGTGACGCGCTGGTGGCGCAGATTCCGGGCCTGCTGATCTCGGTGGCTTCTGCCATGGTGATCTCGCGGGTGGGCAAGGAATCCGACATGGGCCGCCAGATCGTGCAGCAGCTGTTCATGTCCCCCAAGGTGCTGGGCATCACGGCGGGCGTGATGATCCTGCTGGGCCTGATTCCCGGCATGCCGCATCTGGTGTTCATCGGCATGGGGATCCTGCTCGGCTGGGGCGCCTGGATGCTGGACAAGCGCGAAAAAGCCCGTCAGGCCGCTCAAAGCAGTGCTCCGGCAACCCAGCAGCAGGCCGCGCCAAATGACGGCGAAGCGAGCTGGGACGATCTCCAGCCCGTGGACCTGCTGGGCCTGGAGCTGGGCTATCGCCTGATTGCGTTGGTGGACAAGAGCCGCCAGGGCGACCTGTTGACGCGTATCAAGGGCGTGCGCCGCAAGTTTGCGCAGGAGGTGGGCTTTCTGCCGCCGGCCGTGCATGTGCGCGACAACCTGGAGCTCAAGCCCAGTGCCTATCGCATGACGCTGCGCGGGGTCATGGTGGGCGAGGGCGAAGCCTTTCCCGGCATGTTCCTGGCCATCAACCCTGGCGGCATCACCACGCCGCTGATCGGCACGGCCACGACCGATCCGGCCTTCGGTCTGCCTGCACACTGGATTGACGAGCGGCAGAAGGAAGCGGCACAAATGGCCGGTTTTACCGTCGTTGATTCGGAAACCGTGATGGCGACGCATTTGTCACACTTGATGCAAGTGCACGCTGCCAAGCTGCTGTCTCGTACCGAGACGCAGCAGCTCGTTGACCATGTGGCCAAGCTGGCCCCCAAACTCATCGAAGAAGTCATCCCGAAAATGGTGCCCATCACAACGTTCCAGAAAGTGCTCCAGCTGCTGCTGGAGGACTCTGTGCACATTCGTGATATCCGCACCATCATCGAGACGCTGGCCGAAAACGCCACGCAGACGGCCGATCCGGTGGAGCTGGCGCGTCGCGTGCGCATTGCGCTGTCGCCTGCCATCGTGCAGCAGATCTACGGTCCGACCCGCGAGCTCAATGTGATTGCCATCGAGCCCGGCCTGGAGCGTCTGCTGGTGCAGGCACTGTCGAACCCCAATGCGCCATCGCTGGACCCCGGCGTGGCTGAAATCCTCACACAAAAAGCGGTCGATGTGGCCAACCAACAGGAAGAGCTGGGTCTGCCCGCCTGCCTGCTGGTGCCGGACGTCATCCGCAACTCTCTTGCCAAGCTGCTGCGCCGTGTGGCGCCGCGTCTGCAGGTGCTCGCGCACAGCGAGATTCCCGAGACGCACACCATCCGCATCGGCCCGATTCTTAAAGGTGCAACCGCATGAATATCAAACGCTTTTACGCCCCGACCGCCCGCGAGGCCCTGGCCAAGGCGCGCATGGTTTTTGGCGACGGCACCCTGATTCTCTCCAACCGCCAGACGCCGGACGGAGTGGAAGTCATGGCCACGGCCGAAGAGACCCTGCAGGACATGGATGCCGGCATGCAGACCGGCTCGCCCCTGCAGAAGGCGCTGGAACGCCGGGCAAGTGACGAAGACAGGAGTCTGCGCAAGGAGCACTCGCCCCTGGCGCCTGCTGCTGCCAGACGCAGCCCAGGCGGTGACGCCATGAGTACCCTGGAGCATGTGCAGGCGCGCCAGACGGCCAGAGAAGAGCAGGCCCGCGAGATGCAGGTCCAGACCAAGCCCGTCAAGGCCATCAACGAACTGGCCCAGCACTCCGTGCAGGACGATGTGGAGCAGCTGTCCATGAGCACGCTGACTTTCCAGGACTATGTGCGCGAACGCATGCTGCGCCGCCGCCATGAGTCGTCGCTGGAGGGCAGCGAAGCACTGCCCACTTTTGCCCAGCGCGTGCAGGAGCGCAATAGCGAGCGCCCGGCCATGGCTGCCAAGTCCCAGATGGCTGCGGCGGGGGTGGTTCGCCACAATCCTCTGCGCCCCGAGAAGATTCAGCTCAAGGAAAGCGCCAGGCCCGCCAGTATGGCCGTGCCCCAGAACTTCATGCAGGAAATGCAGTCCATGAAGGACCTGATCGAGGAGCGCTTCAACACGCTGACCTGGCTGGGCCAGACGCGCCAGAACCCGATCCAGTCCAGCCTGATGCACAAGCTCATCCGCGCCGGATACTCGCCCGCATTGGCACGTGCACTGATCGAGAAGCTGCCCGAGACGCTCTCCGCCGGTGACGCCGTGCGCTGGCTGATGCAGGTGCTGGAGCGCAATCTGCGCACCGATGCCGCCCAGCCTGCGATCTACGAGCAAGGCGGTGTGTTTGCCCTGGTCGGTGCGACCGGTGTGGGCAAGACCACGACCACGGCCAAGCTGGCGGCGCTGTGCGCGGCCAAGCACGGTCCTGCATCCGTGGGCCTGATCACGCTGGATACCTATCGCATCGGTGGCCATGACCAGCTGCGCACCTATGCCCGCATGCTGGGCATGGTGGCCCATCAGGCCCATGACAAGGCTGCGCTGCAGGACCTGCTTGGCCTGCTGCAGAGCAAGAAGATGGTGCTGATCGACACCACCGGCGTGGCCCCGCGTGATCCGCGCAAGGACGAGATCATGGATGTGCTGGCGATTGACGGCGTGCAGCAGCTGCTGGCTGTCAACGCGGCCGCACAGGGCGATGCGCAGGACGACGTCATGCAGGCTTTCAAGGCGCGCGGGTCGCAACACGCCATCCTCACCAAGGTCGATGAAGCCGTGAAGGTCGGCCCCTCGGTGGATACGCTGATTCGCCACCAGATCCAGCTGCGCGGCGTGACCAACGGCCAGCGCGTGCCCGAAGACTTCGAGCGCGCCAATGCGCAGCTGCTGGTCTCGGCCTCCATGCGCTCGGCTGCCAAGTCGGCGTTTGATCCCCAGTCGCTGGATCTGGACTTTTTCTTCACCCCTTCGTCCGCCAGCGGCCCAGAGGCGGCCCATGCTTGAGAGCCGCTCTCCACTGCATCAGGGCATGGCTTTGCATGTGAGCGATGCCAGCACTGTCGGCTTGCGCGTGTTGGCCGTGCTGCACAGCGCATCGGGTGCGGCCGCCGAGCAGGCCGTGCTCTGGCCGCTGTGTGCCCAGCTGCAGCGCCTGGGCCAGAAGGTGCTGGTGCTCGACGGCAGCCAGGCCGAATCCTTTCACACGCCCGGTCTGGCCCAGTTGCTGGCGCAGCATGCCTGGCACGCCCAGGCAGGTCTGCGCTCCGGCGCCGGCGATGCCCAGTCGGTGGCCAGCCTGCCCGCGCGGCTGGGTCTCAAGCAGCTCAAGGCCTCGGCCGACGAGATGGGGCTGGACATGCTGACGGCCCTGCAAGCCTATGTGCGCGGCTATACCACCGTGATCATCTATGCCAGCAGCGAAAGCTTGACGCCGCTGCTGCAAGGCCAGGGCCTGCAGCCGCTGCTGGTCGTGCCGCCCGACACTGAACACCTGATCGAAAGCTACCGCCAGCTCAAGCATCTGGCCGTGTTTGCCGGCGTGGAGTGCACGATTGCCGCACTGGAAGCACCGGTCGTGGCAGACGGCCCGCAGAAATACGACTGGAGCCGCAAGCAGAGCCGTTCGCAGACAGCCCAGCAAAACGCTCAGACACGTCTGCAGCGCCTGAATGCACTGCTACAGTGTTCGCAGCGCCACCTGGGCGATGCCCCGGTGCTCATGCGACTGCGCTGGCGCCAGTCCAGCGATCTGCATCAGCTCACGCTGCACATGCTCAAGACGGCCTGCATCCTGCCGATGCATGCCCAGCCCATGGCCGCTGCCGCGCCTGAACCCCTTGTCTGGAGCCATTGACTGCCATGTACACCGCCAAAGGCCAACTCGACCGCGACGCGCTGATTCGTCAGCATGTGCCGCTTGTGCGTCGGATTGCCTTGCACATGATCGCCAAACTGCCGCCGAACGTCGAACTGGATGACTTGATCCAGGTCGGCATGATCGGTCTGGCCGAAGCGCTGTCGCGCTTCGAGAGCGAGCAAGGCGTGCAATTCGATACGTTCGCCAGCCAGCGCATCCGTGGCGCCATGCTGGACGAACTGCGCGAAGGCGACTGGATGAGCCGCAGCTCGCGCAAAAGCCAGAAGGAAATCGAGCAGGCGCTCAACCGCCTGGAGCAGCGGCTGGGCCGGCCTCCGCTGGAGTCGGAAATTGCATCCGAGCTGGGCATGGCCCTGGACGACTATCAGTCCCTGCTGGGCAAGGTGCGCGGCACGCAGCTGGTCTATCTCGAGGACATCGGCGGCGGCGACGGCGACGATGGCGACGACTACCTGGAGCGGCATGTGGCCGACTCGGGGTCCGATCCCTTTGCGTTGCTGCGCGACCAGCGCATGCGCGCGGCGCTGGTCGAGGCCATCAAGGCCCTGCCGGAGCGTGAGCAATATGTGATGGGCATGTACTACGAGCACGACATGAACCTCAAGGAGATCGCTGCTGTGCTCGGCGTGACCGAATCGCGGGTCTGCCAGCTGCACAGCCAGGCCATCGCCCGCCTGCGCACCAAGATGCGCTCGCATTGATCCCCCTGAAACGGTGCGCCAGGCGCGGGCCGTTCACCACCACAGAAGCCGCCGGGCGGGCAGATTCCATCTGCCCGCCCGGCGGCTTTGCCTTTTGCGCTGCGGCAGCGCGGCTGTCTTCTGGTGCATTCCCCTTGATCGCTCGCAGCGCTTTGAGGAATCGGGCTCAAGGCCCTTCAGACTTGACTCCTCAGCCGTTGTTGCTGCCAGCAAAAAGCCCTGTTGCATCGCTGCAGCAGGGCTTGGGGCTGGATGATCCGGCGATCAGTGCATCACATGCGGCTGGCCGTCGAACATATGTTCGAAGCTGGCCAGCCAGGGCTCTGCCAGTACGCGAATCTGGGCATCGTTGCGCAGGATGCGCTGCATGATGCGCGCCTTTTCCTGGCGCAGCTCGGGTGCCAGCTTCTCGTCACGCGAGCGAAAGCGCAGCTGCTCGATCAGCACGGCACAAGTGCCCTCATAGCGCGCAACACCGTCCCAGTCCTTGGCCTGGGCGGCCTGCAGCATCTTGGCGCTGCTTTCCTCAATGGCGCGGTAGAAGTCGATCAATGTGTGCTCCATTTTCTAGTTAGGCGGTTTGGCCCATTTCGCGCCAACCCTGTGCGACGGGGGCAATCACATTCTGTGCAGCCTCGAGCAGGGACACATCATTGCGCAGGTTGGCCAGTGTGATCTGGGTGATGCTGTAGTCATAGAGGGAGGCCAGGTTCTGGGCAATTTCACCTCCCTGTTCCTGATTCAGCGCTGCTTTGAGCCCTTCTTCAAGAATGCGGACGGCCTTGCCAATCTGACGGCCTTTCTCATCCACATCGCCGCGTTGCATGGCGCCCTTTGCCGCGTTCAGAGAAGCTTCAAGAGCATCGAAAAGCAACTGGATCAAGGTGTGCGGCGAAGCGCCGTCCACCACGGATTGCACCCCCATCTGCTTGTAGACGTTGGCCGCATTGCGATTGAGCGATGTGTACATATTTTTTTCCAAGTGTCTGGCTTTTGTATCGACACTTCAGCTGCAAACTAAAGGCCGAATCAGCCCCTGTTCCACTGCGAGATTTGCTGCGACATATAGGCACTGAGCCCCGAATACGAGCCCATCTTCTTGTCCAGCGCTGCGTACTGCGCACGCATGCGCTGCTCGAAGAGCTGGGCCTGGTCGTTCACTCGATCCTGGGCCTTTTCGTTGTCCTTCTTGAGCTGCGTCAGGCTCTTGGTCTTGGTGTCGAACAGGCCGGTGTCGAACGTCAGCATCTTGTCTGCAAATTCGTACATGCGCACGGCCAGGCCCTGGGTTTGCGGTTTGCCTGCCTCCCCTTCCGCCGAGAACATCTGAGCCAGCTTGGCAGGATCCTGCAGAACAGACTCCAGCTTGGCCTTGTCGCTTGTAGAGGTGCCAAACTGAAGCTTGCCACCCTTGGCCAGTTGAATGCCCAGATCCGACAGATTGATCCCCCCAAGGCTCCCAGACAACACTCCCCGCAGGCCCGAGAGCAGGCCGACGATGGTTGAATCGCCTTGCATGGCTCCGGCGGTCTTGCTTTCGGAGTCGTACTTGGTCAGCTCACTCAGCTTGTCGTTGAGTGCGTTGTACGCATCCATGAACGTCTGCAGGTTCTTCTTCATGCCCTCGGTATCGGACACCACCGACACCACTGCTGGTGCGCCGGCCTGCGTGACTTGGCTCGCCGTGAAGCTCAAGCCTGGCAGAACCTTCTTGAATTCATTGGTGGCCGATTCCACGGCAATGCCGTTGACCGTAGCCTTGGCATTTTGTGCCGGCTGAAGCACGGCGGAGGGGGAGGCTCCCGTCGTGCCGAGGGCATCCGTGATCACGCTATCGCCGGAGACGGTGAAGGCGTTGGTGGCCCCCGAGTCTTTGGAGCGCATCACCAGACGCTGGCCGTTCGCATCCTGCAGCACTGAAGCCGTGACGCCACTGGCAGCCGATTTCTGATTGATGGCTGCCGCCACTTGGTCCAATGTCATATTGGCCGTGATGGCGATCGGCCCGGTCGTCTTGGACGGATCCGACGAATTCGTGATCGTAAGATTTCCCGCCGCACCGAAAACAGCCGAAGTGGCTCCATTCGCAACGGCAAAGTTTGCGCTGGCCAGCGACTGCGCACGCGCCAGCTGCTGCACCGAGATTTCCGATGCACCAGGCGCAGCCGCGCCGGTCACCTTGATCGCAACCGCCGTATTCGACGAGGACGCCGTGGTCAGCTGCCAGGCACTGCTGTCGCTGAGTTTCTTGGCGGAATCCTTCAGGGTGGACATCAATGACTTGAGTGTGCCCACTGTCGATATCTTGGTATCGATGGAGGATGCCTTGGTCTGCAACTGCGTCAATGGCTGCTTTTGCAGTGCGACCATTTGCGAAATCATCGACTCGACATCCAAGCCGCTGCCTATGCCTGCTGCCGTCAATCCCATGGCGTATCCCTTTCAATTATCAGCCCCGGCAAAGCTACCCTGGACCAGTCATGCAAACCGTCTGCACCTTCCTCGATCGTGCACTGAAAGCCCTGTCAACGTCTTGTCGGCATGCCATTGCCGAACTTGAGGGCAGAGCCATCCGCCACTTCACTTTTTACTGAATCAGCTTCAGCACCGACTGGGGCATCTGATTGGCCTGGGCCACCATTGCCGTGCCGGCCTGTTGCAGAATCTGCGTGCGGCTCAGGTTGGCGGTTTCTGCGGCAAAGTCCGCATCCATGATGCGCGAGCGTGAAGCCGATGCGTTCTCGGCGGCCACCTGCAAATTGGAAACCACCGCCTCGAAGCGGTTTTGTGCAGCACCCAGCGTGGCACGATTGTCATTCACCAGGTCCAGTGCCTTGTCGATGGAATCCATGGAGGCGCGGGCGGCCGTCGCATCCGTGGAGCCGGAAGACAAAGATCCCAGTGCACCGTTCAGCGAAGCCGGGCTACCTGCGGTCACATCGAGGGCCGATGCAGCGCTCAGATCCACAGACGTCAGCGTGATCTGGTTGTCAGACCCCGTGTTCGCGCCGACCTGGAATACCGTGGCAGCCGTATTGTTGAGCAGCTGACGGCCGTTGAATTTCGTGCTTGTGACCACGCGGGCGATTTCCTGGGCCAGCTGCTGATACTCCTTGTCCAGAGAACCGCGGTCTGCCGAGTTGTTGGTATCGTTGGCGGCCTGAACGGCCAGCTCGCGCATACGCTGCAGATTGTCGCCAATCTTGCTCAGCGCGCCTTCGGCCGTCTGTGCCATGGAAATTCCGTCGTTGGCATTGCGCATGGCCACATTCATGCCGCGGACCTGCGCATTCATGCGCTCGGCAATGGCCAAGCCCGCCGCATCGTCCTTGGCACTGTTCACGCGCAGGCCGGAGGACAGGCGTTGCATGGTCGTCGCCAGCGATCCCTGGGATGTATTGAGATTGCGTTGAGCGTTCAGCGAAATGAGATTGGTGTTGATGGTGGATGCCATGGGCAGCTCCTCGTTAGACACGAACAATGGCTAGCCGCTCCGCAGCCCTCACCCTTGAAGACTATGGAACGTCAGACAGCGCGCCGGAACATTGCCCAGCCTTACCTATCTGATGCCATGCATTGTGCTGATGATGCGTCACGCCTAAACAGCGATAAACGCCGGCTTCCCCCGCCAATTTCCATCGTTCATCTGCACGCGCATGGTTAGGCTTGGCTGTCTTTCACCCATAGCCGCTGCCCAGCGCACTTCTCTCATGACTCAGACCTTTTTGCATGTAGGCTGCGGCCCGCAGCGCAAGAGCACCACGACACCCGGCTTCAACACCGAGGCCTGGCAAGAGCTGCGACTCGACATTGATGAGCGGGTGCAGCCTGACCTGATCGGCACCATGACCGACATGTCTGCCGTAGCCGATGCGTCGGTGGATGCCATCTACTCCA
This sequence comes from Comamonas sp., assembly GCF_009360615.1. Lineage (GTDB taxonomy): Bacteria > Pseudomonadota > Gammaproteobacteria > Burkholderiales > Burkholderiaceae_C > Comamonas. The sequence continues at coordinate 65,362 of NZ_SPEY01000025.1, forward strand.
GCCACAATATCGAGCATCTCTATCCTCATGAGGTACCTCTGGCGCTGGCCGAATTCCGGCGCGTGCTCAAGCCCGACGGTTTTGCCATCATCACTTGTCCGGACCTGCAATCGGTCTGCGCGCTCGTGGCCAAGGGTCAGCTGACCGAGCCGGCCTATGTGGCTCCTGCAGGCCCCATTAGCCCGCTGGACATTCTGTACGGCTGGCGCGCGGCGATGGAGCAAGGCAATCTCTACATGGCCCACCGGTGCGGCTTCACCTGGCAGTCGATGAACGACGCCCTGCGCGCCGCAGGCTTCCCCATCGTTGCGTCCATAGCCCGTCCCGAAGTGCTGGACATCTGGGCCATTGCCAGCAACAGCAGCCGCAGCGAGGCGGAAATCCACCAGCTGGCCGCCCAGTACTTCCGCCTGTAGCGGGAGCAGTCCGACATCGGGCGCCCGAACGCAAAAAAGGCCATGTGCCCAGCACATTGCCTTTTTTTTGAATGCCAGCCGAGTTCGGCTGACACAAGGTTCGGAATCGCTGTTGCGCGATCAGCGCAGCAGAGACAGAACGCCCTGGGGAAGCTGGTTGGCCTGGGCCACCATGGCGGTGCCTGCCTGCTGCAGGATCTGCGAGCGGCTCAGGTTGGCGGTTTCGCTGGCGAAGTCGGCATCCATGATGCGCGAACGAGCGGCTGCGGTGTTCTCGGAGTTGATCTGCAGACCGCTGACCACGGCTTCAAAACGGTTCTGGGTGGCACCCAGGTCGGCACGCAGGGCCGAGACGGCATCGATATCCTTGTCCAGGTTGTCCATTGCCGTCAGTGCGGAAGCCTGATCCGTCATGGCGCCCGAGGTGGCGTTCATGGTCACACCCAGCGAAGCCACGGTGATCTGGTTGTCGGTGGCGGTATTGGCACCCACCTGGAACTTCAGGTCAGCGCCGTTGAAGACGCTCTTGCCGTTGAACTTGGTGGCGGTCAGCAGACGGCTATTTTCCTCGGCCAGCTTGTTGTATTCCTTGGCCACGGAGCCCACGTCGGCAGTGCCATTGGTGCCGTTGGCGGCCTGGACAGCCAGTTCACGCATGCGCTGCAGGTTGTCGCCCATCTTGCCCAGAGCGCCTTCAGCCGTCTGAGCGAAGGAGATGCCGTCGTTGGCATTGCGCACGGCCACGTTCATGCCGCGAACCTGGGATTGCATGCGCTCGGCGATGGCCAAGCCAGCAGCATCATCCTTGGCGCTGTTCACGCGCAGGCCGGAAGACAGGCGCTGCATGGTGGTGCCCAGTTGGCTTTGCGAAGCGGTCAGGTTGCGCTGAGCGTTGAGCGATTGCAGGTTGGTGTTGATGGACATGGCCATGGTGGAACTCCTCAATGAAATCTGTTTGAACCCAAGGTCGCCGCCACATCCTTCCGCAACTTGCGGAGCGGGCGGCGTCGGCCCAGTCAACCTGCCAGTACCCAGTAATCAATGGGTTTCTGGAGGGGCGTTGGATGCTTTCATCCATCTGCTGAGAGTGTTTTCGGCGCCCCGATTCCGGACTTGAGAAGTTTTTTGATCTTTTTTGCCACCCTATGCTGCAGCCCCGAGGAGTGCCTGCATCCGGGTTTCAGGTGCTTCCAGCCCCAGATCCTCGTAACTGACACACAGATCGGCTGCTGCCTCTCCTTTGCACCAACGCGACCAGGCCTTGCGCAGCCCCATGGCCAGCGCCTGCGATACCACGCCTGCCTGGCTGCTCTCCTGAGCTTGCAGGGCACCGCGAAGCGCCTGACGGATATCGGCCAACTGCTCCAGGTGGCCGTTCCAGTAACGGGCCAGGTTCAGTAGCTCCTGCAAATCGCGCGCAGCGAAGTCGCCCGCCAGACCCACCCGCGCCAGCACTTCGGCGGACTGACGCCCACCCAGCAGATCGCCCACCAGCGTCAGCGTGGGTACACCCATCCAGAGCGCATGGTTGGTGACCACTCCCCCCGTGAACGGGAACGTATCCAGGCAGATATCGATATCGCCATGAGCCTTCAGGTAGTCGGCAAAACCGGAGCGAGCCACAAAACTCACGCGCTCGGCGGCGATGCCTTCCTGCTGCAGCCACTGGATCAGATGTGCCGGAGGCCCTGATGGCTCGCAGGCGCCGATGACCAGGCGCGCATCGGGGATGCTGCGCAACACCTGCGCCCAGACGGCCACGACTTCGCGGTTGACCTTGACCAGTCGATTGAAGGAACCAAAGGTGAGATGTCCTTTGCGCAGTGCGGGCAGTGGCGCCACGGGCTCGGCATGGATGCCGCCTTCGAACACATAGGCCAGCGGCAGGCGCAACATGTGCTCTGTGAGCTGCTGGCGCACGGCATGGCCGTCCAGCAGCAGGTCGCTCAGTACCATGTAATCCATGGTCTGAAGGCCCGTGCTTCCAGGGTTGCCGATCCAGGTCAGCTGCAGCGGCGCCGGCCGGCACGCAAAAACATCCAGTCTCTGGCCCGCTGTGTGGCCGCTGAGGTCGATGAGGATGTCGATGCCGTCCTCCCTCACCAGGTGCGTCATGGCTTCGGTGGACATTTCCCGCACGCCGCGCCATTGCTGGAACAGCGCCATGAACTCGTTGGTCACGGCGTCATGTACCTCGTTGTTGCAGTAGGCAATGCACTCCATATCCCGGCGACCGGCCAGATCTCGCATGACGGGCATGAAGAACTTGGCCGCCGCGTGGTGGCGCAAATCTGCCGAGACAAAACCAACGCGCAACACCTTGTCCGGGTCTTTGGCATTGGCATGTCCGATGTCCTCGGCTGCGCCGTGCAGGGACTGCATCAGTCGGCCATAGGCCCGGCATGCCTCGCCGATCTGTGCAGGGGAGACTCCGGGCTGATGGGCCATGGTCAGCAGGCGTCCGCTATGGCCTACCGCACTGTGTGGATATTTCGCCAGCAAGGCGTCATACTGGGCCATGCCACGCTGCACATCGCCGCGGCGACTCCAGTAAATGGCCTGGGCCTGCATCAGATCGTGCTCGTCGGGCCAGTACCGAAGCGCTTCCCGCAAGGCCGCATCCATGGCTTCCAGATCGTTTCTTTCCATGGCCATCCAGCAGCGCAGACGATGCACATGCACAGCTGTCTCGTCTTCTGCCTGGATTTCATCCAGGGTCTGTTCGCAGGCGCTCCAATCCCCTTGTTTGAAGTACACATCCGCCAGCACCGAGCGGATGTTCAGGCGCATCTCGGCGGACAGGTCTTCCTGGGCCAGAATCTGGCGCAGGCACGTGGCGCGCTCCGCCATCCGGCTCGAATCCTTGTTCAGTGCTTCGTGCAGCCCGATCAGCGCGGGTCTCCAGCCGGGCTGGACCTGTAAGGCCATGCGGTATGCCATCTCGGCCTGAAGGTGCCAGCCCAGCGTGCGCAGCACATCGCCACCGGTACGATAAAGTCGGGCACTGCGGTTTGGCTGCTGCATCAGCAGGGCCAGCAACTGTGCGCAGACCCAGGAGCGGCCGTCCGCATGCAGGGCTTCGATCAGCCGCACCTGGGCCTGTGTCTGAGAATCCTCATCTTCAGCCCTCAGCAAGGCATGCACATACCAGGGATAGGCTTCCGCTCCCTTTCCCTGTGCAAACAAGGCATCGCCCAGCAGCCAGTAGATCTTGGTCGATTGGGGCTGTAAGACCAATGCCTTGCGAAAAGATGACTCGGCATGTTCCGGCTGACGGCCCTCCAGCAACAATTCTCCCTGAAGCAACAGCAGGCCCGCGTCTTCGGGCAAGCGCCTCACGGCCTGGGCTGCGGCCTGAAGGGCAGCGGCCGGCCGGCCCCGTTCCTGCTCGAGATTGATGCGGGCATGCCACAGCAGAGCGCTGCGCGGGTACTGTCGCATCAGCGCAGTCAGTTTTTCATCGGCCTGGCTGAAATTGCGCTGTTGCAGCAGCTGGGCGAGTGCCTGCGACGGACCCGGCGGCAATGAGGGCTGTGCCGCCGCAGCGACCCTGACCTTCGGTGCAGGAGCGGACAGCAAGGCCGCCTGCTCTTCCAGAAAGGCGGCTGCTTCCTCTCCGCGAGACAGTGCCAGGTCTTTTTCCAGTTGTACCAGCGCGATTTCCTGCATGCCTTGCTCGCGGGCCATGCCGATCAGCGAAGACGCCATATCCAGCAGTCCTTCGCGGATCAGCATATTGATATAGGTACGCCAGTAAACAAAGGCTCTGGGGTTGGCGTCGATGGCGGCTTCGAGGTAGGGCAAGGCTTCGGCGCTGCGCAGCATGTGCTGCCCCAGCAACAGGCCCATGCCATAGAGAGCTTGAACATGGCCCGGCTCCTGCGCCAAGACCTGTGCATAGGCCTGTCTCGCGGCTTCGTATTTCCATTGTTCGTGCAATTGCAGAGCTTGCTGCAGGAGGGTGGTGTCAGTCATCGATGTGGCGGATTGCGGGCAAATAGCGTGCATGGTGCCCTGAGCTGCCCGGCTCCAAAGCCCGGATCAGCAATGGAAAGCTCCCTCAGCTCAGGCGCTGCCGCAACTGCGCCAGCTCGGCATCCCAAGAGTCTTGCTGTGTCTGGAACAGCAGCTCAACATGTGGATACCAGCCACAGCTTCTCTCGCACACCTGCCAGCGCCAATTCGGTAGATGAGGTACCAGTGCATAAGTCGGAGCACCCATGGCTCCGGCCAGATGCAAGGCGGTGTTGTCGATGCTCACTACTGCATCGCAACGAGAGATGACCCAGGCCATTCCTTCCACATCGGCAAAGCAGTCCGCCGTGCTGACGAGCTCAAACCCGGCCTGCCGCGCCCGCTCCAGATCCTGTGGGGGGGGCAGATATTGCAGATTGACCAAGGCATGCCGCGCCGGATCGAACGCCGACAGCAGCTCCTGCATGGCGACGGAGCGCCGGGCACCGAAGTCCTCGTTCATGCTCAACCAGCTGATGCCCACATATTGCTTGCCGGGCTGCCTCAGCCAACCCCACTCCGGCCGTACCGCCGGCACAGGATGCAGTACAGGCTCCATCAATGGCGGCGTATTGATCCGGTCTGACCAGAGTGTGAAGAGGCCCCCCAAGGGCAGATGGGCATCGAAGCAGGACAGTTGCCGCGGCTGCCCGCGTGGCAAAAAGCGCAGCCAGGGGAAATTTTCCGCATACAGCCCCAGCAGACGCCGGTCGCACTCCACCGTGAACTCGCCGGGCAGGTCTCTCAGGAAGACGAAGAAACGCGAGAACATGATTTCATCGCCCAAACCCTGCTCTGCCCAGATCAATACCTTGCGGGATGCCTCCGAAGGCTCCCAGAGAGCGAGGTGATGGAATTCCTGCAACTCCCCGTCACAGAATCGATGCGCGTAGTTTTGCGCACCGTCCGCCAAGTAGCCTGCCGAGAGCTGGGAAAGCGACAAATGGAAGATGCTTTTGGCGGAAGGTTCCAGTTCTATGGACTTCAGATAGCAGCCCACACTGCCCTGAAAATCCATTTTTTCATACAGAATCCGACCCATGTGGAACCAGCTGCCTGCATGATCCGGTTTCAACTGGAGCGCCGACTCCAGAATGACGCTGGCCATGTCGAGCTGCTGCGACTTGGCGCAGTACAAAGCCAGCGCATGGTACAGCGGAAGATGCTCCGGATACTGGCTGATGGCGGCAAGATGCTCTTCCACCACGTTTTCAAAATATCCATTCTCAGCGAGCCGGAACAGTTTCTGCAGGATTTCTGGTGGAGGGGTCATCGGGCAAACACCAGAAAGCTGCTTTCATTGCTCAGCTGATCATCCATGCCGAATGCGGATTTATGCGGTGTCTTGAGATATTTCACTAGCCGTAATCCGTTCATGTTGGCCTGCTGAATATAGGCTTCAGAATCCCGGTAAACATGGCCGTCCTCGAATGTCCGGCTCCAGCGGGAATCCATGATGCCCTGCAGCCACACCTGTGAGGCAGGCATTTCCGCCCACAGCTGCTGCAGAGTGTCGCTCTCCAGTGTCTGAAGCACCTCGGCCAGAAGCAGGCAATCGCCGGCATCTGCATCCAGGCATCGCAAGATATCCCGCAAACGGCGCCCTTGTTGCAGCACCCGGCCTGAAGCCGTATCCACCATGCGCCAGCCCGCCCGGATGTCGCCCTGCAACTCCAGAACCTTCCGGCCCTGTGCCTGCGCTTGAATGAAGTCTGTCAACGACCATCCGCACGCTGCCTGCTGCGGTGCCAAGGTCGTCTTGGGTTGCCACTGTCGGGTTGCCACTGTTCCGTTGCGATAGAAGTCCGGTCGCTCGACAATCGGGCATAGCAAGTAATTGCTTGCATGCACCAGCTCGAAGCTGCGGTGCACCCGGTAGCCACTGTCTGCCATCCAGGAGAAGAAGCGCCCCTTGTTGACGTTGCTGACTTCGATGAGGATGAGGGGGCGATGCTGAAGGATCAGCTGTCGCCCGCCCTCCAGGACTTCCAGCTCCATGCCCTCCACGTCGATCTTCAGCAAATCGACGGGCGCGCCGGGAACCTGGTTGTCCAGCGTGTCAATGCGGATGGCCCCTTGCTCTGCCAGGCTCAGGCGGCTTGCCCCCTGATTGGCAATATCGTAATTTTCCAGCGCCGCGGCACATGGCCTGTCGCCCATGCCCAGTTCATGCACCTGATAGCGTGATGGCTCAATGCCGTTGATTTCGAAATTCCTGTGCAGCTGAATCGCGTTGGACTTCACTGGCTCGAAACAGTCGACTCTGGCGGCATCGGCGATGCAGCTCCAGAATATGGCGTGGTTTCCGATATTGCTGCCCACATCCATAATGCGCGGCTTCTGTGGCAGCACGTAAAGGGTTTCAATCAGCTCCCTGGTTTCAAAGAATGTTTCGTTGGCCAGATAGTTCTGAATATGGTCCAGGGTGTTGCTCAGCTGGAACTTCGCGTGTCTCCCGGCAAAATCAATGTCCACGATTACGTCATTCTGCTTGCAGAACTGTGCAAACACATCGTGCACCATCCAGCGCCAATCTTGCCCGGATGCCGAGCGTGGCCCCGTTGAATGCTGGCCCCTGATATTGAAGAAGAGGGGCTGATCCAGCTTGAGGCAGGTATATTGGCGCCACAGCTGAAGATAGTATTTGAAATCTTCGCCACAATCCATGTTCTCGTCGAAGGGATTGTCCAACGCGATCCGAGCTTTGACGAAATGCCCCATCTGCAGGGTAAGAAACGGATCGTTTCGCAGTATGTCCTCAATGCGGTGAATCGGCATTACCTGGTTCGGCCGGCAGTGGCGTCCATGTCCATCGGGGCTGCATTCATGAATGGCTCCCCAGATAGCTTCATGATGTTCAAGATAGTCTGCAACCTGCTCGAAAGCCCGCTCGTCCAGCAGATCGTCTGCATCCAGAAAGAAAATCCAGTCCGCGCCCTCGGCCACGGCCTGCCGCACCGCCAGGTTTCTGGCCCTCGATCGGCCTTGCCCGGCGTTGTCGTCCCAGCACAGGACCTCGACCGCTGAAAACGCGCCCATGCCTTTTGACATGGCCTGATACACGGAAGCGCAGGCTCTTTCCGCCAAGATGGCATGACCCGGTCCAACGGGGATCACGACGCAGCATTTCATAATGGGTTCCTGGTTCGAGGCAGTCCGAAGCCGCAGCGGGAACGCATGCGCATGCCGGACGGCATTCATCTTTGCCACTGTGCCTCAATCAGCGCCCTACAAAGTCGCTGAAAAATGCCGATGTGAAGGGGGTTCCCCGGGCTTTTTCAGCCATCTCCACCTGCCAGTTCTCCCACAATCACTCCCCATGCTTGTCCTCATTGGTTATATCGTCGCCTTCGGCTGCATCTTCGGCATGTACGTGCTGCACGGCGGCAGCGTGGGCGTTCTTGTCAAGGCGCTTCCGTTCGAGATGGTGACCATTGGCGGTGGCGCCCTGGGCGCTTTCATCGTCAGCAACCAGCCCAAGGTTCTCAAGGCCACGGCCAAGGCGATTCCTTCGGCGCTAAAGCCCTCGCGCTATAACAAGGCGCGCTATATGGAAGTGATGGCGCTGCTGTACGAGCTGCTGCAGAAGGCGCGCAAGGAAGGCCTGATGTCGATCGAGGCCGATGTGGAAGATCCGCAGTCCTCGACGGTGTTTCAGAACTATCCTCAGCTGATGGCCGACCACCATGTCGTCGAGTTTCTGACCGACTACCTGCGCATGATGGTCTCGGGCAATCTCAACTCGCACGAGATCGAGGCGCTGATGGACAGCGAAATCGAAGCCCATCATGCCGAGGCCCATGCGCCGGTGATGGCGCTGAATCGCCTGGCGGGCGCCTTGCCGGCCTTCGGCATTATCGCGGCCGTGCTGGGTGTGGTGAACACCATGGCTTTCGTGGGGCAGCCCCCTGCGGTGCTGGGCGGCATGATTGCCTCGGCGCTGGTGGGAACCTTCCTCGGCATCTTGCTGGCCTATGCGCTGGTGGAGCCCATGGCCGCGCTGCTGGAGCAGCGTGCCCAGGATGCGGCCAAGGAGTTCGAATGCATCAAGGCGACGCTGCTGGCCAGCATGCAGGGCTACAACCCGGGCACGGCCATCGAGTTCGGTCGCAAGGTGCTGTTCTCCACCGAGCGTCCAGGCTTTCTGGAGCTGGAGTCGCACGTCAAGGGTAAGAAGTGATGAGTGCCCGCTCTCGCCAGGAAGTCGTGATGGAGCCCTGCCATGGCTGACAAGAAGCTGCAGCCCATCATCATCAAGCGCGTCAAGAAGACCGCCCATGCCCACCATGGCGGTGCCTGGAAGATTGCCTATGCCGACTTCGTGACGGCGATGATGGCCTTCTTTTTGCTGATGTGGCTGCTGGGCTCGACCGCCCAGGGCGAGCTGCAGGGGATTGCAGCGTATTTCAATTCGCCGCTGAAGGTGGCCATGTCGGGCGGCAGCGGTGCGGGCAACAGCTCCAGCATCGTGCCGGGCGGCGGCAACGACCTCTCCAAGGTGCACGGCCAGGTGCGCCGCTCGGAGTCCGAAGACAATGCCAACCGCCGCTCCAGCCAGGCCATGGGCCGGGCCGAGGAGTCGGCGCGCGATGCACAGCGTCTGCACGCGCTCAAGGCCAAGGTGGACAGCATGATTGCCAACAATGCGCGCCTGAACGAGTATCGATCGCAGATTCGCACGGAGATCACGCATGACGGTCTGATGATCCAGATCGTCGATGATCAGAACCGCCCCATGTTCGATAGCGGCAGTGCCGTGGTCAAGCCCTATATGCGCGACATCCTGCGCGAGATCGGTGCGGCCATGGGCAATGCCGAAAACCGCATCAGTCTCTCGGGACACACCGATGCCGCACCTTACGGCAATGCCGATCGAGGCTACAGCAACTGGGAGCTGTCGGCTGACCGTGCCAATGCATCGCGTCGTGAGCTGGTGGCCGCCGGCATGCCGCTGGACAAGCTGGCGCGCGTGGTGGGTATGTCCAGCAGCGATCTGCTGCTGCCCGAGGAGCCTCGTGCGGCGCAGAACCGCCGAATCACGATCACCGTGCTGACCAAGGAGGCCGAGCGCCGCGTGCTGGGCAACGACAAGGAGCGCAGCACGGAGCGCGTGGCCAGCGCCGAAGAGGCTGCCAGCACGATCAACCAACCCAAGGTCCGTCGCGCAGCCCCCAGCGCTGTCGACAGGCAGTCCCTGGATGCCAAGGAAGAGTTTGTTGTAACAAACCCTGAAGTTGCCACGGAGACTGTCGAAAAGCCTGACAATGCACGTCCAACGCCATGAGGTTGACAAATTGTTACCATCACGGCTGAAAACTTGTTCCCACGCACCTATTCCGACCGAAAGGGCCTCTCGTGGCTAATGCCCTGCGATTTTTGATTGTTGACGACTTCTCCACCATGCGCCGCATCGTGCGCAATCTGCTCAAGGAGAGTGGCTTTGCCGATGCCGATGAGGCCGAAGACGGTGTGGTTGCCATCACCAAGCTGCGTGCTAGCAAGTTCGACTTTGTGGTGACCGACATCAATATGCCGAACATGAACGGCTTTCAGCTGCTGAGCGAAATCAAGCAGGATGAGAAACTCAAGCACCTGCCGGTGCTGATGGTGACCGCCGAAGCCCGCAAGGAAGATATCGTGGCTGCTGCCCAGGGCGGTGCAGCCGGCTATATCGTCAAACCCTTCACCAAGGCTACGCTGGAAGAGAAGGTCAATCTCATCATCAAGAAACTCGACCTCTGAGCCATGAGTAGCGACCAGGCTTCCGCCAACGTCCATTACAAGATTGGCGTGCTCACGCGCCAGTTGCATAACTCGCTCAATGAGCTGGGCTATGCGGATCGTTTGCGCGGCAGTGCAGGGGAGCTGCCCGATGCGCAAAGCCGCCTGTCCTATATCGCCCGCCTGACGGGGGAAGCTGCCGACAAGGTGCTCGGTCAGGTCGAGGTGACGCAGAGCCACCAGGATGCCCTGGCCGAGCGTACCCGTTCCATGCGTGCAGAGCTCATCCAGGATCCTGTGGCCGCCGTGGCCAAGGGGCGCGTGATGAACTATCTGCAGGAGGTGGAAGAGGCCACGGAGCGGACCAATAGCCACCTCACCGAGATCATGATGGCTCAGGACTTCCACGATCTCACCGGCCAGGTGATTGCACGCGTGGTAGCGCTGGCGGCCGATCTGGAGTCGCAGTTGCTGGAATTGCTGATCCAGACTTCGCCGGACGTTGCGCAGGCACCGGTCCTGGCCCCGGTGGAGGCCCTGCAGCCGAAGCTGGCCGGCCCTGTGGTGGATCCGGAGAAAACGGCCGACGTGGTGACCTCGCAGTCCCAGGTGGATGATCTGCTGGCCAGTCTTGGCTTCTGAACATAATGCTGCCTGCGCTTTGCCGGTAAGCGTTTCAGACCGGAAAGCCTGATCCTTCGAGTGGATCAGGCTTTTTTATGGGCGTTGACAGGCGTGCGGAGTGCAAAAAGCCCGCATGCCATCACGACATGCGGGCAAGCCTTGGAGGGCAATCTGCCTTTTGAGGATCTGCGGCGTCTCGCCGGTCACACCTGCATGTTCATCACATCGGAGTAGGCCTGCACCAGGCGGTTGCGCACGTGCAGCGTGGCCTGGAAGCCGATCTGCGATTTCTGCAGGGCCACCATGGTCTGCTCCAGGCTGACTGCCGGGTTTTCCAGCTGTACTTCGCGCTGCAACTGGCTGGAATGGTTCTGCGCGGCGCTCACCGACTGCAGTGCATGTTGTAAAGCCTGGCCAAAGCCGCCGGCCACGGGCGCAGTGCCGGCACTTGCGACCTTGCTGAGCTGGTTGCCCAGTTGGGCGGGATTGATTGCTGGGATCTTCAGGTCCATATCTTTATCCAACAGGCTTGGTGAGTTGGGGGTGATCGTAGGTTTTTCGCCGGATCGCAGACGGGCAATAAGTGGGTGAATCGGCTCGCTTATCGGGGGAACGCCAGGGGCCCCAGTCCGAATAATCCACTGGACGCTAGACCTCGTGTGGGGTCTGACACCATGGAATCAAGATGTCTGCTGTAGCTGAAGTACCTGTCCCCAATGCCGTTCCCGGTGCCACGTATGCGCCCAGCCCTGCGCTTGCGCAGCGCTGGAATGCGCTCGATCGTGGCCAACGTCTTCGCTGGGGCGCGCTGGCGGCCTTGGTCGCCGTAGGCCTGGTGGCGGCGGCGGTGTTCTATCGCCAGCCTGATTACAAGATGCTGTTCTCCAACGTCAGCGACAAGGATGGCGGCGCCATCGTGGCGCAGCTGACGCAGATGAACGTGCCCTACAAGTACACCGAGGGCGGTGGCGCCATCCTCATCCCCGCAGACCGCGTGCATGACGTGCGCCTGAAGCTGGCTACGCAAGGTCTGCCCAAGGGGTCGGTGACGGGCTTCGAGCTGATGGAGAACAGCAAGTTCGGCATCACCCAGTTCCAGGAGCGACTCAATTTTCAGCGCGGCCTGGAGGGCGAGCTGACCCGGTCCATCCTGGCGCTCAATGCCGTGCAAAGCGCCCGCGTGCACCTGGCCCTGCCCAATCAGAACGGATTTTTCCGTGAGCAGCAAAAGCCTTCGGCTTCCGTGCTGCTGAGCCTGCATCCGGGACGCATGCTCGACCGTGCGCAGATCGCGGGCATCGTGCATCTGGTGGCCTCCAGCGTTCCCGAGATGGAGCCTTCGGCCGTCAGCGTGGTGGACGACACCGGCAAGCTGCTGTCCCAGTCGCCCGACGGCAATGCCGGCGGCGTGGACATGCAGCAGTTTCTCTACACCCAGCAGGTGGAGCAGCAATATGTGCGCCGGATTCTGGACATTCTGGAGCCCGTGGTCGGCAAGAACAATGTGAAGGCCCAGGTGTCGGCCGAGCTGGACTTCAGCCAGACCGAATCGACTTCCGAACAGCATCGTCCCAACCAGTCGGCCGACGGCGGGGCCGTGCGCAGCCAGCAGGTCATGGAGACCAATGGCGAGAAGACGGCCACTCCACCGACCGGCGTGCCGGGCGCGACCAGCAACCAGCCGCCTCAGAACTCTACCGCGCCCATCAACGGTGCCAACCCCGCACCGCAGGCCGCGGGCGCAGGCCAGGGCAATGGCCAGGGCAGCAAGCGCGAGTCCATCACCAATTACGAGGTGGACAAGACCGTCAGGGTCACACGCGGCAGCACCGGCACCGTCAAGCGCCTGACGGCGGCGGTGGTGGTCAATGCACCTCTGGCCGCAGCGGCGGGCACCGATGCGGCCACAGCGGCAACGGCAGCCGCAGTCAGCTCCGGCCTGCGTCCCCTGACGGCGCAGCAGCAGGAGCAACTGCTCACGCTGGTGCGCGAGACCGTGGGCTACAGCGCCGATCGTGGCGACTCGGTGAATCTGGTCAGCGCGCCCTTCGTGGACAGCGGTGCCGCGCCGGCCGAGCTGCCGATGTGGCGTGACCCCGAGGTTCAGGCCATGGCCAGGAGCCTGGGCGTGCCGATTGCGCTGGCGCTGTTTGGTGCGCTGGTGCTGCTGGGCCTGGTTCGCCCCCTGCTCAAGGGACGCAAGACCGGCCCCGGCGGCCAGCTCAACGCCATTGAAGCCGAGGCGCTGGATCGACCGGCTCTGCCCGCCCCGGCAAAGGAGCTGTCGCCGACCAAGGAGCAGGAGCGGCTGGAGCAGGCCCGTCATCTGGCCAAGCAGAACCCGATCGCGGTGGCGAACATCGTCAAGACATGGATTAACGGAGAGGGCTAGCCCCCTGAGCGGCTGCGCCGCATCCCCCCGATGAGGACGGCAGCCTTGCTGCGGGGCGGCGGGGCCGCCTAGGCCCCTGCTTGCTGTCACAGGGGAAAGAGTCGATGGCAAGGCTGGTGATGAGCTGGCCCGGTTTTTGGATCATTGAATAGAGAGTTTTGAATATGGACGATAGAGGTCTGAACGACGCTGCCATCTTGCTGGTCTCCCTCGGTGAGGAAGAGGCGGCCGAGGTGTTCAAGCACCTCACGCCCAAGGAAGTGCAGAAGCTGGGCGAGACGATTGCCCGCATGCGTGGCGTGACGCGGGAAAAGGTGGACTTCGTGATCGACCGCTTCACCAGCGATGCTGCGTCACAGAGTCTGCTGGTGGACGATGCCAGCGACTATGTGCGCTCGGTGCTCAAGCGTGCGCTGGGCGATGACAAGGCAGCTTTGCTGATCGACCGGATCATGCAGGGAGGCGACATCTCGGGCATTGAAAGCCTGAAGTGGATGGATCCGCTGTCCGTGGCCGAGCTGCTGCGCGGCGAGCATCCGCAGATCGTGGCGGCGATTCTGGTGCACCTGGAGTATGAGCAGGCTGCGGCAGTGCTGATGCAGTTCCCCGACCGGGCGCGCAGCGAGGTCATGTTGCGCGTGGCCACGCTGGAAGGCATTCAGCCCACGGCGCTCAAGGACTTGAACGAGGTGCTGTTCAAGGTCCTCGCGGGTGGCGACAAGGTGCGCAAGACCTCGCTGGGCGGCGTCAAGACCGCAGCCGAGATGCTCAACCAGATGGGCGGCAATGCCGATGTGGCAGTGCTGGACACCATCCGCAATTACGACCCCGAGCTGGCGCAGAAGATCATGGACAAGATGTTTGTCTTTGACGATCTGGTCAAGCTCGACGACCGCTCCGTACAGCTGGTGCTGCGCGAGGTGGTGTCCGAGACGTTGATCGTGGCGCTCAAGGGCGGGTCCATGGAGGTGCGCGACAAGATTCTGGCCAATATGTCCATGCGGGCAGCCGAATCGCTGCGCGAAGACCTGGAAGGCCGTGGTCCCATGCGGCTGTCCGAAGTGGAAGCCCAGCAGAAGGAAATCCTCAAGGTCGTGCGTCGTCTGGTCGAAGAAGGCCAGGTAACCATCGGCAGCGGTCCGGAGGACAGCTATGTCTAAGGGCCAGGCACCGCGCTCGCACTCGCGCTTCATCCCGCAGGAAGAGATCGACGACAGCACCGTGGTGCAATGGCACTTCGGCGCGGTGGATGCGAAAGGCAGTGGTGTCTTTGCGCCTGCACAGCCGGCGGCGTTCATCCCGGCGGGGACCACGCATTTCAATGGTTTTTCCCCCTCGATTGCCCATCAGCCTCAGCCACAGCCGGAGATGCAGGCCGTGGAGCCCGTGGAGCCAGCCGTCCCGGCTTTCGACGAGGAGCAGCTGCAGCAGATGCTGGAGCAGGCGCGCGCCGAGGGTCATGCCCAGGGCCTGACCGAAGGCCGCGCCCAGACCCAGCAGCAATGGCAGCAGCACCTGGACGACCATATCAATGGCGCGGGCCGCGAGAGTGCGCAACGTGTCGATGGCGTGTTGCAGGGCCTCGAAGACAGCTTCAAGCAACTGCTGTCGGGCATGGCCCAGGAGTTGCTGAACCTGGCCTGCGACATCGCACGCCAGGTGGTGCGCCAGGAGCTGCGTAGCCAGCCCCAGGCCTTGCTGCCCGTGATTCGGCAAGCGCTGGACATGCTGGTCGAGGAGAGCCGCCCGGTGACAGTGCGTCTGAATCCCGCCGATTTCGAGCTGCTCGATGAAGCCCTGCGTACCGAGCATGGAGCGCACAGCCGTATCCAGTGGCTGGGCGATGCCTCGATTGAATCCGGCAATGTCAAGGTGGAATCCGGCGGTGCCGAGGTCGACGGCAGCCTGGACAAGCGCTGGCGCCGTGCCGTGGCGGCTCTGGGCCTGGTCTCCACCTGGTATGACGGAGACAAGGCATGAATCCCTGGCAGCAGTTCATGAGCCAGGCGCGCGCGCGCTATGACGAGCCGGTGCCGCTGGAATGCCAGGGGCGTCTGACCCGGCTGACCGGCATGGTGCTGGAGGCCTCGGGGCTGCGTGTACCCGTGGGAGCGCAATGCCATATCCATCAGCAGGGGCAGGAGCCGGTGCTGGCCGAGGTGGTCGGCTTTTCCGACGAGCGCGCCTTTCTGATGCCTGCGGGCGACATTCAGGGACTATCCAGCGGCGCCATGGTGACGCCGGCTGCCCCCTTTGTTCCTGTGCCCCGTCTGGGCGTGGCGGAGACCGAGAAAGTCAGCCAGACCGTGGGGGTGCTGCGACTGCCCATGGGCGATGGCTTGCTGGGGCGGGTGGTGGATTCGCAAGGCATTCCGCTGGACCATGCGGGCGAGCTGGGCAGTGTGGTGCCCGAGGTGCTGGACCGCAACCCGATCAACGCCATGGACCGGGACCCCGTGCGCGAGTCGCTGGATACCGGTGTCAAGGCGCTGAATGCACTGCTGACCGTGGGGCGCGGGCAGCGTCTGGGCCTGTTTGCCGGCTCGGGTGTGGGCAAGTCCGTGCTGCTGGGCATGATGGCGCGCTATACCCAGGCCGACGTGATCGTGGTGGGTCTGATCGGCGAGCGCGGCCGCGAGGTCAAGGAGTTCGTCGAGGACATTCTGGGCGTCCAGGATCGAAGCCGTGCCGTGGTCGTGGCCGCTCCCGCCGATGCACCGCCGCTGCTGCGCATGCAGGGGGCCAGCTACGCCACGGCGATCGCCGAGCATTTCCGCGACAAGGGCAAGCATGTGCTGCTGCTCATGGATTCCTTGACCCGCTATGCCATGGCCCAGCGCGAAATCGCCCTGGCCATCGGCGAGCCGCCGGCCACCAAGGGCTATCCGCCGTCCTGCTTTGCCAAGCTGCCCGCGCTGGTGGAGCGCAGCGGCAACGGCCTGCATGGCGTGGGCTCTATCACGGCCTTCTATACCGTGCTGTCCGAGGGGGACGACCAGCAGGACCCGATTGCCGATGCGGCCCGGGCCATTCTCGACGGCCACGTCGTGCTCTCGCGGGCCCTGGCCGAGACCGGGCATTACCCGGCCATCGACATCGAACAGTCGGCGTCGCGCGTCATGCACAACGTGGTCTCGCGCGAGCATTTCGAGCTGGCACGTCGCTTTCGCGCCGTCTATTCGCGCTATCAGAAAGGGCGCGATCTGGTGCAGGTCGGTGCCTATGTGCCGGGCTCCGATCCGCAACTGGACGAGGCGATTGCGCTGCAGCCCGCCATGACCGGGTTTCTGCAGCAAAGCATGTTTGAAAGCTCCAGCATGGAGCAAAGCCTGGCCGGCATGGCGCAAGCCATGCAGCGGGGCTGAGACTAAACGGGTTAGCCAGAGGGAGAGTCGCAGATGTCGTCCTTGAATGCCTTGAACGTTGCCATTGATGCCGCAGAACGCAAGCGTGACGCGGCGCGGACTGCCATGCAGGAGCGACAGCGCGCCCAGCAGGCAGCGCAGGCCCAGATGGATCAGTTGCAGGGCTATGTCCTGGAGATGCAGGCGCGCTGGGGGGCTCAGGAAGGTCAGGCCGTGCAGCCCGAAGTCATGCATCACCAGTATCAGTTCATGGAGCGCCTTCAGCACGCCATCGGCTTGCAGACCCGTGTGCTGGCCGATCAGGACATTCGCCTGGAGACGGCGCGCCAGGCGCTGCTGGCGGCCGAGCTGCGCGTGAGCAGCCTGCAGAAGGTGGTACAGGCCCGCCGCCGTGATGTGGCACTGGCCCAGATGCGGCGCGAGCAGAAAGATACCGACGAGCGCGCCAGCATGGCCTTTTTTCGACGCAGCTTCGGCCTGCAACTTCAGGAGGCCTGAGCATGGCGGAAACCAGAATTGAGGGACCGCGCAGCGTCGAGGCGCGCACCGGCAAGGCCGTGGCGCAGTCCATGAGTGCAGCCAAAAGCGTGACGGCCGCAACTGGCGAGGCCGGACAGGGTTTTTCATCGCTGTTGGCGTCGCTGGACGGCATCGGCACTGCGGGCCTGCCGCAGGCTGTGTTGCAGAGCACCGAGATGTCGGACACCAGGTGGGGGCCGGGCGAGCAGGAGGCACTGCTGGTTGCTCAGGGCCATGCGCCGTGGATGAGCCTGGTCGGCCAGACTGCACAGCTGGACGGTCAGGGCGATACCGATCTGCGCCAGGGCGTGGCCACAGACTTTCTTTCGGGCCGAGGCCATGCCGCGCAGCTGGCACACCGCCAGGCTCTGCAGCCCGAGTCCGGGCAGGCGCATGCTGCATTCATGGGCAAGGAACTTTCGTCAAATCAGACGCAGGCATATGGAGAGCAGGCGCAGGTAGCTATCAATTCTGAGGGGGCTGCCTTGCAGTCGCCGCAGGACGTGAGGACGCAGGCAGGGGATGGCGTGCACAGTACGCTGGCGTCGGTGGCAGAAGAAGCGCCTGCTGCACGCATCGAGTCTGCGGTGCATAAGGCGCAGGCATTGCCGCAGCAAGGCATCAGCCTGCAGGGCATGACGGGCGTACAGCCGCAGGCTCTGGAAGGGCTCAAGGATTTGCTGCGTGCGGCCCGCTCGCCCCAGCAGGATGAAGCTGCGCCGCAGGGCAGGACGGCCGCCGTGCCGGGCGGACCCGACCTGCAGGCTGCAGCCGCTGCCGTCGGGGCAGCCATGGGGGCGGCGAGCGCGGGCACGCAGGGCGGTGGCCAGAGCGGCTCCGACGTCGGCCAGAGCCTGGCGGGCCAGGATGCGGCGCCTGCCGAGCGCGAGCAGGAGGTTTCCGAGCAGGTGGCCTTCTGGGTGCACCAGAAGACGCAGAATGCCGCACTGTCGATCCAGCATGAGGGCAAGCCGATCCAGGTTCAGGTGCAGCTGAACGGCCAGCAGGCTCATGTGCGTTTTGCGGCGGGCGATGAGCAGGCTCGCCAGCTGCTGTCCGATGGTCAGGCTCAGCTGCGCGAGCTGTTGCAGGCCCAGGGTTTGCATCTGAGCGGCGTCAGCGTGGATGCGGGCGGTGCCGACGCACGATCCAGTGGCAACAGTCAGGACGATGACGCCCGGCGCGGCCAGGCCAGGGTGTCCCGGGTCTCGGTCAATGCGGCCGAGCTGCCCTCGGGTGCAGCAGTTGCCCGCCATGGCGCGCGGCCAGTGCAGCCCGGTGTGGACCTTTTCGTGTGAATGAGCAGATCCGGATCACGGCAACGGTGAGCCGTTCATGACGCGAAACCCGGAATGAAGCCGGGTTTCGCGCTTTTATTCGGGCAATGGCCGGCAGGGCGGGCGGCGAATAATTCAGGCGTGGATCTTCCGTGTCGCGGCAATGGCTGCGGGGTGGATGCAGTCCCCCACTCTTGAGGAATACCCGCCGTGTCAGCCAATCCCAATGCCGCCCCAGTCGCTCCTGCTCCTGCCAAAAGCAAGAAGCTGATCGTCATCGTGGCCATCGTTGCCGTGCTGGCCATCGTGGCTGCTGCAGCCTATGTGCTGATGATGCAACGACAGCACAGCAGCGCCGATGGCGAAGAAGACGTCAGCGCCAAAGCCACGGTGCCCACTTTCCTGCCGCTGGACAACATGGTGGCCAACCTTGCCGATCCCGGCGGCGACCGCTTTGTGCAGCTGGGCATCACGCTGGAGCTGGCCGACGAGAAGACGGCATCCACCGTCAAGCAATACCTGCCCAGCATCCGCAACGGCATTCTGATGCTGGTGTCGCAGCGCACGGCCGACGAGCTGCTAGCGCGCGAGGGCAAGGAAAAGCTGGCCGCAGACATTCTCACCGAGGTCTCTGCGCCACTGGGCTTCGGTGCGGGTGCCAAGAAGCGCTCTCGCGACGACGAGGACGCCGACGAAGACAGCCCACGTGCCAACCGCAAGGGGCCTGTGCGTCGCGTGCTGTTCTCCAGCTTCATCATTCAGTGAGCAGGGAGGGAGTGCATGAGCGATTCTTTTCTCTCCCAGGAAGAGGTTGATGCTCTTCTTGAAGGCGTTACCGGCGAAAGCCAGCGTTCCGAGGTGGTGGAGGTCGATCTCGGCCAGGTTCGCAGCTACGACATCTCCAGCCAGGAACGTATCGTGCGTGGGCGCATGCCCACCATGGAAATTGTCAACGAGCGCTTTGCCCGCAACTTCCGCATCGGCCTGTTCAACTTCATCCGCCGCAGTCCCGAGGTCTCCGTCGGCACGGTGACGGTGCAGCGCTACAGCGCCTTCCTGCGCGAGCTGGCCGTTCCCACCAACTTCAACATCATGGCCATTCGCCCGCTGCGCGGCAATGGTCTGATCGTCTGCGATCCCTCGCTGGTGTTCGGCGTGATCGATACGCTGTACGGCGGCACGGGGCGCCTGCAGACCCGCATCGAGGGGCGCGATTTCTCGACCACCGAGCAGCGCGTGATCAACCGCATGGTCAATGTGATCTGCGAGGAATACAAAAAAGCCTGGCATGGCATCTATCCGCTGGAGCTGGCCTATCAGCGCTCGGAAATGCAGCCGCAGTTCGCTAATATCGCCACGCCCAGCGAAATCGTCGTCTCCACGGCCTTTCAGCTGGAAATCGGCGATATCTCGGGCTCCATCCACATCTGCATGCCCTATGCGACGCTGGAGCCCATTCGCGACGTGCTGTATTCGTCCACCCAGGGCGATGCCATCGAAGTGGACCGCCGCTGGGTCAAGGTGCTGACGCGGGAGATTCAGGCTGCCGAGGTCACGCTGGTGGCCGAGCTGGCCCGTGCCGATGCCACGGTGGAGCAGCTGCTGGCCATGCGCCCGGGTGACTTTATCGAGCTCGACCGCGAGCCACTGATTCGCGCCTCCATTGGTGGGGTGCCGGTTTTCGAGTGCCAGTACGGCACGCACAACGACAAATATGCAATCCGCGTGGAACGCAGCCTGCGCGGCGGCGATACCAGCTGGATGGGAGAGAAGCATGGCAATTGACGACAACAACAAGCCCGCGGGTGACGATCCGTTCTCCGGGTGGGCCGAAGCGCTGGAAGAGCAGCGTCAGCATGACCAGGCCGTCGAAGGCCCCGATCTGTCGGATCAGGGCGGGCCGCTGGCGGGCGAACCCGCACGCAGCTATGGCGATGTACCGGTACACGATATCAACATGGTGCTGGACATTCCGGTTCAGCTGTCCGTGGAGCTGGGTCGCACCAAGGTGCCGATCAAGTACATCCTGCAACTGGCTCAGGGCTCCGTCGTGGAGCTTGATGCTCTGGCAGGCGAACCCATGGATGTGCTGGTCAACGGCTACCTGATCGCCCAGGGCGAAGTGGTGGTGGTCAACGACAAGTTCGGTATCCGTCTGACGGACGTGGTGACGCCGTCCGAGCGCCTGCGCCGGGTCAGCCGTGGTTGAGAGCACGGCCCACTCTGCGGCAGCGGCCCCTTCCATGTGGCCCACGCTGCTGCTGGTCATGCTCTTTGTGGCAGTCATGGCGGCGTTGCCCTGGCTGGTGCGTCGTCTCCAGCAGAAAAACCTCCTGCCCCGCGGCATGGGCATGGCCCGCGGTGCCGCAGCCGTGCCGGCACAGGTCCTGGGCACCCTGGCCATCGGCCCGCAGCAGCGGGTAGTGACCGTGCAGCTGGGTGACGGTGAGCAGGCCGTGCGTCTGGTGCTGGGCGTGACGGCACAGCAGATTCAATGCCTGCATGTGCTGCAAGAGCCGTCGGCTGCCTTGCCACCAGCCCGTGCAGCCCATTCACCTGCCGTTTCGTCGTTCACGGACTCGCTGATGCGCGCGCAGGCCGACGAAGCGGCCCGGAATTCTGGAAATGTCTAAATTCGTCTCTCGTGCTGCCGCAGCCGTCCTGCTGGCGATGCCCCTGATGGCAGGCGCCCAGGGCGCACCCGCCAGTCTGCCGCTGCTGGTGGGCCAGGGCGCGGGCGGCACCAGCTATTCGGTGCCCATCCAGACGCTGCTGTTCTTCACGGCGCTGTCGTTTCTGCCCGCCATCTTGTTGTTGATGACAGGCTTCACCCGCATCGTCATCGTGCTGAGCCTGCTGCGCCAGGCGCTGGGCACGCAGTCTGCACCGCCCAATCAGGTGGTGATAGGCCTGTCGTTGTTTCTCACCATGTTCGTGATGGGGCCCACGCTGGACAAGGTCTATCAGGATGCATACCTGCCCTACACGCAGAACAGCATCAGCTTCGAGCAAGCCGTGGAAAAGGCCGAAGCCCCGATGCGAGGCTTCATGCTCAAGCAGACGCGCCAGTCTGACTTTGCGCTGTTCAAGCGCCTGGCCAAGCTGGATGCGAACGTCACGGCGGAAACGGCCCCTCTTCGCGTGCTGGTTCCGGCCTTTGTGACCAGCGAGCTGAAAACCGCTTTCCAGATCGGTTTCATGATCTTCATTCCGTTTCTGATCATCGACATGGTGGTGTCTTCCATCCTCATGTCGCTGGGCATGATGATGCTTTCGCCGGTGCTGGTGGCCCTGCCGTTCAAGCTGATGCTGTTCGTGCTGGCCGATGGCTGGAACCTGATCATCGGCTCTCTGGCGGCGAGCTTTGCAGTGTGAGAAGTCCGCCTGAGGCGCTTGCCCAGACGGCCCCGCGCCTTCCCCCATGGGGACGACAGCTTCGGTGCGGGACGGCCCTTCCTCGGCGCCTCGCACATTGAGCCGTGCCGGTTGCAAGTGTATTGGATTCATTGAATTTTTAAGAGAACGTCATGACCTCTCAGTTTGTTCTGACCTTTGGCCGCGAGGCACTGACCCTGCTGCTCATGATCTCCATGCCGGTGCTGGGGGTGGTCATGGGCGTGGGCCTGCTGGTGAGCGTCTTCCAGGCCGTGACCCAGGTGCATGAGGCCACGCTGGCCTTCGTGCCCAAGCTGATCGCCGCCGTGCTGGTGTTTGCCGTGGCGGGACCATGGATGCTGTCCACGTTGGTGGATTTCATTCGCCGCACCATAGAGAGCATTCCAGGTTCGGTGGGATGATTTCCTTCAGCGAAGCCCAGATCGCCGCCTGGCTCTCGCCGCTGATCTGGCCATTTGTGCGCGTGCTGGCGCTGTTCACCACGGCGCCTGTGTTTTCTCAGAAAGCCATTCCCATGCGGCTCAAGGTCGGGCTGGCTTTTCTGGTTGCGCTTTGCGCCCAGCCCGTGCTGGGCGTGCAGACGGTGGTCAGCATTGCTTCGGCCCAGGCACTGGGCACGCTGGTGCAGCAGGTGGTGATCGGCCTGTCCGTGGGCTTTGCCGTCCGCCTGGTGATGGCGGCCATCGAGGTCGCGGGTGAAGTGATCGGCCTGCAGATGGGCTTGAACTTCGCTTCGTTCTTCGACCCGACCAGCAATGCCCAGCTCAGTGCCGTGGCGCGCTTCATGGTGCAGATCGCCACCTTGCTGTTCATCGTCATCAACGGCCATCTGCTGGTGCTGATGGCGGTTCTCAAGAGCTTTGAGGCCTTCCCTGTCGACGGCAACTTTCTGCAGGCCATCTCCCAGATGCGGATTCACGAAATGGGCAGCGCCGTATTTGCCAGCGCGTTCTGGATTGCCCTGCCCATGATTGCCATGCTGCTGTTCGTCAACCTGGTGCTGGGCATCATCTCCCGGGTCGCGCCACAGATGAATATCTATGCCGTGGGCTTTCCGGTCACCCTGACTGTGGGTCTGCTGGGTCTGACGGCGACTCTGCCGTTGCTGGAGCAGCCTCTGGTGGCCCTGCTGCAAAAGGGAATGACGGTGTTCGGGGTCTAGGGCGAGTGACTACTCTTTTGAGGGCTTGATGCGCTTTGCAGGGAAACGCATGAAGTCATGCCTGGCTTTTGACCAGCGGCTCAGGGCGTATCAATCAGTCCGTTCTTGATGGCATAGGCGGTCAGCTCCGCGTTGCTGCCCATCCCCAGTTTCTCCAGCACCCGTGCCCGGTACACGCTGACCGTCTTGGGGCTGAGCATCAACTCCTGTGCAATCTCGGTCTGGCGCTGACCGCTGGCAATCTTCAGCAGCGTCTGCATCTCGCGCTCGGACAAGGTTTCGTGCGGCACGGGGGCCGCAGGCTGGGCCAGGCTGTCGGCCAGCATCTGAGCCACCTCGGGAGTCAGGTATTTGCGTCCGCTGTGGACGGTGCGCACCGCGTCGATCAGCAGCACCGGATCCCCTGCCTTGTTGGCATAGCCGGCCGCACCGGCCTTGATGCTGCGCAATGCATACTGGTCTTCGGGATACATGGAGACCATGATGACGCGGATCTGTGGATGCGTTTCGCGCACGCTGGCCAGCACTTCCAGGCCGCTGCGGCCCGGCATGTTGATGTCCAGCAGCAGCACGTCACAGGTGGCGTCGCGCAATTGCTCGCGCAGCTCGGCATAGCTGCCTGCTTCTGCAGTGACGCTGATGTCCGTCGCCTCTGCCAGGGTGTCGCGTATGCCCCGGCGCAAAATGGCATGGTCGTCGCACAGCACCACGTGAATCAAAGTCGCTCTCCCAGGAAGTCAGATGGCAGGCCGGGCAAGCGCGTGTTCGGGGGCTCATGCCGGTGTCTCTGCCAGAGGAATGGTGAGGATGATAGAGGTTCCTCGGCCGGGGTGGCTGCTCACATCCAGCCAGCCCTGGATGGTTCGTGCGCGCTCACTCAGTCCTCGAAGTCCGAAAGATTGGGGCTTCTGTCGATCATCCTGGCTCAGGCCTACCCCGTCATCTGTTACTTCCAGTGTCAAAAAACCCTCGTGGTCGGACAAATCCAGCGTCACCCGGCTGGCTTGTGCGTACTTGCTGATATTGGTCAGGGATTCCTGTGCCGTACGGTAGACCACCACCTGCTTCGCAGGGGCTATATCCATATGTTCGCGGCTGGTGCGCAGGCGTGCGGGTATGCCGGTGCGGCGCTCGAAGTCCTGGGCCAGCCATTGCACGGCGGCCACCAGTCCCTGGTCCAGCACGGGAGGGCGCAGGTTCTGCATGATGCGCTGGCTGGCACCCAGGGCGTGTTCCAGCATCTCCAGTGCCGAGCTGGCATGGTCGCGCTGCTTGCCTTCGGGGCTGTTGCGGATCAGCCATGCCAGATCGAACTTGACGGCAGTGAGCGAGCCGCCGATGTCGTCGTGAATCTCCCGCGAGATGTTGGCGCGTTCCTGCTCGATGCTGGTGTGCAGGTGTTCGGTCAGCTCGGCCAGGCGTCTTTCGGACTCGGCCAGCTGCAGCGCGGCGCGGCGGCGGGCCAGTCGCGCCTCATGGACTTCCATGGCTCGCTTGATGACATGGGGCAGGCCGTTGATCTGCTCCTTGAGCAGATAGTCGCTGATGCCCAGGCGCATGATGTCCACGGCGGCGGATTCGCCGATGGCCCCTGAAAGCAGCACGAAAGGGGGAGCGTCGGCACGGCCTCGCACCAGGTCCCAGACGTCGAGCGCCGTGAAGCCGGGGAGGTGATAGTCTGCCAGGATCAGGTCGAAATCTTCCGACTCCAGGGCGTTGCGTACCTCCTGCAGACTGTCCACGGCCGTCAGCGTGCAGGGCAGTTGGCCGCGCTTGAGGCTCAGGCGCGCCAGCGCCTGATCTGCGACAGAGTCTTCAATATGGAGGATTTTCAAGGTCTGATTCCGGAATTGAATATCGCCAAGGAGGCTATCATTGGATACATTTTGGAACATCGAGGGCTGTTGTCGTCAGGTCGTGGCAGTGTGGTCACGAGGGACGGACTGCTGATCGGTTCATTTCGTGGAGCATGGCGGCAGGGCCGTCATGATGGTTTTACGCAGTTGGAGTAACAATGCAGACGATGCAAAACCCTTCGGGTGTGCCTGCAGTTGCCGTGCCGGTGATGGTGGCTGCGGAGCTGCAGGATGCCTTGCTGGTCACGCTGCGTGATCTGCAGCGTCTTGAAGGGCTGCTGGACCATGCCACGCACAATCTGCTGGAGCGCTTCGAGCAAGTCAATGGGCAATTGTCGCAGCCGGCCTTGCCTGATTCCACTGCGCTGGCAACAGCACGTGAGTCGTTGCGCCTGGCTGTGACCGAGCTTCAGTTTCACGACATGTCGTCTCAGCTGATTGCCCATATGGCACACACCTTGCAAGCCTGTGCTTTCAGGCTCGGGGCTGCCGCCATGGGTAGGGACGAGGACGAGGCGGAGTCCGCCATCAGTCTGCCAAACCTGCCCGAAAAGCCCAATCCCGTCACGCAAAGCGAGATGGATGCCGGCTCCGTGGAGCTGTTTTGAACTTCTACCCTGTTTTCCGTTGCCCGTCTGTTGGAGCTGTACATGCGATCGATTCTGGCTGTTGATGATTCCCCCTCGATGCGAAAGATGGTGTCTTTCACATTGAGCAGTGCTGGTTTTAAGGTGGTGGAAGCCGTCGACGGTGTGGATGCGCTGGAAAAAGCGCAGGCGCAGAACATCGATCTGGTGCTGGCCGACCAGAACATGCCGCGGCTGGACGGCATCGGTCTCACGCGCAAACTGCGTGAAAACCCGAAGTTCAAGGGCACGCCCATCCTCATACTGACCACGGAATCCAGCGATCTGATGAAGCAGGCGGGCCGGGCTGCAGGTGCCACAGGCTGGCTGGTCAAGCCCTTCGATCCCAATCGATTGATCGAAGTTATTCAAAAAGTGCTGCGTTAAGCCGATAACAACGAATCACAGCAGGAAACACCATGGCGGATACACACCAGGATGGCGCAGGTTCGGGCGCAGACTTCGACCTCAGCCAGTTCTACCAAATCTTCTTCGAGGAAGCCAGCGAGAACCTCGACCAGATGGAGCAGATGCTGCTCAGCCTGGACCTTTCGGCCGCCAATGATGAAGAGCTCAACGGTATTTTCCGTTGTGCCCACTCCATCAAGGGCGGTGCGGCGACCTTTGGCTTCTCGGATGTGACCGAGCTCACGCACCGCATGGAATCCCTGCTGGACCGCCTGCGTCGCCATGAAATCACGCCCATCCCCGAGATGGTCGATGTGCTGCTTGAGTCGGCCGACGCCAGCCGCAGCCTGCTGGCACGTCACCAGTCCGGTGACGAGGGCGAACCGGTTTCCACCGCAGAGCTCGTGGTGCGCATCGAGGCCCTGGCTCAGGGGTTGACCGAGATTCCTCAGGTCAGCCGCAGTGCTGCGGTGACCGAGCCGGTACAGGAGGCTGCCGCTGCCGTCGTGCAAGCGCCCGTGCAAGCGCCGGCGCCGGCCGCAGACCCGGCAGCGGAGCCTGGTCTTGTGATCGGAACCGAGCCTCCCGAGGGCGCGCGCGAGCTCACGATCGAGATCGGCCCGCTGTCCCGGCTGGAGCTGGGCGATGCCATCAAGGAGCTGTTTCGCGATATTCCCGGTCTGGGCACGATCCAGGACCAGATTGGAGCCAGGGCCGATCACCGACTGTTCAAGGTCAGAACGGTGTCCACCGATGACGAGTTGCGCGATCTGTTCGTCTTTCATGTCTCCAAGGACCAGGTCCGGATCAGCGAGGAGGCCAGACCGCAGTCCCCAGCCGAGCAGCAGACCAAGGTCGACGAAGAGGCGGCCATGCCTCCCCACAATCTGCCTGCCGAAGAAGCCTACGGCTTTTTCGCGGGGGCTCCGGGCAGCCCCGAGGCGCAGCAGAACCAGGAGCATGCCGCGCTTGGCAGTGCTGTCGGCGTGGTGCAGAAGGCTGCACCCAAGGCGGCTGCTGCGCATATGGAGTCCACCAGCATCCGCGTCGATGTGAAGAAGGTGGACCAGCTCATCAACCTGGTGGGCGAGCTGGTCATCACCCAGGCCATGCTGGCGCAGAACAGCCAGGGGCTGGACCCGACGACCTATCAGCAGTTGCTGGCCGGTCTGGCCGATCTGGATCGCAACACGCGTGACCTGCAAGAGTCCGTGATGTCGATCCGCATGATTCCCATGTCCACCGTGTTCAGCCGCTTCCCGCGCATGCTGCGCGACCTGGCGGGCAAGCTGGGCAAGAAGATCGACCTGGTCACGCTGGGCGAGGCCACCGAGCTGGACAAGGGGCTGGTCGAGAAGATTACCGATCCGCTGACCCATCTGGTGCGCAACAGCGTGGACCACGGCATCGAGATGCCGCAGGACCGCATCGCTGCGGGCAAGTCAGAACATGGCACGCTGACGCTGGCGGCATCCCATCAGGGCGGCTCCATCGTCATCGAGGTGCGTGATGACGGCAAGGGCATGAATCGCGAGAGGATCCTGAGCAAGGCCCGCGAGCGCGGCATGGATGTCTCCGACAGCATGCCCGACAGCGAGGTCTGGCAGCTGATCTTTGCACCGGGCTTCTCGACGGCCGACGTGGTCACCGATGTCTCGGGCCGTGGCGTGGGCATGGACGTGGTCAAGCGAAACATCACATCGCTGGGCGGCACGGTGGAGATCGAGTCCGTCGCCGGCGTGGGCATGAAGGTGGCGGTGCGCCTGCCGCTGACGCTGGCCATCATGGACGGCATGTCCGTCGGGGTGGGCGAAGAGGTCTATATCCTGCCGCTGTCCTCGGTGGTCGAGTCCTTCCAGGTCAAGGCCGACGATGTCAACACCGTGGCCAATGGCACCCAGCTGGTCAAGGTGCGCGACGAGTACATGCCGGTGATCGCGCTGGAGCGCACTTTCAAGGTGCCGCGCGCCGATGAAAGCCAGACCAGCAACATCATGGTGGTGGTCGAGGCTGAAGGCAGCCGCGTGGCGCTGCTGGTCGACGAGCTGCTGGGCCAGCACCAGGTGGTGGTGAAGAACCTGGAAAGCAATTACCGCAAGGTGCCCAATGTATCGGGTGCCACCATTTTGGGCGACGGATCCGTGGCGCTGATCCTGGATACGGGCGCTCTCGTGCGCCGTACCCGCCACTGAGGCAGCCAACCGAACAACGCAGAGAGAGCCGACATGAACATCATCAACAAGACTGCCGAAGGCGTGGCCACCGGGGCCCGCGAATATCTGACCTTCCGCCTGGGTGAGGAGGAGTACGGCATCGACATCCTCAAGGTGCAGGAAATCCGTGGCTACGAGCAGCCCACGCGCATTGCCAACGCGCCCGAGTTCATCAAGGGCGTGGTCAATCTGCGCGGCACCATCGTGCCCATCGTGGACATGCGCCTGCGCTTCAACTGCTCCGAGGTGGAGTACAACGCCTTCACCGTGGTGATCATCCTGAACCTGCGCAATCGCGTGGTCGGCATCGTGGTGGACTCGGTCAGCGATGTGATGGAGCTGCCCGCCGATGCCGTGCGTCCGGCGCCCGATATCGAAAGCGCCATCGACAGCGGCTGCATTCTGGGTCTGGGTTCGGTGGGCGAGCGCATGCTGATCCTGCTGGACATCGAGAAGCTCATGGGCAATGTCGACATGGGCCTGGTGGCCTCCGAAGCCTGAGCGCGCCTGAGGTCCCTGTGCTGAACCTGGGTCGTCACGCTTCATTCCCCGCCTCCCCTGCCAGGCTTGAGCAGGATGACGAGGCGCTGCCGGGCGGCATGTCCGGCCCGCTGGCGCAGGGGCGCGAGTTCGTCTGGTCCAATCGCGACTTTGCCCGTGTCCAGGCCCTGATCTACAGGCGCGCCGGCATCAGCCTGCATGATGGCAAGCACGCCATGGTCTACAGCCGTCTGTCGCGCCGCCTGCGCGAGACCGGGCACGAAAGCTTTGTCAGCTACCTGGACTGGCTGGAGAGCATCAATGACGGGCCTGAATGGCAGGAATTCGTCAACGCGCTGACCACCAATCTGACCTCGTTCTTCCGCGAGCAGCATCACTTCGACATCCTGGCACAGCATCTGCGCAGTCACAAGCCCGGCGGAAATGGCTGGAAGGTGTGGTGCAGCGCGGCCTCCACAGGAGAGGAGCCTTATTCCATCCTGATGACGGCCATGGAGAGTCTCGGCGCCTCGGCCAGCTTTCAGCTCACGGCCAGCGATATCGACTCGCGCGTGCTGGAAACCGCCTCGCGCGGCGTGTACCGGGCAGAGAACCTCAAGGGTGTGAGCACCGAGCGGCTGCACCGCTTTTTCCTGCGCGGGCGCTCTGCCAATTCGGGCATGGTGCGGGTCAAGCCGGAGCTGCGCCGCATGGTGGACTTTCTCAACGTCAACCTGATTGCCGGCGATTGGCCGTTCCGGGAGACCTTCGACATCGTCTTCTGTCGCAATGTGATGATTTATTTCGACGCACCGACCCAGCGTCGCGTCCTGGAGCGCATTCATCAGGTGATGCGTCCGGGCGGGCTGCTGTTTGTCGGACATGCCGAGAATTTCAGCGACTCGCGCGATCTGTTTGCGCTCAAGGGCAAGACCGTCTATGAGCGTCAATGAAGCCGAAGGGCAGGGCTGCACGTCATGAGGAATCTGAGCTCTCCGCTGGATCTGCCGGGGGCCGCCGCTGCAGGCAGGCCCCTGCGCGGCAGCAGCTTCACGCCCCAGGGCTATCCTGATCCGGCCATGCCGGCTCCGGCCGCATCGCTGGAGCAGCTCAAGCGCCAGCCGCGCCAGCCGGGCGAGGCTTCGTTCTTCTACTACGACCCGCACTTCCAGCTCAATTCGGCCAAGGTGTTGCCGGGCGAGTACTTTGTCTCGCGTGACGAGATGGCCATCGTCACCGTGCTGGGCTCCTGCATCGCGGCCTGCCTGTGGGATCGTTTCATGCGCATTGGCGGTATGAACCACTTCATGCTGCCCGACGGCGACAGCAGCGACGTCTCGGGGCGCTATGGTTCGTACGCCATGGAGCTGCTGATCAACGAGATGCTCAAGCTGGGCGCACGGCGCGAATCCATGCAGGCCAAGATTTTTGGCGGCGCCCAGGTCATGGCCAATTTCACGACCATGAATGTGGGCGAGCGCAACACCAGTTTTGTGACAGAGTATCTGCAAACCGAGCGCATTCCCATCGTCTCCGAGGACGTGCTGGATATCTATCCGCGCAAGGTGGTGTTTTTCCCGTCCACGGGCAAGGCCATGGTCAAGCGCCTGGCCCACGCCCATCCCGAGGCGTTGGTGCAGCAGGAAATCAGCCGCGGCAGCGCGGCTGCGGTTGCGCGCAATACGGCGGGCGGCTCGGTGGATCTGTTTTGAGGAAGGTTGAGCGTTGTTAAAGCCAAAAATCCGGGTGATCGTGGTGGACGACTCTGCGCTGGTGCGCAGTCTTCTGGCCGAGATCATCAACCGCCAGCATGACATGGAGTGCATCGGCTCGGCCAATGACCCGTTGATCGCGCGTGAAATGATCCGCGATCTGAACCCCGACGTCATCACGCTGGATGTGGAAATGCCCCGCATGGACGGCATCGATTTCCTCGGGCGGCTCATGCGCCTGCGACCCATGCCGGTGGTGATGATCTCCACGCTGACCGAGCGCGGTGCCGAAGTCACCATGCGCGCCCTGGAGCTGGGTGCCATCGATTTTGTGGCCAAGCCCCGCGTCGGCGTGGCCAACGGCCTGCAGGAGCTGGCCAGCCAGATCGTGGACAAGATTCGCGTGGCTGCCGTGGCCCAGGTACACCGCCTGCCGGTGGTGCCGCACGGCGTGGCAGCGTCGGCAGGTGCGGGTGCCAAGCCGGCTGCGGCCCGCTCGCCGACGGCACCCGGTCTGCTGGGGCGCATCTCGACCGAAAAAATCATCGCCATCGGCGCTTCCACGGGCGGTACGGAGGCGATCCGTGAAGTGCTCACCCATCTGCCGGCCGACTGCCCCGCCATCGTCATCACGCAGCACATGCCGCCGGGTTTCACCACCAGCTTTGCGGCCCGGCTCAACAGCCTGTGCCAGATGACGGTCAAGGAAGCCACGCACGGCGAGCGCTTGCTGCCCGGCCACGCCTATATCGCCCCCGGGGGCAAGCATTTCTCCATCACGCGCAGCGGTGCCAACTATGTAGCCGTGGTCGATGATGCGCCGCCTGTCAACCGTCACAAGCCCTCGGTGGAAGTGCTGTTCAAATCCGTGGCGGCCAGCGCCGGGCGCAATGCCTACGGCATCATGCTCACCGGCATGGGCGCCGATGGTGCTACCGCCATGCGCGAGATGCGTGATGCCGGCAGCTACAACCTGGTGCAGGACGAAAGCACCTGTATCGTCTTCGGCATGCCCCGCGAAGCCATTGCCCACGGTGCGGCTGACGAGGTGCTGCCACTGCCGCAGATCGCCCATGCCCTGCTGGGCAAGCTGCGTGGCGGCTCCGACCAGGTGCACCACCGTATCTGAGGTTGCACAGGAAGAGAGCGCCTTGCGCCTGCCATTCAAGGATCTCAGGCTTTTGGAGCTTTGAAATCCAGGTCCGGCAGGCGCAAGGCGCTCCTGTATTTAGTGGCTTGATTACTCGGACAACAAGGTCCAGCGTTCCAGAGCCTCCATCAGCGCCTCATCGATCTCCGCGTCGCGCTGGTGCATGGCGACGGCCCTGGCGTTGTCGCTGGCAAACAGGCTGCCGTCGGCGAGCGCCTCCTGGATCTGCTTCTGCTCGGCCTCCAGTGCGGCAATCGTGGCCGGCAGGGCTTCGAGTTCGCGCTGGTCCTTGTAGCTGAGCTTTTTCTTGGCGCCTGCGGGCGCTTCGGTGCGGGCGATGGCGGGCTTGGGCTCCTCCTTGGGGAGGGATCTGGCCTGTGCGGCATCGGCCATGGTCCTGCTGCGGCGCGATTGCTCCATCCAGTCCGTCACGCCGCCTTCGTACTCACGCCAGTGGCCGGGGCCCTCCCAGGCAATCGTGCTGGTGACCACGTTGTCGAGGAAAGTACGATCGTGGCTGACCAGAAAGACCGTGCCGTCATAGCTTTGCAGCAGGTCTTCCAGCATGTCCAGCGTCTCGATATCCAGATCGTTGGTGGGTTCGTCCAGTACAAGGACATTGGCCGGTCGCGCAAACAGGCGGGCCAGCAGCAAGCGATTGCGTTCACCGCCAGACAGCGACCGGACCGGGGAATGCGCACGCGCCGGAGAGAACAGGAAATCGGCCAGATAGCTCTTGACGTGCTTTTTCTGGCTGCCGATCTCGATCCACTCGCTGCCGGGGCTGATGAAGTCTTCCAGCGTCGCATCCAGATCGACCTGATGGCGCATCTGGTCAAAGTAGGCCACCTGCAGATTGCCGCCCAGGCGCACCTGGCCGCTGTCCGGAGCCAGTTCGCCCAGAATCATCTTCAGCAGCGTTGTCTTGCCAGCGCCATTGGGGCCCAGCAAGCCCACCTTGTCGCCGCGCAAAATGGTGCCGCTGAACCTTTCGACGATCTTCTTTTTGCCAAAGGACTTGCTGACATCGGTCAGCTCGGCCACGATCTTGCCCTGATAGCCGTCACCCTTGCCGGATGCGATATCCATGTTCACGCTGCCCAGGACGTCTCGGCGCTGGGCGCGGCTGGCACGCAGCTCCTGCAGGCGGGTAATGCGGCTCTGGCTGCGGGTGCGGCGGGCTTCCACGCCCTTGCGGATCCAGACCTCTTCCTGGGCCAGCAGCTTGTCCGCCTTGGCGTTGATAACGGCTTCCTGGTTGAGCTGCTCTTCCTTTTGCAGCACGTATTGAGAGAAGTTGCCCGGATAGGTGCGCAGAACGCCCCGATCCAGCTCCACGATGCGGGTGGCGATGCGGTCTAGGAAGCTGCGGTCGTGGGTGATCGTGATCACGCTGCCCTTGAAGGCGATCAACAACTCTTCCAGCCACTCGATGGAGTCCAGATCCAGGTGGTTGGTCGGCTCGTCGAGCAACAGGACATCTGGGCGGGCCACCAGAGCCTGGGCCAGTGCCACGCGCTTGCGGGTGCCGCCGGACAGGCTGCCCACCAGGGCGTTCGGGTCCAGATGCAGGCGCTGCAGCGTTTCTTCCACGCGCTGCTCCCAGTTCCAGGCGTCATAAGCCTCGATCTGCGTCTGCAACTCGTCGAGATCCTCGCCCTCGCCGCCAGCCAGGTAGCGCTCGCGAATCGCAATCACGGTCGCAATGCCGTCCGACGCCGACTCGAAGATGGTGTGCTCCGGGTTCAGGTCGGGCTCCTGCGCCACATAGGTAATGCGGATCCCGTTCTGCACCTGAAGCTGGCCGTCATCGGCCTTTGCCAGGCCGCCCAGAATCTTGAGCAGTGAAGACTTGCCGGCGCCGTTACGGCCGATCAGGCCGACGCGCTCGCCGG
>NZ_SPEY01000078.1 GCF_009360615.1 Comamonas sp.
TCGGCTGGCGCTTCGTCAACAAGTTGATGA
Source organism: Comamonas sp. (assembly GCF_009360615.1). Classification (GTDB taxonomy): domain Bacteria; phylum Pseudomonadota; class Gammaproteobacteria; order Burkholderiales; family Burkholderiaceae_C; genus Comamonas. Next base: position 31 of record NZ_SPEY01000078.1, read on the forward strand.
AAGCCCAGTTCGGCGTGGACTCCATGCCCGAGACTGCCGAAAACGTGGCCGACGACTTCAGGATCGAGCGCGAAGCCCAGGACCGCATGGCCCTGGCCAGCCAGGAAAAGGCGGCGGCCGCGATTGCCGCCGGCCATCTGGCACGCGAGATCGTGCCCGTCTCCATCGCCCAGAAGAAGGGCGACCCCATCGTCGTGAGCCAGGACGAGCACCCCCGCGCCACCACCATCGAGGCACTGGCCAGGCTCAAGGGCGTGGTACGCCCCGATGGCACGGTCACGGCCGGCAACGCCAGCGGCGTCAACGACGGTGCCTGCGCCCTGCTGCTGGCCAACGAGGAAGCGGCCAGCCAGTATGGCCTGGTGCCGCGCGCCCGCGTGGTCGGCATGGCCGTGGCCGGCGTCGCGCCGCGCATCATGGGCTTCGGCCCCGCTCCCGCCGTGCGCAAGGTGCTGGCCCAGACCGGCCTGACCCTTGACCAGATGGATGTCATCGAGCTCAACGAAGCCTTTGCCGCACAAGGCCTGGCCGTGCTGCGCGACCTGGGCATCGCCGATGACGACCGCCGCGTCAACCAGTGGGGCGGTGCCATCGCCCTGGGCCACCCTCTGGGCGCATCGGGCGCCCGCCTGGCCACCACGGCCGTGAACCAGCTCCATACCCTGGGCGGCCGCTACGCACTGTGCACCATGTGCATCGGCGTGGGCCAGGGCATTGCCGTGGTGCTCGAGCGCGTCTGATCCCGACTGCGGCAGGCACCGGCCAAGTCCGGCCTGCTGCAGCACCCTTGCCTCTCACATCAAAACAACGACCGCCGGAGTGCAGCTCTTTTCGGAGCTGCGCCACCGCGGCAGCCCGCGCCCCGGCCACTGGCCGGCGGTGTCTTGCCTTTTTCCGGAGACCTAGATGTCCAATTCCCTTTCCCTGTCTCGCCGCCGCAGCCTGCAGACCCTGGCAGCAACTGCCCTGTTCGCTCTGGGCACTGCTCCCGCCATGGCCCAGACGCCCTATCCGAGCAAGCCCATCACCCTGATCGTGCCCTTCTCGGCCGGCGGCACGACCGACATCCTGGCGCGCGTGGTGGGTCAGGCCCTGAGCACCGAACTGGGCCAGAGCATCATCATCGACAACCGTCCCGGCGCGGGCGGCAATATCGGCGGTCAGGCCGCAGCACGCGCAGCCGGTGACGGCTACACCCTGTTCATGGGCACGGTGGGCACGCATGCCATCAACGAAGCCCTGTACAAGAAGATGCCCTTCGATCCGGTCAAGGACTTCGCCCCTCTGACCCGGGTTGCCAATGTGCCCAATCTGCTGGTCGCCCACCCCAGCCAGCCCTTCAAGACGGTCAAGGAAATGATGGCCTATGCCAAGGCCAATCCCGGCAAGCTGAACTTCGGCTCCTCGGGCTCGGGCAGCTCCATCCATCTGTCTGGCGAGCTGTTCAAGTCCATGACCCGTCTGGACATGGTGCATGTGCCCTACAAGGGCAGCGCGCCGGCCATCACCGATCTGCTGGGCAACCAGATCGCCATCATGTTCGACAACATGCCCTCCGCCATCCAGCATGTGCGCTCGGGCAAGCTGCGCCCCATCGCCGTGACCACGGCCAAGCGCTCGCCCGAGCTGCCCGATGTGCCCACGGTGGCCGAAGCCGGCGTGCCCGGCTATGAGGCCACCTCCTGGTTCGGTCTGTTCGCGCCTGCCAGGACACCGGCCGACATCCAGCAAAAGCTGCATGCTGCCATTGCCAAGGTGCTCAAGGATCCCGCCGTGATCAAGAAGATCAACGACCAGGGCGGTGAAGTCGTGATCGATACCCAGGAAGGCTTTGCCAAGTTCATCGACGCCGAAGCCAGGAAGTGGGGCAAGGTGGTCAAGGACTCCGGCGCCAGCGTCTGAGACCAAACACCCCCTGAGCCGCTGTGCGGCTCCCCCCGTGGCACGGCACCCTCTCCTGCGGGAGGGGTACGCCGCCCTCCCTGCAGGGCGGCGCGGCCGGCAAGGCCCTTGCCCGATGCCCCCCGACCTAGGCCATGCCACCGCGGGGCACTTCTTTTCACGCCTTTTCACGAGCCTGTATGACTACCCGCCTGCTCTCCACCGCCACCGGCGATTTCCGCATCGATCAGCGAGGCCCTGCCGACGCCCCCGTGCTCGTGCTGTCCAACTCCCTGGGCACCACGCTGGAAATGTGGGATGCCCAGGCCGACGCCCTGAGCCGCGACTTCCGCGTGCTGCGCTACGACACGCGCGGCCATGGGGCCAGCGTCTGCTCCAGCGGCCCCTACCACTTCGACCAGCTGGGCCGCGATGTGCTGGCCATCCTCGACGCGCTGCAGGTGCAGCAGGCGCACTTCTGCGGCATCTCCATGGGTGGCCTGACCGGCCTGTGGCTGGGTGTCCATGCCGGCCAGCGCCTGCGCAGCCTCACCGTGGCCAACAGCGCCGCCAGGATCGGCGTGGAGTCTGCCTGGCTGGAGCGCGCCGCCCAGGTGCGCGCGAGCGGCGCCGCCGGCATGCAGGCCCTGGCCGAATCGTCGCCCGGCCGCTGGTTCACGCCCGGCTTTGCGGCTGCCCAGCCCGCCGTGGTGCAGCGCGCCCAGGGCTGGATCGCCGGCATCGCGCCCGAAGGCTATGCCAGCTGCTGCGAAGCACTGGCGCGTGAAGACCTGCGCGCGGCGATTGCCGCCATCGCCACGCCCACGCTGCTGCTGGCCGGCGCCCACGACCCCGTGACCACGGTGGCCGATGCGCAGGCCATGCAGGCCGCCATCGCCGGCTCGCAGCTGGTCGAGCTGCAGGCCTCGCATCTGTCCAATCTGGAGGTGCCCGAGGCCTTCGAACAGGCCCTGGCCGGCTTTGCACGCCAGCACTGACCGACGCCGCGACGACCGGCTGCCCGTCTGCGGCAGCGGCCGCCACGGCCTGTGATACGGAGATTGTCATGCCCTCTAACCCCCGCCGCTGGAAGCGGCGCCCCGAAGGCTCGACCTGGGGCGATTTCGGCGACGACGACCAGCTTGGCCGCCTGAACCTGCTGACCCCCGAGAAAGTCCGCCAGGGCGCAGCCGAGGTACAGACCGGCCAGCGCTTTGCGCTGAGCCTGCCGCTGGACTACCCGGGCGGCAGCGCCCTCAACCCCAACCGCAAGCCCCCGGTGCTGCGCCCGCTGCAGCGCAAGGGCCGCGTCAACTTCAACTGCCTGCTGCAGGAGCTGGAGCCGGGCCGCACCGACGTGCTCTCGGACGACATGGTCATCCTGTCGCTGCAGTACTCCACGCAGTGGGACGGCCTGGCCCATGTGGGCGCCCTGTTCGATGCCGATGGCGACGGCCTGCCCGAGCCGCTGTACTACAACGGCTTTGCCGCGGGTATCGACATCGTGGGCCCGGCCGAGCTGAGCGGCACCGGCATTCCGGCGCGCCTGGACGACAGCGCCAGTACCAGCTGCGCCAAGGCCCTGGGCATTGAAGGCATGGCCCGCAACGGCGTGCAGGGACGCGGGGTGATGGTGGATCTGCGTGCCCACTTCGGTGACGCGCGCACCGTGATCGGCTACGAGCAGCTGATGCAGGTCATCGCCGCCGACGGGGTGCAGATCGAGCCCGGCGACATGCTGTGCCTGCACACCGGTTTTGCCCAGCGCGTGCTGGACATGCACAAAACCCCCGACCCCGAGGTGCTGGAACACGCGTGCGCCGTGCTCGATGGGCGCGATGCGCGCCTGCTGCAGTGGATCACCGACAGCCGGATCGCCGTCATCGCCACCGACAACTACGCGGTCGAGGCCTTCCCGGCGCGCCCCGGCGCCGCCTGCTGCGCGGCCCTGCCCCTGCACGAGCACTGCCTGTTCAAGCTGGGGGTGCACCTGGGCGAGTTGTGGCACCTGACGCCGCTGGCGCACTGGCTGCGCGAGCACGGCCGTCACCGCTTCCTGCTCACGGCGCCGCCGCTGAACCTGCCGGGCGCCATCGCCTCGCCGGTCACGCCCGTCGCCACGGTCTGAGCCCAACACCGGAGCCTTTATGCCCTTCATCATCGAAACCTTCGACAAGCCCGGCCACCAGGCCGTGCGCCAGGCCCATCGGCCCGCACACCTGGACTTCCTGGACGCACACAAACACCTGCTGCTGGCCTGCGGCGCGAAGCTGGCCGACGACGGCAGCGACCTCGGCGGCGGGCTCTACGTGGTGGAACTGGACACGCGCGAAGCGGCCCGCTCCTTCATAGAGTCCGACCCCTTCTTCAGCGCCGGCCTGTTCGAGCGCGTATCCATCACCCGCTGGCGCAAAGCCTATGTGGCCGGCGCCAGCCACCTGCCTGCGGCGGCCTAGCTCCCGTCCGGCAGCCCAGCCCTTACCCCGCATTCCGTCCGAAAGTATTGCCATGTCTTCCCAGAACGCTTCCCTTCCCGTCCGTCCCCGCGTGCTGATCACCGGCGGCGGTGCCGGTATCGGCGCTGCCGCAGCCGAGCGCTGCCGCGCCGACGGCTACGAGCCCGTCATCATCGACCGCGTGGTCGATCATGTTCCGGGCGGCATCCAGGCCGACCTCAGCAATGCCGAGGACACGGCCCGCGCGCTGCGCCTGGCCCTGGAAGGCGGCCCCATCACGCGCCTCGTCAACAACGTGGGCGTGGTCGTGCCCAATGACGCCGCATCCCAGACCCTGGCCGAGTTCGACCTGGCCGTCTCGCTGAACCTGCGCTGCGCCTTCCAGTGCATGCAGGCCCTGCTGCCCGGCATGAAGGAGGCGGGCTTCGGGCGCATCGTCAACATGTCCTCGCGCGCCGCGCTGGGCAAGGACCTGCGCACCGCCTACGCTGCCACCAAGGCCGGCCTGATCGGCATGACGCGCGTCTGGGCGCTGGAGCTGGGACAGTGGGGCATCACGGCCAACGCCATCGGCCCCGGCCCCATCCGCACCGAGCTGTTCGACAAGGCCAACCCGCCCGATGCACCGCGCACGCAGAAGATCATCCAGTCCGTGCCCGTCAAGCGCGTGGGCACGCCCGAGGACGTGGCCCATGCCGTGTCCTACATGCTCGACGAGCGCAGCGGCTTTGTGACCGGACAGGTGCTCTATGTCTGCGGCGGCATGACCGTCGGCGTGGCGTCCGTATGAACGCCTCCTGAGCCGCGCTGCGGCTTGCCCGTATGCACGGTGCCCTCTCTCGCTACGCGGTAGGGGGACGACGCGCATGCTGCGGGACGGTCCTGGCTCGGCGTCTCTGACGCCAGCCCTGCCAGTCACTTCCTCAAAGCCACGTTCCAGCCCTGCGCCCCCGTGGCGCAGGTGCCTTCTTCTCCCCACAAACCATTCCAACCCCGGAGACCGGCACCCATGTCGAAAATCACCGCCTTCTTCACCGAGCTGATGCGCAAGTATCTGCCCGATCCCTTTGTCTTCGCCATCCTGCTGACCCTGCTGACCATGGTCCTGGCCTTTGCCGTGGAGAGCCGGCCCCTGCCCCTGGTGGTGGAGGACTGGGGCAAGGGCTTCTGGAGCCTGCTGGCCTTCACCACGCAGATGGCCGTGATCCTGGTCATGGGCTATGTGCTGGCGGCCGCGCCCCTGGTCAACCGCTTCCTGGACCGCATCGCCAGCCGCGTGCACACGCCGCGCCAGGCCATCATCGTGGCCACCATCGTGGGCTGCGTGGGCAGCTACCTGAACTGGGGCTTCGGCTTGGTGATCGGCGGCATCATGGCGCGCAAGCTGGCGCTCAAGGTCAAAGGCGTTCACTATCCGCTGATCATCGCCTCGGCCTATACCGGCTTCACCATGTACAGCCTGGGCTTCTCGGCCACGATTCCGGTGCTGATCTCGACCAAGGGTCACACCTTCGAGAGCAGCATGGGCCTGATCCCGCTGACACAGACCATCTTCTCCGCACCCATGCTGCTGACCAGTCTGGCCGTGCTCATCGCCCTGCCGCTTCTGAATGCCGCCATGCATCCCAAGGCCGGCGAGAAGATCGTGGAGCTGGACCCCGCCGTGGCCGCCGACGAAGGCAAGGGCGGCGCAGGCCACGATCTGCTGGGCGACCAGAAGACCCTGGCCTACCGCCTGAACAACAGCCGCGTGCTCAATCTGCTGATCGGCCTGTGCGGCATGGCGTATGTGGTGCTGCACTTCGTCAAGGGCGGCAACCTCGACCTGAACATGATCAACTTCTTCATCCTGTTCCTGGGCGTGCTGCTGCTCAGGACGCCCATGCTCTATGTGGAAAAGGTCAATGAGGGCGTCAAGACCATCGGCGGCATCATCCTGCAGTTCCCCTTCTACGCAGGCATCATGGCCATCATGCATGGCTCGGGTCTGGTGGAGTCCATCGCCCACATCTTCGTGAGCATCGCCAGCGAGCACACGCTGCCGCTGTGGGGGCTGGTCAGCTCCTTCGTGATCAACTTCTTCGCGCCCTCGGGCGGAGGCCACTGGGTGCTGCAGGGTCCGTTCATGATCGATGCGGCCAAGACCCTGGGGGCCTCGCAGGCCCAGACCGCCATGTCGGTCATGCTGGGCAATGGCTGGAACGACCTGGTCCAGCCCTTCTGGATCCTGCCGGCCCTGGCGCTGTCCAAGCTCAAGCTCAAGGACATCATGGGCTATACCGTAGTTTCCATGATGCTGGTCGGCGTGATCTACGCCACCACCATGCTGATCTGGCCGCATCTGTAACCGGGTACCGGCGTACCTTTTCCGATTTTCCGTTCACATCCTCACTTAGGAGAACCCCATGCTGTACATGGTCGAAATGATTGTCCAGATCCCCCACTCGATGGACCCTGCCCTGGTCGCGCAGATCAAGCAGGACGAGAAGGAGTACTCGCAAAAGCTGCAGCGCGAAGGCAAGTGGCGTCACATCTGGCGCGTGGTGGGCGAATACGCCAACGTCAGCATCTTCGATGTCCAGAGCAATGACGAGCTGCACGGCCTGCTCAGCGGCCTGCCGCTGTTCCCTTATATGCAGATCAAGGTCAAGCCCCTGGCCAACCACCCCTCCTCCATCGTGCAGGAGTAAGCACGACAGCGGCGGGCAAGCGCCCGCCCGCAACAAAGCCCATGCAGCTGCTGGCCGCATGGGCTTTTTTTGATAGCTATCAACGTCTATTCGAAAAAGGATTTCAATGTGTTTTGCACCTTGAATCTTTATCAGTAAATCGAGAGAAGCTCCTATAAAGAGAGCATTCATGCCTTCGTTGCTGCCTGCCCCGGGCCGCGTCTTTGCAAATCTTCAGGTGTAGCGCTTGGCGCGCAGATTGTTCTTCATCTGCTCCAGCGCAGGCTGCAGCGCAGGCCCGATGCGCAGGGCCACGCAGGTCGCCAGCACGTCGATGATGAGCAGGTGCAGCAGCCGCGAGACCATGGGACTGTAGCGGTCGTAGCCTTCGGGGTGATCGGCCGCCAGATGCACCTGGCAAGCCGAGGCCAGAGGGGAGCCGCTGGCCGTGATGGCGATCGTCGTGGCTCCGTTCTTGCGGGCAATATCCGCCGCATCCATGAGATCCCGCGTGCGGCCCGAGTTCGAGATGATGACCACGCAATCGCCCGGCCCCAGCAAGGTGGCACTCATGACCTGCATGTGACCATCGCTGGTGGCCAGGCTGGTCACACCGAGGCGGAAAAACTTGTGCTGGGCGTCCAGCGCCACGATGCCCGAGTTGCCGGCGCCGTAAAACTCGATGCGCTTGCCGGTCTGCCAGGTCGCGGCAATCGCCTGTGCCGCCTGCTCTATGGCGGTGGTGCTGGCCGCATTGCGGTACTGCAGAAAAGCGGCCACGGCGTTGTCCACGACCTTGACCATGACGTCGCTGGTCTTGTCATCGCTGTCCACACTGCGATGGATGAACGGCACGCCTTCGCTGACGCTGCCCGCGAGCTTGAGCTTGAAATCCGCCAGACCGTCATAGCCCATGCTGCGGCAAAAGCGCACCACCGTGGGTTTGCTCACATGCGCCCGCACGGCCAGTTCGCGCACCGGCAGATGTGCGAAGGCCCGCGGATCGGCCAGTACCAGGCGTGCAACACGCTGCTCTGCAGGCGCCAGGGACGGAAGGGAGGCGGTAATGCGATCAAGCATATTGGCGCGGATGAGGTGGAGGCAATAAATGCGTGCAGAAAATGGCGAGCATAAGACCGAAGCGCCTGCCCACCTGCAAAATGGCCGCAAAACTTGAATATTTCCGCAAACAAAATGAGCGGGCGAGCATATTCGACAGGGTTTGTTGTGCATCCGCAAGTCCGTGCGTCCGCCAGCTCGTTCTCAATCGGGGCTTCACGCTCTACACTTGCCGGCTAGTTTGAAATACAGCAAAGGATGGACATGAATCAGTTGGAGGCGCTCAAGCAATTCACCACCGTGGTCGCGGACACGGGTGATTTTCATCAACTGGCGCAGTTTCAGCCACAAGATGCCACCACCAATCCATCCCTGATTCTCAAAGCGGTTCAAAAGCCCGAATATGCACCGCTGATGCGCGCCACCGTGGCGCAATTCAAGGACAGAGGGCTGGACGAACTCATGGACCGAACGCTGGTGCGCTTCGGCTGCGAGATTCTGAACACCATCCCCGGTCGTGTTTCCACCGAGGTCGATGCCCGCCTGTCTTTCGACACCGTGGCGACGGTGACACGTGCCGAGCGACTGATCGAGCTGTATCAGGCGGCCGGCATCCACACCGACCGCGTACTCATCAAGATCGCCGCCACCTGGGAGGGGATCGAAGCGGCCCGCATTCTCGAGCAGCGCGGCATCCGCACCAATCTGACGCTGCTGTTTTCCTTCTGTCAGGCCGTTGCCTGCGGCCAGGCCCGGGTCCAGCTGATATCGCCCTTCGTGGGCCGCATCTACGACTGGTACAAAAAGCAAGCCGGCGCGCAGTGGAACGAGAGTGCCATGGCCGGCGCCAATGACCCTGGCGTGCGCTCGGTACACAAAATCTACGACTACTACAAGCACTTCGATGTTGCCACCGAGGTCATGGGTGCAAGCTTTCGTAATACCGGGCAGATTCTGGCTCTGGCGGGCTGCGATCTGCTTACCATTGCACCTGAGCTGCTGGCCCAGCTCCAAGCACAGCCGAACGACGCCATGCCTTTGACTCGCTCCCTGGACCCGGACATGGCCAAGGCCCAGCCGCAGGACCGCGTTCTGTACGACCAGGCATCGTTTCGCTTTGCACTGAACGAAGATGCCATGGCCACGGAAAAGCTGGCCGAAGGCATTCGCGCTTTCACCGCAGACACCCTGAAGCTGGAAGCATTGATGCAGCAAGCGGCTGCAGATTGACGAGAATTTCCTTTGACGCCTCTTTGTCACGAGCTGCCTGCCTGGCAGGCTTTGCAAACCCATTACCGGTCGCAGATCCAGCATCTGGATTTGCGCCAGGCTTTTGCGCAAGACCCACAACGTCTTGATGCCATGAGCCTGCAGGCGCCACATGTCTTCGCAGACCTGTCGAAGAACCTCTGGTCTTGCGAGACAGAAGCCCTGCTGGGGCAGCTGGCAGCCCAGAGCCATCTCGCCGACAAACGCGACGCCATGCTGGCCGGCGCGGCCATCAACACCAGCGAGCAGCGCAGCGCAATGCACTGGCTGCTGCGCGCTCCTGCGGATGGCGGACAGCTCGCCCAGTCCCCTGTGCTCCGCTCCTGGCCACAGGAGATGCATTCGGCGCTGCGTGAAGTGCACGACACGCTGGATCAAATGCTCGCGCTGGCCGATCAGATCAGGGATAGCAAGCAGATCACCGATATCGTCAATATCGGCATCGGCGGCTCGCACCTGGGCCCGGAAGTCGTGGTCAACGCTCTTGAGGACTGGATCGACCAGGACAAGAACTTTCACTTTGTCTCGAATGTGGACGGCCACGAGCTGGGACATGTGCTGCGCCGGGTCAAACCGGACAGCACGCTGTTCCTGATTGCCTCCAAGTCCTTCTCCACCGCCGAGACGATGCTCAATGCTCGCTCGGCCAGGCAGTGGTTTCTCGATCACGGAGGCAGCGCGGATCCGCAGGCCCCATGCTCGATCGACCGGCACTTCGTGGCCCTCACCACCCATACAGAGGCAGCGGCCGCGTTCGGCATACAGCGCACACTGGGATTCTGGGATTGGGTGGGTGGACGCTTTTCGCTCTGGTCCGCCATCGGACTGCCCATTGCCATCGCCATCGGCTCGGCTCAGTTCAGGGCGCTTCTGGGCGGTGCACATGCCATGGATGCCCACTTTTTCACGGCCCCCATGGAAGGCAATCTCCCGGTACGCCTGGGTCTGCTGGACGTCTGGTATCGCAATTTCTGCCAGTTTTCCAGCCGCTGCATTGCCCCTTACAGCCATGGCCTGCGGCGCCTGACCGCCTATCTGCAGCAGCTGGAGATGGAAAGCAACGGCAAAAGTATCAGCAAGAATGGCGTGCCGCTCTCAATCCCCACCGCACCGGTGATCTGGGGCGAGCCCGGCACCAACGGTCAGCATGCTTTTTTCCAGATGCTGCACCAGGGGCGCGATGTCATACCGGTCGAATTCATTGCCCTGCGTGACGGAGGCAAGTATCTGGGCGAACACCATCAAAGCCTGGTCGTCAACGCGATTGCCCAGGCCCAGGCGCTGATGGTGGGACGCTCGGGCGAAGGCGTGCAAAAGGACTGCCCCGGCAATCGCCCCAGCAGCTTCCTGATGCTTGAAAGACTGGACCCCGCCTCTCTGGGCGCCCTGATTGCGCTGTATGAGCATCGGATTTTTGTCTCCGGCGCCATCTGGGACATCAACAGCTTCGACCAGTGGGGTGTGGAGCTGGGCAAAAAGCTGGCCATGCAGCTGCACGCCCGTCAGAACCTCAATGACTGGGCAGGCGTCGACGCATCAACCCACGAGCTGATGAAGCGCCTGATGCTCGGCCACTGAGCGTCGCAGGCAGCAGTCCCTGGGCGCCTGTTCATGCGCCCATGCCGCAGCCTTGGCCCGCTCAGACCGCGCTGGCTGGCGGCAAATGAGGATAGCGCACGCCGGCCAGGCCTTCCAGGCCAAATTCATTCAGCAGCTGGCGCAGACGCTGGGCGGCACTGCGCTTTTTCTGCCCGGTATAGCGCGCCACAATCAATTCGTTTTTCATGCTGTGCTCCCAGCCCACCAGTTCGGTGACCGTGACCTGGTAGCCGCAAGCCTCCAGGTACAGACAGCGCAGCACATTGGTGATCTGGCTTCCCATCTCCCGGGTATGAATCGGGTGGCGCCACAACTCGGCCAGGGCAGTGCGCGCCAGACTCAAGGCCTTGGTCTGGCGCAGACACGAGGCGACCTCGGCCTGGCAGCAAGGTACCAGAACCATGGCCCTGGCCTGCTTTTCCAGCCCGAAGGCGATCGCATCATCGGTCGCCGTGTCACAGGCGTGCAAGGCCGTGACCACATCGAACTGCGCGGGCATGAAATCGGCTCGCGTGGATTCGGCCACCGACATGTTGAGAAACTCCATGCGTTCGAAGCCCAGTTCACACGCCAGCTTCTGCGATGCCTCGACCAGCGGTGCACGGGTCTCGATGCCGTAGATCCGCCCCTGATCCAATGCCTTGAAATACAAATCGTAAAGAATGAAGCCCAGATAGGACTTGCCCGCCCCATGATCGGCCAGCGTCACCGCCTGTCCATTCAGGGACAGCTCTTTCAGCAAAGGCTCGATGAACTGATAGAGGTGATAGACCTGCTTGAGCTTGCGCCGCGAGTCCTGGTTGAGCTTGCCCTCGCGCGTCAGAATATGCAGAGCCTTGAGCAGCTCTATGCTCTGGCCGGGCTTGAGCCCCAGTTGCTCGGCAATATCCGGCGCCGCTGCCTTGGCAGGCTTTGTCAGGCCCTGCCTTTTCTCGATCTTGCCCATTACTTCTGTGCCTTCGTCTCGCCATGGCCGGTCACCGGGCAGCGCGCCCCGACATCCAGATCCAGCCAGCCTTCGATGCCGATCCTTTCCAGCGTTTCCATGTTGCGCTCATATATCGTCTCGGCTTCCGGAAACACTTCCACCGCCTTGTCGATGCTATCTTCGCGCAGCAAATGCAGGATCGGGTAGGGAGAACGGTTGGTGCAGTTGGTGACGTCATCCACATCCGTGCCCTCGAACTGGAACTGGGGATGAAACGAGGCCACCTGCAAGATGCCGCCCAGATCCAGCTCCTCGACCATGGCATCGGCCACTTCGAGAAAGTCGTTGAAGTCCAGAAAATCCTGCAGGGCATGGGGCAGTATCAGCAGCGTCGTGTCGCGCTTTTCGGCACTGGCTTCGGCCAGGGCCTCGAGCTCGCGATGCAGGGCATCCGCCACGCCCTGTGCATCGCTCGCATCGCTGACGGCATAGTGGATCTGGGCCTTGACATGCACCCCTTTGGCGAAGGGGCAAAGATTGAGACCGATGACGGCCTTTTCCAGCCAGCGCACGGTATCCGCAATCACAAGCTCTGGCGGAAAGGCCGGATCGGCGATGGTAGAAGTTTCGGTCATGACAAGGCCCTCCAAAATGCAAACGGGGGCCATCGCCCCCAAAGAATGCGCACTGGGCGGGAAATATTCCGGCTCTAGATACACAGGATCGCTATTTTAACGATCCGCACCTGGGCATGCTCGCCGACGACAGCAAGACCGTTGGAGAGACTGACTCAGGCCTCTGCCAGCAGTCTCAACCCGGTGATGCGCTCGTGCTCGTGCGCCGCATAGCGATCCGTCATGCCCGCCACGAAATCGGCCACCACGCGCGCACGCGCGTGCAGTGTGTCGGCAAGATGGGCGCGCTGCACAAAGCGCGGCTTCATGCGCTCGGGCTCCTGCATATAGGCGGCAAAAAGCTCCTTCACCATCTGCTGGGCATGGTTCATGGTCTGGATGACCTGCGGATGCCGATAGAGCTGGCTGAACAGAAACTGCTTGAGCGCCAGGGACTGCGCCTTCATCTCCGGACTGAAGCCTATCAGCGCCTTACCCTGCTGGCGCACCTGGTGCACCGAGCACACCCCCGCCTTCTCCAGGTTGGCAGACGAGTGACGGATCACGTCATAGACCTGATCGCTGAGCATGCGGCGAATGCTCTCATAGAGCAGTTTGCGCTGGGCTTGCGGCACCGCCAGATCGGGCCACTCCGCCAGCGTGGCTGCATGGTAGCGCGCAAACAAAGGCACGGCATCTCGCAGCTGGGCCATGGTGATCAGCCCGGATCGAACGCCATCGTCCACATCATGGGCGTTATAGGCAATCGCGTCCGCCAGATTGCAAAGCTGGGCCTCCAGCGAAGGCTGAGTGCCCTCCAGAAATCGCAGGGCTACGCCGCCTGGCTCACGCGCATTCAGCAACAGCGCATTGCTGCGCGAGCAGTGCTTGAGAATGCCCTCTCGCGTCTCAAAGGTCAGGTTCAGCCCATCGAAAGCAGGATAGCGCTCCTCCAGACGGTCGACCACACGCAGACTTTGCAGATTGTGCTCAAAGCCGCCATGCGGCTGCATGCACTCGTTGAGCGCATCCTGTCCTGCATGTCCAAACGGGGTATGCCCCAGGTCATGCGCCAGGCAGATGGCCTCCACCAGGTCTTCATCCAGGCGCAAGGAGCGCGCGATGGAGCGCCCCAGCTGGGCCACTTCCAGGGAATGCGTGAGCCGGGTGCGAAACAGATCGCCCTCATGGTTGACAAAGACCTGGGTCTTGTAAACCAGTCGCCTGAACGCCGAGGAATGAACAATGCGGTCCCGGTCGCGCTGAAAGTCGCTGCGCGTGGGGGCCTGGGGTTCGGCAAAGCGACGCCCGCGGCTTTGCCACGGAAGGCAGGCGTAGGAAGCCAGAGCGGTCATGCAAATCGCCTCAACAACTCGATGCGATGACTCTAACAGCTATGGGCTCGCTTCCCCCCGGGGGGCTCACATGGCACCATCCGTCAAGCGCAGCATTGGTCGATCACTTCACGCACCAGCGTGTCGGGTGCCGACCTCGTCACTGCCTTGCCGGGGCCATCGATCAGCACAAAGCGGATTTCGCCGGCTTCGGATTTCTTGTCGACCCGCATCAGCTCCAGATATCGGCCAGCATTGTCCAGGGCATCGATGACTGCTCCGCGCACCGGCAAGCCCGCTCGCTCGATCAGCTTGCGCAGACGCGAGACAAAGCTCGCATCCACCAGGCCAAGACGCTGGGACAGCTGCGCTGCCATCACCATGCCGGCCGCCACCCCCTCTCCATGCAACCAGTTGCCGTAGCCCATGCCGGCCTCGATCGCATGGCCAAAGGTGTGACCGAAATTGAGAATCGCGCGCAGACCGGACTCTTTCTCGTCCTGGGCGACCACCCAGGCCTTGATCTCCACGCTGCGCTTGACGGCATGGGCGAGCAGACCGCGATCACGGCGCAGCAGGCCTTCCATGTTCTGCTCGAGCCAGTCAAAGAACTGCATATCGGCAATCGGGCCGTACTTGATGATTTCACCCAGGCCCGCGCTCAGTTCGCGCTCTGGCAGGGTATCCAGCGTCGCCAGATCGCACAGCACCAGTTGCGGCTGGTAGAAGGCGCCGATCATGTTCTTGCCCAGCGGGTGGTTGATGGCCGTCTTGCCGCCCACCGAGGAGTCGACCTGGGACAGCAGCGTGGTGGGCACCTGCACAAAGGGCACTCCGCGCATATAGCTGGCGGCCGCAAAGCCCGTCATATCCCCCACCACGCCACCGCCCAGTGCAAACAGCACCGTCTTGCGGTCGCAGCCGTGCTGCAGCAGGGCATCAAAAATCAGGTTCAGCGTCTGCCAGTCTTTATGGGCCTCGCCATCGGGCAGCACCACCGCATGGACCTGGGCATACTGGCGACTCAACGCCTGCTTGAGCGCCGGCAGGTAGAGCGGAGCCACGACCTCATTTGTCACAATCAGCGCCGCTGCCGCCTTGGGCAAGGCCTGCCAGGTGGAGTTCAGGCCCAGCGAGCCCTCTGCAATCACGATGGGATAGCTGCGCTCATCCAGATCAATATGCACGGTTTCCACGTTCGTACTCTTTCAAAAGATATAGCAGGCAGTGCATGTCCAGTAATGATCAGCCAGCTTTTCATCAGATTCAGGAATGATGGCCCAGTTCGACCTGCATGGCCACTCGCTGGGCCACCTGCGCTGCCGACAGACCGCTGCCCGCCACCACGAAGTCCGCAACCTCCTTGTAGAGCGGATCCCTGAGGGCGTGCAAATCCTGCAAACGCTGCAGAGGATTGTCCACCTGAAGCAGGGGGCGCTGCGTGTCTCGCTGCAGACGTTTGGCGATTTCATGCGGCGACGCACTCAGATACACCACCTGGGCATGCGCTGCCAGCGCTGTCCGGTTTTCAGCCTTCAGCACGGCACCGCCCCCTGTGGCAACCACTGTTTTCTCGGCGCGCGCAAGCAGCACCGCCAGTACCTGCTGCTCCACCTCCCGGAACCTGGGCTCGCCTTCCTTGGCAAAGAACTCGCGAATCGTGCAGCCGACATGCTCTTCAATGGCCGTATCCACATCCACAAAAGACATGGACCAGCGCTTGGCCAAATAGCGTCCGATGGTGGATTTGCCGCAGCCGGGCAAACCCACAAGGGCAATATGAAATTTCTTTTGAACAGTCATCGCGTTACCGTCATCCGCCAATCCGGCCAGCCCGTGATTCTCGCAGCCCGCAGATATTACAAACAAAAAGGCCCGCATCCATGCATGCGGGCCCGATGGTAAAACTGAAAACAGCTATCTGCCGGTGCTGCGCACCTGGTTCAACATCTTGGGCGTGATGAAAACCAGCATTTCGCGCTTGGTGGATGCCTTGCTCGTATTGCGGAACAAATGCCCCAGAACCGGGAGATCGCCAAACAGCGGCACCTTGTTGAGCTGGTTGGTCTCCTCCATCTCAAAGATGCCGCCGATCACGACCGTGCCCCCGTTTTCGACCAGCACCTGGGTCTTGATGTGCTTGGTATCGATGGCAACCCCCTGGGTCGTGGTCTCGCCACGGCTGTCCTTGTTCACGTCCAGATCCAGAATGATGTCGCCCTCCGGCGTGATCTGCGGAATCACCTCCAGCTTCAGCACCGCCTTCTTGAACGCAATCGTCGTCGCACCATTCGGCGCTGTCACGGAATACGGGTATTCCGTGCCTTGCTCGATCAAGGCCTTGTTCTGGTCTGCCGTCACCAGGCGGGGATTGGAGATGATCTTGCCGTCACCTTCGGCCTCCAGCGCGGACAACTCCAGGGACAGGAAACGCGTCATGGAGCTATTGAAGACGGAGAATGCGACCTGACCCACGGTATTCACGCCAGCAACGCTGGCCGGCAAGTTGACGAAATTGCCGCTCGGGAACTTGGAGTTCGCTCCGTCAGGCAAAAACTGAGACGAAGTCATGGAGGCATTGCTGCCAACCGCCCCGCCGCCGAACTTCACCCCCAGGGAGCGCCCGAAGGTATCGCGCGCCTCGACGATGCGGGCCTCGATCATGACCTGGCGCACCGGCACATCCAGTGTGGCCAGCAAAGCCTTCACCTCCTCGAGCTTGGTCGGCGTATCCGTCACGAACAGCTGGTTGGTACGGGGCTCGGAAATGGCAGAGCCGCGCGACGACAGAAAGCGCGTGCTGGCACCGGTACCGGCACCACCCCCACCCGTCGATGTGGTGATCTGCTGGAGAATATCCGCCGCCTTCGCGTAGTTGAGCTGGAAGCCCTGCGTACGCAAAGGCTCCAGCTTCTGAATCTCCATGGCTGCTTCGTAGTCGCGCTTGGTGCGCGCATCGATCTCGTCCTTGGGAGCAATCCAGAGCACGGACCCGGACTTGCGCATGCCCAGCCCCTTGGCATCCATGATGATCTGCAGCGCCTGGTCCCAGGGCACATCCTTGAGGCGCAGCGTCAGCGCACCTGACACCGTATCCGAGGTGACGATGTTGAAGTTGGTGAAATCCGCAATGACCTGCAGCAGGGAGCGCACTTCGATGTTCTGGAAATTGAGCGAGAGCTTCTCGCCGCTATAGCCCGGGCCCTGGGTCAGCTTGCTGGTGTCGATCTTTTTCTGGCGCACTTCCACCACGAACTGATTGTCGCTCTGGTAGGCGCTGTGCTCCCAGTCCCCCACGGGGTCGATGCGCATGCGCACACGATCGCCTTGCTGCGTGGTCGAGATCGTTTGCACCGGTGTGCCGAAATCTCCCACATCCAGCTTCCTGCGCAAGTTCTCGGGCAGGGCTGTGCGCAGAAAGTCCACCGTCAGGCCCTTGCCCTCCTGGCGGAGATCCACGCCGACCTGACTGCTGCCCAGGCTGACCACGATCCGGCCGGAGCCATCGCTGCCGCGGCGAAAGTCGATGGCGCGAATCGGCGCAGTATCGGAGGGTGCCGTCTTGCTCTCGAATACCGGTGCCATCGCTGCCGCTGCAGCCGTGGCGGATGCTGCGGCACCGGCAGGATCGAGCAGGATGAGCAGAGCTTTGCCCTCACGCTGCAGCCGGTAGGTCGTGGCCGTCTTCAGGTTCAGCACCAGGCGCGATCGGCCCGATGCCTCCACCAGATTCGCCGAACGCAGATTGCCCTGGTTGAACTCGACCAGGGACTTGCCAGAGCCATTGCTCACGCCCGGAAAATCCAGCGCGATGCGCGCAGGAGACTGCACGACAAACCCGCTCGGGTCGGCTGCCAGCGGCTCGGACATCTCGACACGGACCACTTCGGAGCCTGACTGCAAGGCGCCTGTTACCGACTCGATCCGCACCTGGGCCCAAGCCGCCGAAGAAAGCAAAAGGCCGCTCAGGGCCAGACCCCAACGGGCCCTCGCCATGGTGCTACGGTTCAAACCCATCATTTGCCAACCTCCTGCAACTCCAAAGTGCTTGTTCTTTCAATCCAGTCACCACCGCCATCCTGGACAATTTCTCTCAGCTGGATGGAGTTTTCCGTTATCCGGGTGATCTTTCCGTAGTTCTGCCCCAGGTAGTTGCCGACACGTACCTGATAGAGCAGCCCCCCGACCTTGACCAAAGCCGTCGGCACGTTCTTCTTGTCCAGGCTGCCCACCATGGTCATGGTGTCCAGCGGCTCCGCCTCCAGCGGTTCCTTGCGGCGATTCAGCTCCGGCGTCAGCAATGCCGTACTGGTATTGGATTGCGCCGATTCCTTGCGCAAAACCTGAATCAGCTTGAGCGGGTTGAAGGGTTCCATGCCTTCAGCCCCCGTATATGCCTGAGGCTTGAACGGCTTGGGCTCCTCCAGAGGTGCCACGCGAGGCCTGGCATTGGCGCGCTCCTGTGCCATCCACTCGCGCAACTGATCCTCTTCGGAGGAGGTGCAGCCCGCCAGCAAAGCACTGCTTGCCAAAAGCAGGCAGAAGGGGCTCCAGAAGGACTTGCTCATTTCTTCCCCTTGGCTGCACCACGCTGCGCCTTGACTTCGTCCGCATCCAGATATCGGAAGGTACGCGCCGTGGCATCCATGGACAGCACCTCCGTATCCTTGCTGCCGGGAGCGATGGACAGATTGTTCAAGGTCACGATCCGCGACAGGAAAGCGATATCCGAGGCAAACGCACCGATGTCGTGGTAGCGACCCGTCACTTTCAGCGCGATCGGCAGCTCGGCATAGTATTCCTTGGTCACCATGGCACCGGGACGGAAGACTTCAAACTGCAGGCTGCGCCCCAGACCGGCCTGGTTGATATCGGAAAGCAACGCCGCCATTTCCGCCTTGCTGGGCAACTGCTTCTCCAGCTGCGTCACATACTGCTGCACCTGCTCGCGCTGCTTCTTCAAGCCATCAAGGCTCACTGCCTTGACCATCTTCCTGGAATAGTCCTCGCGCAAGGTCACCTCGGTGGCGCGCTCGGCTTCGAGCTCTGCCTCGTAGTCTTTGAGCATGACGAACCACAGCAGGGCGGCGACGGCGATCGCCACGGCGGCATACAGCAGGCCCTTGGGCAGCGCCGGCCACACCGAAGGGTCATTGGGATCCAGATTGCGGAACTGGCGCTGAATTTTGTCTTGCAGCGCAGCGAAATCGATATCCGGAGATTTCTTTGTTTTGGCCATTACTGCGCCTTCACGGTGGGACCTGCGGCTTGCAGACTCTTCTCTGCATCACTGGCCCGGGTCAGATTGAAGCGCATGGTGAACGCCGCCGCACGGCGCTTGTCCTTGGCGGTCACATCCACGGTCTTGGCCACGATTTCCATCAGCTCCGGCTTGGAGAACCAGGGCGTGCCATCGGTCAGATTGCGCAGCATCTCGGAGATGCGCTCATTCGACTGTGCGGTGCCCTGCATGGTCACCGACAGGCCTTCCTGCTTGATGCTGCTGATGTAGACACCTTCCGGCAGTAGCCTGACCAGCTCGTTGAGCAGGTAAACCGGCAGGTTGCGGTCGGACTGCAGATCCTCCACGGCCTTCTGGCGTGCGCGCAGGGCAGTGATTTCGGACTCGAGTCCTTCGATTTCCTTGATCTGAGTCTCCAGGATCCTGATTTCGGAGCGCAGCAGATTGTTCTTGTTCTGCTGACCCTCGATCATCATCTGGAAGTACCAGTAGATCAGCGCGGCGATCAGCAGCCCCATCAGCGCGGCCAGCACCATATTGACCTGAAACGCCTCTTTGCGGCGCTTCTTGGCTGCCTCGCGGTGCGGTAGTAGGTTGATCGATATCACTCTTGAAACCTCCGCATGGCCAGACCGCAGGAGGTCAGATAGGACGGCGCCTCACGCGCCATCTTTTTCAGGCGCACACCGCTGCCAATTTCCATGCCCTCGAAGGGATTGGCGAGGCTGCAGGCACAGCCCGTCTGCTGGCTGACGGCATCCACCAGCCCCGGCAGGGACGAGGACCCGCCGGCCAGCAAAATATGATCGACGCGGTTGTAGGGGGTACTCGTGAAGAAGAACTGCAGCGCACGCGCCACCTCCTGGGTCAGGCTTTGCACAAAGGGCTTGAGCACCCCCCCCGCATAATCGTCGGGCAATTCACCGCTGCGCTTCTTGACTTCGGCCTCCTCCGCAGAGAAACCGTACTGGCGTGCGATCAGCTGGGTCAGCTGTGCGCCGCCAAAAGCCTGATCCCGCTCATACAGCACCTCGTCATTGCGAAGCACCTGCATGCTGGTGGTCATGGCCCCCACCTCGAACAGTGCGACAACGGCGTCACGTCCGGCATTGGGCAGCCGCGACACCAGACGCGTGGCCGCCATCCGGGCGGCATAGGGCTCGATATCGATGACGATGGGCTTGAGCCCCGCCGCCTCGGCCAGGCCCTGGCGGTCCTGCACTTTTTCCTTGCGCGAGGCCGCGATCAGCACATCCACATCGCCAGGCGATACCAGAGACGGGCCCACCACGCAGAAATCCAGGCTCACCTCGTCGAGCGAGAAGGGAATGTACTGATTGGCTTCGGACTCGACCTGAACTTCCATTTCCAGCTCGGTCAAACCGGATGGCAATGTGATCTTCTTGGTGATCACGGCTGCGGCAGGCAGCGCCATGGCGACCTGCTTGGTACGCGTCCCGCTTTTCTTGACCAGGCGGCGCACCGCCTCCGCCACCTCGTCAAATTTTTCAATATTGCCGTCGGTGATCCAGCCTTTTTCAAGCGGCTCGATCGCACAACGCTCCAGTTGCCACTCGCCGGATTTGCTTTTGGCCAGCTCGACCAGCTTCACGCTGGAGGAGCTGACGTCAATGCCAAGCAAAGGTGCAGGCTGACGGCTGAATAAAGAACTCAGAGCAATCAACATGCCCCCCCAGGTTTGTAAGAATGGAAACAAAAGCCAGCAATACCCCGGAATCCTAGCAGCAAGCTATAGCAGCACATGCTTTGCTGCAGCGCTTTGCACCATATTTCGTGGTCAAAAAAAGACAAACTTGTGTAACGTCAAACAGCAGGAAAGCCGCCCCTTGCCCAGAGTGGTGCTTACCCTGTGATTTAGGATTCCACCAAAGCGCGGCCTCACCCAGCCGCCGAGATGCTTTTCCGGGAGGCATTTCTATAATGCCCTACCCCTTGTCAATACTGCGAAATGCCGCCATCAGAACATTCTGCCCACCAGGCCCCAGCGCCTGGCTCCCAAGCTCCCAAGAAACGCATGCACTGGTTGCTGCGCTCCATTTTCTGGCTGATCGGACTGGCCGTCGCCGCTGCCCTGGCCGTGGTGCTGGCCGTGGCTGTGGCGCTGGCCATGGCCTACCCCAACCTTCCGGACGTCTCAGAGCTCGCAGACTACCGCCCCAAGCTTCCGCTGCGGGTGTATTCCAGCGAGGGGGCTCTGCTGGGCGAATTCGGCGAGGAGCGCCGCACCCTGACCCCCATCAACGAGATCCCCAAGGTCATGACGGATGCGGTGCTGGCCATCGAGGACACCCGCTTCTTCGAGCACGGTGGCGTGGACTACAAGGGCATGCTGCGTGCTGCGCTGGCCAACCTGGGCAAGGTCAAGAGCCAGGGGGCCTCCACCATCACCATGCAGGTGGCGCGCAATGTCTACCTCTCCTCGGAGAAGACCTACACCCGCAAGATCTACGAAATCCTGCTGACCTTCAAGCTTGAGCACCTGCTCACCAAGGAGCAGATTCTCGAGATCTACATGAACCAGATCTTCCTGGGCAATCGTGCCTATGGCTTTGCAGCCGCCTGCGAAGCCTATTTCGGCCATCCGCTCAAGGACATCACGGTGGCCGAAGCCGCCATGCTGGCCGGCCTTCCCAAGGCTCCCTCGGCCTACAACCCGATCAGCAACCCCAAGCGCGCCCGCATCCGCCAGCTCTACATCATCGAGCGCATGGAGGAAAACGGCTTCATCACGGCCGAGCAGGCCAGGCAGGCCCGCGAGGAGCCGCTCAAGCTTCGCACCGCTGCCAACTCGACCCGCGTACACGCGGAGTACGTGGCCGAAATGGCTCGCCAGCTGATCTTTGCCCAGTACGGCAACGACGCCTACACCCGCGGCCTGAATGTCTACACCACCCTCAATGCCGGCGAACAGGAGGCCGCCTACAAGGCTTTGCGCGAAGGCATCATGAACTACGAGCGCCGCCAGAAATACCGTGGCCCCGAGAAGTTCATTTCCCTGCCCGGCAACGCGCAGGAGCTGGAAGACGCGATTGACGATGCCCTGGCCAACCACCCTGACAACGGCGACGTGGTGGCGGCCGTGGTGCTGGAGGCCTCGCCGCGCAAGATTGTCGCGGCCCGCGCGGACGGCACCCATTTCGAGATCACCGGCGACAATCTCAAGCCCGCCGAATCCGGCCTCAGCCCCAAGGCACCGCCCAATATCAAGATCCGCCCCGGTGCCGTGATCCGCGCCGTCAAGAACGCCAAGGGGGCGTGGGAAATCACCCAGCTGCCCGAAGTCGAGGGGGCTTTTGTCGCCATGTCCACGCAAACCGGTGCCATCCGCGCGCTGATCGGCGGCTTCGATTTCGAAAAGAACAAGTTCAACCACGTGACCCAGGCCTGGCGCCAACCCGGCTCCAGCTTCAAGCCCTTCATCTACTCGGCGGCGCTGGAGCATGGCTTCTCGCCTTCCACCATGATCAATGACGCACCGATCTTCTTCAGTGCGGCAACCACCGGTGGTCAACCCTGGGAGCCCAAGAACTACGATGGCCGCTACGACGGCCCCATGACCATGCGCACGGGCCTGAACAAGTCCAAGAACATGATCTCCATCCGGTTGCTGCAGGCCATCGGCCCCAAGACCGGGCAGGAATGGGCGACGCGCTTCGGCTTTGAAGCCGCCAAACAGCCCGCCTACCTGACCATGGCCCTGGGGGCCGGCTCGGTCACGCCGCTGCAGATGGCAGGGGCCTATTCGGTGTTTGCCAACGGCGGCCACCGCATCAACCCCTGGCTGATCGCCCGGGTGACCGATCACAAGGGTCGCATCCTCTCCGAGTTCACCCCTCCTGCAGTGAACGAACTGCCCCAGGCCATCCCCGAGCGCAATGCCTTCCTCACCGGCACCCTGCTCAACGATGTGGCACGCGTGGGCACGGCTGCTCGTGCGCAGGCCACGCTCAAGCGCCCCGACCTCTATGGCAAGACCGGCACGACGAATGACTCGGTGGATGCGTGGTTTGCCGGCTACCAGCCCAGCCTCGCCGCCGTCTCCTGGATCGGCTACGACACCCCGCGCAATCTGGGCTCGCGGGAAACCGGTGGAGGTCTGAGCCTTCCCATCTGGATCAGCTTCATGCAGCACGCGCTCAAGGGCGTGCCTGTGGCCGAAGTGCAGGCCCCGCCTGGCGTGGTCAACATGGGCGGTGACTGGTATTACGAAGAAAACGCCCGCAACGGCGGCGTCTCCAGCCTCGGCATGGAAGGCGCCTCCGACCCGAATGCAGGCGGCAATGCCGGCCCGGGTGCCACCCAGCCACCGGCCGCAGAGGAGCGTAGCCGCATTCTGGATCTGTTCAGAAACTAGGCCCCTCACAACAAAAAGCCTGCCTCGAAGAGAGGCAGGCTTTTTTTTATGCCAGCACCCTGGATGCTCAGACCAGGGCCTTGAACTCCAGCGCCATGCCCGACTGCTCGCTCGCGTATTGCGTCAGGTTGGAAAAGAACTCGCCAGCACCCTTGGTGTCCAGCCAGACCTTCTTGTCTTCGTCGAAGCGATAGTGAAAACCGCCGGCCTTGGCCGCCAGCCAGATTTCATGCAGGGGCTTTTGCTGGTTGATGACAATCTGGCTGCGATTGGCAAACACCAGCGTCACCATGCCGCCTACGCGCTGGGCATCAAGGTCCGCATCGGTTTCGTCATTGATGCGGTCACAGCATTGCTCCACGGCCAGCAGAAGTTGGTCGGCGCGGTCCAGATATTCAAGGTCAGTCATTACAATTTGCCCATGTTGAAAGCCAACCAAATTCTAGTCAGGAGCATTGCCCTTGCAGCTTGTGCGGCGTCCCTCGCCGCACTTTCGGCCTGTGGACAAAAAGGCCCGCTCTATCTGCCTACCGATCCTGCCGCCCAGGGCCGCGCGACACTGCCCGAGACGCTGGGCATTTCCAGCAAGCCCCCGGCCACGGCAACACCCGCAACCCAGGCCACCCCGACGACCGGAACCGACGGGACAGTCCAGACCGATGCCAAGCCCTGAGGCTTGATGCACATCAACATGTCGCGGCAGCTTACTCTCTAGAGTGATGGCATCTTGTCCTTCGACAAACCGCCATGTCCATTGAGCTTTATCGCGACAAAAACCACGTCTGCCTGATGTTCACCGACCTCATCGAAGAGGACGGCCAGGCCATTCAGGCCAATCAGTTCCTGATTGTGGACAACGGCACGGGGGCCATCATCGATCCCGGTGGCAACCTGGCTTTCAACGAGCTGTTCATGGGCATGTCGCGGCATTTTGCGCCGCAGAAACTGGCTTATCTGATTGCATCGCATGCCGACCCGGACATCATTGCCTCGCTGGACCGCTGGATGAGCAGCACGCGCGCGCAACTGGTCATCTCGCGCATCTGGGAGCGCTTTGCACCGCACTTCGCCAAGGTAGGCAAGACGGAAAACCGTGTCATCGGCGTACCGGACTCGGGCGCACGCCTGCCCTTGGGCAATACCGAACTGGTGCTGCTGCCCGCGCACTTCCTGCATGCCGAGGGCAACTTCCACTTCTACGACCCGATCAGCAAGATTCTGTTCACGGGCGACCTCGGCGTATCCCTGACCACCGGCGCAGAAGCCCAGAAGCCCGTCACCGACCTCGGCCCGCATATCGCACGCATGGAAGGCTTTCACCGTCGCTATATGGTCTCCAACAAGATTCTGCGGCTGTGGGTGCAGATGGCGCGCCAGCTCCATATCGACATGATCGTGCCCCAGCATGGCGCTCCCATCATGGGCAAGCAGGCGATCGGCGACCTGTTCAATTGGCTCGAAGGCCTGCAATGCGGCATCGACCTGTTCGAGCAGGATGCCTACCGGCTTCCTTCGGCGCAGATCGACCCTGTCTCGCGTCAGCTGCGTACCGCAGCCGGCTGACGGCTCCTGAGAGCGCGCACCACTCGCCAGCCCAGCAAGGCTCCGAGAATGGCGGCATAGACCACCACCTCTGCAAAATTGTTCTTGCCGGCGCGCATCCAGAAGAAGTGCAGCAAGGCCAGCGGCACCGCCACATAGACCGCGCGGTGCAGCCACTGCCAGCGCTTGCCGCCCAGGGCCCTGAGCATGAACTTTGGCGAGGTGACCGCCAGCACCAGCAGCAGCAGCCAGGTGCCGAAGCCCACCAGGATGAAGGGGCGCTTGGGAATATCGGCCAAGATATCGCCCCAGTCCAACCCCATGTCGAACCATGCATAGCAAAGCAGGTGCAGGCAGGCGTAGAAGAACACGTACAGACCCAGCATGCGCCGATAACGCACCAGCAGGTTCCATCCGCTGAGCTGGCGCAGCGGCGTCACCGCCAGCACGATGCAGAGAAATCGCAGAGTCCAGTCACCCGTGCTGCGCAGCAGGGCTTCGGCCGGATTGGCCCCCAGAACGTCGGTGAACGCTGCATAGAACAGCCAGGCGGCCGGCAGCAGGCACAGCATGAAGACCAGCGGCTTGGCCCAGGGCTTGAGCAACCAGGCCTGCATCAGAAGAACTTCTTCAGGTCCATGCCCGCATACAGCGACGCCACCTGATCGCCATAGCCGTTGAACATCAGGGTCTTGCGACGCTTGGCGAACAGCCCCCCCTCGCCGATGCGCCGCTCGGTGGCCTGGCTCCAGCGCGGATGATCGACCTCGGGATTCACATTCGAATAAAAGCCGTACTCGTTGCGTGCCGCCTTGTTCCAGGCGGTGCCGGGCTCCTTGTCGGTCAGGCGGATTGCCACCAGCGACTTGGCGCTCTTGAATCCATATTTCCAGGGCACAACCAGGCGCAGCGGCGCACCATTCTGGTTGGGCAGGACCTCGCCGTACATGCCGAAGGCCAGCAGCGTCAGCGGGTGCATGGCCTCATCCAGCCGCAAGCCTTCGGTATAAGGCCAATCCAGCACGCCGCTTCTGAGTCCGGGCATCTGGGCCTTGTCGGCCAGGGTGACGAATTCCACATACTTGGCACCGGAGAGCGGCTGCACCTTTTTGAGCAGCTCGGACAACGAATAGCCCACCCAGGGGATGACCATGGACCAGCCTTCCACACAGCGCAGTCGGTAGATGCGCTCTTCCATGGGCGCGAGCTTGAGCAGGCTGTCGATGTCCAGCGTCTGCGGCTTCTGCACCAGACCTTCCACGCGCACCGTCCAGGGGCGGGTCTTGAGCGCGCCGGCGTAACGCGCGGGATCGTCCTTGTCGAGTCCGAACTCGTAGAAATTGTTGTAGCCCGTGGCGTCTCTGTAGGCCGTGGCGGCCTCCACCGTCATGGCACCGGCAAGCTTGCTGGGCTGGCCCTTGAGAGGCGGCAGACTGCCGCGCTCCATCGCCGCCCAGGCATCGCGGCCGGCCCAGCTGGCCAAGGTGGCACCCGCAGCACCCATGGCCAGGGTCTGCAGAAAATCCCGACGCTGCAGGTATTGGGCCTGCGGCGTGATTTCGCTGCTCAGCGGGTGGTCAAAGCCCCGGTTGTGATGACGTATCAGCATGCGTGTGCTCCACAGTACTCATACAAGAGTACCTGGCTGATCAGAGCTCGGCCAGTCAGCAAAGTTCCTCGATTGAGGCACATAAAAAAAGGAGCTTCTTGCACAAGCCTGATATTGATTTCAGCGATCAAACAAACTGAAATTACTATGGCAAAAGCGCATACAGCTCCTTATTCAAGAGCATCCCAGGATGGGGCTCAAAGTTCGCCGTAGCTGTGCAGGCCCGACAGAAACATGTTCACGCCCAGGAAGGCAAAGGTGGTGACGGCCAGGCCCGCCAGGGCCCACCAGGCGGACACCGTGCCGCGCAGGCCCTTCATCAGGCGCATATGCAGCCAGGCCGCATAGTTGAGCCAGACGATCAAGGCCCAGGTTTCCTTGGGATCCCAGCTCCAGTAGCCACCCCAGGCCTCGGCCGCCCACAGGGCACCGAGCACGGTGGCGATGGTGAAGAAGGCGAAGCCCACGGCGATGGCCTTGTACATCACGTCGTCCAGGATCTCGAACGAGGGCAGACGGGCCGCAATGCGCTTGCGCGAGAGCAGGATGCCGGCCACGATCAGGGCCGAAATGCCGAAGTACACCATCCAGTAGCTGCCGCCGTTCTCGGTCGCGCCCTTGCGAAAGACGATGGGCTCG
>NZ_SPEY01000110.1 GCF_009360615.1 Comamonas sp.
AAGTCTGGCCACAGTTTCGCTACATTGCAGCCATCACCGACCTAGGCGATATGCCTGCGGATGCTCACGCAGGTCGGGTGGATGACGCGCTACGCACTCACTTTGGCAACCTGCACGATCATGTGGTGCACTGCTGTGGCTCACCAGCTCTGGTTCAATCAGTGCGCACAGCCGCTTCCGATATGGGCCTGCTTGCACAGGACTTCCACGCGGATGTTTTTGCGACAGGCCCGACTGGTCACCACTAGAAGTAGCTACCCATGCGATATCAACACGGCGGACTTGAGGCAGTAATAAAAGCATTCATGCCATTGCCGACGAACTTGCTTCCTCGCTGTACGCGTTTGTGGTTGACCGGCTCCGCCATTGAACTGCACAGCGTTGCAGTAACCCGTCGGTAGCCAAAGCAGCCATGGTTGCGCTCGAAGATGTTGGTGATTGATCGGCACACCAGGACATACTTCTCGTCAGCGTTGAGACGGGCGCGATGGTAGAGGTATGAACTGCGAGCCAAGACTAGCGAGGCGAGCGACTCGGCAAGCGATTCTTCATGGCGCAGGCCATAGCTTCTGACCAGGGCCGTGGAGCTGCGGCTGGTGAAGACCAGCCCATTGTCCGAGAGCAGTAGGAACGGCGCTGGCACACGCCCGAGTGTCCCGAACCGTGCAATCAGCACCTGCTCCAGTGCTGACTCCGCAGTCTTGGATCTCCCGCTACGCGACAGGTTCCAGCCCAGCAGTTCCCGGCTGTGGCAATCGATCACCAGGGCCATCGTGGTCCAGCCAGCCCGTCCGGCCCAGACCCGGCACATGTCGGTGGCCCAGCGCTCATTCAGTGCCTTGGCCACCGAGGGCAGGGATTGGATCCTGGGCCTGAAGCCTACCGGGCACTTTCGCACCTGCCAGCCCTCTATCTAGAAGATGCGCTGCACCGTGTTCTTGTTGAACCCCAGCAGATGCGCCACCGTTCGATAGCCGAAGGATAGGTTTTCCTCGAGCATGGCCTTGATCGGCGTCACCAATCGATCCTGCAACTTTGGCGCAGCCTTGACTGGGCGGCCCTGTTGGTGGAACAGGCCCTTGGCCTGGATCCATTCGCCTCGTGCGCGTATGTGTTCAGTAAAAGTAAACGGCCATGTGCACCTTGCTGCCGCGGCGGCGCTTGTCGTTGTCGTAGCTCGCACGCGGGTGACACTCGCAGGTTGACTGCAACGTACGCTCATCTAGCACTGCGGCACTGGACTGCCCCTGGCGCCCTTGGGCCACACGGATGATGGAGCGCAGGTCCGACACCATCGCCTCGGAGCATCCCGCCTCCCATGGCGGCAGGTCATTGGGCAGCAGCTGCCAAGGTGCACCTGCACGCACCAGCCAACGCAGCGCATTGAAGACCTCACGCAGGTCATGCGGGTAAGGCTTGCGGGGCATTGCGGCACTCTACTTGGGCTGCCGCGTGTCTTGAACGGAAGTTCATAACACGCTCTAGAACTGAGTGATCTGCCACTCATATTCATTCGCGATAGATGCTGCTGCTGCCAGTTTCAGTTCAGCGCTATCACCCATTACATCCGCGTATCGCTTGCACAGCGAAAGCAGCGCTGCTTTGGAGCTGTCTGCAGTTTGTTGATTTCCACCCATGTGGCTACGGGTTGGTCGGTGAACAGCCCCTTGCCGTGAATGATGCCTGCCGCGTGCTGGGCGAACAGGGGCGGCAACGAACGGTTGGCGAAGTGAAGCCGCAACAGCTCGCGCCAGAAGTCCACCGGAGTGCGGATAGACCTGGGCGCCACGCGGTGGGATACTGGCTGAGAAACACCGCCTAGTTGGCGGGACGGTAACCGACCAACTTCTGGGGACAGTTCAAACCCGGGGTGATTCACTTATTCCGCGAAGGCGGCTACAGGATTTTTTCATTCAAGCGAGTGTTGTTGCGCCTAAAATTTAAGGGTGTCGGCGAAAGCACCTACAAAAAAATAAAGGCATGTGATCGGCACTGACTGCGCCAGTTAGTGCCGATCACTGCTTCGTGGTAATCAGTTATCGCTGATTACACGCCACCCATTTTCTGTTTTTCGCATTGGAATTGTCAAAGTTACTTTTACTTTATATTCGTCAAATAAAAGTTCTGGATCTTTGTTCTCACTACGTAATGATGCGAGTTGTTGTCCTTCAAAAAGATTTTTTGTGAATTGTTTCACACTAGGATTGCAGCCGTTGTAGTAGTTTCTGTAAATAATAGTCTCTTCATTGCCAAAAATTTTGAATGGCTTTTGATTATTTATCTCTTGTTCTCTAGATTCTACAAGTTTTTTCCAGATATTAATCTTTTCTTGAAGGGGTAATGGTATTTCTGGCGCTATCTCTGCGGATAGCCCTCGTTTAAAGACAATAATTTCATCGGAAGAGGGCATGTAAGGTGCATGCAGTTCGAATTCATCTGCTATTTTTTTTATTTCCGCTTCAAGTGTTTCTCTTGTTTCGAGAAATTTTTTATTTTTCTCTAGTCGTCTTTCTGATTCTTCTTTTTCTTCTTTCCATTGATTGCGCATAGTATCTAATAGGCTGGAATCTTTAAGTTCCAATCCGTAAGAAAATTCCACCCTATAGTAGCCATCCTCTTGATAGCCATTGGTCTTTTTGATGTCTACGATTTTGAGATTTTTGCAGCTATCGAACTTGGGCTCTAGATAAGCTTCTAGATCGCTATTGCTTGGGGAAGAGTTACAGCCGGTCAATGCGAAGCTTAAGGCTGAACAAAGAAGTATTCGTTTTTTCATAGGGCCATCTCTTAAATTTGAAATGAAAATACACACGCACTCTTCACACCTTGAAAAGAGGGCGGAGAAAAGTCTGAGCTTTAGGGTGTTTTTCGAGGAATTCCAGGTCGGAAATAAGGCGCAAAGTCGTTTAAATGCGCAGCATCGCGTTGTACGGCGAGGTCCCGGAAATGTCCATCCAAAGTCAGGAAGAACTCGGAAGGCTTCATGTGCAGGGCGGCGATGATTCGCTCCATATTGGCGAGCGTCACATTGCGCTCACCACGCTCCACGCCACCCATGTAGCTGCGATCTAAGCCGCAGTAATGCGCAAAACCTTCCTGAGAAAACCCTCGCGCGCTTCGGCACTCACGCACGGACTGCCCAAATGCCTTGAGCACTGGAGATCGGTCTGCATTGGTCATTGGTTTGCTTGCCATGGGACGCAATGGTTACGATTCGTAGCATGCTTGGCCACAGTGCAAAAGCACACCGTGATAGCGATCACGGTGTGTAGAAACACTGCTTTAAGTGCTACGGTCGTCGCAGCCACTGCTTTTACGGATACGGACTATGCGTACCATTTCGCTGACTGGCCTGAGCGATAGGGGGCCAGTGCTCATTGGCTGCAGCTGTAGTAGGGGCGGTGGGTGTTTCGCACTCTTCGGGATAAAACTCTTCCACAATCTCAACCCCCTCATCGGGCGCATCTTCAAAGTTGCCATTGGCAAAGCCCTGTCGTGCGGCTCCGTCCAAGGCAGACTGATCAAACCCGGCTGCCAAGCGCTCAGCCGCCAAGGTGTAGGCTTGCCCAATGGCCTCGTTCAAAGAGGCACCAGTACGCACCACCAAGTCCGCGTAATAGATGGCCGATCGATGCGACTGCGTGGTGGACTTGCCACGCAGCTTGAGCTCCAGCGGCATACAGGCCAGGTTGCCACCAGAAACTGCAGCGAAATATTGCAGCCGCGCTGCCAGAGTGCGAATGCTGTTGAAGCCCGTGGTTCTGAATACAAAGCTGCCCAACTCATCGCTGTCGCCAATACTCACGTTCAAGCGGCCGTAGGGCTTGCAATGGCCCATGCCAAACCGGCATGTATCCGGACCAGGGCAGGCCAACTCTTCAAAACCTTTATCTGTCACACGCTTGCAGCTCTCGCCATTGCCGACGCACAGCGGGCGAGCGGTACTGCGATCAAACATGCAGTAATCAGCTCGGAGGTTCAAATCTGGGTCATTGAACAGCACCCGCACTGGGATGCTGCGCAGCTTGCGCCTTGCCGTGCTCGGTGCAGCCGTTGGCGTATCTGCCACACCCATCTTGTCTTTGAGTGAGCGTTTGCCTGTGCAAGTTTGGGTAGCGCTTGCGGACGTTTCACTTTGCACATCGGAAGGCTCTGCGCCTTCTTTTATGCCGCCGAAAACTTGACCAGGTGCTTGGCTCTGGCGCAAGGCCTCATCCAAAGGGTGTAGCACCCACTGGCCTCGCTGCTGCACCTGCGTGGTGATGGTGAACTCATCGTCCTTTTCTGGCAGACGCTTGCCGTTCTTCTCCACCGCCTTGCCAATCGAAATCCTGCCAATCACAGGCGGGGTGATCATCAAACCTTTGATCATGTTTTGCTCCAAAAAAAGCTCTCTGGGGCTGTGAACCGCAGAGAGCAGAGGGTGAGGGGTAAAAGAGGGCGGTGAGTCACCGCTCACGTTTCATTGACGCAAAATCGCCGAGCGCCAGCCCGCGTGGACATATAGGCCTTGGCCAGCTCTGGATGGTCTTTGTTGAACTGCGCCGTATTGAACACTTGACCATCCTTGCTGCGCCGCCATGTCACGCTGCCGCCGCAGGCAAACGTTGCTTTGCCCGCTTCTCCCATATGGATCTGGATGGCCTGGCGCAAGCGGGCTTCATTTTTCTGTGCCGCTTCAAGCTGCTCGCGTGCTACCAGCAAGGCTTCAAACGTGGCATTGAGCTCTGGGTCATCACTCATGTCTACGTCATCGCCTGCACTGTTGGGATAGAGACTACGCAAGGCTTTTTCTGCACTGTCCGATCCATCGCCAGCCGGCGGCGTTTTGCTCCCCACCATTTGCCAGAATGCGTGCTCCATTTCGATCAGTCGAGCAATCAATGTCTCGTCTCGCTCAATCCGGAAGATTCGCAGCTCCTGACCGCCAACCAGGACCGCTACGTCAGCAGCACGATGGCCAGTCACAGCCAGCTGGTGCATCACCTGCAGTTGCACATACTCGGGAACACCGTCACGCCACAGGCGTGCGCCATGGATGCCCGCAGTTTTGCATTCCAGGATCTGCACATCGCCAGCGCCGACCACCTCACGGTCCACATTCGCCAGCATCCAAGGATGCTCAGAGTGCTGCAAAACTGCATTCACTCGGCGTACCTTATTGCCTGTGCGCTTGGTGTAGTGAGCCGCCACAATGGGCTCCAGCATCGTTCCCCAGAACATGGGGCTGGTGTCATCATTCGGATCGAAGACTGGCAGCAGATCACCCTTGCCCGTCTTTTGCATCCACAACTCCAGCTGGGACTGGTAGGGGTTCAGGCCAATCGCTGCAGCGGCATCGGAGCTACCAATACCGGTGCGGCGCACCTCCAGCCAATCATCACGCTCCAGGTCTTTGGTGGAGACCAGGCGCAAAGCAGCTCCCTTGCGTGGCGTGCGTGGAGTGCGTGGAGTGCGTGGAGTGTTATTGGAGGCCGCGTGAAGAGCGATAGAGCCAGCATCCAGATTTCCATTCTTGAAAACATGCACAGACATCGAAATCTCCTGGCCCGCCAATTGCGGGCATAAAAAAGCCACCTCAAAAGGTGGCTGGGGGTGTAGGAAAGATGAGAGAGGGGAAGAGAACTAAGGCGTCCAAAGACGACCCCAAAAGCCAACGGTCGGTCACGGTCAGGCGACCAGTTGCAGTGCATGATCCAGAGCACGCTGCTTGATC
This sequence comes from Comamonas sp., assembly GCF_009360615.1. Classification (GTDB taxonomy): domain Bacteria; phylum Pseudomonadota; class Gammaproteobacteria; order Burkholderiales; family Burkholderiaceae_C; genus Comamonas. The sequence goes on from NZ_SPEY01000110.1 coordinate 5,717, forward strand.
ACTGCTCCCTGACCAAACCAAGCGCTGTCCAGACGGTTGTCCTGACTACGAGCGTGCTTCTCATGGTCAACAAACTCTGTCACGGAGCACAGCAGGCCCCAAGCCGTGTCCTTGGCCGCATGCATCTCAGCCCCACGGCCATGGCCCTCATAGAGCATCTGCACCTTCTTGAGAGCCCGTTCATTGGTCAGTCCCACAGACAAATCCGAATGGGAGTCTGTATTGCAGATCACCTTCAGGAAATAGTTCAGCGCCTCATGGGTCTTGACCTTGCGCTCGGCCAGCGTCTTCATGCGGTACATAAAGCTGTCCCACTGGCCCACGGCCACGCCCAACTGGCGCTTGACCACCTGGGCATCAAAGGTCGTGCTATGCGGTACCTTGACAGCACCGACACCGTCACGCAGTGCAATCGTCAGCGTGTTGTTGCACACAACCCGCACCGTCGTCGGCATGGCTACCGTAGCAAGCGTTCCGTCACAGGACGTCGCCAGCAGCAAATAGCCGTTGACCACATCATTGCCTTTGAGCGCTGCTGACTTGCCAGTACGGGCCAGAGCCCAGAACTTGCGACCAGCCTTGAGTACACCTGCGGTCTCCAGTTCGTAGCCGGCCACTTCCGTCAGATCACGATAGAACTCCAGCACCTGGCGGGGCTGGACTACCTGGTAGCGGCTTCCCACCACAGACAGCGGAGTCTGGGTGTCACTGCGGTACAGCACCTTTTGCTCAGGGAACTCTTTGGGCTCGGCGTACAGGCCTGACAGGCCTGAATCAGCATTGGAAGCCAGATAACGCACCGGTGTTTCCTGGATGCGCCAATCCATGCCGGCGGCCTGGGCCCAGACATCGATGCCTTGTTTGGCCGGAAGGGCGTGGCCCAGTTCATGCCAAGGGGTTTGGCCGGTATATGCCATGGTTTCTACAAGATGGGACATACAAATCTCCAAATGGATGGAAACCTCTCATCACCTCAGAAATTCAAAAACTTCCGCGAGCCGGTTGATTTCACGGCTTCGGATTTTTGAAAATGGGCTTGGAGAGGTCGTCGAATGAATGGGGGAGTATTCGATAAATCGAATAAAGCTGGAAAAGAAGCTTGGTGAAATTTGAAACGAGGATTAATACGGTAAGGCGGATTTCGTCTGATTACAGCGAGCTGGAATGTGAATGCGCAAAGCTATGACCGCATTCCTGGCATTTGAAATCGTTGAGGACGTGGGCATCAATGGTTTCACCAACGGCTGAACCAACCTCGCAGCCAATGGAGCTGCCCACTAAACCGCCAAGAACGGCACCAGCCAGCCCTCCAATAGAGATGCCTGCTGGGCCCAGAAGTGCGCCTGTAATACCGCCGATTTGTGCTCCACGCAGAGAACCTGCAAAACCACCTGCAGCACCGGCAAGCGATCCGACGAAACCGCCCGTTTTACGTCCCCAACATCGTTGGACGACTTGAAGACTGCCACATAAAGGGCAAAGGCAAGGACAAGGGCGAGGGGGAAAGGTGCTCATCAAATGCTCCGATCGTTGAAATACCGCTTGCACCTCAAGGCTTGTCAGCAAGGATTGAGGTGTAGACGGAAGCGCCGTAGTAGCAACTCGAAGCAGTGATATGTGGATCAAAAAAACTGGATTTAAAAATTCTTTAGTTCTGGGGTTTTGTTGTTTTTGGCGCGAATTTCTGCTACGGAAGGATTGCGAAGCTGAATGAACGGGTCCGAATGCTTTGAATTTGAGCGGATCTTGCATGCGAAATTTGAGGTTTTCGCACAGACCAATTCTGAGTGGATTTTTCCTCTGTATGGAACTAAATTTTTCATCGAATTCGCACGTTCGCATGACTTCGAATTTTGAGGATTTTGATGCGAGGTGAGGGGTGTGTGATTTCCTATCAATAAAATAAATAAAAGTCAAGAGACCTGCTTGTCAGTTGAGGCTCCGCGAAGCAGCTGCCTCGAAGTTAGAAGCCCCTCTCGATTCAATGAAGGCCTTCAAGCAACAAAAGGAAGACTTCATGAATCAGACCCTTTACCCTTCGGCAACGGCTGTGGGAAGCAAGGCGCTTGTGCCTGATGCAGCACGGGCTGTAGCTATATCTCGAGCCAAGCTGGCTGGTACGAATACCTCCTTGCAGGCGGATCTAGGTACTGAACGCCAGAATGAAGAGCCGCAAGTCATGCAGCCTTCTGCTCACCAGAGATCCACTCTGGATCTGAAAACTATCATCCGCCTACCGCAGTTCGTGAAATTGGTGGGGCTCTCCCGTTCCACGGTGTATTTGCGTCTGAATCCCAAGACCAAGTACTACGACCCGAGTTTTCCGAAACCCATTCAGCTCGGCATGAAGGCAGTTGGGTGGAAATTGGAAGATGTGTATTCCTATATCGAGAAGCTGCGGTACAGGGAAACGGACCTATGAAATGGGGTACTAAATTTTCAAAAAGAATCGTATTGAAATTCGGCGGTTTTGTACGATTTTCTTGCGCTAATTTCGATGTGTTGGATGCTTAATTCTTAGTTGTGATATTTTGAGTTAATTAGGTATTTAGTAACTAAATATAAGGTGTATGCAATGACCAATGATGATATCAATCAGAGTCAATATATTAACAAGTATCTCCGCTTTGAAGATTCATTGGATGGAGAGGAAGAGGTGCTTCCTTCTTTCTTAGGTGGTGAGATTATTGAGGCATGTAAAATAATTTATGAATTTTCTTCGAGAATACCCCATGTCTATCCATTCCCTGAAGGAGCTGTCAAAAATCATATTGGGTTGAGAAATTATCAGTACTCCTTGATCACTTGCGTGTCCGAGATGATGAGCCCAATTTTATTAGATTCTGATATCTCAGGTAGTGCGTTTCATCTCAATGTTTCTCTTGAAATTACGTCTATTCTGGATGTGATCAAGCACTGGATTTTGAATGCAGTATATGCCGATGATCGTTTATTCCAGCTTTTGAATAACTTTGATTTAAATGCCTATCGCTTGATGACTCTTGACCAACGTTGTGAGGTGCATCAGGAGTTGAACCATCTTTCTCAACAGATACGTCAAAGACTGATGGCTGAAGGGCACAGAGAAAAGGTGCACAGCTTCAAACGAAATGCTACTGAGAACTATAAGCAAGTCCTGAAGATGGCTGAGTCCAAGTGGCAGCGATTTGGAAAGGTACTGCTGATCAGATTGGATTGGGGCTACAAGAAACCTTTCCCAGATCGGCGGGGAGTCTTTTTGTCTTCGCAGGACTTTGAGCAACGTTTCAAGATCGTTTGTGCATACCGGGATAAGAAGCTCAAGGCACTTCGCAAGAAGTACAGAAAGGACTTGGCTTTTTACGTATGGAAGATTGAATGTGCGCCAATCAAAGGGCTGCACATCCACTGGCTGATTGGCCTCAATGGAACCAAGCACCAAGATCGCATCAATGTGCCTAAAGCCATTGCCCAGATGTGGGATGCTGCTGTTGGCAACCCTGATACTTACACGTGGAATCTGAATGCTCAGCAAAAGAACGAAGACGCCATCTTGCGTGTGATCGACTACAGCGACCCTTTGCTATGGCTCATCGTGGGTGGGTATGCCGAGTACCTCACGAAGGTCGACTATGTGGTGCATCTAAGGGCTCCTGAGCGGATGCACGGATTTGGATCTTCCAAGGTGCCCAAAGTTGTCAAGCGCAAAACGGGTCCTAAGCGTAGCAAGCCGGAACAAGTTGTTGATCCATGGGCAGTGCGTCGTCCATTGCGTGAATTGAATGTAGCGAAGGCAAGCAAAGGGAATCAATGATGAACAAAGCGTCTCCTTATCCTCTACATTGCTTGCAGTCACTAGGCAGTGATTTTGCCCAGTGCATTGCAGATGCCACGCAAGCTAAAACGGCTTTGGTGGGGCCCGTGGTACTCGCAGCGATGGCCGCTGCTGTACAGGGTACTGTGGACATTCATACGCCTTTCTTTACGGTCATGCCTGCGAGCTTGTACGTCTCTGTGATTGCGGAGTCCGGGATGCGCAAATCCACAGTGATCAAACATGCGTTTCACGGGTTCCGTGACTTCGAGGCTGCCTTCAATGGATGCCAGACAGGCGAGATGAATTTTTGTGAAATTGGTGCACACCCCTATCTCTGGGAGAACACGTCTGAGAGTGGCATCGTCAGCTTATTTGGTAATGGTGCGCAGGCGGCTGCCATTGTGATGGATGAAGGTGGAATGATGGCCAAGCATCTCGATATTCAGTCCATGTGCAAGCGATTTGATGGGAGTGACTTACGCGTGATTCGTAAGCATCAGATCACACAGATACCGAATACGCGGACGACGTTTTGTATGGCCGTCCAGGACGCGGTGTATGCTGAGTTTTTGGAGGGAGCACAGGGGAAAATGATGATGCCCTCGGGCTTGCATGCCCGCAACCTCTACTCCTTTACCAAAACGTCATTTGTCTACAGCGGTTGTTCTGGCAAGCGTGTTTCGGACCCGAAGACGCAACCCTTTAACACCCGTGTTCGTGAGTTGATGAATGACTACCGAGACATCTTTGCTTCTTCGTGCCCAAGAAGTCATATTCAGCTCTCACCCGCGGCTCTGGAATGCTGGAATGCTGCGGGTGATGACTGGCGTCAAAAAAAGTTGTTTGCCCAAGAGTGGAGAGGGATGAAGCCATTTCTGGAGCGTGCCGGTGAGCAGGCACTGAGAATCGCTGCGGTGCTGCAATGGTTCAATGGCCCGAAGCCTATGATTGACTCACCAATGATGAAGGCGGCTGTTGAGCTGGTCAATTGGCACCTTGAGCAAGCATTGATGGGTTTAGGAAAATCAGAGGAGTTGGTGCGTAGGACGGGCATGGCTGATCTTGCCGATGTCTTGTATGCGTATATGCAGCGTAAGCTCTCAACTAATCCTGGAGGGTTTTTTCACAGAGTTGATTTGCTGCGCAAGGGGCCTAAATGCTTGCGTAAGGCTGCAAACCTTGATTTCGCGATCGATCAGTTGGTGGGGCAAAACAAGGTGATGCTACATTTAGAAGGCGGAAAACGTGTTGCAGTTCAAATGAATTCCAATCTGCTGGCTCTACTGACGCAGCCAAATCAAAATGAGGTTAGGAGGCTTACAAGCCTTTTTCGCCGCGGTATAGCGGTAAATGATGGCGTATAGCTCAAGAATAAAGCTCTGAATCTCACGTGCCGTCATGTCTCGAGCAGACCTGGTGATGATCTGCTCATTGAAACCCGTGAAGCGGCGTTCGTACATGGAGATTGGGAGTGGCTTGAAACTGTGATGATAAATATCGATGAATAATGAATTTGCCACCTCTCTTTAGGGGGGTGTTATTTTTTTCTTTTTGGGCTTTAAATGATATTCTTCTATCTCTTTTTTTAAATCTTGCTCCTTTTTGCACCATTCTCTAATTTTTCGCAATAATCCATCTGTTGTTAAGTTGGACCCGTAGTAAATAAAATGTCTACTGCCTTCTTCTCGGGTACCTATTTTTTTCTGATATTTTTCTAGAGTGGATTCAAGATTTTTATAATGCTTTCGATGCAGGAAAGCAATGGATGATGATTTTTCATTTTTAGCGGGTCGGTTCTCTAAAAAATGATTGAGAATATTTTTGAATAAAATATGCTCACCATAATTTTTTGTGTCGCCGCCAAATTTAGCTATATTTTTCCTATCTTCTTTGTCAGCTACATTGTTATAAGAATTAAGTAATTCATAGAAATTAATTTGAATGGAAAACAATCTGCTTATAATTAAATTTTGATATCTTTCGTCAGCAAGGTAGTCATTTTTGTAAAATGAATCTATTATCGTTTCTTCAATTATTTTATTATTGGGAGTTGTGTATTTTCCTTCTGTTTTGGATTGTTGAATGATGCCATAATCAAATATTAATTGTTGGATGTTGGTGAATAATTTAATGTATTCGGCTTGAATTGTAGTGTGTGGTTTCTTCGTAAGAAATTTTTTTTCTCCTAGTAATCTAATTTTTTCTGAAAAAGATTTTTCTCCAATGATGTTGCTATATGGTAATATTTCATATATTTGTTTTCTATGATATTTTTCTGTGCGGTGAATTGATTTTATTGATTCTGTAAATATGTTTTTTAATTTTTCGGGTAAATGAGGGATGAATTTTTTTGTGGCGCTTAGTACTAAGCCTTCTTCGGAGTCATCTAAAATAAGTGAATCCTTCTGAGATTTCGATGGCTTAATGTGAAATGGACGTTTTCTGATATTTGAATTCATCGATATATTTAAGGTGAGCTTTGATTTGTTATAGATCTAAGTATCGCATCTCGGATGACTGCATCGATCCTAAACGCTATCCGCTTTTCATGGCCTGATCGATTGTGCAAAAATTGCGAGGGTCCTTGCAAACTACCCGAAGCGCAAAGCCATGCGGATAGCTCTGCGCAAGAACGTCCGTAGCACGCCTGCCGTGCGCGCCGAGATCACGGCCAGCAACGAGACAGCCAGTGTCCTTGCCCAGCGCTTTGGCATCACCGAGCAAACGGTCTACAAGTAGAAGAAGCGCGATGTCTTTGCGGACCGCTCGCACACGGCCCATCCACCAGCAAACCGTGCTCACGCCTGCACAAGAGACTGTGGTGCTGCAACTGGATGACGTCACCCGGGAGTTCATCTGTCCCCATGCCTCGCGCTCAGGACTGGATCGGCGCTTGCACCGTCATCGAGAAGGGAACCTCAACGCCCTCAGGTCCCACAAGCCTGCGGTAGTGCACAAGGCCTTACGCATCACTGTGGGGAGTGTGAATCGATTGCACTCAGATTGGTTGTTCTGTTACCAGTCTGCACAACAGGGCGGATATAACACTTCAGCTCAGCTTTCTGCTTCTTCACGCACAAAGTGTTGATTTCCACCCAGAAGTGACCCACTAGCCCCCGGTGGGGGTGCGGATAAAAACTTGGACTGGTTTTATGCGGCTAGGCCAAGTTTGTGCCGG
>NZ_SPEY01000039.1 GCF_009360615.1 Comamonas sp.
GTTGAACTCGCCTAAGTTATTGATAAACCTGCTGTATCGGGCTTCGGCGTAGTCCAGCGAAGTTCGGTGCTGGAGTCATGGTGAAATGAAAAAAGGCTCTGCAGGATGCAGAGCCTTTCGATTGCAATGGCGACGAGAGGGGATCAGCCCAGCCACTTGCGGGCGTTGCGCCAGACGCGCATCCAGGGGCTGAATTCGGACTTGTCGCCCGAAGTCCAGCTCATCTGCACATTGCGGAACACCCGCTCGGGGTGAGGCATCATCGCTGTGAAACGCCCATCGGCAGTCGTTACAGCGGTCAGGCCTCCGGCCGAGCCGTTAGGGTTGAAAGGATATTGCTCGGTGGCTTGCCCCTTGTTATCGACATAGCGCATGGCCTTGACCACCTGCTGGGCATTGCCGCGGAACTGGAAGTTGGCATAGCCCTCGCCATGCGCCACGGCGATGGGCAGGCGCGAGCCGGCCATGCCTTGCAGGAACAGGCTGGGCGACTCCAGTACTTCCACCATGCTCAGACGCGCTTCGAAGCGGTTGCTCTGGTTTTGCGTGAAGCGCGGCCAGTCCTGTGCACCGGGAATGATGTCGGCCAGCTCGGCAAACATCTGGCAGCCGTTGCACACGCCCAGGCCGAAAGTGTCGGGACGACCGAAGAAGGCCTGGAACTGCTCGGACAGACGGTCGTTGAAGGTGATGGAGCGTGCCCAGCCAATGCCCGCACCCAGCGTGTCGCCATAGCTGAAGCCGCCGCAGGCCACCACCCCGGCGAAGTCCTTGAGCTGGGCACGGCCGGACTGCAGGTCGCTCATGTGAACGTCCACCGCCTCAAAACCGGCTTCGGTGAAGGCGTAGGCCATTTCCACATGCGAATTCACGCCCTGCTCGCGCAGCACCGCCACGCGAGGCTTGGAGGCCGCATTGATGAAGGGCGCTGCCACGTTCTCCCGGGGATCGAACGTCAGATGCACATGCATGCCAGGGTCGGAGGGCTCGCCGGCGGCAGCATGCTCGCTGTCGGCACATACCGGGTTGTCGCGCTGCTGGGCGATCTTCCAGCTCACGGCATCCCAGACCTGGTGCAGATCGGACAGGGTTGCACCGAACACCTTGTTCGCATCGCGCCACACCTGCAGCTCGCCCTTGCCGGCGTCCACAGGGGACGAAGCAGGACGGGTCTTGCCGATGACATGGCTGCACTGGATCAGGCCATGTTCGCGCAGCACCTGCAGCACTTCGGCACGGTCCTCGGTCCTGATCTGCAGCACGGCGCCCAGCTCTTCGTTGAACAGCGCGCGCAAGGTCAGGTCTTCGCGACGGCCGGAGACCTGCTTGCCCCAGTTCTTGCCTTCTCCGCTGTCCATGCGGCTGTCGGAGATGCCGTCGCCCTCGGTGATCAGCATATCCACATTCAAGGCCACGCCCACATGGCCGGCAAAGGCCATTTCGGCGGCCGTGGCCAGCAGGCCGCCGTCGCCTCTGTCATGGTAGGCCAGTATCAATCCCTTGGCACGCAGTGCGTTGACGGCGTCCACCATGGCGATCAGATCCTTGGGGTCGTCCAGATCCGGCACTTCGTTGCCCGATTGATTGAGCACCTGACCGATGATGGAGCCGCCCATGCGCATCTTGCCGCGGCCGAGGTCAATCAGCACCAGGGTGCTGTCCTCCACCTCGGCATCGAGCTGGGGCGTGAGGGTGCTGCGCACATCGTCGATGGCGGCGAAGCCGGTGATGATCAGGCTCACGGGCGAGGTGACCTTCTTGGTCTGGCCGTTGTCGCTCCACTGGGTGCGCATGGACAGGGAGTCCTTGCCCACCGGAATCGAGATGTTCAGCGCGGGGCACAGCTCCATGCCCACGGCCTTGACGGTCGCGTACAGCGCGGCGTCTTCACCGGCTTCGCCACAGGCGGCCATCCAGTTGGCCGACATCTTCACCTTCGACAGTTCGATGGGCGCAGCCAGCATATTGGTGATGGCCTCGGCCACGGCCATGCGGCCCGAGGCCGGCGCATTGATGGCGGCCAGCGGAGTGCGCTCGCCCATGGCCATGGCTTCACCCTTGAAGCCTTTGTAGTCGGCCAGGGTCACGGCCACGTCGGCCACAGGCACTTGCCAGGGACCGACCATCTGGTCGCGATGGGTCAGGCCACCGACGGCGCGGTCGCCAATGGTGATCAGGAAGCGCTTGGAAGCCACGGTGGGGTGGGCCAGCACCTCGATCACGGCCTTTTCCAGCGGCAGGCCGGTCAGATCCATGGCAGGCAGCTCACGCTTCACACTGGTCACATCCTTGTGCACCTTGGGCGGCTTGCCCAGCAGCACGTTCATGGGCATGTTCACGGGGAACTTCTGGTCGCCGGACTCGACCGCCGTGTCTTCCAGCACCAGCTGCCGCTCTTCGGTGGCGGTGCCGATCACGGCAAACGGGCAGCGCTCACGCTCGCAGAAGGCCGTGAATTGCTCCAGCGACTCGGGAGCGATGGCCAGCACGTATCGCTCCTGCGATTCGTTGGACCAGATTTCCTTGGGCGACAGGCCGGACTCTTCGAGCTTGACGGCTCGCAGGTCGAAGCGTGCACCGCGCCCGGCATCATTGGTCAGCTCGGGGAAGGCATTGGAGATACCGCCGGCACCCACGTCATGGATGGCCAGGATGGGGTTCTCGGCACCTTGCGCCCAGCAATGGTTGATGACTTCCTGCGCACGGCGCTCGATCTCGGGATTGCCGCGCTGCACCGAGTCAAAGTCCAGCTCCGCGGCATTGGTGCCCGAAGCCATGGAACTTGCCGCACCACCGCCCATGCCGATGCGCATGCCGGGGCCGCCCAGCTGGATCAGCAGCGTGCCCGCCGGGAACTCGATCTTCTTCGTCAGTTCGGAGTCGATCACGCCCAGGCCGCCGGCGATCATGATGGGCTTGTGGTAGCCACGGGTGATGTCGCCGACCTGCTGCTCATACTCGCGGAAATAGCCGGTCAGGTTGGGACGACCGAACTCGTTGTTGAACGCCGCGCCCCCCAGAGGGCCTTCGATCATGATCTGCAGCGGGCTGGCGATGTGCTCGGGCTTGCCCACTTCGCTGCCCCAGAGCTTGGAGACGGTGAAGCCGGTCAGGCCGGCCTTGGGCTTGGAGCCACGGCCGGTCGCGCCTTCGTCACGGATTTCGCCGCCGTTGCCGGTCGATGCGCCGGGAAAGGGCGAGATCGCCGTGGGGTGGTTATGCGTTTCCACCTTCATCAGAACATGGTTGGTGGCCGCCTGCTTATGGTAGCTGGGCGCGCTGAGGGTGTCTGCCTTGGCATCGAACCGGGCCACGAATCGCTCGACCTCATGGCCTTCCATGATGGAGGCATTGTCGGCATAGGCCACCACGGTGTGCTGGGGCGAGCAGGCTTCGGTGTTGCGGATCATGCCGAACAGCGATTTCTCCTGCTCCACGCCGTCGATGGTGAACTTGGCGTTGAAGATCTTGTGGCGGCAGTGCTCGGAGTTGGCCTGCGCGAACATCATCAGCTCCACGTCCGTGGGATTGCGCTTGAGGTCGCGGAAGGCATTGACCAGATACTCGATCTCGTCATCGGCCAGGGCCAGGCCCCATTGCTTGTTGGCGCTTTCCAGCGCTGCGCGGCCACCGCCCAGCACATCCACAAACTCCATGGGTTGCGCGGCCAGGGTGTTGAACAGCTGCTCGGCCTCGGCGCGTGTCGGGAACACGGACTCGGTCATGCGATCATGCAACAAGGCGGCGATCTGAGCAGTCTGCTCTGCCGAAAGATCGGGCTTGCCACCCAGCAGGCCGGACTTCATGTCCACGCGATACTCGGTCATGCGCTCCACACGGAACACATTCAGGCCGCAGTTGCGAGCGATATCGGTCGCCTTGGAGGCCCAGGGCGAGATGGTGCCCAGACGCGGGGTGACGATGAAGGCCACGCCGTCTGCGCCACCCGTGTAGGGGTCCCCATAAGTCAAGAGCGCCGACAGGCGCTCTTGCAATGCGGGCGCAACTGCGCCCTCGGTGGCAACCAGGTGCACAAAGCGTGCAGATACGCCGGTGATCTTGGGGTGGATGGCGACCAGATCGGTCAGAAGCTGTTGGGCGCGGAACGAGCTCAGGGCGTTTCCACCCTCAAACTGTGTCAGATGCAATGTCACGTGGCGGCCTGTTTATGTGAAGGCTGTTGAAAAGCGACCTGGCCGATCCCCTTCCTGAGAGGATCCGGCCAGAGCGCTGAATTCGGTGAGCCTCGGATTTTACCGTGCCTCGGGGTAAGTCCGAATGCTCACACCCACAAGCCCTGCATGTTCAAGCGCGCAATGGGATAATTGCGGCCATGAGCATCACCCTGAAGACTCCCGAAGACATCGAGCGCATGCGCGTTGCAGGCCGCTTTGCTTCGGATGTGCTGGACTACATCACCCCCCACATCAAACCCGGCATCACCACCCAGCAGATCGACGATCTGTGCGCCAAGCGCATGGCCGAGCAAGGCACCAAGACGGCCTGCCTGGGCTATCAGCCCCCGGGCATGACCCCCTACCCGGCCTATGTCTGCACTTCGGTCAACCATGTGGTGTGCCACGGCATCCCCAACGACAAGCCTTTGAAGAAGGGCGATATCGTCAATGTCGACGTGACCATCATCACCGAAGACGGCTGGTTCGGCGACAACAGCCGCATGTTCATCATTGGCGAAGGCACGATTGCCGCCAAGCGCCTGACCCGGCTCACGTTTGAAGCCATGTGGAAGGGCATTGCCCAGGTCAGGCCCGGTGCCACGCTGGGCGATATCGGACACGCCATCCAGACCCACGCCGAGAGCAACAACCTGTCCGTCGTGCGCGAATACTGCGGCCACGGCATCGGCAAGGTGTTCCACGACGAACCCCAGGTGCTGCACTACGGGCGCCCCGGTGAAGGCCTGGTACTCGAAGAGGGCATGGTCTTTACCATCGAGCCCATGCTGAATCTGGGCAAGCGCGACATCAAGGCCATGCCCGATGGCTGGACCGTGGTCACCAAGGACCGCAGCCTGACTGCCCAGTGGGAGCTGATGCTGGCCGTCACCAAGACCGGCTATGACGTGCTGACCTGGTCAGAGGGCTCGCCCACTCCGCCCGACTTCATCACGGCCATCCGCACCTGAGCACACTGCTGTCGCTGATCTGCATGCCGCATCCAGTCAACACTGGATGCGGCATATTTTTTGCTTGTAGCGCTTGTACTGCAAGCGCCATGCGCTCATCTTTTTGCCATCACAGGCCTCAAGCCCAAGTCAGTTGGGTTAAGGTGACGATCAAGCACTTGCCCTGTTGAAACGTTTTTTCTGCCGCGCATGACTTCCTCTGCCTACCCCTCCGTCGCCCCTGCCGACGCCTCAGACCTCTCCTCGCTGCAGGGGCTTCGCGAACAATACCGGGAGGCCAAGGCCCGGCAGATGGAGTTGCTGCGCAACCCCACGCTGGGCCGGCGCAGCGTGCGCGGAGTGCTGCACCATTTCAGTGAACTGGCCGACGGTCTGCTGCGCACCCTCTGGCGGCGCGCGCAGATGCCGCAAGGTGCTGCCCTGCTGGCCGTGGGCGGATTCGGGCGAGCCCAGCTCTTTCCCTACTCGGACATCGATGTGCTGGTGCTGCTGCCCCAAAGCAGTGCGTCGCCGGCGGCGGAGTTGGCGACCAGCATCGAGCAGTTCATCAGCAGTTGCTGGGATGCCGGACTGGAGATCGGCTCCAGCGTGCGCAGCATTGCCGAGTGCCTGCAGGAGGCCGCACAGGACCTGACAGTGCAGACTGCCATGCTGGAGTCGCGCTACATCACCGGCAGCAAGACCCTGTTTGCCGACTTCGAGCAGCAGTTCCGCGCCGAGCTGGAGCCCCGGGCCTTTGTCGAGGGCAAGCTGCTGGAAATGCGCCAGCGACATGCCAAATACGACTTCACTCCCTATTCTCTGGAGCCCAACTGCAAGGAATCGCCCGGCGGGCTGCGCGATCTTCACACCATGCTGTGGCTTGCCAAGGCCGCAGGCTTCGGCAACAGCTGGCATGAGCTGGCCGAGCAGGACCTGATCACCCATTTCGAGGTTCAGCAGCTCGAATCCAATGAATCCCTCCTCAGCCTGATCCGTGCCCGCCTGCATGCCACCGCCGGCCGCCACGAAGACCGGCTGGTCTTCGACCTGCAGACTGCCGTGGCCGAAGCCTTCGGCTACCGCTCCACCACGCCGGAGGGGCGCAAACTGGCCATGCGCGCTGGCGAGACCCTGATGCGCCACTATTACTGGGCGGCCAAGGCGGTGACCCAGCTTTGCCAGATCGTGCGCATGAGCATCGAGGAGCGCCTGAACCCCGGATCGCACGAACTGATCCCGCTCAATGATCGCTTCTGCGAGAAGGCTGGCACCATCGAGGTGGTCAGCGACGATCTCTACGAACGCGACCCTCATGCCATTCTCGAAACGTTTCTCATGTATGAGCAGCATGAGGGACTGACGGGCCTGTCGACGCGCACGCTGCGCGCGCTGTATGCCAGCCGCGACGTGATGGACAGCGCGTTCCGCCGCGATCCGGTCAATCGCGCCACTTTCATGAAGATTCTGCAGCAGCCGCGCGGCATCACCCATGCCATCCGGCTGATGAACCAGACCTCGGTGCTGGGCCGCTATCTCTGGCCCTTTCGACGCATCGTCGGACAGATGCAACATGATCTGTTCCACGTCTACACCGTGGACCAGCACATCTTGATGGTGCTGCGCAATGTGCGGCGCTTCTTCATGGCAGAGCATGCCCATGAATACCCGTTCTGCTCCCAGCTCGCCGCAGGCTGGGACAAACCCTGGATCCTGTATCTTGCCGCCCTGTTTCACGACATCGGCAAGGGCCGTGGCGGCGACCATTCCGTGATCGGTGCCGTCGAAGTCAAGCGCTTTTGCCGGGCCCACCAGATCGACAGGGGTGATGCCGAACTGGTCGAGTTTCTGGTGCGCGAGCACCTGACCATGAGCCAGGTGGCCCAGAAGCAGGATCTTTCCGACCCCGACGTGATTCGCGCGTTTGCCGAGCGCGTCGGCAACGAGCGCAAGCTCACCGCCTTGTACCTGCTGACGGTGGCGGACATTCGCGGCACCAGCCCCAAGGTCTGGAGCGCCTGGAAAGGCAAGCTGCTGGAAGACACCTATCGGCTGACCCTGCGGGTGCTGGGTGGCCGCGCCCCGGATGCTGCCGCCGAAATCGAAGCCCGCAAGCGCGAGGCGCTGGTGCAGCTGGCCTTGTCCGCCCAGCCCTTCGAATCCCACAAGAAACTGTGGGAGACGCTGGATGTGAGCTACTTCATGCGCCATGAAGCCGCCGACATCGCCTGGCATACCCGCCACCTTTCCCGCCATGTGGGCCTGGGCAGACCCGTGGTGCGCGCCCGGCGGTCGCTGGCCGGCGAGGGCCTGCAGGTTCTGGTCTATGCGCCCGACCAACCCGATCTGTTTGCCCGCATCTGCAGCTACTTCGACCGGGCAGGATTTTCCATCCTCGATGCGCGCGTGCACACGGCCAACAACGATTACGCACTGGACACCTTCCAGGTCGTCGCCCCCACCATGCAGGAACAGTACCGCGAGCTCATGCACATGGTGGAAAGCGACCTGACCCAGACACTGCTGCAAGGCGGGCCGCTGCCCACGCCATCGCAAAGACGGCTGTCGCGCCGCGTCAAGAGCTTTCCATTCGCTCCACGCGTCATTCTGCGCCCCGACGAAAAAGCCCAGCACTGGCTGCTGTCCATCTCCGCATCGGACCGCGCAGGCCTGCTCTACATCATTGCCCGCATCCTGGCACAGCACCATATCAGCGTACATCTGGCCAAGATCAGCACCCTGGGAGAGCGCGTGGAAGACACTTTCCTCATCGAGGGCCCTGAACTGCAGGACAACAGCAGCCAGCTGCGCATAGAAACCGAACTGCTCAAGGCACTGGCCCAGCCCGGTTGATCCCAGCCCGGCAATTCGGGCTTCAGTTTGATGACTCGGTGCCGATAAGCAGTCACCACTACTACGGAAAGCCCATGCAGCTCGCCTCCAATGAAGTTGCGGCATCGCCGCCCACCACACGCAGTGGCCTGTTTCATATGCCGTTGTTTCGGCCCGGCACCGAGGTCACCCAGAATGGCCGACGCGAAATCGTCAGCCATGTCATCTTGCGCAGACGCGAACTGATGGTCTACCTCCGAGGTCACGACGACCCGGTCAAGCCCGATCGCCTGAGTCTTGCGCCCACGGTGTTCACCACCGAACGCCGGCCCGAACCGCTGACGTGGTTTCTTTGATCCGTCAAAACAAGAAAGCCGCTGAGCTCATGGCATCAGCGGCTTTTTCTATGTAACCCGGCTGTCAGCCCAGCTTGGCCTGGGCATTGGCCATGACCTGGCCCAGTTGCACCGGCGCTGCCGGCTGCCACTGCGGATTGAACTGCAGGCCTGCAGCCTGAGGAAACAGCATGACCACCGTGGAGCCAAGCTGAAAGCGGCCCATCTCGTCGCCCCGGGCCAGCATCACCGCCTCGTCTCCCTCGTAGCGCCATGTCTTGATATGGCCTGGGCGCGGTGGGTTGACCAGACCATGCCAAACCGTGGCCATGCTGCCCACGATCGTCGCCCCTACCAGCACCAGCACGAACGGCCCGTGATCGGTATCGAACACGCAGACCACGCGTTCGTTGCGCGCAAACAGACCAGGCACGCCACGGGCGGTCACCGGGTTCACCGAGAACAGATCGCCTGGCACATAGGTCATGCTGCGCAACCTGCCGGCGCACGGCATATGAATGCGGTGATAGTCGCGCGGGCTCAGATAGATCGTGGCAAAGCTGCCGTTATCGAACTGGCGCGCCAGTGCCGCATCCCCCCCCACCAGCGCAGTTGCACTATATTGGTGCCCCTTGGCTTGGAAGATCTGCTCGCCCTCGATCCTGCCGAACTGGCTGATCGCGCCATCCACCGGGCAAATCCAGTCCGCCTGCGCCAGAGGGCGAACGCCATCCTTGAGTGCTCGGGTGAAAAAGGCATTGAAGGTCTTGTAGGCAGCCGGGTCGGGATTGGCCGCTTCGGCCATGTTCACCTGGTAACGCTGGATAAAGCGACGAATCACCGCCGTCGTCAATCCGCCAGCCTCGGCTTGCGCCAGTTTTCCCATCAGCGCGGTCAGCGCCTGCTTGGGCAAGAAATATTGGGAAAGTACGGCAAGTCGATCAGACACAATGGAAT
>NZ_SPEY01000056.1 GCF_009360615.1 Comamonas sp.
GCCAACGCGCCGTGCAGCGCATCGAGATCGGCGAATGGCTGGGCGATGTCGACGGCTGGAAGCAGCAGCTGGCCGCCTGGGCCGAGCAGATTGCCGAGCTCAATCAGCAGCAGGCCGGCGATACCGACACCAGTGGCGACCCCAGTTGCGGCCCCGACGGCTGCGAGCTGCCACCGCGCTGAGCGGCATGGCCTGCACGGCAGATACTCTTTTATTCATCGCTCAAAGCGCTTTTTATTTAAAGAGTTCAGGCATTATTCAACCTGAATTCCTTATCCATCAAGCGCAAGCAGCTATCTTTTTTAATCCCCCTGCCGACAACTCCGCACCCTGTCGCCATTGCCTTCGCTATTGTGGCAGGGCATAGGCGATCACATAGTCACCGCGCTTGGGCGACTGGCGTGCGCCACCGGCGGTGATCACCACATACTGCCTGCCGGTTCGGGGCGAGACATAGCTCATCGGCCCGCCCTGGCTGCCCACGGGCAGGCGCGAACGCCAGATCTCCCGGCCGCTGGCGCTGTCCAAGGCGCGCAGATAGAAGTCCTGCGTGCCCGCAAAGAACACCAGTCCCGACTTGGTGACCATGGAAGCCCCCAGCGTGGGCATGCCGATGGGAATGGTCAGCCACATGGGAATGCCCAGAGGGCCGGTGTCGCGCACCGTGCCCACAGGTACCTGCCACTTGATCTGGCGCGATTTCAGATCCACGGCCGTCATGGTGCCGAAAGGCGGCTTCTGGCAGGGAATGCCCAGCGGCGACAGAAAGCGCTGGCGCATGGCCCCAAACGGCGTGCCTTCCTGGGGCACGGCCCCCATCTCGATGCCGCTGGCGCCGGGCTTCATATCGGCGCGCGCAATCATGTGGTTCGCCAGACCCAGACGCATATCGTTGACGAACATGGTCTGGCTGATCGGGTCGATGGAGACGCTGCCCCAGTTCATGCCGCCCAGCGAGCCCGGAAACTGCAGGGTCGGCCCCATGCCCGGCGGCGTGAACACGCCCTGATGATCCATGTCCTTGAAGGCGATGCGGCACAGCAGCTGATCGAAGGGCGTGGCGCCCCACATATCGGACTCCTTCAGGGTCTGGTTGCCGATATTGGGCATGCCCGTGGAGTGCGGCTGGGTCGGCGCATAGCGCTCGCCGGGCACATGGCCTTGCGGCACGGGCAGCTCCTGCACCTCTGCCAGGGGCTCGCCGGTCTCACGGTTGAGCATGAAGATCATGCCCTGCTTGGTCACCTGAAGCAGCGCGGGGTCCACCCCGCCCTGGGCATTGCTCACGTCAACCAGCGCGGGCTGGGAGGGGATGTCGAAGTCCCACAGGTCGTGATGCACGGTCTGGTAGAGCCAGCGCGGCTTGCCGGTCCGGATGTCCATGGCCACGATGGCGGAGCTGTTCTTCTCCATCTCCGGCGTGCGCTGCGCCGCATAGAAGTCCGGCGTCGCATTGCCCGTGCCCAGATAGGCCAGGCCCAGCCTGGCGTCGTAGGACATGCCGCCCCAGACATTGGGCGAGTTGCGTGTATAGGTCTGTCCTTGCGGCGGCGGCCCGGTGATGTCGGGATTGCCCGGGTCCCAGGCCCAGACCAGCTTGCCGCTGAGCACATCAAAGGCACGCACCACGCCCGAGGGCTCGTCGGTCGAGAAATTGTCGGCCACGCGTCCCCCCACGATCACCAGGTTCTCGGCCACCAGCGGTGCCGAGGTCTGCTGATACCAGCCCTCCCTGACCTCCCCCATGCCCTGGGTCAGATCCACCACGCCGTCCTTGCCGAAGTCGGTGCACGGCTTGCCCGAATCGGGGTCGAGTGCAATCAGGCGCGCATCGATCGTGGGCAGAAACAGCCGGCGCCGGCAGCCCGGTGCGACATCGCCGAGCCGACCGGACGCGCCCGAAGCCCTGAGCGCGGCCTCGTTGCCGTCAAAGTAGGCCAGGCCCCGGCAGCGCTGCCAGTTGGGCGATCTGGCCTCGGGGTCGAATTTCCACCTTTCATCACCCGTGTCCACATCCAGCGCCAGCACCTTGCCATAAGCCGTGCAGACATAAAGGCGGTCCCCGATCTGCTGGGGCGTGTTCTGATCTTCGGCGCCCGAGCCCGTGCTCTGGGGCACATCGCCGGTGCGGGCCGTCCAGGCCACGGCCAGCTTGTCGACATTGTCGCGGCTGATCTGCTCGAGGGCGGCAAAGCGCTGACCGGTGGGGCCCTGCCCCCAGTCCGTCCAGTCCGAGGCCCTGATCTCCATGGAGCCGACCGAGGGCACCTCGGTGACTTCGGGCGCAATCACGCCCTTGGGCGAGAAAGCGCTGACGGCCGTCGCGATGATGGCCAGGCCCAGCACCACCACCGACACGGCGGCGCCCAGGCGGCCATAGTCATTCATGACCAGCTTGCCCGCTTCAAGCTGTGCATAGCCCAGGGCCACCAGCAGGCCGAGCACGGCAAACACCATCAGGCGCGACACCAGCGGCCAGAACTCCCAGCCCGCATCCCACCAGGCCCATACCAGAGTCAGCACAAAGGCCAGCGCGTAGAGATGGGCACCGGCTCTGCGCCGCGCCAGCAGTAATGCCGCCGAGACCAGCAGCGCCAGCCCCATCAACACAAAGTACCAGCTGCCTCCCTTGACGAGCAGAACGCCGCCGCCGATGGTCATGTACAGACCCGTCAGCAGCATCAGCAACCCCACTGCAAGCCAGTACCAGCGCCCGTCATTGGATGAAGGAGCCATAGCCTCACCTGAAATTAATTGCCACTGGTGTATTGCACGCCTTAACGCCGATACACATCGACATACTTTCGAGACTTTGCACGCCAGCCTCAGGACTACAAGCGCCGGGCCGGGCATAAAAAAACCGCACCGTCGCAACGGTGCGGCTGCTGAAACAGCGGTGCCGGGCTGCCTATGCAGGCTGCCGGGCAGGCGGCACGGCTCAGTCCATCATCGAGATCACCACATCGCCGAAGCCCGAGCAGGACACCTGGGTTGCACCGTCCATCAGACGGGCGAAGTCATAGGTCACATGCTTGCTCTGAATGGCTTTTTCCAGCGACTCGACGATCAGGTCTGCAGCCTCGCGCCAGCCCATGTGGCGCAGCATCATCTCGGCGCAGAGAATCATGGAGCCCGGATTCACATAATCCTTGCCCGCATAGCGCGGCGCTGTGCCGTGGGTGGCTTCGAAGCAGGCAATGCTCTCCGACAGGTTGGCACCGGGAGCAATGCCGATGCCGCCCACCTGCGCGGCCAGCGCATCCGAGATGTAGTCGCCATTGAGATTGAGCGTGGCCACCACCGAATACTCGGCCGGACGCATCAGAATCTGCTGCAAAAAGGCGTCAGTGATCGAGTCCTTGAGGATGATGTCCTTGCCGGTCTTCGGGTGCTTGATGCGGCACCAGGGGCCGCCGTCGATCAGCTCGGCACCGAACTCGCGCTGCGCCAGCGCGTAGCCCCAGTCACGGAAAGCGCCTTCCGTGTACTTCATGATGTTGCCCTTGTGAACCAGGGTCACGCTGGGCTTGTTGTTATCGATGGCGTACTGGATGGCCTTGCGCACCAGGCGCTCCGTGCCCTCGCGCGAGACGGGCTTGATGCCGATGCCCGAGGTTTCGGGAAAGCGGATCCTGTTGGCGCCCATTTCCTTGGCCAGGAAGTCGATGAGCTTTTTCGCCTTCTCGCTGCCGGCCGCGTATTCGATGCCCGCGTAGATGTCCTCCGAGTTCTCGCGGAAGATCACCATATTTGTCTTCTCGGGCTCCTTGAGCGGCGAAGGCACGCCCTTGAAGTACTGCACGGGACGCAGGCAGACATACAGGTCCAGCTCCTGGCGCAGCGCCACGTTCAGCGAGCGGATGCCGCCGCCCACGGGCGTGGTCAGCGGGCCCTTGATGGACACGGCATAGTCGCGCACGGCGGCCACGGTTTCCTCGGGCAGCCAGACATCGGGACCGTAGATGCGCGTGGCCTTCTCGCCCGCATACACCTCCATCCAGGCAATCTTGCGCTGCCCGCCGTAGACCTTGGCAACGGCAGCGTCAGCCACCTTGCGCATCACCGGCGTCACATCAACACCGACACCATCGCCCTCAATGAACGGAATGATGGGCTGATCGGGAACGTTCAGCGTCTTGTCCGCATTGACGGTGATTTTCTCGCCCTGCGACGGTACCTGGATGTGCTGGGAAGCGCTCATGCTCTGGAATCTCCTAGTCCTTGATGGTGTGCGGCGGCGCACCTTGCTGGTGCATTTTGCATATGACCGAATTCTGACATCACTACACCGCACGAATTCTAAGAAACTACCTGTAAATGCCTGTCAACGCCGGCACAGCCAGGCCGTTGAAAGACTGTGAGGCGCAGATGGCCTGCGCTGAACAAACCCTGAAACCAGGCATTGCCGCATCTTGAGGAAATTGGCACACATGAAAAAACTACTCGCTATCCTGATTGCCGGTACGTTCGCCGCTGGCGCATTCGCTCAAGCCGCTGCGCCTGCGAAACCTGCCACCCCTGCTGCCCCAGCCGCAGCCACCGCACCTGCGGCCATGCCGGCCGCAGCAGCACCTGCCGCCCCCGCTGCAGCACCGGCCCCCGCAGCCAAGCATGCCAAGTCCATGCACAAGCCTGCCAAGTCGCACGCCAAGCACAGCACCAAGAAAGCTGCCAAGCCCGCTGCCTGATGGACGCTGAAGGCCGCACCGGCACGGCCCCCTGAGGTGTCGCACCCGCTGCCGACAAGCGCGAAAAGCCCGCAGAATTCAGATTTCTGCGGGCTTTGTGGTTTGTGGCATGCGGGTTTCAGGCGACATTCAGCCCCAATGCCTTAGGCTGTCGGCTTTCGACTCTTTTTTGGCATGCAAGGCTTATGAAGAACTTCTCCAGCCAGACCTCTGACTCACGCCAATCCGGCTGGCGTGCGCGCACCATGTTGCTGACCGCAGCGGCCCTGTTCGGACTGCTGGGCAGCGCTGCGGCAATGGCCGGCGATCAAGGTCAGCCCCAGATGAATCTGCGCCGCATCGACCTGACGGCCGGCATGTACCGCATCGACACCCAACTGGCCGTCACGCCGCAGCAGCGCGAGATCGGTCTCATGTTCCGCAAGGAGATGCCGCAGCAGGAAGGCATGCTCTTTGTCTTCGAGGTGCCTGGCGTGCAGTGCTTCTGGATGCGCAACACCATCCTGCCGCTGACGGCAGCCTTTGTGGCCGACGACGGCACCATCGTCAATCTGGCCGACATGAAACCCATGAGCGAAGACTCTCACTGCTCGGCCAAGCCCGTGCGCTACGTGCTGGAGATGAACCAGGGCTGGTTTGCCAAGCGCGGCATCAAGGCCGGCACCAAGCTGGGCGGTGCGCCCTTCAATCGCTAAGCCCCGTATCCTGCATGCTCTATCAGCCCCGGTTTCCGCAAGCACTGAGCGATACCGCCGCTGCGCTGCTGCAGAGACTGGGAAAGTCGCAGACATTCGAGCCCTACCCCGGCTTCACGGTAAGCATCAATAGCGAATTGCTGCATGCCCCCTAACGCGTGTACTACGAAGAACGCGCGCTGCAGCAATGCATTCAAAAAAGCTGCGACGCTGCGCAGCAGCTGGCTCTGTGCCTGGGCAGCCGTCATGCCGACGGCCATGTGCGCGAAGCCGGTCTGCGCCAGTTGCTGGAGCACGACTGCAACTGGGTGCTGCCGTTTGTGGTCCGCGCTGCTGGCGAGTATGTGCTGGAAATTGCCGAGCATCTGGCAACCCAGCCTCATAGACTTTTGCCAAACAGCTACGGGCGATTTGCGGCCGAGAACCCTGAATTTGTCATGACCTGCAAGCAGCAGGCAGCCAGTTACTGGGACTGCTATCACCGCCACCGCCACCGCTATCCGCTGCTGCGTCAACACCCAGGCATACCATTCCTGCGCTGGGTTGACGAGGCCAGACGGTCACTGCCCCACGCCGGTTGATCCCACGCCGGTTGATGCCACTCCGCGCAGAACACGCGGACTACATCGATAGCGGCTGCGCGCTGCCGGTGGGAGCACGCTCCTGAGCATGCGGTAATCGCAGGCGCCAAAGCGCTGAAAGTTGCGCCGACCTTCGCGCAGCGTCATATGGTTGGGGCCGGAGTATTCATCCGGGCAGTCCACATCCCAGCCGCTGTCTTCCCAGAAGCAGACGCTGCAGATACTGTATTCGCCACGGTCATCGAGCGAGAAGTAGTCGCAGCACGGGCACTGATACAACAGCATGGCTCACCTTTCATGAATTCACATCAAATCAAGCTGTAGCGCTTATCCATCAATCGCCAGCAGCTTCTTTTTATATAGCAATCAATAAAAATAGACACAAAAAAGCCGGCAACCTTTTCAGGTCACCGGCTTTCTTCAAGGCATGCAGGCAGCCGAGACTGCACTGCAGAAAACACTTGATTTACGCAGCAGCGATGGCGGCGTTGAAGGTGGCGCTGGGGCGCATCACTGCGTCCAGCTTGGCCACGTCGGGCATGTAGTAGCCGCCGATGTCGGCAGCCTTGCCTTGCACTTCCTTCATTTCGGCCACGATCTTGTCTTCGTTCTCGGCCAGGGTCTTGGCCAGAGGTGCGAACTTGGCAGCCAGTTCTGCGTCTTCGGTCTGAGCGGCCAGAGCCTGGGCCCAGTACAGAGCGATGTAGAACTGCGAGCCACGGTTGTCCAGCTCGCCGGTGCGGCGCGAAGGCGACTTGTCCAGGTCCAGCAGCTTGCCGGTGGCTTCGTCCAGGGTCTTGGCCAGCAGCTTGGCACGGGCGTTGTTTTCCTTGATACCGAGGTCTTCGAACGAAACGGCCAGAGCCAGGAATTCCCCCAGCGAATCCCAGCGCAGGTGATTCTCTTCCACCAGTTGCTGCACGTGCTTGGGAGCGGAACCACCGGCACCGGTTTCGTACATGCCGCCACCGGCCATCAGAGGCACGATGGACAGCATCTTGGCCGAGGTGCCCAGTTCCAGGATGGGGAACAGGTCGGTCAGGTAGTCGCGCAGAATGTTGCCGGTCACCGAGATGGTATCCAGACCGCGGGCCACGCGCTCCAGCGTGTAGCGCATGGCGCGCACTTGCGAGAGGATGTGGATTTCGAGACCGCTGGTGTCGTATTCCTTCAGATAGGTCTGCACCTTCTTGATCAGCTCGGCCTCGTGGGGACGATAGGGGTCCAGCCAGAACACGGCAGGCATGCCGGAGTTGCGGGCACGGGTCACGGCCAGCTTCACCCAGTCGCGGATGGGCGCGTCCTTGACCTGGCACATGCGCCAGATGTCACCGGCTTCCACGTTCTGGCTCAGCAGCACTTCGCCGGTGGCGATGTCCACGATATTGGCCACGCCGTCTTCGGCGATCTCGAAGGTCTTGTCGTGCGAGCCGTACTCTTCGGCCTTCTGCGCCATCAGACCCACGTTGGGCACGGTGCCCATGGTCCGGGGATCGAAATTGCCGTGCCACTTGCAGAAGTTGATCACTTCCTGATAGATGCGGGCAAAGGTGGACTCGGGCATCACTGCCTTGCAGTCGTAAGGCTTGCCGTCGGCCGCCCACATCTTGCCACCCACGCGGATCATGGCGGGCATGGAAGCATCGACGATCACGTCGTTGGGCGAGTGGAAGTTGGTGATGCCCTTGGCGGAATCAACCATGGCCAGACGGGGACGATTTTCCTGGCACTTGTGCAGATCACGAATGATCTCGTCACGCTGCGAAGCAGGCAGCGTCTCGATCTTCTCGTAGAGGTTGGCCATGCCGTTGTTCACGTTCACGCCCAGTTCGTCGAACAGCTTGCCATGCTTCTCGAAGGCTTCCTTGTAGAAGATCTTCACGCAGTGACCGAACACGATGGGGTGGGACACCTTCATCATCGTGGCCTTCACGTGCAGCGAGAACAGGATGCCGGACTCCTTGCAGTCCTCGATCTCCTTTTCGTAGAAGGCACACAGTGCCTTCTTGCTCATGAACATGGAATCGATCACTTCTGCGTCCTGCAGCTTGACCTTTTCCTTGAGCACGATGCTCTTGCCGGACTTGGTCTCCAGCACCATCTTCACATCACGGGCCTTGTCCAGGGTCATGGACTTTTCGCCGTGGTAGAAGTCGCCTTCGCTCATGTGCGAGACATGGGTCTGCGACCACTGCTTCCATTCACCCATGGAATGGGGGTGCTTCTTGGCGTAGTTCTTCACGGCGGCAGGCGCGCGGCGGTCGGAGTTGCCTTCGCGCAGCACGGGGTTCACGGCCGATCCCAGGCATTTGCTGTAGCGTGCCTTGATTTCCTTCTCTTCGTCGGTCGTGGGGTTCTCGGGGAAGTTGGGAACCTTGTAACCCTTGAACTGAAGCTCCTTGATGGCGGCAGTCAGCTGACCCACGGAAGCGGAAATATTGGGCAGCTTGATGATGTTGGCTTCGGGAGTCAGCGTCAGCTTGCCCAGGTCGGCCAGGTTGTTGGGAACACGCTGTTCTTCGGTCAGAAATTCGGGGAACTCGCCCAGGATGCGGCCTGCCAGCGAGATGTCGCTGGTCTCCACATTGATGCCGGCGGGAGCGGCAAAAGCACGGATGACGGGCAGAAATGCACTGGTGGCCAGGCGAGGTGCCTCGTCAGTCAAGGTGTAGATGATGGTGGGTTGCTGCGTACTCATCTCTTGTCTCAGGTTGTGAAAAAAGGGGGAAAGGTGCCTTGGGCCTGCATCCCGGGCTTGCGCAATGGGGCCTGACACAGCGGGACGACACTTTCTTGATGCAATGCGTTCCCACAATACAAAATTCTACGCGCAACCGGCCCGGTTTTTTTAAGTCTTGTACAAGACTCGGGGATTTAGCTCAGCTCTCATGGGGCGTTTTCATAGGGAAAATGGACTTTCACACCTGCTTTCGGGCATGTAAAAAAATCGCTTCCTGCCTTCATTGGGCGAACATCGCAGCTTCCAGAAAATTAGTTAAAGTTGCGTTGCACGGCCTTTGGTACAAATTTGCGCGAGCTTTGGCACAAAGTAGCACAGGCTTTGGCACCAAGGCTGACAACTTGACAAGCGTTCAACGGCCCGTATGTGTTGTTTTGTCGCCAACGGCCTGATCCAGCTCTGGCGATGGATGTATCGGCCAGCGGGCTTTTCAGGCTGCAGGAACGGCAGGAAACGCGCCTCAACAGGCATTTACCAAGTGCGGTGGATATCACAAACGTGAACGCAAGGACTGCACTGGTGAGGCTTGCGCGGCCCTCCACCTTGCAGTGTTCATAATCAGCCAATGACATCCATTCGAATTTCCCGTCCTGGCGATGGTGAACGCTCCGTCGAAATTTGGCGTCACGCGGTTGATGCCACTCATCACTTTCTGTCTCGGGAGGACCGCCAGGCTATTGACGCGATGGTGTGCGGCTTTCTGCCCCAGGTACCGCTCTGGCTAGCTGTAGACGCCAGCGACTTCCCGCTGGCTTTCATGTTCATCGACAACGGGCATATGGAGGCCTTGTTCGTTGACCCTGCGTACCGGGGAATGGGTATTGGCACCATGCTGGTTCGGCACGGTCTTTCGCTAAACCCCGACATGACAACCGATGTCAATGAGGAGAATCTACAGGCATTAGGCTTTTACGAAAAAATGGGCTTTATTCGCACTGGTCGTTCATCGCTGGATGGACAAGGCCGGCCTTACCCCATCATTCACTTGAAATACGGCAAGCCATAAAGGACTGCTCTTGGCCGTCAGCAGCCCGCCACAAGGGCAGCGATCGACCAGTCATGGCTCACACCAACCCCTACCGACTGACCTGGCTCCGGAACTTGCCGCAGGCGCAGAGGCGAAAGCGCGCAAAGTGAACGCCGCCGAGATAGAGCTCGCCATCTGCTTTGAATCCCAGCCTCAAAACACCTCTGATTCTTTTTCTCGAAGGAGGCAACAGAATGGTGATGGAACTCAAGCCCATAACGTTGAAAGCGCGATTGACAATTTCCTGGTAGATGGCCTTGCCGCTTCCCCAGTATCTGGGATGCAGTACTAGGGCCAGGTCTGCATCACCGGCTTCGTGCTGAAGCCCTCCCCAGCCTGCAAACTCCTGATCGATAAGAAATGCCCAAGGCCCGTAGCCATATTGCGTCCACTGGGCGTCTTTGTGGCTCACCCAATCCCTGGCTTTGACCTCATCGAAATCTGCACTGCCCAGGGGCATTTGGCGCAGCACTTCGGGATGGTTGTTGAGCGCAATGATTTCATCCACACCCACTTCGGTAAGGCGCTTGAATTCCAGAGTCATGTTTCGAATGTATCTGGATTTCCACGAACAGGCACGGAAACGCATCGGAGACGGTAACACCGGCTCTTGGTTTACCTTCGGTTCGCTCTTCGGGCCCTGCAAAAAGTCCATACCGGCGGCCCTCTTCCCTTTATGGCCAAAAAGCACGCAAGCCAGGGCCACACTTCCAGGAGCGCCTGAAGCGATGGCTCAGCCTGGATTTGTGCATTGCACTGATGTTATTCCGCATTAATACCTGCCAGCTCGGGAAACCATTCGCGCAGGCACTTTCCACCGAAATTGAACCAACTGCGTAAATAGCGTATCTCATGGACGGACACATCACTTCAGTGCTGGTTCATAACTTTACAGAGGACCTCTTTGAGATGAGTACAAATTCTTACAAGGAATTATTGGCACAACGCGAAACCCTGGATCAGCAGATTGCTGCGGCCCGAAAGGCTGAAGTCGCAGTTGCCGTGCAAGAAATCAGGGGCTTGATCGAGGCTTTCGGCCTGACCCAAGACGATGTCTTCCCTCCCGCGAAACAAAGGCGCCTGACCGGCTCTGTCGCCGCCAAGTATCGCGACCCCGCCACGGGCCTGACATGGACGGGCAGAGGTAAGCCCCCCGCCTGGATCAAGGACCAAGACCGCTCAAAGTTCGAGATCTGATCAAGCCCGCAAAAAGTGGCCTCCAGGGCCACTTTTGCCTCAAGTTACGGCGTCAAGCGATCTTGCATTCCGTTCCGAAAAGGCCGGCAGGCTCCTCGTGACTGGCACGGCCGGATCACAAGCGCACCGCGTTTGACCCAGCTCACACTGCCCCCGACCGTATAGTCCAGCCTCAACGCCTCCATCTCTGAATCTCTGAACCACACCCGGATTGCAGAAGCCGCGTTGATGCGGATCACCGCCTTTGCGCTGACCTCCCTGAGCTTTCGGCCATCTGTTCATTCAGAGCCTGCCCGAAGGCCGCACCATGGACCTCCGTCTTCCACGCTGGATCGCACCAAACGTCAGGTGCGGGAACTGATCCAGATGCTCGACAAACCGTCGGCCCTCGCGAACTGCTGCCGCCGGTGTCGCAAGAGTTCGAGGGCCTGGCGGGTTGACAGATCCCCATGGCGCAGATTCGGAAACAGGGTGGGTTGCGGGTGGACCTCCGGAGTCCGGACTTCGTCGCTGAGAATCACCCCTGTGCTGCGGTGATTGGTATCGGAGCGCTTTTCAAGCTGGTCGAAGACCGGAAATGTCAGCCTCATGCCCAAGGGCCCAAAGCGCAAAGAACACACCGGTCCATGCGCCATGCGCTGATCGCTGCCGATTCATCGACGATCAGGAATGCAAGAAAGATCGCCGCAGAAAACGGTTGCACCAAGAGCCTGACCGATCGGATCACGGCAATGCTTGAGGGAAAGGTACTCTTGGACAGGCATCGACGGGATTTTTGATGAAACCAGAGGGTGTGCAGAATTTTGTGTAAACGGACAATCAACCGCCGGCGCAAGCCGGCCTGTCCGTAAGCACAATGAGCACCAAGAAACACGACGTACCCG
>NZ_SPEY01000063.1 GCF_009360615.1 Comamonas sp.
TGCCGCCCGGCTATCTGTGCTGCGGCTATCCCCAGCGCGGCTCGGGCCAGTTCGACAAGGCCGAGAAGATGATCACGGACAACCGTGTGCTCTTCCATCGTGTGGCGACCACGCTCAACTACCTGGACATCAAGACCGTGGTGGTGAGCTGCGGAACCTGCTTTGACCAGTTGCAGGGCTACCAGTTCGACAAGATCTTCCCCGGTTGCCGCATCATCGACATCCACGAATATCTGCTCGAGAAGGGCATCACGCTGCAGAACAATGGCGCCTATCTCTACCACGACCCCTGCCATACGCCCATGAAGCAGCAGGACCCGATGAAGACCGTCAAGGCCTTGATGGGCGACAACGTGCTCAAGAGCGAGCGCTGCTGTGGCGAGTCCGGCACGCTGGGCGTGACGCGCCCCGACATCTCCACGCAGATCCGCTTCCGCAAGACCGAAGAGATCCGCAAGGGCGAGGCTGCATTGCGCGACAGCGGTCAGCTGGGGGCCCAGGACAACGTCAAGATCCTGACGAGCTGCCCCAGCTGCCTGCAGGGCCTGAGTCGCTACGGCAACGACCTGAACAACGGTCTGCTCGAAGCCGACTACATCGTGGTCGAGATGGCGCGCGATATCCTGGGCGAGAACTGGATGGCGGAGTATGTCCAGCGCGCCAACCAGGGCGGTATCGAGCGCGTGCTGGTGTGATGTCCCCTGAGTCGCTTCGCGCCGGACGACGCCTTCGGCGCGGGGCGGCGCGGCCGGCATAGGCCCTTCCTCGATGTCCCTGGCCTGCGCTGGGGTCACATCGCAGTGATGTGGGTAAGAAGCATTGCAATGGAGATTTCGGATGTTGGTTGAAAATTGTCCCCTGTGCATTGCCGATGGCGGTGCGCTGGTCTGGCGCGGCGACAAGCTGCGCGTGATCCGGGCCGCCGAGCAGGGCTTTCCGGCCTTTTATCGCGTGGTCTGGAATGATCATGCCGCCGAGTTCTCGGATCTGAGCGCCACCGATCGCATGGTCTGCATGGATGTCGTGGCCCTGGTCGAGCGCGTGCTGCGCGAGCAACTGGCTCCGACCAAGATCAATCTGGCGGCGCTCGGTAACATGGTGGCGCATCTCCACTGGCATGTGATTGCGCGCTACGACTGGGACAGCCACTTTCCCGCTTCGGTCTGGGCTGGAGCCCAGCGCGAGCGCGATGAAGCCCGAGAAGCGGCGATTGCCCGCCAGCTGCCGCAGGTGGACGAGATGCTGCAAAAGGCACTGGCCCGCTGGGCTGCGTGATGTTTTCGTCTCCGTCGGGAGATCCAAAGGGCAGCTCCGGGCTGCCCTTTTATGCATTGATTAGGAGAAAACCATGGCAGGACTGCAAGCCAATACTCCCACCCCCCAGTCGCTGACCGTGCATGGTGCATCGCGCGTGCTGGAGGTCTCTTATTCGGACGGCAAGACTTTCCGGATTCCGTTCGAGCTGCTGCGCGTGTACTCGCCCTCGGCCGAAGTCCAGGGCCACGGTCCGGGCCAGGAGGTGCTGCAGACCGGCAAGCGCGATGTGGGCATCAGCACCATCGAGCCGGTGGGCAACTACGCCATCAAGCCCTTCTTCAGCGATGGGCACGAGAGCGGTCTGTACACCTGGGAATACCTCTACCAGCTGGGCAGCCAGCAGGATGCGCTGTGGCAGCAATATCTCCAGCGCCTGCAGGAGGCAGGGCTGGATCGCGACACGCCCATGCCCGAGAAGGGGGCCGGCGGCCATGGCTGCAGCGTGCATTGAGCATGGGTCCCGAGGGACTTGCACATCGGCCCCAAGCCGGCCGCAACGTCCCGCACACGCCACATCGTCCATGCTTGCGGCGCAGGGTTATTGAGGCTGGTGCTATATTTCCAATAGCTTGCAGCGCTTGCGTAATAAGCGTGCGAGGCGAATTCTTTCCAAAAACCATAGTGCTTCAAAGCCTGTAGCCATACGGGGTTGTCGCTGTACGCGCAAGCACTGCCTGCTTAGCATTCTTTGTTATGAGCTCCACACACTTCGGATTCCAGACTGTTGATGAAAGCGAGAAGGCATCGCGCGTACGCGGTGTGTTCGACTCCGTGGCTTCCAAGTACGACGTCATGAACGACGTGATGTCGGGTGGTCTGCACCGCGCATGGAAGGCGTACACGCTGATGGTGGCCAACCTCAAGGAAGGCGACAAGGCCCTGGATATCGCGGGCGGTACAGGGGATCTGTCCCTGGCTTTTTCCAAGAAGGTCGGAGCCAGCGGTCAGGTGGTGCACACCGACATCAATGAAGCCATGCTGCGCGTGGGGCGCGACCGTTTGACCGACAAGGGCGTGATCCTGCCCACCCTGGTCTGCGATGCGGAAAAGCTGCCGTTTGCCGACAACTATTTCGATCTGGTCAGCGTGGCCTTCGGTCTTCGCAACATGACGCACAAGGATGTCGCACTCAAGGAAATGAACCGCGTCCTGCGTCCGGGCGGCAAACTGCTGGTGCTGGAGTTCTCCAAGGTGGCCAAGCCTCTGGAGAAGGCCTATGACTGGTATTCGTTCAAGATTTTGCCGGCCATGGGCAGGATGATTGCCGGCGATGCCGAAAGCTATCGCTACCTGGCCGAGTCCATTCGCATGCATCCGGGACAGAAAGAACTCAAGGCCTTGATGCAGCAATGCGGCTTTGGCCATGTGGACTATCACAACATGACAGGAGGCGTCTGTGCCTTGCATGTGGGAATCAAGTGTTGAGCACGCCTTGT
The DNA here is from genome assembly GCF_009360615.1 of Comamonas sp. Taxonomy (GTDB): domain Bacteria; phylum Pseudomonadota; class Gammaproteobacteria; order Burkholderiales; family Burkholderiaceae_C; genus Comamonas. Next base: position 2,754 of record NZ_SPEY01000063.1, read on the forward strand.
GTGCAGATTTGTAGCGACTTTCTAGAAGAAGGGAGATGAGATGAAGAAACTTTGGTCAATCGCCTTGGTGGCAATGCTGGTGGTGGCACATGGTCAGGCCGATGCCAAGCGTATGGGCGGTGGTTCATCGTTCGGCAAGCAGTCGGGCAACGTCACTCAGCGCGAAGCTTCTCGTGCTCCCGCTCAGAATACTCAGCAGGCTGGGCAGCAGAATGCGGCGCAGCAAAACCGTGCTGCCCCGCCTGCAACACCGGCGGCAGCCCCCAAGAAGCCCTGGGGTGCGATGCTGGGCGGCCTGGCCGCAGGCCTGGGCCTGGCCTGGCTGGCCAACTCCCTGGGCATGGGCGAGGCCTTTGCCAATATGCTGATGTTCGGTCTGCTGGCCATGGTGATCATGGTGGTGATCGGCATGATCATGCGCCGCCGCAAGCCTGCGCCTGCCATGCAGAGCAATCACAGCCCTTTCGCCTTTCAGGGTGCAGGCAATCTGGGCGGTGATGCCAACGCTCCCCAGGCACGCCAGTACAACCCTGAAAAAGTCGGCAACGACGCATCGGCTCGTCCTTGGGAGCAGAACCATATTCCCGAAGCTGCAGCGGCGGCCGGCGGCTCCATGATCGGATCTGCACTGTCTGGTTCGCAGAACTGGGGCGTGCCTGCGGATTTCGATGCGGAAGGCTTTCTCACTGCGGCCAAGCGCAACTTCGTGACGTTGCAGTCGGCCTGGGATCGTTCCGACATCACGACCCTGCGCTCCATGATGACGGACGAGATGCTCTCTGAAATCCGCAGCCAGTTGTCCGAACGCGAGACCCAGCGCGCGGGCGAGCCCAACCACACCGATGTGCTGATGATCGATGCGCAGTTGCTGGGTATCGAGGACCTGGGCAATGGCTACATGGCCAGCGTCGAGTTCTCCGGCATGATCCGCGAAGAGGCCTCGGCAGGCCCCAGTCCTTTCCGCGAAGTCTGGAACATGACCAAGCCCAAGAGTGGCGCCAGCGGCTGGCTGGTGGCTGGCGTGCAGGCGCTGCAATAAGCACTGCAGGCGGGGATTGATCGCGACCCATGCAAGGGGCTCCAAGCATGGGCCGCCCTGCAGCGATGGTGCCGTCCCCCTTGGGGGGAAGGCGCAAAGCGCCACAGGGGGGAATCAATTTCATGAATAATCGGGGACTATGGCAACACAGTCCCCTTTTTCTTTTCTGGGCGGTCTCGTCGAACGCGTGATGGCCGGCCCCCAAGCTCCCGAATGGCTGGTGAGTGAGATGCATCAGCGTCTGGTGCTTTTCCTCAACCATGTGCTCATGCAGGAAAAAGAGGCCAGTGATCGCCTCGTGCGCCAGAAAGGCCGTATTGCGCGCGTGCAATGGCGCCAGTACTCGGTCGCCTTGCTGGTCACCCCTGCCGGTCTGTTCGACCTGGCTCCAGCCGAAGCCGCGCCCGATCTCATGCTGGAAGTCACGGAGACCTCTGCGCTGTCGCTGGCCCAGACAGCCTTGCGTGGCGACAAGCCCAGCATCCGCATCGAAGGCGATGTGCAGTTTGCCGCCGAGATCAACTGGCTGGTGGACAACGTCAAGTGGGACGTGGAGGAGGATCTGGCCCGCCTGATTGGCGATGTGCCGGCCCATACCCTCGCCAAGGTGGCCCGCACGGCGGCTCAGGGGCTGCGACAGTTCGTCGGCGCACGCATGGGCGGCAAGCCGGCCTCCGCGGGCGATGTGGCCCATCCTGCCAGCACGGCACCCGTCGCAGCCATGCCCGGCGCCGATCACATACAGCCATGAGCCGCTTTCTGCGAGGCTGGGCCATCCTCTGGGTGGTGTTTCGTTATGGACTCGACGAGCTGGTGCTCTCCGGGATCCCGCATCCACGACTGCGCAGCCTGCGCGGCGTGCTGACCTTCGGCCGCAAGCTGGACAAGCCACGCGGCGTGCGCCTGCGCGAGGCGCTGGAAGAGCTGGGGCCGATCTTCGTGAAGTTCGGTCAGGTGCTGTCCACGCGCAGCGACCTGATGCCGCCCGATGTGGCCGAGGAGCTGGCCAAGCTGCAGGACCGCGTGCCTCCGTTCGATCCCCAGATCGCGGTGGACACCATCGAGCGATCCTTTCGCAAGCCGCTGGAGCAGATCTTCATCAGCTTCGAGCGCGAGCCGGTGGCCAGCGCCTCGATCGCACAGGTGCACTTTGCCCGGATTCGCGACAAGGCCGGCGTCGAGCACGATGTGGCCGTCAAGGTGCTGCGCCCGGGCATGAAGTCCGTGATCGACAAGGATCTGGCGCTGATGCACATGATGGCGAGCTGGCTGGAAAAGCTCTCCCGGGATGGCAAGCGTCTCAAGCCCAAGGAAGTGGTTGCCGAGTTCGACAACTACCTGCACGACGAGCTGGACCTGATCCGAGAGGCCTCCAATGCCGCGCAACTGCGCCGCAACATGGAGGGGCTGGACCTGGTGCTGATCCCCGAGATCCACTGGGATTACTGCCACACCGACGTGCTGGTGATGGAGCGCATGAAGGGCGTGCCCATCAGCCAGGTCGAGCGCTTGCGCGAAGCCGGCGTGGACATTCCCAAGCTGGCGCGCGATGGCGTGACCATCTTTTTTACCCAGGTGTTCCGCGACGGCTTCTTTCATGCCGACATGCACCCGGGCAACATCATGGTCAGCCTGGAGCCCGATACCTTCGGGCGCTATATCTCGCTGGACTTCGGCATCGTCGGCACGCTGACCGAGTTCGACAAGGAATACCTGGCGCAGAACTTCCTGGCGTTCTTCCGTCGTGACTACAAGCGCGTGGCCGCCTTGCACGTGGAAAGCGGCTGGGTGCCGGCCACGACGCGCGTCGAGGAGCTGGAAGCCGCCATTCGCGCCGTCTGCGAGCCTTACTTCGACCGGCCGCTTGCCGAAATCTCGCTGGGCATGGTGCTGATGCGCCTGTTCCAGACCTCTCGCCGTTTCCAGGTCGAGATCCAGCCCCAACTGGTGCTGCTGCAAAAGACGCTGCTCAACATCGAAGGCCTGGGGCGCCAGCTTGATCCCAACCTGGATCTCTGGAGCACGGCCAAGCCATTCCTCGAGAAATGGATGCTGGATCAGATGGGGCCGCAGCGACTGTGGCACGAGCTGCAGGCACAGGCACCGCGTTATGCCAAGATCCTGCCCGATATTCCGCGGGTGCTGCACCAGTATCTGTCCAGACATGGCACCGGCAAAGACAGCGAGGCTCTGCTCAAGGAGCTGCTGCAGCAGCAGAAAACGACCAATCGCTTGCTGCAGGCCATACTCTGCGGCGGCATCGGTTTCGTCATCGGTCTGGTGGTGCTGCAGGTTCTGCTGCGCATCCGCTTCTGAGCTATCCCCTTCTTTAGAGTTCGAGGAGTGCCAGCGTGCTGCTCTCATTGGTGATCGTCTACCTGTTCGTGACCATCGGCATTGGTCTGTGGGCCGCCAAACGTGTGAAAAACACGGCGGATTTCGCCATTGCCGGCCGTCATCTGCCGCTCTACATGATCATCACCACCACCTTTGCGACCTGGTTCGGGTCCGAGCTGGTGCTGGGCGTGCCTGCCAAGTTCATCGAAGGCGGACTGCATGCGCTGGTGGAAGATCCGTTCGGCGCGGGCATGTGCCTGATTCTGGTGGGGTGCTTTTTCGCCGCCAAGCTCTACCGCATGAATCTGCTGACCATCAGCGACTATTACCGCTCGCGCTACGGCCGGGCTATCGAGGTGGTCTGCTCGCTGATCATCATGCTCAGCTATCTGGGCTGGGTCTCGGCCCAGGTCACGGCACTGGGTCTGGTGTTCAACCTGCTCTCGGGCGGTGCCGTCAGCATTCCCATGGGCATGACGATCGGCGTGCTCTCCGTGCTGGTCTACACGCTGTTCGGAGGCATGTGGTCTGTGGCCGTGACGGATTTCGTGCAGATGATCATTCTGGTGGCCGGCCTGCTGATTCTGGCCATTTTTGCCGGCGACATGGCGGGCGGTGCGGGCAAGGTGGTCGATCTGGCCACCAGCCGGGACCTCTTCAAGTTTCTCCCCGAGCCTTCGCTGCATGAAATCGTTTTCTTCATCGGCGCTGCCGTGACCATGATGCTCGGCTCGATTCCGCAGCAGGACATCTTTCAGCGCGTGATGTCTGCGGACACCGAAAAGTCGGCCGTGCGCGGCACCATCATCGGCGGTGCCTGCTATGTGATCTTTGCCTTCGTGCCCATGTTCCTGGTGGCCAGTGCGCTCATCATCATGCCCGCCGAAGCCACGGCACTGCTGGCCGATGATCCGCAGAAGGTGCTGCCCACCCTGGTGATGGACAAGATGCCGTTCGCCATGCAGGTGCTGTTCTTCGGTGCGCTGCTCTCGGCCATCAAGTCCTGCGCGTCGGCCACCTTGCTGGCTCCCAGCGTGACCTTCACCGAGAACATCTGGCGCCAGTTCCGTCCCTATACCTCGGACAAGGACAATCTTCGGACCATGCGCGTCAGCGTCCTGGTGTTTGCGGCCTGCGTGCTGGCCTATTCGATCGTCATGCAAGGCACGCCCATCTATGAGCTGGTCGCCAGCGCCTATCAGGTGCCGCTGGTGGGGGCCTTCGTGCCGCTGGTGTTCGGTCTGTACTGGAAGCGTGCCACCACCCAGGGCGCGATCAGCGCCGTGGCGCTGGGCATCGGTGTGTGGCTGGCCTTCATGGTCACGCCCGCGCTGAGGCAGGCTTTTCCACAGCAACTCGCTGGTCTTTTGGCAGCGGTCGCCGGCATGCTCGCCGGATCGCTGCTGCCCCAGTGGCTCCGCAACCATCACCGTGAAACCGAGTCCTTTGCAGGGATCCGGGATTGACAGGGCAAACCGGCAGCGCCGGGGCTTGCTTGCGCAGCGCAGCAAAACCAGGGGCGGCGCCTATAATTGAGGGTTTTTGCACTTTCCCCGTTTTTAGCGCTATGCCTATCTATGCATACAAGTGTGGCTCCTGCGGCCACGCCAAGGATGTGCTGCAGAAAATCTCGGACGCGCCGCTGACCGTGTGCCCAGCCTGCGGGGCCGAGGCCTTTTCCAAGCAGCTCACCGCTCCGGGCTTTCAGCTCAAGGGTTCTGGCTGGTATGCCACGGACTTCAAGAACAGCGGCAGCAAGCCGGCTGCAAGCACCTCATCGTCCAGTGACAGTGCCGCTGCGCCTGCAGCTGCTGCAGCCCCTGCTCCCGCCAATTCCTGAGGCTTACCCACACTATGTCTGCATTGCGCAAGTGGCTGATTGCCGGTTTGCTGGTCATCGTTCCCCTGGTGATCACGCTGGGCGTGCTCAACTGGATCATCGGAACGCTGGATCAGACGCTGGCCATTCTTCCCGAAGCCTGGCAGCCCGACCGATTGCTGGGCATGCATATTCCGGGCTTTGGCGTTATCCTGACCCTGCTGATTCTGCTGATCGTGGGCGGCATTGCCAGCAATTTCATCGGCCGCAAGCTGGTGGGTTGGGGGGATGCACTGGTACGCCGCATTCCTGTGGTGCGCTCCATCTATTCCAGCGTCAAGCAGGTCTCGGACACCGTGTTCTCCGACAGCGGCAACGCTTTTCGCACGGCGGTGCTGGTGCAGTGGCCGCGCGAGGGCGTATGGACCGTGGCTTTCGTCACAGGCCAGCCCAGCGGCGAGGTGGCGGCCCTGCTGCGCGACGAGTATGTCAGCGTCTTTGTGCCCACCACGCCCAACCCCACCGGGGGGTATTTCGTGCTGGTGCGCAAGAGCGAATGCATCGAGCTGGAGATGAGCGTGGATGCGGCGCTCAAATACATTGTTTCGATGGGCGTGGTGGCTCCGCCAGACCTCGCCCTGATCGAAGAATCCAAACAAACAACCTTGTCGCACCCCTAAGGTGCAGGAAGAATTTTCATGGCAATGCGTTCTCAATACTGCGGTCTGGTGACCGAAGCCCAAATGGGCGAAACCGTGACCCTGTGCGGCTGGGTGAACCGCCGCCGTGACCATGGTGGCGTGATCTTCATCGACCTGCGCGACCGCGAAGGCTATGTGCAGGTGGTCTGCGATCCCGACCGCGCCGAGATGTTCAAGGTGGCCGAAGACGTGCGCAACGAGTTCTGCGTGCAGGTCAAGGGTGTGGTGCGTGCGCGTCCCGCCGGCACTACCAACGACAAGCTCAAGAGCGGCCAGATCGAAGTGCTGTGCCATGAGCTGAACGTCCTCAATGCGTCCGTCACGCCTCCTTTCCAGCTGGACGACGACAATCTGTCGGAAACCGTGCGCCTCACGAATCGCGTGATGGATCTGCGCCGTCCCGTGATGCAGCGCAATATGATGCTGCGCTACAAGACCGCCATCCAGGTGCGCAACTTCCTCGACAAGGAAGGCTTCATCGACATCGAGACTCCCATGCTGGGCAAGTCCACGCCCGAAGGCGCCCGCGACTATCTCGTGCCCTCGCGTGTGCATGATGGCGAGTTCTTCGCGCTGCCCCAGTCGCCCCAGCTGTACAAGCAGATGCTGATGGTCTCGGGTTTCGACCGCTACTACCAGATCACCAAGTGCTTCCGCGACGAAGACCTGCGTGCTGACCGCCAGCCCGAATTCACGCAGATCGACTGCGAAACTTCGTTCCTGAACGAAGAGGAAATCCGTGCCATCTTCCAGCGCATGATCAAGGAAGTGTTCCAGACCCAGCTGAACGTGGATCTGGGCGAGTTCCCCATCATGACCTACCAGGATGCGGCCTTCCGCTTCGGTTCGGACAAGCCCGACCTGCGCGTCAAGCTCGAGTTCACCGAGCTGACCGACATCATGGGCGACGTGGACTTCAAGGTCTTCTCCACCCCCGCCACCACCAAGGGCGGCCGTGTCGTGGCCCTGCGCGTGCCCGGCGGCGCTGCCATCTCGCGCGGCGAGATCGACGGCTACACCGAGTTCGTCAAGATCTACGGTGCCAAGGGCCTGGCATGGATCAAGGTCAACGACGCTAGCATTGGTGCTGGTGACGATCCGGAGAAGCGTTGGCCTGGTCTGCAGTCGCCCATCGTCAAGAACCTGCATGATGCTGCCTTGACCGAAATCATCAAGCGCACGGGGGCTCAAAGCGGCGATCTGCTGTTCTTCGGTGCAGACAAGGAAAAGATCGTCAACGATTCCATCGGTGCGCTGCGCCTGAAGGTCGGCCACAGCGAATTCGGCAAGAAGAACGGCCTGTTCGAAGACAAGTGGGCACCTCTGTGGGTGGTGGACTTCCCCATGTTCGAGCATGACGAGGAATCCGGCCGCTGGGTGGCCGTGCACCATCCCTTCACCTCGCCCAAGGACGGCCACGAGGAACTCATGGCCACCGACCCCGGCAAGTGCATCGCCAAGGCCTATGACATGGTCTTGAACGGCTGGGAGCTGGGCGGCGGCTCGGTGCGTATCCACCGCGCCGACGTGCAGGCCAAGGTCTTCGAAGCCCTGAACATCACGCCCGAACAGCAACGTGCCAAGTTCGGCTACCTGCTGGACGCGCTGCAGTACGGCGCACCTCCCCACGGCGGCCTGGCCTTCGGCCTGGATCGTCTGATCACGCTGATGACCGGCTCCGACTCCATCCGCGACGTGATTGCCTTCCCCAAGACACAGCGCGCCCAGGATCTGCTGACCCAGGCTCCTTCGCCCGTGGATGAGAAGCAGCTGCGCGAGCTGCACATCAAGCTGCGCAATCCCGTGGTGGTCACCTCCGAAGCTTGATGACCCAGCTCCCCGTGAACAGCGCCGAGCGCTGTTCACACCCGGCGCCAGTTCGCAAAAGCGGCTGGCGCTTTTTTATTGCGGTGAAGTTCGGAGCCGCCGGCGCATATTCATAGTGAAATTCAGGTGGCTTCTGGCGTGAGATCAAGGCTTGGAAAGCGAGGGCAGCTATAAATATTGATGGCCATCAAGCAGCAGGGCGACTCTGGCTGATGCCATCCTGGCCGCGCTAATATGGGGTGATGGAAGTCAGGCCCTACAAGATTCCGCAGTCCGTGCTGGTCGTGATCTACCGTGAAAACGGCCAGGTGCTGCTGCTGCGCCGCAGCATTGCCGCGCCAGAGGGCGAACCTTTCTGGCAATCCGTCACGGGCAGCAAGGACAGTCCGGACGAGGACTGGCGTGAAACCGCTGTACGCGAGGTGCGCGAGGAAACCGGCATCGACGCGCTGGCACCGGACTGTTGCCTGACGGACTGGGAACTCGAGAACGTCTACGCGATCTATCCACAATGGCTGCATCGCTACGCGCCGGGCGTCAGCCACAACCAGGAGCGTGTTTTCGGCCTCCGTGTGCCCCTGGGCATGAGCGTGCACTTGAACCCCAGGGAGCACACCGCATATGCCTGGCATGATTGGCGTGAAGCAGCCCGGCGCTGCTTTTCTTCTTCCAACGCAGAAGCCATTTTGCTGTTGCCGCGCTTCGAGCCGGCGCTGGCCGAGCGCCGGTGCGGGCAACAGCCTTGAAATCATCAGTGCCTATGTCTGAAGTTCAGTTGTTTACGCCGCCAGAGCCGCAGATCCTGCGTGTGGCCACCTACAACATTCACAAGGGGGTGCAGGGCCTGGGCCCGGCAAGGCGGCTGGAAATTCACAATCTGGGACTCGCGGTGGAGCAGCTCGATGCAGACATCGTCTGCCTGCAGGAAGTGCGCAAGATGAACCGCAAGGAGGAGCAGTACTTCGACCGCTGGCCCGCTGTGCCGCAGGCCGAGTACCTGGCTCCGGAAGGCTATGAGTCCGTTTATCTGACCAATGCCTACACCCGGGACGGGGAGCACGGCAATGCCCTGCTCAGCCGCTGGCCGGTGATCGGCTACCAGCACGAGGACATCTCGGACCACCGCTTCGAGCAGCGCGGCCTGCTGCATGTGGAGCTGGACATCCACGGCAGGCGCGTGCATTCCATCGTCGTCCACCTGGGCCTGATTCCGGGTAGCCGCGTTCGCCAGATTGCACTGCTGCAGCGTTTCATCGAGCGTGAGGTGCCGCCCAATGCGCCGCTGGTGGTGGCAGGCGATTTCAACGACTGGGGCAATCAGATCAAGCGCATGCTGGCGGGCTTCGGCCTGTTCGAGTACGAAGAGACGCAGGGCATACTGACCTATCCCTCGCGGCTGCCGATTGCGCAGCTTGACCATATCTATGTGCGCGGCCTGACGCCGCTGGGGCTGCAGGTACCCAAGGGGCGCATCTGGTGGCGCATGTCGGACCACCTGCCGCTGATTGCGGAGTTCAGGCTGTAGCAGCCCTGGGCCCGGCCCTGTGCCTTCCCCTTTCTCGCCATCTCTGGCTCCGGGTGCAGGCTGATTGAGTGATTGCTCCTGAAACAATAGCTTCCGACGCCTTGTGAATCTGCCTCTGGATGCCAAATCCTTTGTAGCTTCGGGAAGTTGATTCACTGGTACCATCCTTGGATGTTCAGAGATCTCGCCGATATGAAAAAAGACAACCAGGCCGAAGGTACGCCCGTCTCGGTCAAGATCCGCGAGCGGCTGCAGGCGGCAAACAAGCGTTTTCACGCCAACGACAATATTTCCGAATTCATCGAGCCCGGCGAGCTGGAGAAAATGCTGGACGAGGTGCAGGAGAAGATGCAGGGCGTGCTCGATTCCATGGTGATCGACACCGTGCACGACCACAACACCCGTGCCACGGCCCGCCGCGTGGCCAAGATGTATTTGAACGAGGTCTTCCGTGGCCGCTATGTGGCCCAGCCCGCGATCACCGAATTCCCCAATGCCGAGCACCTGAACGAGCTGATGATCGTCGGCCCGATCACCGTGCGCAGTGCCTGCAGCCACCACCTGTGCCCCGTGATCGGCAAGATCTGGATCGGCGTGCTGCCCAACAAGAACACCAATGTGATCGGCCTGTCCAAGTACGCGCGTCTGGTGGACTGGATCATGGGCCGTCCGCAGATTCAGGAAGAAGCCATCATCCAGCTGGCCGATCTGATCATGGACAAGACCCGTCCCGACGGACTGGCCGTGGTCATGGAAGCCTCGCATTTCTGCATGTCCTGGCGCGGCGTGCGCGAGATGGACTCCAAGATGCTGAACTCCGTCATGCGCGGTGCCTTCCTCACCAACTCCGAACTGCGCCGCGAATTCCTCTCGCTCATAGCAGCCCGAAAATAAATGATCCCCCTGTGGCGCTTCGCGCCTTCCCCCAGGGGGGGACGACGCCTTTGCTGCGGGTCAGCCCTTGCTTGGCGCCCCTCGCATGTGATGCGCCAGTCACATCACGCACTGGCCATACCTGGCCAGATGAGCGACTGAATTTTTCTTTTCAAAAGGCTGCGCATCGCGCGGCCTTTTGCATTTCCGGCTCCCATGTCCCTGCAAGCGTTCACTCTCATCATCCTGGCCGGCCTGATTCATTCGGGCTGGAACATCGTGGCCAAGAAGGCCGGCGGAGACGCCCGCTTTTCGCTCTACACCGCCATCTGCAACGCCGTCATCTGGCTGCCGCTGGGCTGGTGGCTGGGCAAGGATGTGGTGCCTGGCTGGGGCTGGATGGAGTGGGCATTCGTCACCGCCAGCGCCGTGCTGCATGTGGCTTATTTCATAGTGCTGCTGCGCGGCTATCGCGTGGCCGACCTGACGGTGGTCTATCCGCTGGCGCGCGGCAGCGGGCCGCTGATCTCCTCGCTGGTGGCCGTGATCTTTCTCGGCGAGCAGATCTCCACGCTGGGTGCTGCCGGCATTGCGGGCGTGGTGCTGGGCGTGTTTCTGATCGCGGGCGGCCCGCGCATGATTGTTGCCATCCGCGAGGGGCAGGATCTGGAGGCGCGCCAGCGCGTGCTGTCCGGTCTCTACTACGGCCTGCTGACGGGGCTGTTCATTGCCAGCTACACGGTGGTGGACAGCTATGCCGTCAAGATGCTGATGATGTCGCCGATTCTGTTGGACTATATGGGCAATCTGATCCGGCTGGTGATTCTGGCGCCGCTGGCCGCCCGGGACTGGCCCGAGACCAAGCGCCTGTGGCGTCTGCAGTGGCGCTATGCGGCCGTGGTGGCGTTTTTCAGTCCCATTGCCTATGTGCTGGTGCTGTATGCGGTGCAAAGCGCGCCCATCTCCCATGTCGCGCCTGCGCGCGAGGTGTCCATGCTGTTCGCGGCCCTGATCGGCGGCAGGCTGCTGGGCGAGGGCGACCGGGCCTTGCGCATCGCCGGCGCCATCATGATCGCTCTGGGCGTGACCGCTCTGGGGCTGGGTTGAAATGGGCGGATGCATCGAATCGGCCTGCAGCCTTTGCCGATGGATCGCAAGCCGCTGTTTTTTTGAAGAGACCTGACAATGCCGACCTGGGAAGTCCTGATCACATTCTTTGGCGTGGCCCTGCTGCTGGGCCTGAGCCCCGGCCCCGACAATCTGTTTGTGCTGGTGCAATCGGCCCAGCGCGGCTGGCGCGTGGGGCTGTGCGTGGTGGCAGGCCTGTGTCTGGGCATTGTCGGGCACACGGCGGCGGTGGCACTGGGCCTGGCGGCCGTGGTGGCCGCTTCGCCCATGCTGTTCACGGTGCTCAAGCTCTGCGGTGCTGCCTATCTGGCCTATCTGGCCTGGGGAGCCTGGCGTGCGCCCGTGCATGTCGAGGAAACTGCCAGGGCGCAGACCGAGCGCGATGTGCTGAGCTTGAGAGCTGCCATGCGCTGGATGGGCCGCGGTGTGCTCATGAACCTCACCAATCCCAAGGTGCTGATCTTCTTTCTGGCCTTCCTGCCCCAGTTCACCGACCCGGCTCGCGGCAGCGTCGCGCTTCAGGTCATGGTGCTGGGCTGCGTGTTCATGCTGGCGGCCTGGCTGGTGTTCGGCTCCATCGCCTGTTTCTCGGGTCTGTTCGGCCAGCTGCTGCAGCGCTCCGCCAGCGCCCAGCGCTGGCTCAACCGCATTGCCGCCACCGTCTTCGGCGCGCTGGCGCTGCGCCTGGTGATGGTGCAGAGGTAGCGAGGGACAGGGCCTAGCGATGCTGGTGGCGAAACTCCTGCGTTTTTCCTCCGTATCCATAGGCCGCGGCACGCGCATCGATCAGATGCACATAGGAGACCTCGTGCAGCCTGGGCAGCAAGCCCGCCATGGTCTGGTGAACGGCCTCCAGATAGAGCGCTTTTTCCGCCTTGGTATTGGTTTCGTCGGTGATGCTGATGCCCAGGTAGAACGAGCTATGGCCGGTTTCGGCCAGCGTGCGGCCGTCGATCCACCATGCATCGGCAGGCACATACCGAATGGAAATGGCGATGAGCTCGGGCTGCTTGTGCAGGATGTCCCGGGTCAGGCGCGCAATCTGCGAGCTGACTTCGCGGCCGAGCTGGGCATCGGCTTGTCCCGATAGCTGGATGTCGATATGTGGCATGGCATTGTCCCTGGATGGGTTGGTGAAGACAGCCTCATTCTGTGGATGCTCTATCCATTTGAAAAACGGAAAGATATGATTGATACCTGCGGTTTTTCCGATGGATAGAGCATGCCCTCTCTCGAAATTTCCCAGTTGAGAACCCTGATTGCGGTGAGCGAGGCCGGCAGCCTGACCGCGGCCGCACCCCGGTTGTTTCTGTCCCAATCTGCGGTCAGCGAACAGATCAGGAAACTGGAGGACTGTGTGGGTCAGCAGCTGCTGCTGCGCGGCAAGGCCGGTGTGACGCCGACCGGCAGCGGTCTGCAGTTGCTCGAGCATGCCCGCCGCATCACAGCCATGGCCGACGAGGCGCTCCTGGACTTGCGTGGAGAGTCTCTGCGCGGACGGATCCGTCTGGCGGTGACGGACTATTTCAAGCCCGGCCTGTTGGCGCGGATGCTGAAGCAGCTGGCGCATATCCATCCTGGCGTACGCATGGAGGTAAGCGTGTTGCGCAGCGCCGAAGTGCACGTTGCCGTGTCATCAGGCCGCAGCGATCTCGGCCTGGTGATGTCACTGGACAGCGCACAGACGCAGCTGCAGCCCATGGGCTCCAGCGAGGCGCTGGTGTGGGCCAGTGCGCCGGGCTGGCAGCAGGCAGGGCCGCTGCCGCTGCTGGTGCTGCCGCAGAGTTGCGCCTTGCATCAGCTGGCAATCCGGGAGCTGGAAAAGCGGGCCATTGCGTATGAGATCGCGCATCAGGCTTCGGGCGTTGCAGGCCTGCAATCGGCCATCGCGGCAGGCCTGGGGGTGGCCTGCATCAATGCCTCGGCGCTGGGAGAGGGTGTGGTGCCGGCGCCGGCGAGGCTGAACCTGCCCGGCCTGCCCCCGGTCTGGTTTGGATTGCTCCCGGCGAAAGGCCAGGAGCCGGAGCTGCTGGCGCAGGTGCGCACGCTGCTCCTGCAGCAGTGGTCGTTCTGAGCCAGAGAGAGCCCGGCGCATCCGGTGCTAACCCCAGGACAGTGCCGAGAGATCGTTCACGAACACCGGCATGTCCTTCCACAGCCCGCGCAGTTTCTTGTTCGCCACGGTCACCCACTGTGGAGTGTAGAGAAAGCCATGTACCGCATCGTGGGCCAGCAGGCGCTGGGCATCGCCAAGCAGGCGTGCGCGATCGGCAGGGCGCGGTGTGCTCTTGATCTTGTCGAACAGCTCGTTGAACTCCCTGGACTGGTAGCCCCAGTAGTAGTCGGGCTTGGCGAAGTTGCCCAGATCGAAAGGCTCGACATGCGAAATGATGGTCAGGTCGTAGTTCTTGTTGGTGTAGGTCCCCGACAGCCATTGCGCCCACTCCACGTTTTGCAGCTTGAGCCGGATGCCGATCTTGGCCAGCTGGGCCGCAATCAGCTCGCCGCCCTGGCGCGCATAGGGAGCGGGTGGCAGCGTCATGGTCAGCGTCAACGGCGTCTTGATGCCGGCTTCGGCCATCAGTGCCTTGGCTTTTTCCAGATCGAACGGGTTTACGCCCGTGGTATCCACATAGCCAAAGGCCGTGGGCACGTAGTAGCTGCCGATGGGCACGCCATAGCCGTCGGCGGCGCCGGCAATCACGGCCTTGCGGTCGATGGCGGCGGCAATGGCTCGGCGCACGCGGATATCGTTCAAGGGCTTGCGCGCATTGTTGATGGCCAGGATGGTCTTGGCGCGCGAGTTGCTCACCACCACCTGAAAGCGGGCATTGGTCTTGAACTGGGCCACGCTGCGCGGGGACACGCGCGGGAAGGCATCGACATCGCCGGCCAGCAGGGCTGCAACCTGCGCCGCAGGGTCGGGGATGAAGCGGAACACGGCGCGCTGGATGCGGATGCCCTGTGCCGAGCGGTACCCGGGCCAGGCGGTCAGCGTGACCGATGCTCCCCTGGCCCAGGCCGCCAGCTGGTAGGGGCCGGTGCCCACGGGCTTGGTGGCATTGGTGGCGGCACTCTTGGGCTCGACGATGATGGATGTGGCCTGCCCCATCATGAACAGAAAGTCGGGGTCGATCTCCTGGTTGCTCAGCACCACCGTGTGCTCGTCGACAACCTTGGTGACCAGGTTGACAAAGGTGCGCTTGTCCTTGTTGGTGCTCTTGTCGGCCGCTGCACGGTCGAACGAGAATTTGACAGCGCTGGCATTGAAGGGCTCGCCGTTCTGGAATTTCACGTCCTTGCGGAGGCGGAAAGTGTAGGTCTTGAGGTCGGGGGAGACTTCCCAGCTTTCGGCCAGCAGTGGCGAGACACTGCCGTCGGCATTGATCTTGGTCAGGGTCTCGAACACGTTGTAGAGCACGACTTCGGCAATCGAAGAGGCGGCTCCGGCGGTGGGGTCGAGTCCAGGCGGCTCCAGCGTCATGGCCAGCGTGACACTGTCTTTCCTGGCCTGGGCGAGAGCTGGCCAGACGGCAAACAAGGGCAAGCTGGCAGCCGAGCTGGCCAGCAAGGAGCGGCGATTGAGCATCAACAAAGTCTCCGATGGGGGCAGGCCGCAGGGGCCTGTGAAAGCGCTGCAAGTCATCGCGGGGAGCGGACTTGTTTCCTATGCGTTTTTACACCAGCCGCAAGCGTCTTTGCGGCCGACACGGGCATATCGCTGCTGTGCGCGAGAGCAATGCCGAGCCGGGCTGGCTCACAGAATGCGCGGAGCAGCCCTGACCAGGGTCTGGGTGTAGGGGTGAGCGGGCGCGGAGAAGAGCTGGCGCGGCGTGCCGCGCTCCACCACCAGGCCCTGATGGAGCACCAGGACCTGATCGCAGACATGCTGGACCACGGCCAGATCATGGCTGATGAACAGATAGGACAGGCCCAGTTCGCGTTGCAAGTCCTGCATGAGATTGAGCACCTGGGCCTGTACGGAGACATCGAGCGCACTGACCGGCTCGTCGGCCACGATCAGCCGGGGGCGGGTGATCAGTGCGCGGGCAATCGCAATGCGCTGGCGCTGGCCGCCGGAGAACTCATGCGGATATTTGTCGGCATCCTGCGCGCGCAGGCCCACCTGTTCCAGCACCTCCAGTACCTGGAGACGCTGCGCCTCGCGGCCGGGTTTCTCGTTCAGGGTTGCCAGCGGCTCGCTGACGGTGCGCTCCACCGTCATGCGCGGGTCCAGCGATCCATAGGGATCCTGAAACACCATCTGGAAGTCGCGCCGCGCGGTGCGCAGCTCCCGCTCGCTCAGCTGATGGAGATCGCGGCCCAGCAGCTCCACCGTGCCTGCGCTGGGACGATCCAGTGCCATGACCAGGCGTGCCAGCGTGGATTTTCCCGAGCCCGATTCGCCGACCACGCCCAGGCTCTGTCCCGCCAGCAACTCAAAGCTCACGCCGCGCAGCGCCCGCAGCGGCTCCGGCCGGTGCCACAGCGAAGTGCGAGGACGCGCATAGGCTCGCTCCAGGTCGCTGACCCTCAAAAGCCATTCGCTGGCGGCTCCTGTCGCCCCGGCAGTGCCTTGCCTGCTCATGCCTTGGCTCCTGCCGCCAGTACCGACTCATACAGACAGCGCGCCACATGGGGCTGGCGCCAGAATGCCAGAGAGGCCGGTGCCGCCATGCTGGGCTGGTGCAGGGTGCGGGCCGGGGGCGGCTGCACATAGCAATCGCCCAGGGTGTGGGGGCAGCGGCCTGCAAACGGGCAGCCTGCCGGCAGATCCACGAGCTCCGGTACCGCCCCGGCGATGGTGGGCAGACGCCCTGCAGCAGGCGCGGCCTGGAGCTGTGGTCTGGCGGCAAACAGGCCGCGCGTGTAGGGGTGGGCGCGCCCGGCGAACACCGCTTCCGTCATGCCGGACTCGACCACGGTGCCGCCGTACATGACCAGCAACTGCTCCACATTCTGGGCAATCACCCCCAGGTCATGGCTGATGAGCACCAGGGCCATGGAATGCTCGGCCACCAGTTCCTGCAGCAGATCCAGAATGCGCTGCTGCACCGTCACGTCAAGGGCGGTGGTGGGTTCGTCCGCCACCAGCAGATCGGGCCCGCAGGCCAGGGCCATGGCAATCATGATGCGCTGGCGCTGGCCACCAGAGAACTGGTGCGGGTAGTCGTCGAGCCGCTGTGCGGCCTGTGGGATGCCCACGCGCTCGAGCAGCTCCGTGGCGCGGGCGCGGGCCTGGGCGCGGCTCATTCCCTGATGCAGGCGCAGCGGCTCTGCCACCTGGCGGCCGATGCTGTGCACGGGGTTGAGGGCGCTCATGGGCTCCTGAAACACCATGGCCATGCGGTTGCCGCGCAGCGCACAGAGCTGGTGCTCGCTCAGACCCAGCAGTTCCCGGCCGTCCAGCCGGATGCTGCCTTCCAGCTGGGCATGCTCGGGCAGCAGTCCCATCAGCGCCAGTGCCGTCAGCGATTTGCCGCAGCCCGATTCGCCGATCAGGCCCAGTGTGGCGCCGCGCTCCAGCGAGAAGGACACGTCGCGCACGGCCTGGGCCCGTCCGCGCTGGGTTTGCAGATGGATGGAGAGGTGGGAGACTTCTAGCAAAGCCATGGTGAATCAGCGCTCGCGTGTCAGTCGGGGGTCCAGCAGGTCGCGCAGACCGTCGCCCAGCAGGTTCAGGCCCAGGACCGAGAGGGCGATGGCCACGCCGGGCCAGACGGCCAGCAGCGGTGCCTGGAACATCAGGGTCTGGGCTTCGCTGAGCATGCGCCCCCAGGAGGGCTCGGGCGGCTGCGTGCCCAGGCCAAGATAGGACAGGGCGGCCTCGGCCAGAATGGCCAGTGCGAACTGGATGGTGGCCTGCACGACCAGCACCGAGGCAATATTGGGCAGCACATGGCGCAAGGTGATGGCCGTGCGGCTTTGCCCGCAGGCGCGAGCCGCCATCACATAATCGCGCGACCAGACGGCATTGGCCGAGGCGCGGGTGATGCGCGCAAATGTGGGAATGTTGAAGATGCCGATGGCAATGATGGCATTGACCATGCCCGGCCCGTAGACGGCCGTGAGCATGATGGCCGACAGCAAGGCCGGAAAGGCGAAGGTGAAATCCGCCAGCCGCATGATGATTTCCTCGATCCAGCCGCGGCGTGCGGCAGCGACCAGACCCAGCAGCACGCCCAGCGCCAGTCCTATGCCCACGGCAATCAGGCCCACCGCAATCGAGGCGCGCGCGCCGACCAAAATCTGCGAGGCCAGGTCGCGTCCGAAGGCGTCGGTGCCCAGCCAGTGCCGGCTGCTGCTGGCCTGCAGGGCGGCGTCCATGTCCATCTCGTAGGCCGAGCCCGGCGTCCAGACAAAAGACAGCAGTGCGGCGGCAATCAGCAAGGCCGTGAGCAAGGCACCGAGCACAAAGCTGCGGTGCTGCCGGGCGCGCTGGCCAAGGCCGAGCGGCTTCGTGCGCGAGTAGGCGCGTGTCGGGTAGTCGGGCACGCGAAAGCGGGTATCGGTCTGCCTGCTCATAGGTCGCTGGCTTTGAGGCGGGGGTCGATGGCGGCATAGAGCACATCGACGACAAAATTCACCACCACCACCATGGCCGCCAGCAGCAGCACGCAGTTGCGCACCACGATCACGTCGCGGTTGGAGATGGATTGAAAGATCAGCCGGCCCAGGCCCGGCAGATAGAACACGTTCTCCACCACGATGGTGCCGGCCAGCAGATTGGCGAACTGCAGGCCCATGACGGTGACGACGGGAATCATGGCGTTGCGCAGCACATGGCGCCAGAGCGCCGCGCCGCGTGACAGTCCCTTGGCGCGGGCGGTGCGCACAAAGTCCTCGCGCAGCACTTCCAGCACCGCAGAGCGCGTGATGCGCGCCAGGATGGCCGACTGCACCACGGCCAGCGACACGGCAGGCAGCAGCAGTGCCTGCAGCGCGGGCAGCAGGCCGCCACCGGCTTCCTCGCTCCAGCCCGGAAAGCCGCCGGCCGAGAACCATTGCAGCTTGACCGAAAACAGCAGGATCAGAAGAATCGCAAACCAGAAATTGGGAATCGCAATGCCGATCTGGGCCAGGCCCATCAGGCCCACATCGCCCCAGCGCTTGTGGTTGGCTGCGGCCAGCACGCCCGCCGCAATGGCCAGCACGGCGGTGATGCACATGGCCATGACGGCCAGCGGTACGGTCACCGCAAGGCGCTCCCAGACCAGCTCGGTCACGGCGGAGCCATAGGCATAGCTGTTGCCCATATCGCCCTGCAGCAGGCCGCTGATCCACTGCCAGTAGCGCGTCAGCGCGGGTTGGTCCAGGCCCAGCTGCTGCGTCATGGCGGCCACGGCCTCGGGCTCGGCATCGGGGCCCATGAGCATCTGGGCGGCATTGCCGGGCAGGACTTCCAGCACGGCAAACACCACGATGGAGGCGCCGATCAAGGTGGCAATCAGCGTGAGCAGGCGTTTGAGCAAGAAGATGCTCATGGCGTGAGGCGTTGTTTCATCGTGAAGTGGGCGCAGGCGGCGTGTGCGTGCTGCGCAGCATAGCGGCCATTGTGCCGCTTCCTGGAGGTGCAGGCTTTGTCCCGGATGCAGCCATGTCTTGGGGAGCTTGGGATAATGTGGGCCGATACCGAGAACTGCACAGGAGCTGGCACATGGCATTGATGATTACCGATGAATGCATCAACTGTGATGTGTGCGAGCCCGAGTGCCCTAACGATGCCATCTATATGGGCGAAGCGTTCTACGAAATCGACCCGCACAAGTGCACCGAGTGCGTGGGCCATTTTGACGAGCCGCAGTGCGTGCAGATCTGCCCTGTGGCCTGCATACCTGTGAACCCCGAATACATCGAAAGCCATGAAGTGCTGTTCAGAAAATATGAGCAGCTTACGCAGGCCAAGAAAGAAAGTTAAGGCTTTTAAGTTCTTAATTCTTTGTATATAAAGAGAAATTAGCTCCTGATTCAGGAGCTAATTTTCATTCTGCCCCAGGTTCAGACTTCGCCACCAGCAGGCTGGGCGGCATCGGGCGCCGGCTTGCGGGCAGGCTTGGGGCGTGGGGTCTTGGTCGTGTGAATGGCGAGAGTGGCCTTGTCCATCTGGCCGGCGACCATCTCGGGCCATGCCTTGAGAGAATGTGCGATGGCGTCTTGGATCTGCGTGAGCTGGTCCGGGGCCGGTTTCTTGAGAACCCAGTTGGCCACCTCGCCCTTGTGGCCGGGGTGTCCTATGCCCACGCGCAGGCGCCAGTAATTGGGCGAGCCCAGCTGGGCGTGGATATCGCGCAAGCCGTTGTGGCCGCCGTGGCTGCCGCCGAGCTTGAGCTTGACCACGCCGGGTTCGAAGTCCAGTTCGTCGTGCACGACCAGGATTTCCTCGGGCTGGATCTTGAAGAATCGCGCCAGTGCACCGACCGACTTGCCCGAGAGATTCATGAAGGTCTGCGGCTCCAGCAGCCAGACGCTCTGCCCTTGGATGCTGGTTCGGGCCATCAGTCCCCAGTAGCTGCGCTCGGGAACCAGGGTGACCTTGAGTTCGCGCGCCAGCGCATCGATCCACCAGAACCCGGCATTGTGCCGGGTGTCTTCATATTCAGGGCCAGGATTGCCGAGGCCGACAAACAGTTTGATCATTGCTCGATTATCTTCTTGCCCGCAGGGCTGGGCAGAGAGGGGGCGTTCTGCATGGGGCAAAGAAAAAGCCCACCGAGGTGGGCTTTTTCTGGGGTGCGGTGCCAGGCACCACACCGGGGGCGCAAAAATTACTTCTTGCCCTTCTTGGCGGGAGCTGCTGCAGGAGCAGGTGCAGCGCCTTCGGCAGGAGCCACTTCGGGCAGCTTGATGGAGATCAGCGAAGGGTTCTTGTTGGCGCCGCGCACCACAGCCTTCACGCCGTTGGGCAGCTTCAGAGCTTGCAGGCCCAGCACGGACTTGGAAGTCAGGGCGCTCAGGTCCACAGTGATGAACTCGGGCAGGTTTGCGGGTTCGCAGATCACTTGCAGCTCGTGCATCAGGGGAGTCACGGTGCAGTTCTCGACCTTCACGGCGGGGGATTCAGCAGCGCCTTCGAAGTGCAGAGGCACGTTCATGTGCAGCTTGGTGTTGGCGTCCACGCGTTGGAAGTCGATGTGTTGCACCAGCTTCTTGTAGGGGTGGAACTGCACGTCGCGCAGCACGACCTTGGTCACTTGACCGTTGATTTCCATGTCCAGGATGCTGGAGTGGAAAGCTTCCTTGTGCACAGCGTGCCACAGGGCGTTGTGATCGATTTCGATCAGTTGGGCTTCACCAGCACCGTAAACGATACCGGGGGTCTTGCCCGAAAGACGCAGACGGCGGCTCGCACCCGTACCTTGCTTGGCGCGCTCAGTAGCGACGAATTGCATAACTAACTCCTTGATGGGCGGACCGCGACCAGTCTCGCCCGATTGATAAAAGAATCTGCACCTTGCAGCAAGGCCGTGGATTCTTGCGGTGGCCTCGAAACAGTCAAACCTCCCGAAGGAGGTTTGCTTGGGCTCGAGGCCGAAAAACCAGATATTTTAAGCGGTAAACAGACTGCTCACCGAATCGCCTGTGGAAATGCGGTGAATTGTTTCGGCAAACAGGCCAGCCACGGACAGCTGGCGAATCTTGCCGCACTGCTGGGCGGCGGGGCTCAGGGGAATGGTGTTGGTCACCACCACTTCGTCCAGCGCGCTGCCGTTGCCGATGCGTTCCAGGGCCGGGCCCGAGAAGATGGGGTGCGAGCAGTAGGCGTAGACGTTCTTGGCGCCGCGCTGCTTGAGCACTTCGGCAGCCTTCACCAGCGTGCCGGCCGTATCGATCATGTCGTCCATGATCACGCAGTTGCGGCCGTCGATATCGCCGATCACATGCATGACTTCGGAGACGTTCGCCTTGGGGCGACGCTTGTCGATGATGGCGAGATCGCAACCCAGTTCCTTGGCCAGGGCGCGAGCACGCACCACACCGCCAACGTCGGGGGAAACGACGATCAGGTCTTCGTAGTTCTTCTGACGCAGGTCACCCAGCAGCACGGGGGTGGCGTAGATGTTGTCCACGGGGATGTCGAAGAAGCCCTGGATCTGGTCGGCGTGCAGGTCCATGGTCAGGACGCGCTCGACGCCCACGGCCTGCAGCATGTTGGCCACGACCTTGGCGGTGATGGGGACGCGGCTGGAGCGGGGGCGGCGATCCTGGCGGGCATAGCCGAAGTAGGGGATCACGGCGCAGATGCGCTCGGCCGATGCACGCTTGAGGGCATCGACCATGACCAGCAGCTCCATCAGGTTGTCGTTGGTCGGGGCGCAGGTGGACTGAACCACGAAAACGTCGCGGGCACGGACGTTCTGCTTGATCTCGACCGCGACTTCCCCATCGGAGAAACGGCCAACGTCGGCAGCACCCAGGGTGGTGCCGAGGTGCTTAACAATCTCTTCGGCCATGCCAGGATTGGCATTGCCCGTGAAGACCATGAAATCAGAGTGATGTGAATGCATTGTGCGTCCCAGTGCTGTGGGTTGCTATGACGCAAGAAGATGTTTGGCAGGGGAAGAAGGATTCGAACCTTCGCATGCCGGAATCAAAATCCGGTGCCTTAACCAACTTGGCGACTCCCCTACACAGGCCTTTTGTCGAAGACAAACAGCCTTATAACTTGTTCTCTGGAATCCAGCTGTGAAGTGGGTGTTCTTCCAGATTTTTGCAAATTCTGATCTGCCAGCTGCCAGGGGCACTGCCCAGATCAATATTTTGCGTTATCGGTGCAAATACTGCACTTCCTGAGCCCGTCATTGTAGCATGCAATTTCTGTGATTCGAGCCATCTTCTGACTTTCTTCACTTCAGGCTGCAGGCCCTCTGCGACGGGCTGCAAGTCGTTTCGGCCAAAACCGAAGTGATTTGCAGCGAAGTCAGAGACTATAGCAGGCTTTGTGTCACGTTTCAGCGACTCGCTGGAAAAAATCCTGGCAGTCTCCAGACCTTGTTCGGGCTTGATCACCACGAACCGCTGCGTGGGCAATGCGTGGCCGCCGGTCAGCGGGGTGATGACTTCACCGATGCCGCTGACCCATGCCGAGCGGCCGCAAAGAAAGAAGGGGACATCGGCGCCGAGTGTCAGGCCGATGCCTTGCAGCTCCTGGCGCGAGAGCTTCAGGTCCCAGAGACGGTTCAGCGCCATCAGCGTGCTGGCTGCATCGGACGATCCGCCGCCCATGCCGGCCTGGGCCGGCAACTGCTTCTCGATGCCAATGTGTACACCCTGGCTGCAGCCCGTGGCCTGCTGCAGGGCACGGGCTGCACGGGTGATTAGATCATCGGCCGGCAGGGCGACGCCGTTGAGGTCCTCACGGCTGATCTGGCTGCTGGCAGTGCGTTCGAAATGCAGCACATCGTGCCAGTCGATGAGCATGAAGACGGACTCCAGCAGGTGATAGCCGTCGGGTCTGCGGCCAGTGATGTGCAAGAAGAGGTTGAGCTTTGCCGGGGCCGGCACGTCATAGAGCGAGTGCATCGCGTGTGTGTGAGTCAAAAAAAAGCGGTGCAGCGATGGTGCCTGGAAGCTGTCGGATCAGCGGGCGTCCTGGTCGAGAACAATGCGCAAGGACGCCTCGGGGGGCGGGTTGATACGGTTGGCACGCAGGCGGCCATCGCCGATGCGGGAAAGATCGGTCTGCCAGCCACTGACGGCCGTATCCCGGCCTTGCAGCCAGTCGAACAGAGCTGCGACGGGAATCTCGCTGCCTGTCATCCGGGTGATGAGTTCCGGTAGCGAGTCGGACTGGATGATCTGATCGCCCTGCTGCAAGGTGGCGCCGGCGCGTGTCCATTGCAGCCTTGCCATGATGGAGCCCAGAGGGTTGAAGACCAGCAAGGTGCCACTTTCGGGTTGACCCTGCAACTCAAAGCCGGCGCTGAAGGATTGTTGCTGAGCATCCTGGACCTGGAGTGCCATGCGGCCGGACCAGTGGTGGCTGGCCGTCGCATCGAGCTGCAGCTGCCGCACGGGCTGGGCGCAGCCGCCAAGCATGGCCGCTCCCAGGGCCAGTCCGAGGGCCGGAAGCATCTTCAAGAAGGTCGGGTGGCACTTCATGGTGTGACTTTGAGGCGTTTGAGGGTCTCCTGCAGCGTGTCATTGCTGCTGTCGGCCTTCAGGCCCTGGCGCCATACGAGCCGGGCGCGGTCCTGCTTGCCAAGTGCCCAGAGGACTTCCCCCAGGTGAGCGGCAATCTCGGCATCCTGTCGCGTGGCATAAGCCTGCTCCAGCAGCTTTTCGGCTTCGTTCAGGTCGCCGCGGCGAAAATTCACCCAGCCCAGGCTGTCGGTGATGAACGGATCGCCGGGCTGCATGTCCAGCGCGGTCTGTATCAGCGTCTGGGCCTCCTCCAGCTTGATATTGCGGTCCGCATAGGAGTAGCCCAATGCGTTGTACGCATGCTTGAAGTCGGGAGCGCGCTTGATGATGTCGCGCAGCAGGCGCTCCATCTCGCTGAAATTCCCGGCTCGTTCGGCCAGCATGGCCGTGTCGTAGGCCAGCTCCACGTCATCGGGGAACTGGCTCAGCAGTTGGGCCTGCAGTGCATAGGCTTCCTTGTTCAGGCCTGCATCGCGCAGCAATTGCACCTCGGCAATCTGCTTGAGGCGCTTCTGGTTGGGGCCGTTGGCCGGAATGGCCTGGATCAGGGCACGCGCCTCCTTGATCTTGCCCTGGCGCACCAGCAGATCGGCGCGGCGGGCCTGCACGCTGAGCAGGTTGGCGGAGTCGGGGATGCGCTGCAGATAGATGTCGGCTTCGTCGTAGCGCTGGCGCTTTTCGGCCAGATCGGCCCTGAGCAGATAGAGCTGGGATTCTCCGGCGGAGCGGCCCACGCCTTGCGGCAGTTTGGGCAGCAGTGCGCTGAACTGGGTCAGCGATGTGTCGGCCGCATCCAACTCGTTGTCCTGCAGTTGCAGATTGGCAAGCATGGCCCAGGCTTCGGCAAACTCGGGCGATTCCCGGGTGATGAGCTGCAACTGGTTCTTGGCATCGGCATTGCGCTTCTGGCCCAGCAGCACGCGGGTATAGGTCAGGCGCAGCTGGGGCGAATGATTCTTTTCAAGATAGCGTTTGACCAGCGGCTCCACTTCGGCGGAGCCCGATTCCAGCAGTTCCATGGCCAGCAGGGCGACAGCTCCCGATTCGGGACTCAGCTTGGCGCCGTTCTGAAGCGCCTGCAAGGCGGCAGGCTTCTGACCGGCGAGCAGGCGCATATGACCTACGGTCGCCCAGGCCACGGGGCCGTTCTGCGGGTCCTTGAAGTCGATTTCCAGCGCTTGCTCGACCACATCGGCGGCCAGAGGCTTGTCCGAGGCATTGTTGTAGAGCTGGGTAATGGCCAGGAAAGTGGCACTGCGATTGGCTTGCGGAGTCAGCTCGACCTCGCGGCGCAGATAGCTGGCGGAGTCTGCGATGCGGTTCATCACCACCAGGATGCGCAGCACGGCACGGTTGGCGGCGCGCGACTCGGGGTAGGCTTCCAGCCAGGCGCGGGCATTGCGCAGGGCCCGGTCTCCCGAGCGGGACTGGACTGCCAGTTCGGTGGCGCGCCGATAGAGCTTTTCGTTGTTGCTGGTGCGCGCCGCTTCCATCATCAGGGCCTGGGCGTCCGTCAGGGCGCCTTCCTGGGCCGCCATCTCCCCCACCAGGATCTCGTAGAACAGCTCGGCAGACAGGGCGGCCTGCTCATTCTCACGTTCTGCGGCCTGCTCGAGATCGGCGCTTTGCTCGATCTTGTCCGGCTGGGCCGGCGGGTCTGCGGGCTGGGCGGATGCGATTGCCGATCCCATGGCCACAACAGCGGCCACGGCGAGTCCCTGAAAACGTAGAGGATGAACCATCAGCTCATAATAATCCAAGCTTGTTGAACACTTGGCGAAGATGAGATTGCATGCCTGAGTTGCCCGAAGTCGAGGTTACGCGCCGCTCTTTTGCAGACCGTATTGCAGGGGCGCAGATTGAATCAGTCACCTTGGGAAAGCCGTTGCGCTGGCCGCTGGGGCTGCTGCCGCAGGCGCTGGTCGGCAGGGGGGTGCTGGGTGTGCGCAGACGCGGCAAGTATCTGTTGCTGGACCTGAGCGAGGGCCTGCTGCTCATGCACCTGGGCATGTCGGGCAGCCTGCGCTTCGTGGGCCTCGACGAAGTGCCGCTGGGCGATGGCGGGCCGCATGATCACTTTGATCTGCAGACATCGCGTGGCCTGCTGCGCCTGCATGATCCACGCCGCTTCGGTGCGGTGATCTATGTGCCGGGAGAGGGCGATGCGCTGGCGCGCAAGCTGCTCGACCATCTGGGCATGGAGCCGCTGAGCGAAGGGTTCACGCTGGCGGCCTTCAGAGCCGGGCTGGCCGCCAGTCGTTCTCCCATCAAGCAGTTGCTGCTCGGCGGAAGCGTGGTCGTCGGTGTCGGCAATATCTATGCCTCCGAGGTGCTGTTTCTCTCGCGCATCCACCCCGCCACCCCCGCACGTGATGTGGGGCCGCGAAAGGTCAGGGCTTTGTATGAGGCCATTCGCGCCGTGCTGGCCCTGGCGGTGGAAAAAGGCGGCACCACCTTGCGCGACTTTTCCGCTGCCAACGGCATGGAGGGGCACTTTCAGCTGCAGGCCCAGGTCTACGGCAGGGAGGGGCAGCCGTGCACGCATTGCGGTGCGGCCATCCGGCTCATGCGGCAGGGGCAGCGCAGTACCTATTACTGCGCACGCTGTCAGAAAGCCCCGAAATTCTCCGAATTTGATAGCTAATACCTTAGATAAAGCATACGTTCAGCCTTGTTTTGACGTCACAATTCCAGGCTGCCGCCTGCTCTGGCTCGAAGGCACCGAAATGTCCTGGGATGGGCGCTGTTCGGGAGGGTGGTGCAAGGGGCGTCTTGGCGGGAAAGATCGGGCCGGCCCCTGGAAGCGCCGTAGATGCCGTCAAGGGGCAATGCTATATATTGATCGGGCGGTCGGCTCTGTCTGAACCGCCGACTCAGACAAACAAGAGGGGTAGATGTGTCCGCTTCATTCAACGAGCAGTTCGGTCAGTATGGCGCGTGGCGACGGGGCTTTGCCAGCCAGCTGCAGGAGTTGCGTGAATGGTTGATTGCACAGGATCTGCTCGATGCCTCTGTCCAGGAGCGTCTGCAGAGACTGGAGGAGCAGATGCGCTCGGACAAGGTCATGGTGGCCTTTGTGGCCGAGTTTTCGCGCGGCAAGTCCGAACTGATCAATGCCGTTTTCTTTGCCCATTACGGCCGCCGGCTGATGCCGGCCAGTGCAGGCCGCACCACCATGTGTCCGGCGGAACTGGGGTGGGAGCCGGAGCTGCCGCCCTGCCTGCGTCTGCTGCCCATCGATACCAGAGAGTCGCCGGAAAGCCTGGGCCAGTGGCGCATGCGCGCCGATGCCTGGGTGCAGCACCCGCTGGATATCGCCAATGCGCAGCAGATTGCGGACACCCTGGCCAAGGTGGCCGAGGTGCGCAAGGTCTCCATCGACCAGGCCAGGGCCTGGGGCTTCTGGCATGACGACGAGACTGCCGACAACCCCATGGTCGATGCCGACGGCTGGGTCGAAGTGCCCATGTGGCGTCATGCCCTGATCAATATGCCTCACCCTCTGCTCAAGCAGGGGCTGGTGATTCTCGACACCCCCGGGCTGAATGCCGTGGGAGCCGAACCGGAGCTGACGGTCAATCTGATACCTCAGGCGCATGCCGTGGTCTTTGTGCTGGGCGCCGATACCGGCGTGACCAAGTCCGATCTGGCCATCTGGCGTGACCATGTGCTGCCGGCAGGAGCAGGCAAGGTCGGGGACGACGAAGCGCTGGCTGCGTCGCGTCTGGTGGTGCTCAACAAGGTGGATACGCTGTGGGACAGCCTGAGCTCCGGTGCCCAGGTGCAGGCTCAGCTGCGCCGCCAGCAGCAGGACTCGGCCCAGTTGCTGGGGGTGGCGCTGGAGCGCGTGCTGCCCGTCTCGGCGCAGAAAGGGCTGGTGGCCAAGGTGGGGCACAACGACAGCCTGCTTCAGGCCAGCGGCCTGCCCGCCTTCGAGGACCTGCTGGCCAACGGCATCATGGGGCAGCGTCAGAAAGTGCTGCAGACCGCCATGCGCACCAACGTGCAGCAGTTGCAGTCGCAGGTGGAGCGCGTCATCAACATGCGCCGCGGCGATCTCGACGACCAGCTGGCGGAACTCTGCGGTCTGCGCGGCAAGAATGCGACGGTGATTGCCAGCATGCGGGCCCGCATCGAGGCCGAGCACCAGGAGTTCGACCAGAGCGCCAGCCGCATCCAGGCCATGCGAAACATCCACATGCGCATGCTCAAGGAGCTTTTCCAGCTTCTGAGCTCGAGCACCTTGAAGGCAGAGCTGTCGGAGCTGAAGCAGACCCTGGATCAGCGTGGCCTCAAGCTGGGGCTGCGCAGTGTCTACGAGCAGACCTTCGAGCGTCTGCGTGCCGTCGCGGCCAGGGCGCAGGTCCAGGCCGATGAGGTCCAGGCCATGATGAGCGCTTCGTTCAAGGAACTCAATGCCGAATTCGGATTCTCCCTGCAGGCTCCGCCGCAGCTGGTGCTGTCCGAGTTCAGGGATGACTTGCGCGGCATCGAGGGCAGTTACACCCAGTATCTGGGGCTGAGCCGTGCCCTCAGGCTCGGCAGTGCCGATTTTTCGCAGCGCCTGATCAAGGCGCTGGCGCTGCGTCTGCGCACGGTGTTCGAGGCGGCATCGAACGACGTGGAAATGTGGAGCAAATCCCTGACCGCGCCGGTCGATGCACAATTGCGCGAACGTAAACGCAGTTACACGCGCCGCCTGGAAGCGGTGGACCGCATCAGCGGCGCTGCCACGGAGCTGGAAGAGCGCATTACCGACATGGAGAGCGCACAAGCCCGCCTCGCAGCGCTGCAGTCACAGCTGACCAGCGTATCGGCGCAGTTGCTGGATCCGCTCGAGGCCGTGCGGTCTCCAGTCGCCTCCATGCCGCTGGACATCAACCTGGTAGCCTGAAATCTTGACTCTCCCTTCGATTGCCACCGCCGTCGTGCAGTGGCAGGCCAGTCATGGCCGCAATCATCTGCCCTGGCAGCAGACCCGTGATCCTTACCGCGTCTGGCTGTCCGAAATCATGCTGCAGCAGACCCAGGTCAGTACCGTGCTGGGCTACTACCAGCGTTTTCTGGATGCCTTTCCCAATGTGGCCAGCCTGGCTGCCGCCCCTCAGGATGCCGTGCTGGCGCTGTGGAGCGGCCTGGGCTACTACAGCCGTGCGCGCAATCTGCACAAATGCGCGCAGACCGTGATGGAGCAGTGGGGCGGGGCCTTTCCGCAAACGGCCGAAGAGCTGGCGACCCTGTCGGGCATTGGCCGTTCCACGGCCGGTGCCATTTCATCGTTCTGCTTTTCAGAGCGGGTGCCGATTCTGGATGCCAATGTGCGCCGTGTTCTCACACGGGTGCTGGCGTTTGATGCGGATCTGGCGCAGTCTAGAAATGAAAAGCAGCTGTGGGAGTATGCCCAGCAACTGTGCCCGACCGAGAATCTGCACGAAGCCATGCCGCGCTACACCCAGGGCATGATGGATCTGGGCGCCAGCGTCTGCACATCGCGCAAGCCCACGTGCCTGGTGTGCCCCTTGCATTCCGAATGTCGGGCGGCCCGCGCCGGCAACCCGGAGAACTATCCTGTGCGCACGCGCAAGATCAAGCGCAGCTCCGAGTCCTGGTGGCTGCTGCTGGCGGTGGATGCGCAGCGCCGCGTATGGCTGCAAAAGCGTCCGCAAGCCGGTATCTGGGCCGGGCTTTACAGCCCACCGGTCTTTGAAGACTATGCGGCACTGCAAAGCCATGCGCAGGCCGCCTGGTCCCAGGACGGGACCCGGGGCTGGCAGGATCTTCCAGGCTTTCTGCATGTGCTGACCCACAAGGACCTGCACCTGCATCCGGTTCTGGTGCCCGTCGATCAGGCCCATGCCGCCCTGGTGTCAGAGGCCGATGAATCTTGCTGGGCGGATGCAGCGGCATGGGCCGAGCTGGGTCTGCCGGCCCCGATCCGCAAGCTGCTCGACGCCGAGCTGGCCTGAGCGTCTGCCGCATGAATGAAAAAAGGTGACGGCCGGCGTCACCTTTTTTCATGGCTGCAGATTTCAGAAGCGCAATCGGGGCATCAGCATGGAGCAGCGCAGCCCCATCAAGGCCAGCCACAGGGCCCTGGCCTGCGGGTTGCTGCGCTGCGCCTGCAATTGCCGGCCGGCGGCCACCACCTGCTGGCGCAGGACTTGCTGTGCCCTGCGGTCGCCTTGGCTCTGTGCGCTCAGCCAGAGTTGCTGGTATTGCTGCACGCTGAGCTGGCAAGGTTCGCCGAGCAGATGGCGCGACGAAACGTTCAGCAAGGCCTGAGCCTGTGGGGTGTGTCGTGACTGGTTCATGCAGCCTCCTCTTGTTTCGAAGACTTGTCCGGCACGTCGCTCTCGCTGCGTCCAAACGCGTACCAGTCCACATGGCGGGTGCAGATCATGACCAGGGCCA
>NZ_SPEY01000084.1 GCF_009360615.1 Comamonas sp.
TGCGTCAGTCCCAAGGAATTCAACGCATGTGGCCCTTCAGTCTGTTCAAGAAACTCAGCCAGGACCCGGCCGTGGGTCAGCCCCGGGGCGACTATATCGGCTGCTATCTGCTGGGCACGCATACCAGCGGGCGCGACGATGACATCAGCTATATCTCGCTCGCGACTACGCGCGAGCAGCTGGAGCAGGATGCACGCCAGTATCTGCAGGAGTTCCTGGAGCAGCATCCGCAGCTGAACGAAGCGGAGCGCCTTGCCCTGCAAGACCTGCTGGAGCACTGGAATGCGCGCGCCGATGCCCACCTGGCCCAGGACGGCGGCAAGCCTGGCCAGCCCCTGGCCGTGCAAGGCGGCAGCGAGCTGTTCCTGCGCACCGGCATGCGGGCACGCAAGAAGGAAAAAGGCGTCTATCTGGAGTAGACGCCGAGGCGGCGGCCGCTGCCCGACGCCTGCCGCTACTGCGTGAAATTCATGTCGAAGCCGGCTTCGGTCAGGCGTACCTCGCCGCCTTCGGCTTTTTCCAGCCAGCCCTTGCCGACGGCCCAGTCCAACGCAGACTGGCGCTCGCCTTCACCGATGCCATGCTTTTGCAGGTCGGCGGCAAGCACTTGCTCGCTCATGCCTTCGCCGGCGCGCAAGCTTTGCTCCACCACGAGGATGTAGACCATTTTGTGGGCCGCTGTCTGAATGCTCTGCTCTGACATGTTCACAAGTCCTTTGTGCATAGGGTTTCCGATTCAGGGGCAAGCCCGGCGAGCTCCGGAATCGAGGCCCGGGGCCATGGCCTGCCGATGCTGTTGCATGCCCCACACCATACCCACGCTGGCAGTGAGCTTGTAGCCATCTCTCTAGTATTTCCCTTGGGTTTTCTCTGCCTGCCGGCACCGCAGCCGTGGTGCCGGCGTTTCAGTTTCAGAACTGTGTTTCAGGGAGGTCATCATGGCTCGCCACACGCCCATAGAACGCTATCGCAATATCGGCATCTCCGCGCATATCGATGCCGGCAAGACCACCACGACCGAGCGCATACTGTTCTACACCGGCGTCAACCACAAGCTGGGCGAAGTCCATGACGGCGCTGCCACCATGGACTGGATGGAGCAGGAACAGGAACGCGGCATCACCATCACCTCGGCAGCCACCACGGCTTTCTGGTCGGGCATGGAGCACAACTTCCCGGCCCACCGCATCAACATCATCGACACCCCCGGACACGTGGACTTCACCATCGAGGTCGAGCGTTCCATGCGCGTGCTCGACGGCGCTGTGATGGTCTACGACTCCGTGGGCGGCGTGCAGCCGCAGTCGGAGACCGTCTGGCGCCAGGCCAACAAGTACAAGGTGCCGCGCCTGGCCTTCGTCAACAAGATGGACCGCATAGGCGCCGACTTCTTTCGTGTGCGCCAGATGATGGTGGACCGTCTCAAGGCCCACCCTGTGCCCATCGTCATTCCCATCGGCACCGAGGCCGATTTTCACGGCCTCGTCGACCTCATCAGGATGAAAGCCATCTTCTGGGATGACGAGTCGCAGGGCGTGAAGTTCGAGTACCAGGAGATCCCCCCGGCACTGCTGGCCAGTGCCCAGGAATGGCGCCAGAAGATGGTGGAGGCTGCCGCCGAGGCCAATGAAGCACTGACCGAGAAATACCTGGACAGCGGCGACCTCGGCGCCGAGGACATCATCGCCGGCCTGAGGCTTCGCACGATAGCCACCGAAATTCAGCCCATGCTCTGCGGCTCGGCCTTCAAGAACCGGGGCGTTCAGCGTCTTCTCGACGCGATTGTCGAGCTGATGCCCTCTCCGCTCGATGTGCCTGCCGTCGAGGGCCATAGCGAAGACGACAGCGCCAGCACGATGCTGGTACGCCACGCCAGTGATGACGAAAGTTTCGCTGCCCTGGCGTTCAAGCTCATGACCGACCCCTTCGTGGGCCAGCTGACCTTTGTGCGCGTGTACTCCGGCGTATTGGCCAAAGGCGACCTGGTCTACAACCCGATTCGGGGCAAGAAGGAGC
Source organism: Comamonas sp. (assembly GCF_009360615.1). GTDB lineage: Bacteria > Pseudomonadota > Gammaproteobacteria > Burkholderiales > Burkholderiaceae_C > Comamonas. The sequence continues at coordinate 2,017 of NZ_SPEY01000084.1, forward strand.
GCATCGGCCGCATCGTGCAGATGCATGCCAACGCCCGTCAGGAGATCGACGAGATCCGCGCCGGCGACATCGCGGCCTGCGTGGGCCTCAAGGATGTGAGCACCGGGGAGACGCTGTGCGATCCGCAGGCACCCATCGTGCTGGAAAAGATCTCCTTTCCCGAACCCGTGATCGCCCAGGCTGTGGAGCCCAGGAGCAAGGCAGATCAGGAAAAAATGGGACAGGCGCTGGCGCGCCTCGCCGCCGAAGACCCGTCCTTCAGAGTCACCAGCGACGAGGAGTCGGGCCAGACCATCATTGCCGGTATGGGCGAGCTGCACCTTGAAATCATCGTCGACCGTATGAGGCGCGAATTCAACGTGGCCGCCAACGTGGGCAAGCCCCAGGTGGCGTACCGCGAGACCATCCGCCAGACAGTCCGCGACGTGGACGCCAAGTTCGTGCGCCAGTCCGGCGGCAAGGGGCAGTACGGCCACGTGGTGCTCACCGTGGAGCCGCTGGAATCGGGCCAAGGCTTTGAGTTCGTGGACGAGATCAAGGGCGGCGTGATTCCGCGCGAATTCATCCCCGCCGTGGAAAAAGGTCTGCGCGAAGCCACGAACTCCGGCGTTCTGGCCGGCTACCCGGTGGTCGATGTCCGGGTGCGGCTGACCTTCGGCTCCTACCACGAGGTGGATTCGTCGGAGCAGGCCTTCCGCATGGCCGCCATCCTGGGCTTCAAGGATGCCTGCAAAAAGGCCCAGCCGGTGATCCTCGAGCCCATCATGGCCGTCGAGGTCGAAACGCCCGAGGAATACGCGGGTGCCGTGATGGGCAACCTGTCCTCGCGCCGCGGCACCGTGCAGGGCATGGACGATATGGCGGGCGAAGGCAAGACCATCAGGGCCGAGGTGCCGCTATCGGAAATGTTCGGCTATGCCACGCACCTTCGCTCCATGACGCAGGGCCGCGCCACCTACACCATGGAGTTCAAGCGCTACGCACAGGCCCCGCAGCAGGTAGCCGCCGGTGCGACTGCTTCGAGCGCGACAACCGGCCACCGAAAACAGGGCTAGGCTGATCCAGGCAACTCGGCCGCAGCTCGGCGGCAGAGTTGCCGGACTGGTTCAGACAGGCAGCTCAGGCTGCATGCAGCCACTGCATGGCCATGGCATCGTCGGTAAACGGGAAATGCCTGACCTCGGCATGCGTGAGATGCCTGCCGACGAATTCGGCCATGCCCGCCAGATGACTGTCGGTCACCAGAGCGATCTGCTCCACCTGATGACGATGCTCTCTGACAAAGCCCATGTGGGCGCTGAAGCCGGCCCAGTTTTCCCAGCCGGGGAAGTCCTTGGACTGAATCATCACGCCATGGAGTTTGGGGTGCTCGGCCAGGAAATCGTCCACGTCCTGGCTGACGCCGTCGAAATCCTGCTCGGTCAGGGGCCCATGGGGCTCCAGCAGCAAGATGCCTTCGGGTTTCATGAGGGAGTAATTGAGCATATGCAACTCCTGCAGCGAGACTTCACTGTACGCCTGCGCCCGACGGAATGCAGCCCAAGGCAGCACCCTCAGCACAGGTTTTCGCGGCTCCTGACCCCGCATCGGGCCGGCTGCGAGGTCGACTAGGGACAGCCCATGGCCCGGCTCAGGCCCTGCAGCTGCTCGCCCAGCGAGGCACGCAGATCGGCGCGCATGGCATCACGTGTCAGCAGTTCTTCGGCATAGAGAGCTGCCCAGTCGATCCCCACGCCCAGCACCACACCGGCAACCGCTCCCGCCACCGCGCCCACGGCCGTGCCGACACCAGGAACGACGGAGCCCACGGCCGCACCGGCTACCGCTGCCCCGGCCTTGCCCAGACCCTGCTTGGCAGCGGCCTTGGCCAGCACCTTGCCGGCGGCCTTCATCGAGGCCTTGGCCATGGCTTTGCCTGCAACGGCCGCGGCAAAAGCACCGCCCCCCGTGCCCACCAGGGCGCTGGCCGTCAGCCGCTGGCGTGCATCGCCCAGAAGCTCCAGCGCAGGCAGGCTGGCCACCTCGGCACGCACCAGACATTGCTCGGGACTCAGCGCCAGATGATGGCGCGCCAGGGTTTCCTCGATGCGCTGCTGGCCCTCGGCCAGAGCAGCGCCGCTGCTCAATGCCTGCTTTTGCAGAGTCTGCACCCAGCCCTCCAGACCTGGCGTGGCTCCCAGGGTTTCGCTGAGCTTGTTCTGCAGAAACTGGCTCACGTCGCCGGTGAGCAGACTGAGGATGCGGCCCCACTCCGCCCCCAGACTGAAATACCAGTCCAGATAGCGCTCGACGGCGGCATCCAGCTGCCGGCCCATCTCCGGGATGCTCTGGCACAGGGCCTGTCCGGCCTGGGCCCGGCCTAGCAGCTGCAGAACCTGCTGGCGTGTGGCGTCCAGCGTGCCGAGACTGTAGAGTTGCGGCCCAATGCGCTCGCACTCGGGCAGACGCCTGAGTGCCAGAGGACTGTCGTGTGCACGTGCCAGCCCGTCGAGACTGGCGGCGGTCTGCACCAGAATGCCCAGCACCAGCACTGCCAGCAGGGCCCGCAAAGGCGCTGCGGACGAAGACACGCCGTTGCACTCCGTCCCGGAGGGCCTGGCCTGCTGCAGGAGGGCCGAGGAAGCCGATGCCCCTTGCATGGCGCGCCCCAGGCACAGCAGCACGCCGACCGGGCCAAACAGCGCCAGCAACAACAGGCGCAGCACGGGCATCTGAGGCAGGTCGGCCATGGCCCCACTCGCCAGTTGCACGGCCAGAAGGGCATCCAGCCCCCAGCGCACCAGCCCCGAGGGCGCAGCATGAATCCGGGCCAGCGCAAGATCCAGCGATTCGGGCTCCATGCCGGCCGACAGCGCCCGCCCCAGATCCTGCTGACTCGCCATGCCATAGAGCCAGCCACCACCCAGCAACACCAGCAGCAGCCAGGTCGCAGCACGCTGGGTGAAGGCCCAGGCAAAGGCCGTCGATGAGAACTCTCGCTTCAGCCCCGCCTGCATGCCCGAGGCCAGCAAGACATGGAGCAAGGGAGCCAGTGCCAGCAGCCCCCACTCCCAGGGCGCCAAAAACCATGACTGCCAGAGTGCGCTGGTGCACAACAGCAAGGCCAGCGCCAATGCCTTGCAGCCTGACCACCAGCCCCCGGACAGCCAGCGGCCCATATGCCCGTGTGGCGCAAACTGCAGGCGCAGCAGCTTTTTGCGCAGCATCAAGAGCAGCCAGTGTCCCCAGGCGGGCAGCAGCACCAGCAGCAGGACGGCGAGCAGCCAGGCCCAGGGCGGCAGGCGCGTCAGCCAGTGGGAAAAGCCCGCAAGCACCGCCAGCCATACCCAGCCCAGCAATACCGCGCGCAGAGGGGTCTGCGGCCATGTCGGCCCCGGCCCGGAGGCCGGTGCGCCAGCGAAGCTCATGGCTCGCGGCGCTTGCCGGCTCCCCGGCCCGCAGCCGCGATCCCTCGGGCGATGCGAGCGTTGTAGACCGTCAGGCGGCTCAGGCCCAGTTGCTCGGCAATCCTGGCATCGGACGCGGTGCCCAGCAAGGCCACCGCCTCGTCGCACCAGTCAAAAGCACTGCTGGCAACAGCGCCCGTCACCGAGGCAATACCCAGCTCGGTACGCCTGGCCACCACGCTGGCCTTGCTGATGCCCAGCTGCCTTGCCACCTCGGCATCAGCCTCCTGGCCCAGCAGAGCAAGCGCTTGAGGGGTCCACTGGAAATGCCCGTAAGCCGGGATGCCCAGCGCATTGCGCTTGAGGTTGACCGTCTTGGCCGATGTGCCCCAGCGCTCGGCCAGCACGGCATCTTTCTCCCGGCCCAGGCAGGCCAGCATTTCCTCGGTCCACTGCAGTGCAGCCTTGCCCATGCGTGCGTCCTTTCCGATCTCCAAAATTTCAAGCCAGATTGGCTTTCAGCCCATATGCGGCCTACGCCAACAGCTATCAGATAGAGAGCCATCGGGCGCAGCACAAGGCGCAGGCCATGCTGGTGACGCTAGCGGCGTCCGCGGCGGAAGACCGCCCTCAGACATGTCCCCAGTAGATCAGCGCATCGCGTCCTTCCACGGACAGCGACACCTGCGCCCCCACAGGCAGCAATACCTTGGTGGGCACATGCCCGAAGGGCAGGCCTTGCAGCACGGGGCGCTTGAGCTGCATGCGCAGCCAGTCGATGACGGTCTGCAGCTTGAAGCCCTTGTCGTGCGCGGTGAGCTTGAATTCGGTGAACTGGCCGAAGACGATGGCTTTCTGCTTCTGCAGCACGCCCGCCAGCAGCAGCTGCGTCAGCATGCGCTCGATCCGGTAGGGATGCTCGCCCACGTCTTCGATGAACAGAATGCCGCCATCGACCTGCGGAAAGTAGGGCGTCCCCAGCAGGGACACCAGCACCGCCAGATTGCCGCCCCACAAGGTGGCTGCGCCGGGAACATAGAAGTCCTTGAGCTGGGGTTTGCCATTGGGCAGCTCGCCAATCCGGGGCATCTGCCAGCCTGCGCCTTCCCCCTGGCCACTGAGCAGGTCCTCGAAGCAGTCCAGCATGATGTCGTCCACGGGCTGGCCGGTCTTTTTGCTGTCCACACCGAAGTCGGCGTTGAGCGCAGGGCCGGCCCAGGTGACCGAGCCGGTCTGCGCCAGCACGGCCAGCTGAAAAGCCGTGAAATCGCTGAGGCCGACAAACTTGGTGCCGCCCGCAATCGCCTTGGCCACGGTCTTGTACTTGATGCCCGGCAGGATGCGCGTGAGACCGTAGCCGCCGCGCGAAATCAGCGCCACATCGGCTCCGCTGGCGGCTGCGCGATGGATGGCGGCCAGACGGGTGGCGTCGTCCCCCGCAAAGCGCTGGCTGCTGGCCAGCGCATCGGTGTCGACCTCCACCTCATGGCCCAGAGCCTCCAGCTGCTTGATGCCGCGCTGGAAGGCCGCCTTGTCGCGCACCGCCCCCGAGGGGGAATAGATATAGATGTGCTTGGCGCCAGGGCGGTGATCATGGCCGCAGCAGCTGCCATCGGCGCTGTGCACATGGTCGTGATGATCGTGGTGGCCGTGCTCATGGCTGCAGTGCTCGTCATGCACATGTGCCTGTTGGGCAGGCTCCTGCCCGTGCGAATGGGCGTGGTGCTGGGCCGTTGTAGTGGATGCAGGGGATTTGCGCGAGGTTGCCAAAGCCTTTTCATGCGGCCACCGGCCGCATGCTCCGTGAAAAGTGGGTGAATCCGCAGATTCAGAAGTTCATGCGACTTGCGCAAAACAGGTTCAGGCCGGGCGACTGCCTCGGAAGGCGGGCCCTTGTTGCATTCTTGTTTGCATAAGTCCTGGTTCAGATGCTTGCTCCGCCGGCCTGGCCGATCGGGCTACGGCGCAAAGTATTCCACAGCCGCAGCTCCGCCGCCCTGCCCTGCTGCAGGAACCGGAGCACCAGGCCGGGTTTGCCGCCAGGCACCTGCATGCGCAGCCAGTTGCGGCACGGCCTGCAGCCAGGCCGCGTGCCATTGCGCAGCAGACACGGGCTGCTGCGCGGCAGCGGGCTGTAGCCACAGCCTGCCGGCCTTCGCCCACTGCTGCAGCAGTCCGGCGGGCGGCGCTGCCAGCTCGGTCTGCAGCCGCGGCCAGGCCCTGAGCGCGGCACGATGGCCAGGCTGCGCAAACGGGGCATTCCAGGCCCGCAGCTCTTCATGCCTCTCGGCTTCCCCGGCATTGCTCGGCCCTTCCAAGGCGGCCATGGCCCTGGCCACATTCCAGGCCGGTTTGCGCGCAGCCTGTTCAAACCATTGCCGACGCTGCTCTGGCTGTGCGTTCAGCGGCCAGGTATCGATGAGCCATGCCCCGGCGAACCGCTCAGGCCGGGCTTGGGCTGCGGCCAGACCCAGGCGGCCGCCATCGCCCTGCCCGACCAGCACCAGCCGCCGCAGGTCGAGCGCTTCGATCAGTTCTGCGAGGACCTGCGAATGCCATTGCGCGCTGTGCCGTTGGTCTTTCTTGGGCTGGTCGCTGCGGCCGAAACCCGGCAGATCGGGCACCACCACACGATGACCGGCGGCCAGCAATTCGGGCATCAGATGCCGGAAGCCATAGCCCCAGCCCGGGCAGCCATGCACACACAGCCAGGTCAGCGCGGCGTCCTCGGGTCCTTCATCGACCACGGACAGTCGCAGCCCCTGCAGCGCCGGCAGGTCGCTGCGCCAGTGCGCACCCCAGGGCCAGCCGGGAAGGTCGGCGAACGCCTCATCGCCATTGCGCAGCGCCCAGTCCCTGAGCGGATGCGGCTGCTGCGCCTTCTGCTCCCGGCGGCGACGCTGAAAGAATTCGGCCATCAGGGCTGCGCATTCCCCGGCGAGCACGCCACGCAGCACCCGTGTCCGGTGATTGATGGCGGCGTAGCCGAACACATCGAGCACCGATCCGGCCGCCCCCGTCCGAGGCTCGGCCGCACCATAGACCACGGCGTCCACGCGCGCATGCAGCATGGCACCGCTGCACATGGTGCAGGGCTCCAGCGTCACATACAGCGTGCAGCCTTCGAGCCGGTAGTTGCCAAGAGTCCGTGCCGCCTCGCGCAGGGCCTGCACCTCGGCATGGGCTGTCGGGTCCTGGGCCGACAGCGGGCTGTTATGGCCTCGGCCTATGACGTTCCCGTCCTTGACGACCACGGCCCCCACCGGCACCTCGCCGCAGGCGGCGGCGCAGCGCGCCTGCTCCAGCGCCTGGCGCATGAAGTGCTCATGCACGGAAAGATCCAGATCCATAGCTATATGCGTCCGACGGACAAGTCGCGAGTGGCCATTGCTTGAACAACCTGTTCCGCTCAATGGCCGCTGATCACCAGTTCCCTGCGCTCCCCGGAGTCATAGCCATACAGCGTGACACGCGGACTCTGCAGCTCGCCCTGCGAATCAAAGGCAATCGTGCCGGTCACGCCCTCGTGACGGATCTGGCGCAGGCGCGGAAGATACGCCTCGGCCTGGGCTGAATCGGCGCTCAGCATGGCCTTGGCCAGCACCATGGTCGCGTCATAGGCGTAAGGGCTGTAGACCTGATACTGGCCGGGAAAGTGCTGGTCGTATCTTTGCTTCCAGTGCAGCCCCCCCGGCATATTGCCCAGGGAGCTGCCGCTCATCACGCAAACCACATTCCTGAGCGCCGGCACCCTGTCCGCCAGGGCTGGCAGGCGCTCCGAGCATTGCGCATCGCCGCCCAGGAACTTCACCTGATTCATGGCAAGCTGCGACATCTGGCGCAGCATGAGCCCGGCCTGGGCGTCGAGTCCGCCGAAGAAGATTGCATCGGGTTTGCGGCCCTTGATGGCGGTGAGAATGGACGAGAACTGCGTGACCTTGTCGCTGGTGTACTGCTTGTCGACGATCTGCACATCGCGCTCGGCCGCTGCGGCTTCAAACAGCTTGACGATACCCTGTCCATAGGCCGTGCGATCGTCCACGATCGCGATGCGTCTGACACCCTGATGCTTGACGGCATAGTCCAGCAAGGCATTGACCATGGCACGGTCATTGGCGATGACGCGGAAGGTGTCGTCATAGCCGGCCTCGGTGATCGCGGGATTGGTGGCTGCAGGGGTGATATTGGGAATACCGCAGTCGTTGTAGATCTTGGCGGCGGGCAAGGTCGTGCCTGACTGAAGATGCCCCACCACGGCCGCCACCTTCTTGTCGCAGAATCGGCGTGCCAGCGCCGCGGCCTGACCGGGGTCGCCCGCATCGTCACCGGCCTCCAGCTTCCACTGCACAGGCCGCCCGCCCAGTTGCAGCTTGCGGGCGTTGAGCTCGTCAATCGCCATGCGCACGCCGTTCTCCTCATCCTTTCCCAGGCCTGCGATGGGGCCCGAGACCGGGCCGCCATGGGCGATGCGCACCACCAGCGGCTTTTCCGCGTCCGCCGCAAAAGCAGCCGACAGGGACACGGCGACCAGCGCCAGGCTCAGGACAGACGAGGTGAGAACACGGCGGCCCTGGGACGAGCGATCATTCATGGACATGCTTTCTCCTTGATGAAGCGGAAGGCTGTGGCATGCAAGCCTACGCCAGACCGGAGCCTGCAGCGTGTCGGCAAATCTTGCGTGCCACGTCAATGTGCAACCGAAGACCCGTTCCATGCAGCAACGCTGCATGAAAAAAGGCTGCCGGATCGGGATCGGATCTTCCGGCCTTGCGCGCAGACGGCGATTGCTGACGACAGGGCTGCGGAAGCTGGCAAGCTCGCTCGCGCACCGCCACACCGCCAGCGCATATGCCGAGGACAGCGATGTCGCCTGCCATGTCGGATTTTACGGGCCGCCGCACCCGCTTTTCACGGAAAAAGCAATCCGTCACGTTCGCAGGCACCGCAGCCCTGACAGGCCAGGTGCAGCATGCCGCCATGATTGTGCGACCTCCGGGAGCCTGTGGCCCGATTGCAGGAGCTGCACAGGCCCCACGTTCAAGAGATGGCCGTGCCAGCTATGGGGCAAGCGCCTGGTTGAGCGCATGGAGGGACTGCGCCAGCGCCCGGATATCGGCCTGCTGATGCAGTCTTTCCAGCCAATGCACCGGAATGCCGCTGCGCCCCCAGAACGCCCCCGCAATCTGGCCGACGATGGCCGCCGTGGTGTCGGCATCGTCCCCCAGATTGGCAGCCTCCAGCACGGCAGCTTCAAAGCTCTCATGTCGCTCGAAACACCACAGGGCGGCCTCCAGACTGTGCACCACATAGCCTGAGCTCCGGATCTGCTCGCGGTTTTTGCTGCGCCAGCGGCCCTGTGCAATCTCGGCGATGCCTGGGCTGCCCAACGGCAGCGCGGCCAGGTCCAGCACCTGAGCCTTGTCTGCGCCCCGCAGGGCGCGGCTCAATGCCACGGCAAACAGGCGGCAGGCATCCAGGCACTCCGCTGCCGCATGGGTGGTGCGCGAGCTCAACACCGCCTGCTCCTGGGCCGCGCGCTCGTCATGAGCGTAGGCCATGGCCACGGGAGCCAGCCGCATCAGCGAGCCGTTGCCGGCGCTGCGCGCATCTTCGCTGCCGGCCAGTGCGTTGCCGGTGCGCAGATAGTGCTGTATCGCCTCGCGCGTTGCCATGCCGATATCGAAGCAGTGACCGGTGGAGCTCCAGTAGCCCCACTGATACCAGTTGGCATAGCGTGTCATCTGGTCACCGGGGTCGCAATCGCCCTTGACGAGCAGGCTCTCGGCCAGGCACAGAGCCATGGACGTGTCATCCGTCCATTGTCCGGGCTTCAGCGAAAACGGCCCGCCCCCGACCATGTCGGTCAACGGGAGGAAGCTGCCACGCGCCTGAAACTCCAGCGTCGTGCCCACGGCATCGCCGCAGGCCAGCCCCAGCAGAGCGCCTTCAAAGCGGTCCGGCGTCCTCATTGCCCGGCTCTCAACTGAGCGCGCGCGGCCATCAGCGCAAAACCCAGCAGGTTCTGTCCGAGCCATTTGCGCGGCTGCTCGGCGTCGGGGTGGGCTGCGCCCAGGCCGATACCCCAGATTCGATCGCGCGGACTGGCCTCGACCAGCACACGCTCACCGGTTCTCAGCAGAAACTCCGCCATGGCCGGGTTCTGCACGAATTTGGCGACATTGGCACGCACCACAATGTCGAAGCACTCCGCCTTCCAGCGTGCCTCGTCGAAGTTGCGCACGCTGCGCCCGATCTGCTTGGCACTGGCTGGAGACGGCGCAGCCAGCACCTGGGCGCGAGCCACTTCATCGCCGAACAGCCGCGCCTTGCCGGCCATCATGAAATGCTCCGCCGTGGCAAAGCGGTCCCCATCGACGATGAATGGGGCAGGAAACCACTGGCTCAGGCAGCCTTTGCCCGCCGAGCCATTCTTTTCAGCCTGATGGCCCCAGAAGCAAAGGTATTTGGGGCGGTAGCCCTGATCGAGCAGGGCCACCAGGTCGGCGACGGATCGAATGTCGTAATCTCGGTTCATGTCTGTTCTTCTTGATAAGGGTTCAGCCACCAGCGGGCAAATCCCGCCAGATTGGCATGGGTGGAGTCAATGCGCTTCAGGCCCGGCCCGGCGTTCGGCGATCCGCCCTGCTCGCGCAGCACCAGGGCTTTGTGAATCCGGGCACCCACGCCTTCGAAATACGGCAGGAAATCATCGACAAAGGCCAGGGGCTGCAACTGCGCCAGGACTTGGGCCTTGGGACTGAGGCCAGGAGCGGCACGGCCGCTGGTGGCGATCACGCGCGCGATGGGAAAGCCCAGCCGCCGCAGATTGGCCTGCCGGGCCTCGGCGAACTGTGGCTTGATCGCCGACACGCAGACTAGCTCGTAGCCGGCGCTGCACAGCTGCTCGCACGCATGGAGCGCCCCCGCAATCGCGGGAATGCTGGACCAGAACTGCGCATCAAGGCTGGCGCGAAAGCGGCCCAGGGCCTCCTCCTGCAGGCTGGCAACACCCCAGCGATCCATGGCCCAGTAGGCGTCGGGCCGCCTCAGCACGGGCCGCTCGCCAAAGACCTGCTCCCAGGCGGATGCATATGCCAGGTTGTAGTCGAGCAATACGCCGTCCGCGTCGAGCGCGATGAGGCTCGAGGACGTCATGGCGTCAGCTTCTGCAGATAGCGGACCGGCACGGCATCGGTCAGCCACACGCCGTTGTCGGAGCGCAGGAACACATGGCCCTCGCTCTGCATGCGCGCGGCGTCCACCTGCAGCAGCGCCAGCTTGCCATGGCGACTGCCGACCTGAGAGGCCACTTCCACGCTTTCGGACAGATGGACATGGTGACGTGACTGCCGGTTCAGGCCCTCATGAAAAATCGCATTCAGAAAACGCGTGGCCGTGCCGTGGTAGAGCACTGCCGGAGGGCTGCTGGCTTCAAGACCCAGTTCGACCTTGATGGAGTGGCCCTGATTGGCGCGTATGCGCTTGCCATCCGCGCTGAAGGAATAGCGCTGCTTGTTGTTGTCCGCCACGATGCGCTGCAGCTCTTCGAGGCGGGTCGGCCGGCCCGAGCGTGCCAGGCAGGCCAGCAGTTCATCGGTCCGGGCCCAGCCGGCCTCGTCGAGCTGGAGACCGATGGTCTCGGGACTGTGCCTGAGCACCAGGCTGAGGAACCTGCTGCGTGCGGTGGTCTGGCGATCATTCATTTTCTTGTTCTCTTTTCTCTTTCTATGCTCCAACCGGCCAACCCGGCTACCCGCAGCGGAATGCACTGCCGTGGCAGCCATCCATGCGGCGCGGGTCGCGACAAGCCAGTCGCGCCCACACTCGCTGGGCCTGACGGGCTGCAAGGCTTTGCTTCGGCGTGCCGAACCCAATAAGTTGCACTAAACAACTTATGCAAGTTGTACAATACAACCCATTCTTCATCCCGTCAAGCCTGATTCATGACCGTTACACAGCGTCACGCCAAGCCAGCGCCGGACTTTCCCCGTCCCTACACCACGGTGGATGTGGTGATCTTCACGGTTGCGCAAGGCCGCTTGCATGTCTTGCTGGTGCAACGCCCAGGGAACGAAGATGATCCATTCCCCGGCCTCTGGGCCCTGCCCGGCGGATTTGTGAATGTGGATCTGGATGCCGATCTGCAGGCCTGCGCCGCACGCAAGCTCAAGGAGAAGACGGGCGTGGCCAGCCCCTATCTGGAGCAGCTCGGCAGCTGGGGCAGCGCACAGCGCGACCCGCGTGGCTGGTCGGCCACCCATGTGTACTTTGCGCTGATTCCTGCGCATGAGCTGCAACTGACCAAAGGCGCGAATGCTGCCGATGTGGACTGGTTCGACGTTGATGAATTGCTGCGGCGGCCCGCACTGGCATTCGATCATGGCCACATCCTGCAAGCAGCAGTGGAGAGGCTGCGCAGCAAGGTCGAATACACCTCGCTGCCCGCTTTTCTGCTAAGCGAGCCTTTCACCCTGCCGCAGCTGCAGCAAGTCTATGAAACCGTGCTGGGACGCAGCGTGGACAAGAGCGGCTTTCGTACCCGCATGCTGGCCGCGAACTTTCTGCTTGAGGCCGGACATGTGGAAGGCACATCGAACCGTCCCGCCATGGGCTACCGGCTGGCGGACCGCAGCGGGCCCGTGGTTTTCCCCCGAACCTTCAGTCCGCGCGGAGTCTGAGACGGGCGATTACCCGCCGCCGTGCCGGAACCGGGGCTTGCTGAGATAATCCTGCCCCTATGTCTCTCCTGCCCCACCAGCTCGAACTCCTGTCCCCGGCGCGTGATGCCGATATCGGCATCGAAGCCGTCAATCATGGCGCGGACGCCGTCTACATCGGCGGCCCGGCCTTTGGCGCGCGCGCGACGGCAGGCAATGACATCCGCGACCTGGAGCGGCTCATCAAGCATGCCCACCGCTTCGGCAGCCGCATCTTCATCACGCTCAACACCATCTTGCGCGACGACGAACTGCAAGGTGCCCGCGACATGGCCTGGCAGATCTACCACGCCGGCGCCGATGCACTGATCATCCAGGACATGGGCCTGCTGGAACTCGATCTGCCGCCCATCCAGCTGCACGCGTCCACCCAGACCGATATCCGCACGCCCGAAAAGGCCCGCTTTCTGCAGGACGCCGGCCTGTCGCAGATCGTGCTGGCACGCGAGCTGGATCTCCAGCAGATTGCCGCCGTGCGCGCCGCGACAGACCCGAGCCGCACCACCATCGAATACTTTGTGCATGGCGCACTGTGCGTGGCCTACTCGGGCCAGTGCTTCATCAGCCATGCCCATACGGGACGCAGCGCCAACCGCGGCGACTGCAACCAGGCCTGCCGTCTGCCCTATGAGGTGACGGACGCCAGCGGCCGCATCATCGCGCATGAAAAGCATGTGCTGTCCATGAAGGACAACAACCAGAGCGACAACCTGCGTGCGCTGATCGATGCCGGCGTGCGCAGCTTCAAGATCGAGGGCCGCTACAAGGACATGGGCTATGTGAAGAACATCACGGCCCACTACCGCAAGCTGCTCGACGAAATCATCGAGGAGCGCGAGTTCTCCGATCAGCCGCTGGCGCGCTCGTCGTCAGGCCGCACCACTTTCTCGTTCGAGCCCGACCCGGACCAGAATTTCAACCGCGAGTTCACCGACTACTTCGTCAACGGCCGCAAGGACGACATCGGCGCCTTCGACACGCCCAAGACTCCCGGTCGCGCCATCGGCTGGGTAACCCAGGTTGGCGACAAGTGGTTCGAGATCGAGACCAGCGACAAGGCCGCCGAACTGCACAACGGCGACGGACTGTGCTACTACGATCTGCAAAAGGAACTGGTGGGCGTGCACATTAATCGTGCCGAATGCGTGAGTGCCAGAAAAGGCATCTGGCGTGTCTTCCCGAAGAACGAGATTGCCGAGTTCAAGGATCTGCGCAAGGGCCTCGAAATCAACCGCAACCGCGATATGGACTGGGTGCGCACGCTGGAGAAGAAGTCCAGCGAACGCCGCATCGGGCTGTGGGCCGAGTTCAAGGAAACGGCTTGCGGCTTTGCGCTGACGCTGACCGATGAAGACGGCTTCGTCGGCACGGCCGCCATCGAGCATGTGCACCAGAGCGCTTCGGATGCTGCAAAGGCGCAGGCATCGTTGCGCGAGCAGCTGGGACGTTTTGGCGCGACAGTGTTCTCAGTGAACGATATGTCGCTGAATCTGAGCCAGCCCTGGTTTGTTCCGGCATCGGTGCTGAACCAGCTGCGCCGCGACGCCGTAGCCGCATTGGAGCAAGCCCGCGCCGACGGCTTTGTGCGACTGCCCCGCGCCAAGCCCGTGGAGCCCCCCGTGCCTTTCCCTGAAGACACGCTGACCTACCTGGCCAATGTCTACAACCAGAAAGCCCATGACTTCTACGTCAAGCATGGCGTGAAGATCATCGACGCCGCCTACGAGAGCAAGGAGGAGGAAGGCGAAGTCTCGCTGATGATCACCAAGCACTGCGTGCGCTTCTCGATGAGCCTGTGCCCCAAGCAGGCCAAGGGCGTGATCGGTGTCAAGGGCACCATCAAGGCCGAGCCGCTGCAGCTGATCAACGGCAAGGAGAAGCTCACGCTGCGTTTTGACTGCAAGCCCTGCGAAATGCATGTGGTGGGCAAGATGAAGAAATCAGTACTCAACCAACATGCCCGGGAAATGAAGGAAACCCCCATGCAGTTCTACCGCACGCGCCCCACACCGCAGCAACCTTCCTGAGCGCACGCCCGCCCCGATGAAGCCCGCCACCGGCAACGGTGGACGGGCTTTTCTATTGCCTCAGAACCACTAGTGAAAACCCTTGATTTAATCCCTTCACGCAAATCGTCTATTTTTTAGGCAATCCGTGCAAAGCGCCATCTGGCGCGGGTTTCAGGGCTTGAATGCGTAGTTTTCCACAAGAGCGTCCACATGATGCGGGGATAAAAGCTGAGGCTTCCATCACACACAACTGTACGCATGAACAGTTGCCAAATTCAGGACGGGTCCGCCACCATGGCCTTGGCCGGTGACAGCTTTGCGCAGGCCTCTTCGAGCAACCGCGCCACCGCCGGCACCAGGGTGCCGAAGTTGGCAAACCCGTGCGGCATCCCTTGCGCGCACAGACTGGCGACCGGCACGCCGGCCTGCTGCAGACGCAAGCCAAAAGCCTCGCCTTCATCGCGCAATATATCCAGCTCCGCCGTCACCAGCACCGCTGCGGGCAGGCCCGACACATCGGGGTACTCCATGACGGAAGCCAGAGGGTGGACTGGCCTGGAGGGGTGATAGTGGTGCCACATCGCAGCCATGGCTTCGGTGGTGAGCAGCGGCATCTGGCCGTAAAGCGCATGCGACGGCGCGCCCATGTGCGCATCGCAGACCGGATAGAACAGCAGTTGCTGGGCGATGCCTCTCCAGCCCTGCTCCTTCGCGCGCAGACAGGTGGCGACGGCCAGATTGCCACCCGCGCTGTCGCCCGCCACCATCAGCTGCCGCGCATCGCAATGCAGCTCGGCCGCATGCTGCGCCACCCAGCGTGTGGCGGCATAGGCGTCGTCAAGCGCGGCAGGAAAGACATGCTCGGGAGCCAGCCGGTAATCGACCAACACCAGGTTCATGCCGGTCATTCGCGCCAGCTGGCGGCACAGATTGTCATGCGTGTCCAGCGTGCCTATGCACCAGCCCCCGCCGTGGAAATACACCATGACCGGTGCCGCCCGAGCGGGACCCGGACGGTACAGGCGCAGCCTCAGCGACTGGTCATCACCGCCGGGAATGTGCAGCTCGCGCACCTCATGCATGGGCAGGTCGGCAGGCGGGAAGGCCATGTGGTCCATGAGCTTGCGGATTTCGGGCACCGGAGTGGCCCCAAAATCCAGGGTCGGAGCATCCTTGAACTGCTCCAGCACGGCAGCCATTTCGGGATGTATCTGCATGGGGTCTCCTTGAATTGAATGGAGCGCGCCCGCCAGGGCCGGGCGCAAGGGGATCGTCAGGCCTCGACCGCCTCGGTCTGGTGGTGGATATAGTCCTGCCAAACCGGCTTGCTCATCTCCTGCCTGAATCGCGACTGCGACCAGGGCCAGGTGTTGGGGACGCCGTTCTTGTCCAGATACCAGCTGTTGCAGCCCGATCCGAAGACAGAGCCTTTGGCGGCCTGCAGGCGCTCACGGTCGTACTGCGCCAGCGCCTCGGGACTGGCTGAAAGCCCTGCCACTCCCGGTTGCTGCCCGCGCTCGATCAGCTGCGAGATATAACCCCACTGCATTTCCGAGGTATCGATCAGCGAGAAGTTGCCCACGGGAGAGGTCGGCCCGTTCATGAAGAAGAAGTTGGGAAAGCCCGGCACCGAAATGGACTTGTAGGCCGTGGGTACGTCACTCCAGGCCTGCTCCAGCGTCGCAGCGTTCACACCTTTCACATGCATGGGGCGCACATAGCGGTCGGTCTTGAATCCCGTGGCCAGCACGATGATGTCTACCTCGTGCAACACGCCGTCGCTGGTTCTCACGCCGCTTTTCTCGACCTGGGCGATAGCTTCGGTGATCAGCTCGGAATCCGGCTGCTGGATCGCCTGGTAATAGTCGGGCGAGTAAATCAGACGCTTGCAGCCGGCACGGTAATGGGGCTGCAGCTTTTGCCGCAACGCGGCATCGGCCACCGAAGCATCGAGGTTGTCCTGGCAGATTTTCTGGATCTCCTGAATCTGCTCGGAATCGGGGTTCAGCACCCCCTCGGTAAAACGCTCCACATTCGCCAGATACGTGGGCTCGCGCTGCAGATACACCAGCAGGTCGCGGTTGCTGCGGAATTCGGCACGCTGCTCTTCACTGAAGGCCGGGTTCTCGACCGGGAAAATCCATTGGGCCGTGCGCTGAAAATGCCGCACCTTGGCCCGTCCCGCAAGCGCCGAGACGATTTGCACGCCCGTCGAGCCTGTGCCGATGATCCCGATCCTCTTTCCGTCCAGGGATACCGAATGATCCCAGCGCGCACTGTGGATCGTGTTTCCCTCGAACGTCTCCAGGCCCTGGATATGAGGGTAGTTGGGATGATGCAGCACACCGGTGGCGGCAATCACCACCTTGCCCTGGTATTGCCTTCCATGCTGATCCTGCAGCGTCCAGGCATCGCCCATCCATTCGGCACGCGTGACTTCGGTATCGAACTGCGAATAATCGGCAATACCGTATTTCCGGAACACGCCTTCGAAATACTGCTGAATCTCGGCTCCCGGCGGAAGCACCCGGGACCATTCGGGATTGGGCTCGAAAGAATAGGTATAAGCGTGCGATGGCACATCACAAGTCAAACCTGGGTAGGTATTATCTCTCCAGGTCCCCCCCAATCTATTCGCTTTTTCCAGAATAATGAATTTCCTTCCACTATTCTTCAGATGAATACCTGCCAGAATGCCGGACATTCCGCATCCAATCACGATGACATCATATTTCATGGGGAATCCTCAAATAGCAATGACCTTGGCCGCGGAAAAACCGCCATCGACCGGGAGATTGACCCCGGTAATGAATGAAGAGATATCGGAAAGCAAGAATGCCACGGCATTACCGACCTCTTGCGGCCTGCCCGCCCGCTTGAGCAGGTGCATGGATGCGAAAGCCTGACCGACGGGCAGTTCATCGAGCATCGTCGTCATGGGCGTGTGGATGTAGCCGGGACTGATGCTGTTGACCCGCACACCGCTGGGACCGAGTTCCGCTGCCAGACTGCGCACCATCTGGATCACGGCGCCCTTGGAGGTGCAATAGGCCAGATTGTTCGGGTTGCCCAGCATGCCGTTGATGCTGGCGATGGTGACGATGGAACCCTGGCCTCGCCGTTTCATGGGGCCAGCCACGGCACGGGCACTGAGCATGGTTCCTGTCAGATTGACCTGCAGCACCTGCTCCCAATCCTGGAGCGACATGTGCTCCAGATCGCCCACACGGGAGATTCCTGCCGATGTCACCAGGCCATCGATCTGCCCGTAGCGTTCGATCACATCGGACACCAGTTCCTCGGTCAGCTTCTCGCTGCTCACATCGAGCCGGCGAAATTCGCAGCCTTGCGGCAGGTCCTGGCTTTGCTGCAGGTCGGCGCAGACCACCCGGGCACCGCTGGCGGCCAAAGCCTCGGCACTGGCCAGGCCGATGCCCGACGCGCCGCCCGTGACCAGGACCACTTTGTCTTTCAAACCACTGATGAATGGATTCATTGTCAAACCTCAATACTGACTGACCGCCACCGATTGGCGATGAGTATGGAGATTCTTGGTATTTTTCATATTGAAATCACTCTGAATTTTCCTCTTTACAAAATCAGATTGTGTTTACAGTCCCTAGTGAAAACCATTAATCCATTCGGACGTACTGTGCCCCAGATTTTTATATGTCAAGCAGGTTTTTCGTCGAATCAATCAATACAGACTGTTAACAGCTCCAATCCATGTCAAGCGGGAATTCGTGGTCAATATCAAAGAGCAGGCAGTGTTTTAATCCACTCATATTCAGCCAATGGGGAAATCATGAAAGTTGCTGTCATCACGGGCGCAGCCAGTGGAATCGGTGCAGGCCTTGCCAGAAAGGCTGTCGCTCTTGGAATCAGGGTCGTGCTTGCCGACCGCGACCAGACGGGTCTGGAGAAAATCGCCCAGGAACTTGGAGATCAGGCCCTGGCCGTGGCCACCGATGTCACCAGTCAGGCGTCGCTGGATGCCCTGGCCGAGAAGGCCTATGCCGCTTTCGGCCAGGTCGATCTGCTCTTCAACAACGCGGGCGTGCTCAGCACCGGCAATAGCTGGGAGATCAGTGACGCCAGGTGGCAGCAGGCCTGGCAGGTCAATGTGAATGGCATCGTCAACGGCCTGCGCGCTTTTGTTCCGCGCCTGCTCCAGGCCGACCGGCCCGCCCGCATCATCAACACGGCATCCGTGGGCGGCTTTCTACCCAGCGCCATGATGACGCCTTACTCCGCCACCAAGTTCGCGGTGGTCGCACTGACCGAGGGACTGGCAGGGGAACTGGCCGCGCTCGATCCGAGGATCAAGGTCTCGCTGCTGGCTCCCGGCCCCGTGAAAACGGCCATCTTCCGGGAAGCGCCTGGCACAGCGTCGGCGCAGTTTCACGGGATGATGACCCATATGCTCGATGAAAACGGCATGGACGCCGAGGCGTTTGCCGAGCGTGTCTTTGCAGCCATCGAGCGCGGCGAATACTGGATCGTGCCCCAGCCCGAGATGCTGGACCCGCTGCTCAAGGCCCGCAACAAGCTCATCGAAACCCGCGCCGACCCGGTCCTGAACTGGGCGCGCGAGAGCGCGTGAAAGCATGGCCTGCCCGGGGCAGGCCATGCCGTATACACGCCAGAGGTCAACTGCCCCACAATTGCCTGGCCAGTTGCTCGAACTGGCGGCGCATCACGTTTTTCTGCACCTTGCCGGTGGCGGTTGATGGGAATGCCTCCACAAAATGCACCAGCTTGGGCATCTCGAACCCGCTGAGATGATGGCGGCAATGGGCCAGAATCGACTCCGAGTCGACATTCGAGCCCGGCTTGCGCATGACGAAGGCACAGACCGCCTCGCTCCAGTGCGGATGCGGCAGGCCGAACACGGCAGCGGCGGCCACCTCCGGATGAGCCAGCACTACCGCTTCGACCTTCACGCTGGCGACATTCTCGCCGCCGGACTTGATCATGTCCTTCTTGCGGTCGATGAACTCCATGCGCCACTGGGCGTCCCACCTGCCCAGGTCGCCGGTATGGTGCCAGCCGAACTTCTGCGCCTCAGCCGTCGCCTTGGCATCCTTGAAATACCCCAGCATGGCATTGGGGCCGCGATGCACGATCTCGCCGACCTGACCGGGCCCCAGCAGATTGCCATCGTCATCCATGACGGCGGTCTCGCAAGTGCTCAGTGATCGGCCCCAGAAATTGGCATCGCATTCGGCATGGAGCAAGGGATGGAACGTCATGGTGGCCGGATAGATCTCGGTCTGCCCGGTGGCCAACGCGATATCGCGACACATGCGCTGCGCAATCTGGGCGATCAAGGGCTTGGGGATGGGCGCCATGGCATAGATGCATTTCCGGATGGTGGTCGGCAAGAAGTCAGGATCGGCCAGTACTGCCGCATACATCAGGGGCAGCCCGACAAAAATCGTCACCCCTTCCCTGACGACCAGCTGCCCCACCTCGGCCGGTACGAACTGCCGCGTGAGCACGGTGCATGCGCCTGCCGCCAGCGCCGTCTGCACCAGCGAGTGCTGGGCACAGTGGAACAGGGGCAGCCAGCCACTGAGCACATCGGCCTCGTCGTATTTCATCTCGTCGATATTGCCCTTGACTGCTGCATACACCGACAGATGCGAATGAACCACTCCCTTGGGATGGCCCGTGGTGCCGCTGGTGTACATGAGCAAGGCGGCCTGGCTGTCGTCGATATCGACCTCGGGCAGCATGTCGGCCTGCCCTGCCTCGGCCTGCGCCAGAGAGATGCCCGGCAATGGCTGCGGCAGCCGCGCACGCGTGATGACGAGCGGCACTTGCAGCTGCTGCAAAAGCCCGGCCAGTCCGGGCAGGTCCAGCAGCTCCTGATCGACCACCACTGCCGACACCTCGGCATGCCGCAGGATGTAGTCGATGCTCGATACCTCCAGCCTGATATTGACGGGCACCCACACCTGAGCCGCTTTGTGAATGGCATTGCAGGCCACCACCATGTCTATGGAGTTGGCGCACAGCATGCCGACCTGCTTGCCCGGCCCCAGCGTTGACAGCAGATAGTGCGCGAAGCGTGAACTTCGCGCATCCAGGTCGTCATAGCCGATGCGTTCGGCACCATCGACCAGCGCCGTGCGGCTGCCGAACTTGCGCGCACTACGATAGAGCAGGTCACCCAGCGCAATGCGCCGGATGCGCCGAGCCTCTTTCGTCAGACTCATCTCGATCATGGTTTGTCTCCTTGATAGTGTGCAACCCGGAACCCATAACCCACGCTTTTTCTTGTTGTGTCTCTAATCCTGCTGCGGCATGGCCATCGCGGCGGCAGCAACCATGGGCGAAAGCTGGCCCTGCGGCCCTGAGCCCTGCGTCAAAGGCCCTGGCCGTGCCGGCGGTCGCCGGCCACATCGCGGCCCGAAGACAGGGCCCGCGGGGCCATATCTGCGGTTGTGCCCATGCGCCCCAGCGGCACCATGGAGCGCACCAGTGCATCTGCAGGGCCTGGCACTGCGCGGCGGCGCAAGCCTGCCTTGGCCGCGATGGAGCCGTGCGAGCGTGCATTCACACAGATGCCCCTGCCCGCCCCGCTCCTGCGCCGGCCCCCGCGCCAGATGGTGCACTGCGCCCCTGCCAGCCCGGCCATGGTTCCAGGGCATCGTGGCGAGGGTGGACTGCGGCGCGCCGAGGAAGATCAGGCGGGACCGGGGTTGCCGCAGAGGCTCCCGCGCCCGATGCGCGACAGGACCGCTGCGGGCACCCCACGGGCGGATGCCGTGGATGCCGGCGCACGCCATCACCTGGAGATCCGAGAAGCCTGGCGGCACCATCACGGACCTCACTCCTCTGCCCGCAGACGGGCTTTCTCGATCTTTCCTGCCGGGGTCAACGGCAACTCGGTGCGGAACACCAGCTGGCGCGGCAGCTTGTAGTCCGCCAGTTGCTGGCGGCAATGCGCGAGCAGCTCCTCCTCGTTCACGCTGGCACCGGGCCGGGTCACGATGTAGTAGCGCCCCACCTCGCCCAACACAGGGTCCGGCACGCCGATGCCGGCGACCATCAGCACGCCTGCATGACTGGCGATCACGCTCTCGACCTCGCTGGGATAGACGTTGAAACCGCCCTGTATGAACATGTCTTTTTGCCGCCCCTTGAGGTAGATCAGGCCCCGCTCATCGACAAGCCCCAGATCCCCAGAATGCAGCCAGCCGCCGGCAAACGCCTCTTCGTCCTGCTGCTGCCCCACATAGGCCGGAATCACCCCAGCACCACGAAACCACAGCTCCCCCACCTCGCCGCTGCGCAGTTCCTCTCCGTCAGCCCCGGCCACGCGCAGCTGTACCCCTTGCAGCGGCTTGCCGATGCTGTGCAGCAGGGCCTGCTGATCCGCCTGCCAAGGTGTCATCGCGATGGCACCGGAAGTCTCGGACAGACCGTAGAGATTCATGATGTTCACGCCCGGAAACTGCTGCTGCAGCCGCTGCAGCAACACCGGCTCCACATTCGATCCGCCCACCACAATCAGGCGCAGCCGGCTCATATCCACCTCGGCCAGAAGCGGATGCATGAGCAGCAGCGTCAGCATGGTGGGCACGCCCACCAGCCAGGTCGGCCGATGCTCTTGCGCCATCCTCAACACGCATTCGGGGCTGAACATGGGCACCAGCTCGCAGCAACCGCCCGCCAGCAGCATGGTCAGCACGCCGCAGGTAATGCCGCCCACATGGTTGAGCGGCATGGCCAGTTGCACCATATCCTCCGCCACAGCCTTCACATGCGCATGCTGCGCCAGCGCTGAGCCCAATTGAGAGCGATGCGTCAGCCCTGCGGCCTTGGGCCTGCCCGTGGTGCCCGAGGTGTAGATGATCATCAGCAGGTCATCCGGTGCAGGGCCGGGGCCTGCAGGCGGGACTTTTGCGCCCGGCTGCAGCGACTGCTCAAAGCTCTCGTCCACCCACAGCAGATGCTCCAGCGCCGCCAGACGCCGACGGGCCTGCGCCAGAGTGTTCTGGTAGTCGAAGCCGGCAAACTCGCGCGGAGCAAGCACGGCCTTGACCTGGCTGTCCTGCAGCATGAAGTCCAGCTCGGCATCGCGGTATCGGACGCTGAGGCCCACCACGACCAGCCCCGTCTTCGCCGCAGCCAGATAGCTCAGCACCCAGGGCAGACCGTTGGGCAGGATGATGCCGATGCGATCACCGGGCCGCAGACCCAGCGAGGACAGATGGGCGGCCCAGGCGCCGGCCATCACATCCACCTGCTGCCAGCTGTAGCTGCGCCCCTGGTCGATGTAGGCGGTCCTGTCTGGATGCGCGGCCACGGTCTGCGCCAATGCCTGGGCCACGGTCTGGGGAGTAGTACAAGCGTTCATCTGCAAGCTCTCCCCGATTCAGGCCGCCAGATGCAGCATCTGCCTGGCTTCCCTGGGAGTGGCGACCTCACGCCCCACATCGCGCGCATAGCGCGCCAGCTGCTCGATCAAAGGAGCGTTGGATGCAACCTTGCTGCCGTCGGGCAGATAGAAAGTGTCTTCCAGTCCGCTGCGCAGATGTCCGCCGAGCTCGGCTGTGCGCAAATGCGTGGGCCAGATCTCGCTGCGCCCGATCAGCGTGGTCTGCCAGGGCGCATCCTTGATCTTGAGCCTGAGCAGTATGGGCAGCAGATCGGGGTCTGCCGGCATGCCGGACTCCACCCCCATCACGAAGTTGTATTCGGGCAGGCCTCGGTACATGCCGGTTTCCACATACATGCCCACGCAGCGCACGATGCCCACGTCAAAGCACTCGAACTCGGGCAGCGTGTGGGTCTCGGCCATCACATCGAGAAAGTCCTGCACCTTGGCGGGCTGGTTGTCGAACAGCATGGGGGGCCAGGCCCAGCTTCCGTTGCTGCGGGTCTTCAGATAGTTGAGCGAGCCCGCATTGCAGGCCGCCATCTCGGGACGCGTGGCACGTAAACAATCCAACGGTCCCTGGTAGTCGGGGCCGACCACGCCAGTGGTCTGATTGATGATGAGCTCGGGGCAGGCTGCACGCATGGCATCCACGCAGGCCCTGGCCACTGCCGGATCCCAGCTGGGCAGATGACCCTTGCCCTCCTCCTGGCGCCTGAAGTGGACATGAACCACCGATGCGCCTGCGTCGTAGGCTCGGCGCGCCTCCTGCGCCAGCTGCTCCGGCGTCACGGGCACATGATGCTGATTCGGATCGGTCAGTACCCCGGTAATGGAACAGGTAATAATGGCTTTGTCGGACATATCGCTCCTTGGATAGAAGCTGATAACGCTTCATTCACAAGCGTTTCAGGCTGATTCGCTCAAATTTCCCGGCAACGGCTGAGGCCGCTGCAACAGCCGCGCTAGATACGCCACTGGCGCGCGGCCAGCTCTTTCATGATTTCCTCGGTGCCGCCGCCAATCGTCAACACCTTGACTTCGCGGTAGATGCGCTCGCTCAGCGTGCCGCGCATGAAACCCATGCCACCCAGAATCTGCACCGCCGTGTCGGCACAGAACTGCATGGTCTGGGTGGCGTGGTTCTTGAGCACGCAGACCTCGCCCACCCAGTCCGCCCCGTTATCGCCGCCGTCGGCACGTGCGCAGACGGCGTTGATCCAGGCTTCGGTGCTGCGCAGGCGCTGCTGCATGTCCACCAGCTTGTGCCGTATGACCTGATGCTGGTTGAGCGTCACGCCGAAGGTCTGGCGCTGCTGCGCCCAGGCCAGCGCCTCGTCATAGCAGGCCTGGGCAAAGCCCAGCGCAGCGCAGGCAATGCCCAGGCGCTCGCCGTTGAAGTTGTGCATGATGGCTCGAAAGCCTTCACCTTCGACCCCTAGCAGATGAGCGGCGGGCACGCGCACGCCGTCAAAGAGCAGGTGGGCCGTGTCCGAGCATTGCCAGCCCATCTTGTGCAGCGGCCTGCGGAGCAGTCCCGCGCTGTCGCCCGGCACGAGGATCAGGGAGATGCCGCAAGCACCTCTGTCCTCGCCCGTGCGCACCGCTACCGTGATCCAGTCGGCACGCATGCCCGAGGTGATGAAGGTCTTCTCGCCCTCGATCACATACTCGTCGCCCTCGCGCCTGGCCCGGGTGCGCAGTGCCGCCACGTCCGATCCGCCACCGGGTTCGGTAATCGCCAGCGCCGCGATCCTGCGCCCCGCCAGCACATCGGGTACCACCTGCTGCTGGAGCGCATCGCTGCCCAGAGCCACCACAGGCGGCAGGCCGATGTTGTGCGACAACAGGCTGGCCAGCACGCCGCCGCTGCCGCCGTGGCGGCACAGTGCCAGCCACAGGGCGGCGCGCAGGCTGTGTGTGGCCGCGGTACCACCAAGCGCCTCGGGGTAGCCGATGCCGAGCAGCCCCAGCTCGGCGGCCTGGCGATAGAGCTGGCGTGGGAACTGGCCGGCCTCGTCCCAGGCCGTGACATGGGGAGCGATATGCTCGCGCGCGAAGCGGCGCACCAGGTCATAGAGCATTTCGCGTTCGGCGGCATCCGTCATGGGGGTCCTCCAGGCATGGGCACCAGTTTCAGCAGCACCTGGCCTGGCGCCACCTGCTGGCCGGCATGGACCAGCACTGCCTCCACGCGGCAGTCGGCCTTCACGCTCAGGCCGTGCTCCAGCTTCATGGACTCAATGACCACGACCACATCGCCGGCCTTCAGCACCTGCCCGTCCTGCACGCCCAGCTGCACCACACGCCCGTTGAACGGGGCGCGCAGCTCTGCGGTCTGGCCCGCTGCCGCCGCATTCTCCGGCGGTGCATAGCTTGCATCTTCGACCCACCAGTCCACGTCGCCCGCCTGCAGATGCCAACGCTGCCCGCCCTGCCCGGCGGGCAGCTCCACGGCCTGCACGGTCTGGCTCAGGCCCGCAGCTCTCGCTCGCCAGCCATGGGCCAGCAGCGCGTCGACCTGCAGCAGCGCAGGCTCGGCGCCGTGCCGCTGCAGCAGCCAGCTGTCTGCGGTCTCGGGCCGAAGCATCAGTGCCTGCGTCCGGCCCCGGTGCTGCAGCTTGCGCAACTGGGCATAGCTGCAGGCCAGCGGCCCCGGCCTTTGGCCCACGGCGCACAGCGCTCCCCAGTGCTGGTGCGCCAGGACCTCCTTGTCCCGCAGCAGCTGCTGCAAGCGTGGCGCATCGCTCGCCAGATAGGAGATCAGAGCCTGGCCCCGCCTGAACACCTCGTCGTTCAGGCACTCAATCAGAAAGGCGCGATTGGTCGGCAAGCCCAGCACCGAGAGGCTGCCCAATGCATGAATCATCCGGTCGATGGCTTGCTCGCGCGTTGGCGCATGGACGATCAGCTTGCCCAGCATGGCGTCGTAATAGGGAGTGACTTCGCTGCCGGTGTGCAACGCGTGGTCAAAGCGCAGCGGCGCGCGACTGAAGACGGCGGCCTCGGGTGCCGAGAAATGCCGCACCACGCCTGTATGGGGCTGAAAGTTCTCGTCTTCGGCGCACAGCCGCACCTCGATGGCATGGCCGTCGAGCCGAACCTGCTGCTGTGTCAGCGGCAAGGCTTCGCCGCGCGCCACGCGAATCTGCCACTCGACCAGATCCAGGCCCGTCAAGGCCTCGGTCACGGGATGCTCGACCTGCAGTCTGGTGTTCATCTCCATCAGATAGAACTGCCGGCCTTCAACCAGGAATTCCACCGTACCTGCCCCCTCATAGCCTGCGGCCTTGGCCAGGGCCACGGCGCAGCGGCCCATGTGCTCGCGCTGCTCGGCACTGACGGCCGGACTGGGGGCTTCCTCGATGATCTTCTGGTGTCGGCGCTGAACCGAGCAATCGCGCTCCCCCAGATGAATCACATGGCCGTGCCCGTCCGCAAACACCTGCACCTCCACATGGCGCGGATGCATGACGGCACGCTCCACCAGCAAGTCACCGTTGCCGAAGCCAGCCAGAGCCTCCGAACGTGCGCTGCTCAGAGCGGCATGCAGCTGCTGGGCACTCTCCACCAGCCGCATGCCGCGCCCACCCCCGCCAGCCACGGCCTTGACCATGACGGGGTAGCCAATCATGGCGGCTTCGTCGGCAAAGCGCGCGTCACACTGGTCGTCGCCTTCGTAGCCCGGCAGACAGGGCACGCCATGGGCCTTGGCCAGTTGCTTGGCGGCGGCCTTGCTGCCGAGCTGGCGGATCGCCGCCGGCGGCGGGCCGATCCAGATCAGGCCCGCTTCCTGGACGGCCTGGGCAAAGCCCGCATCCTCGCTGAGAAAGCCGTAGCCGGGGTGCACGGCATCGGCCCCTGTTGCCTTGGCGGCCGCCAGCAGCTTGTGCATGTCCAGATAGCTCTGTGCCGATGTCAGCCCGCCCAGTGCATAGGCCTGCGTGGACTGTTGCACGTGAAGGCTTTGCGCATCCGCATCCGAGTACACCGCCACGGTCTCTATGCCCATGCGCCGGGCCGTGGCCATGATGCGCAGCGCAATCTCGCCACGATTGGCAATCAGGATGCGCTTCATGATGTGCCTCCTGCCTTGCAGGTCCAGGGAGCGGGCTGCTTGCTGGAAAAGGCCTTGAGCCCCGCCCTCGCTTCGGCGCTGCGCAACGCGCTGGCAAAGACCTGCGCACCCTGGTTCAGCGATGCATCCAGACTTTGCCCCCCAATGGCTGCCAGCAGCTTTTTGGTGGCGGCCATCGCCTGTGGTGCGGCCTGCGCGCAGATCTCGAGCTGCTGCTGCAGCTGGCTCTGCCAGTGGACAGCGTCTGTGGCCTGGATCACGGCCTGCACCAGTCCGGCCTCCCGCGCCTGGCTTGCGGACCAGCGCTGACCGCCCAGCAGCCATTGGCGCGCCACGCCGTCGCCCAGCCTGCGCAGCACAAACGGCGCAATCTGCGCGGGCACGATGCCCAGCGTCACCTCGGGCGTCGCAAAGACGGCCTGCTGATCCGCCACCACCCAGTCGGCCACGCAGACCAGTCCCACACCGCCGCCCATGGCAGCGCCCTGCACAGCAGCGATCAGCAACTGGGGCAGCTCCGCGAGCTCCTGCAGCAGCTGACCGAACTCGCGGTTGACCTGAACCAGCGGGTCCTGCGCCCCCGCAGGCAGCGGCGAGCCTATGCTGCTGGCAAAGCCGCCCAGGCTGCCTCCGGCACAGAAATGCCCGCCCGTGCCGCACAGCACCACCACGCGCAGCTGCGCATCCGTCTGCGCTCTTGTGGCCTGTTCGCGCAAGGCCTGCACCAGCTCGTCGGTCAGCGCATTGCGGGTTTGCGGCGAGTTCAGCCGCCACCATTCCACAAAGCCGTTGCCCAAGGGCTGGCGTTCGATTTCAAGCACCTGAGTCATGCGCCGCTCCTCAGTGTGCCTGGCGCTTGATCAGCCCCATGGTCTTGCCGATGATGCCCAGCATGACCTCGTCGGCACCGCCGCCTATCGAGCCCAGACGCCCGTCGCGGTATAGGCGCGAGACGCGGTTGTCCCAGGTAAAGCCCATGCCGCCCCAGAACTGCAGACAGGTGTCGGCCACTTCGCGCGTCAACCGCCCCGACTTCAGCTTGGCCATGCTGGCCAGCTGCAGCGCATCCTGGCCCGCCATATACATCTGGGCGGCACGGTAGGTCAGCGCGCGCAGCGCCTCGACTTCGGTCTGCAGCTCGGCCAGCTTGAACTGCACCCATTGCTGATCGATCAGGGTGCTGCCGAACATCTGTCGCTGCTGTGCCCACTCGATGGTCTGCTGAATGCAGTCCTCCATGGCGAGCAGGCTGCTGGCAGCGGCCCAGAGCCGCTCCTCCTGGAACTGCTGCATCTGATAGATGAAGCCCTGCCCCTCCTGGCCCACCAGATAGCGCCGCGGCACGCGGACCCCGTCAAAGAACAGCAGGCCTGTGTCCGAGGAGTTCATGCCGATCTTGCGCAGCTTCTGCGCCACTTCCACGCCTGGGGTCAGCCTGCCGCGCGGGCCCTCCCGCAGCGGTACCATGACGAGACTCTTGTTCTTGTGCACCGGACCTTCACTGGTGTTGACCAGCATGCACATCCAGTCCGCCTGAATGCTGTTGGTGATCCACATCTTCTGGCCGCTGATGATGTAGTCGTCGCCATCCTTGCGGGCATGGCTTTTGATGCCGGACACATCGCTGCCCGCACCGGGCTCGCTCACGCCGATGCAACCGACCATATCGCCCGCAATGGCCGGAGCCAGAAACTGCTCGCACAGGGCGTCGCTGCCAAAGCGCGCCAGCGCGGGCGTGCACATATCGGTCTGAACGCCAATGGCCATGGGCACGCCGCCACAGCGGATATGCCCGAGAGTCTCGGCCATCATCAGGCTGTAGGAATAGTCCAGCCCCGAGCCGCCATAGGCTTCGGGCTTGGTCAGGCCCAGCAGGCCCAGGTCGCCCAGCCCCTTGAAGACCTGGTGTGCGGGAAAGATCTCCTCTTCCTCCCATGCGTCGACATAGGGATTGATCTTCTCGTCGATATAGCGTTTGAGGGTCTTGCGCACTTCCAGATGTTCATGGGTCCATTGCATGGCTTGTCTCCGTCGAGTTCTGTTTGGAAGAAATGGGGGAAAGAGGCGCGGCACTACATGCGTGCGACCCCGAACTGCATGGGGCGCACCGTTCGCTGCTGCGCTTCGTGCAAGGTCTGCAGGCAGAACGAGAGCACTGCGCGCGTGTCGCGCGGATCGATCACGCCGTCGTCCAGCAGCAAGCCGCTGGTGACCAGCGCATCGGCCTGGGCTTCGAACATGGCCACGATCTGCTCGTACTGCTTTTGCATCTGCTCGGCATCGACGGGCAGGCCCTTGCGTGCCATGGCGGCCTCGGTGACCTGACGCATGGTGCTGGCTGCCTGCTCGCCCCCCATCACCGCCGTCTTGGCACCGGGCCAGCTGAAAAGAAAGCGCGGCGCATAGCCTCGGCCGCACATGCCGTAGTTGCCCGCACCGAAGCTGGCGCCGCACTGGATGGTGATCTGCGGCACGGTGGCGTTGGTCACGGCCTGGATCATCTTGCTGCCGTGCTTGATCATGCCGGCCTGCTCGCTGTCCTTGCCCACCATATAGCCCGTGGTGTTCTGCAGATAGATGATGGGGTGGCCCAGCTGGCACATCCATTGAATGAAGTGCGCGGCCTTGCTGGCACCTGCCACATCGATGGGGCCGTTGTTGGAGATCAGGCCCACGGCGTGGCCTCCGATATGCGCCTGCGCACAGAGCGTGGCGGCTCCGTAGCCGGACTTGAACAGCAGCAGCTCGGAACCGTCCACCAGCCGCGCCATGACCTCATGCATGTCCACCGGCTCGCGGTGGTGTGCCGGCATCAACCCCAGCAGTTCATCGGCGTCATAACGCGGCTCTGAAACTCCTGAATCAATAGCTTTATTCTTATATGCATCAACCGCTTCAGGCGTCTTCCATGAAGATAGCTGAGACACCACGGTGCGTGCCAGGCCCAGGGCGTGGCGGTCGTCCTCCGCCAGATACTCGCCCAGCCCCGAGATACTGGTATGCATTTCGGCACCGCCCAGCTCTTCCTCGGTCGCGATCTCGCCAGTCGCCGCCTTGAGCAGGGGCGGCCCGGCCAGAAACGCACGCGAGCGTCCGCGCACCATGATGACCACATCCGACAACCCGGGCATATAGGCACCGCCGGCCGTGCCCGAGCCATGCTGCACGGTGATCACAGGAAGACCCGCCGCGGACAACCGCGCCAGGTTGCGAAACAAGGCCCCCCCCATCACAAAGCCCTCGACGCGGTAGCGCATGAGATTGGCACCCGCGCTCTCCACCAGATGGATGAAGGGCAGCTTGTTCTGCAACGCGATCTCCTGCACGCGCAGCATCTTGTCCAGGCCTTTTTCCTGGATGGCCCCGGCCTCGATGCCCGAGTCGCTGGCCACCACCATGCACCGCACACCGCTGACAAAACCGATTCCCGCCAGCATTCCGCCCCCGGGAACCGACTTGGCCGGGTCGTCCTGGTCCAGCATGAAGCCCGCCAGCGTGCACAGCGGCAGCCATGGCCTGCCCGCATCCAGCAGCAGCGCCACTCTCTCTCTCGGCAACAGCTGGCCACGTTTTTCAAACTGCGGCTTGGCCCGCTGCGATGCCAGAGCCGCCCGCTGCTCCAGCTCGCGCAGTGCGGCGATGCGCCCCAGCATGGCGACCCGGCGCTGCTGCGCCAGCTCGCTGCCGGAATTCCACTGGGATGCAAAGACGCTCATGACTGAAACACCTTGGGAGTCCGATAGAGGGAAAATCCGTCAAATGCGCGCACCGCAACGCGCTGCTGCACTTCGGCACTGGCAGCCACCGGCCCCATGCCCATGCGCGCCTGAGGACGGGCACCATCGACCCGCAGAACCGTTCCGCTGATGAAGCTGGCCGCCGGGCTGAGCAGAAAGACCACGGCGGCAGACACTTCGGCCTCGTTGCCGAAGCGACCCGCGGGCACGGTTGCCGGCATCTTGCGCAGCATGTCCGCAGCCTCGGGCGGATAGTGATCCATGCCGCTGGAGGCGATGTAACCCGGTGCGATCGCGTTGACGCGCACACCCTGCGCAGCCCATTCAACGGCAGCGGTTTCGGTGAAGCTGACCATGCCCGCCCGCGCAGCGCCGCTATGCCCCATGCCCGGCATGGAGCCCCACATATCGGCCACCATGTTGACGATGGAGCCACCCTGCCGTGCCATGTGCTGTGCGTGGCACTCGCGTGCCATGAGAAAGCCGCCGGTGAGATTGGTGTCCAGCACGGCCTGCCAGCCCTTGGCGCTGATGGACGCAAGCGGCGAGAGATACTGTCCGCCCGCGTTGTTGACCAGGGCGTCGATACGCCCGTGCCGGGTCAGTATCTCTTCGACTACGACCTTGACTGCCGCCTCTTCGCGGATGTCGCAGCTGTGACTGCTGGCTTGCGCTCCCTGCTGCGACAGCTCGTCCTGC
This sequence comes from Comamonas sp., assembly GCF_009360615.1. Lineage (GTDB taxonomy): Bacteria > Pseudomonadota > Gammaproteobacteria > Burkholderiales > Burkholderiaceae_C > Comamonas. The sequence goes on from NZ_SPEY01000084.1 coordinate 33,032, forward strand.
ACGCTGTGCAGCCTCTGCGCATTGCGCCCCACCAGGGCCACATGAGCGCCCAGCGCCGCCAGCTCATGCGCTATGCAGCGGCCTATGCCCGAGCCACCGCCGGTCACCACCACCACCTGCCCGGCAAACAGCGCAGGGCGAAAAACGGATCGGTACATCAGCGCTCTCCAATGAACAGTGCCAGAGATTGATCGGTCAGCGCATCCAGGCTCAGGCGGCCGTCCTCGGAAAACCACTGTGCGGTCCAGTTCAGTGCGCCAAAGATCAGCAGTCGCGCGATTTCGGGACGGGCCTTGAGCCTGCCGGTGCGGTACAGCGCCTGCAGCACGGGCATCCATTGCGCCTCGTAGGCATCCTTCTGCGCGCTGACCTGCCTGCGCTGCACATCGCTGAGCAGGCGCCATTCGTAGAGCATCACGGGGATGAAATCGCTCTCGCCACCCACCATGATCTGCAGGTGATTGCGCACCAGGGCGCGCAGCCGTTCCACGCTGCTGGCACGTGCTCCCAGCGCTTGCAGCGCGGCGTTCTGGCTCTCTGCAGCCTGTGTCATGCCATCCTGCATCACCGCGTGCAGCATGGCCTCCTTGCTCTCGAAGAAATAGAAGATGGACCCCGGCTGCATGCCTGCCGCAGCAGCGATCTCGCGGGTGCTGCTGCCGTGAAAGCCGCGCAGGCGAAACTGCCTCGCTGCGACACGGACCAGTTCGCTGCGGCGAGCGCTCTCATGGCGCTCCTCGGTGGACTTGGGCGGCCTGCCGCGTCCGCGTTTGACGGTCGGAATTTCTCCGTGAACTGCTTGCATGAGATGCAGCATATCGGCGTCTTTTATTTTTACCAATCACTTGATCGGCAAAAATATCTGGGACTTTCACCCAAGGGTTTTCCGCAGCCCGAGAGCGCCCCCCCGAGTGCACCCGAACACCGTTTTCTAGGGCGCCCTGGCCCGATAGAGACCCGGCGGGCTCCCTGTCCAGCCTTTGAAGGCACGCTGGAACGCGGCCGCATCGGCAAAGCCCAGATCCGCCGCCAGCGTGGCAAAGCTGACCGTGCTGCTACCCAGACGGGAGATGGCGATATCGCGGCGCATCCCATCCTTGATGGCCTGAAACGAGGTGCCTGCGGCACTCAGCTTGCGCTGCAAGGTGGGAGCCGACATGTGCAGCGCCGCTGCCGTAGCCTCCAGCCCGTCCCAGACCGGACGGCGTTGCTGCAGATGCGCATGCACCAGATTCGCAATGCCGTTGGCAGCGCGCGCAGGAATGACAGCGGCCGCCGGCCAGCTGGCGACGAAGCTGCGCAGCGCGCTTTCGTCGCGCCGGCATGCGCGCCGCAGCAGGCCTGACTCGAACCAGAACGCCGACACTGCCTGTCCGAAGCGCATGGGAGCAGGGAAGGCCTCGCCATAGTCCCGGGCGTAGTCGGGCTGGGCAAACGCAAAGTCGAACCGTCGCACCCTGAGCCCTCCACCCATCAGCCAGGAAGAGACACGCCACAGTATGCGCAGCAGGTACTCGTACAGAAAATTGGCCTGAGGCCGGCTGCCCAGCGAACGCACGCAGATGGCAGCCTCTTCGGCCCTGAGCTGCAGACTGACCTCCACATCATCCTGCAGCAGGTTGTGCACCTCGCACATGCGCTCCAGCGCCCTCTGCGCCGTGTGCTCGGCAGAGGCCACGCGCGCGATCAGCTCCAGGCTGCCGCGCTTGAGCGGGCGCGTGAAGAGGCCCAGTGCCTCGTCATTGAGCGTCGTGATCACATGCCACATCAACGCAACGTACTGATCCGAGCTGACGCGCGCGCCAGGCTGCTCCAGCAACTGAGGTGCTATGCCGGCCTTCAGCAGGAAAGGCTGCGGCGCATGTCCGTTGCGCGCGATGGACTGCACAATTCCCCGCACCAGCTCCATCGACACGGTATAGGGAATGTTCTTAAGGGTCTTCATCCAATCAACATGAGGTCTTTTGACATGGCGACGATGTACTCCGCCATGGGCAAATGCAAGAGGTTTTCCTAGCATGGATACCGTAGCAATCCCTTGCAGGAGTCCCCCATGAGTCGCGATGTGTTTGTTGCCGGTGTCGGCATGATTCCCTTTGCCAAGCCGGGCAGAAGCGCTCCCTATTTCCAGATGGGATCGACCGCGACACAGCTGGCGCTTGCCGATGCCGGCGTGCTGTATGACGCAGTGCAGCAAGCCTATGTGGGCTATGTCTACGGTGACTCCACCGCCGGGCAGAGAGCGCTGTATGAGGTGGGCATGTCCGGCATTCCCATCATCAATGTCAATAACAACTGCTCCACCGGCTCCACCGCACTGTACCTGGCACGTCAAGCCGTGGCCAGCGGCGCTGCCGACTGTGTACTGGCCCTGGGGTTCGAGCAGATGAACCCCGGCGCACTGGGCTCGGTCTACACCGACCGACCCAGCCCTTTCGACCGATTCGAGGCGGAGACCGATGCCCTGGTCGGCGACAACGGCGTGCCACTGGCACTGCGCTACTTCGGCGGTGCAGGCAAGGCCCATATGGAACAGTACGGCACCCAGCTTTCCACCTTTGCCAAGATCCGCGCCAAGGCCAGCCGCCATGCGGCACGCAATCCATTGGCGCTGTTTCGCACCGAGGTGTCGGAGGAGGAAGTCATGGCCGCGCCCATGATGTGGGAAGGCGTGATGACCCGGCTCATGGCCTGCCCACCGACCTGCGGCGCGGCGGCGGCCCTGCTGGTGTCGGAAGCCTATGCACGCAGGCACGGACTGGACCACAGCGTGCGCATCCGCGCCCAGTCCATGACCACGGACAGCCCCAGGACCTTCGAGGCCCACGATATGCGCGAAGTGGTGGGCTTCAGCATGGCGCAGGACGCTGCCCGCCAGGTCTATGAGCAGGCCGGAATCACTCCCCAGGACGTTGATGTGGTCGAGCTGCACGACTGCTTTGCCCAGAACGAATTGCTGACCTACGAAGCTCTGGGACTGTGCCCCGTCGGCGGTGCCGAGAAGCTTGTGCTCGATGGCGACAACACCTACGGCGGCAAGTTCGTCACCAATCCGTCGGGTGGCCTGCTCTCCAAGGGCCACCCGCTGGGCGCCACGGGCCTGGCCCAGTGCACCGAGCTGGTCCAGCAGCTGCGCGGCAAGGCCGATCAACGGCAGGTGCCCGAGGCACGCCTGGCCCTGCAGCACAACCTGGGCCTGGGCGGCGCCTGCGTGGTCACTCTGTATGAGCGCGTCTGAGGAGCAACGCATGATAGACAAGCAATGGATTGGCTACGAGTCGCCGCCGTCCGAGCTGAACCTGGATCGCAGCCGTCTGCGCTTTTTTGCCAGGTCCATTGGCGAGACCAGCGCCATCTACACCGATGTGGAAGCCGCCCGTGCAGCCGGCTATGCCGACCTGCCCGCACCGCCCACGTTTTTGTTTGCGGCTGAATTGGACAGCCGGGCTTCGGATCTGCTTTTGCAGACGCTGGAGATTCCGATCGCCAAGATCCTGCATGGCGAGCAGAGCTTTTGCTACCACGGTACGGCCTGCGCGGGCGACAGCATCACCGTGCGCTCGCGGGTCGATGACATCTATGACAAAAAGAACGGCACTCTGGAGTTCGTTGTGAAGACCTCGCGCGCCACCAACCAGAACAACGATCTGGTGGCCGAGATGCGCTCCGTCATCGTGGTGCGCAACTAGGAAGGGCCGCCCATGAATACGCCCCGCTATGACAGCGTCCAGGTGGGCGATGCCCTTCCCACGCTTCAGCTTCCCGCCATCGACCGCACCACCCTTGCGCTGTTTGCCGGTGCGTCGGGTGACCACAACCCCATTCATATCGACATCGACTTTGCACGCAGGGCCGGCATGTCCGATGTGTTTGCCCACGGCATGCTGAGCATGGCCTGGCTGGGCCGCTTGCTGACCGACTGGGCTCCGCAGTCGCGGCTGCGCCGCTTTGATGTCCGCTTTCTGGGCATCACCCATCTGGCCAATGCCATCTCATGCAGCGGCCGCATTGCAGAGAAGCGTGATGCCGACCGCAGCGTGCGCATCGAAGTACAGAGCACCAACCAGCATGGTCAGACCAAGGTCGCAGGCGACGCCTGGATCAGCCTGCCCTGAATGCGCAAAGGAAGCCGCAATGACAGGAACGCTCGAAGGCAAAGTCGCCCTGGTCTCGGGATCGGGCCGAGGCATTGGCCGCAGCATCGCACTGAAGCTGGCCAGAGAAGGGGCGCGCCTGGTCATCAACGACCTGGATCAGGGGCCTGCCGATGAAACCATTGCCCTGATCCGGGAAATGGGTGGCGAGGCCGTGGCCTGCGTGGGCAATGTCACCCACACCGACTTTGCCGAGCGCTTTGTGGGCACCGCAGTCCAGGAGTTCAGGGGCCTGGACATCATCATCAACAACGCCGGCTACACCTGGGACAACGTGATCCAGAAGATGACGGACGAACAGTGGCATGCCATTTTGGACTGCCACCTGACTGCCCCGTTCCGCTTACTGCGTGCAGCCCAGCCCGTGATCAAGGCGCTGTCCAAAGCCGAGATGCAAGCCGGTCGGCGTGCGATGCGCAAGGTGGTCAATATCTCCTCGGTGGCCGGTCTGTTCGGCAATGCGGGGCAGAGCAACTACTCCGCCGCCAAGGCCGGCATCACCGGCCTGACCACGACCCTGGCCAAGGAATGGGGACGGCTGAACGTCAACGTGAACTGCGTGGCCTTTGGCCTGATCAAGACCCGGCTGACCCACTCCACCGCCAATGGCGAGACCGCCAATATCGGGGGGCGAGACATCAAGGTCGGCGTCAACCCCGGTTTGATGGCGGCCATGGAGCAGGCCATTCCGCTGGGCCGAGCCGGCACGCCCGATGAAGCCGCAGGCGCGGTCTATCTGTTTTGCCAGCCGGAGTCTGACTACATCAGCGGCCAGACGCTGATGTGCACCGGCGGACTGACTGGAATCTGAACATGCTGCCCAAACCTTTTCAGCATGCGTGGATGGATACGGACATCGGTGTCTTCCGCGATCAGGTGCGCCGTTACATCGAACGCGAACTCAGCCCGCATGTCCCCACCTGGCGCGCCCAGGGATATGTGCCACGCGAGACCTGGCGCGGCTTTGGCGAACATGGCTTTCTGCTGCCCGAGATGGACGAGCAATGGGGTGGTGGTGGCGGCAACCTGGCCTATCAGCTGGTGGTGCAGGAAGAGCTGACCAGGGCCGAGATTCACGCCATCACCAGCGTGCACACCATCACAGCCCATTACATAGACACCTATGGCACGCCCGAGCAAAAACAGCGCTGGCTGCCCCGGCTGTGCAGCGGCGAGATGCTGGCCGGCATTGCGATGACCGAGCCCAGCGTGGGCTCCGACCTGAAAGCCATGCAGACACGCGCTCGGCTTGATGGGGATCACTACGTCATCAATGGCTCCAAGACCTTTATCACCAACGGCTTCACCGCCAACCTGCTGGTGGTGGCCGTGCGCACGGGTGATGCGGGCAGCGCGGGGGTATCTCTGGTGGTGCTGGAGACCGAGAACCTGCCCGGCTTTCGCGTTGGACGCAGGCTGGACAAGATAGGCCAGCATATCTCCGACACAGCCGAACTTTTTTTTGAAGACGTGCGCATTCCCGCTTCTCAGTTGCTGGGCAGCACCGAGGGCCAAGGCTTCAAGCAGCTGATGAGCCAGCTGCCCTATGAACGCATGCTGCTGGGCGTGGGAGCAGCCGCTGCCATCGAAATGGCTGTGGCGCTGACGGTGGAGTACACGCAGCAGCGCAAGGCTTTTGGCCAGACGATTGCCGACTTTCAGAACACCCGATTCAAGCTGGCCGAATGCGCAACCACCGCCCATGTGGTGCGCAGCTTTGTCAACGACTGCATTCAGCGTCTGCTGGATGGCACGCTGGACAACGAGGCCGCCTACATGGCCAAGTGGTGGTGTAGCGAGCAGCAGTGCCGCGTCATCGACGAGTGCCTGCAGCTCTTTGGCGGCTATGGCTATATGGAGGAGTACCCGATTGGCCGGATGTATGCCGATGCACGCATCCAGAAGATCTACGGAGGTGCCAACGAAATCATGAAGGACCTGATCGCCAGACGCCTGTTTTCATGAGCGGGGCTCAAGACCCGCTCGTTTCTCCCACGTACTGACCTTGGAAGGCCTGTCATGTATCTCACGCAAAGTCTGCGGCGCTCCATACAACAGCAGCCCCACGCCCCGGCCACGATCTACAACGGTCGCAAACGCAGTTTTGCGCAACTGGGCGACCGTGTCGCCCGATTTGCTGGAGTCCTGCGCGCACTGGGTGTGCAAGCGGGCGACCGCGTGGCCATCCTCGCCCTGAACTCGGACTGGTATCTGGAGTACTACCTTGCCACTTACTGGGCGGGCGCTGCCGTCAACCCCATCAATATTCGATGGAGTGCTGCAGAGATCGCCTATTCACTGGACGACTGCGACACCCGTGTCCTGCTGGTGGACGACAGCTTTCTGCCTTTGATTCCTGAAATCCGAAAGAGTGCAAAAGCCCTGCAGACGCTGATCCACATCGGTGATGGCCCGGCTCCCGAAGGCATGCTTTCCTATGAGGCACTGGTTGCCGAGACCGCACCGGTGGAAGACGCCTTGCGTGGCGGGGATGACCTGGCCGGCGTGTTCTATACCGGCGGCACCACCGGTACGCCCAAGGGCGTGATGCTCTGCCATCGCAATCTCTACACCAACGCCATCTCCGGCGTCTGCGAGAACACGGCACGCCGCAGCAGCGTCGGGCTGCATGCTGCGCCGATGTTTCATCTGGCAGACGGTGCCTTCATGAATGCACTGCTGGCCGCCGGTGGCTGCCATGTCATGGTGCCGCGCTTTGATCCTGTGGCCGTTCTTCAGGCCATTTCCACTGAATCGGTCACCGACCTGCTGCTGGTGCCCACCATGATCCAGATGCTGGTGGACCACCCGGATGTCCATCAATATGACCTGAGCTCGCTGCAGAACATGCTGTATGGGGCGTCGCCCATCTCCGAAGGTCTGCTGGACCGGGCCATGAACACCATTCCCAGCGTCGGCTTCACCCAGGCCTATGGCATGACGGAGCTGGCCCCGATCGCCACGGTTCTGAGCCCCGAAATGCACCGACAGGAGGGACGGGCCCAAGGCCGCCATCGCAGCGCCGGGCGCGCCACGGTCTGCACCGAAGTCCGCATCGTGGACCCCGACGGCCAGGAGGTGCCACGCGGCGAGGTGGGAGAGGTGGTTGTTCGCGGCCCCGGCGTCATGCTGGGCTACTGGAACAAGCCTGCCGAGACCGCCGCTGCCATTCGCAACGGCTGGATGCATACGGGCGATGGTGGCCGCATGGATGACGAGGGCTATGTCTTCATCGTCGATCGCCTCAAAGACATGATTGTGACTGGTGGCGAGAACGTCTACAGCGTGGAAGTGGAAAGCGTAATCGCCACCCATCCAGGCGTCGCATCCTGCGCCGTCATTGGCGTGCCCAGCGAGCAATGGGGCGAGCTGGTGCATGTCTTCATCGTGCGCAAGGCCGGTGCCGAGCTGGAGGCCGATGAACTGATCCAGTTCTGCAAGAGTCGCATTGCCCACTACAAATGCCCGCGTGGGGTTTCCTTCATCGATGCCATGCCACTGTCTGGGGCAGGGCAAGATTCTGAAGACCACATTGCGCGCGCCCTTCTGGGTCAACCAGAAAAGAAAGGTCGCCTGATGTCCGAACTCGTCTTGTGGAAGCAGTGCAATGGCGTCGGCCATATCGTGCTGAACCAGCCTGATCAGGGCAATGCCATCAGCACCCCCATGGCCCATGCCCTGGCCGCTGCGGTGCAACAGGCTTGCAAGGCAGACATTGGCGCCGTGCTGATCTCGGCTGCAGGCAAGCAATTTTGCGTGGGTGGGGATATTCGAGAGTTCGTGCAAAACCGCGATCACCTGCCCCGCCAGATCGCGGAAATTCTGGCCCTGCTCAACCCCACCATGCACGCGCTGGTCACCATGCCCGTGCCTGTCATCAGCGCCATTCAGGGTGCGCTGGGCGGTGGCGGCATCGGCATCGGTCTGTGTGCCGACATCGTGCTGGCCTCCACCACGGTGTTCTTGCGCGGCGGCTACTCGGCCATCGGGTTGAGCCCGGATCTGGGCTCGTCCTACTACCTCAGCCGCAGGGCTGGTGCTGCCAAGGCCAAGTACCTGCTGATGAGCAACCGCCCTGCCTCTGCCCAAGACTGCTTGCGCATGGGCATCTTTGATGAGCTGCATGAGCCGGATGCTCTGGCAGCCCAGGCACTTCGGCTGGCCGAAGAGCTGGCTGCAGGTGCCCCCGATTCCCTGGCCCATATCAAACAGCTCTGCGACAGCGCCCACAGCCATGATCTGGCCACCCACCTCAAGGCCGAAAGCCTGGCCATCGCCGACTGCGCCAGCCATGCGAACAGCCGTGAGGGCGTGAACGCGTTTCTGGAGAAACGCACGCCCGCTTTTTCACGCCCCTGACACTGCCTCATATTTAAGCAGCACCTGTAAAACCTTTGTGGGCAAGGCTTTGAAGACATTTCCCCGGAATTACCCACAGAGCGGCCCACATGATCTGGGGACAAGCCAAGCTGATGTGTAATCACCCGCATGCCCCGATTGATTGCACCCAGCAAGGACGAAAGTGCCCTGCTCCCTCCGTTTCTGGAATTGCCCGACCATGCCATCCACCTTCCGCAGTCCGAAGCCGAATTTGAAGCCGCCTTCCAGGCCATGAATGCCGAGTCCGTGCTCGGCTTCGACACGGAAAGCAAACCCATCTTCAACGCGGGCCAGCAAGACAGCGGTCCTCATCTGGTGCAGCTCGCCACGGCCAGCCAGGTCTGGCTGCTGCAACTGCACAGACCGATGGCTCTGGAGGTGTCACGCATGGTTCTGGCGGCTGAACATATCTGCAAGGTCGGCTTCGGGCTCGATAACGACAAGCACGCCCTGCCGCGCAGACTGGGCGCTCCGCTGAACAATATCCAGGATCTGGACAGCCGCTTCAAGCGACTCGGCTATGGCCCATCGGTGGGGGTGCGCGCCGCAGCCGCGCTGGTGCTGCGACAGAGCTTTCGCAAATCCAAGCGCACCACCACCTCCAACTGGGCAGCAGCGGAACTCAGCGCGGCCCAGCGACGCTATGCCGCCAATGACGCCCATGCCCCGGCCGTGATCTATGCGCATCTGCCCGCCTGGGAAAGCGCCCTCACCGCCCTTCCAAGGCGCGCACCCAGAAGTCCGAGGTCCTGAGGTGTCGGGCCTCGGATCGCGAGCCGAAACCTGAAGGCAAGGCCTCATGGGATCTGGGCCTGATGGCAGGATTCAGGCAATCATTCCCCATTGCGGCTCGCTCTCGTCTTGCGCAGAGCTCATGACGCAATCCCGTCCTGCCTTCTTGGCCTGGTAGAGCAGCGCATCGGCCTGAGCCAGTGCCTGCTTGAAATCCTGCGCGGAACTGAGTGCAGCAATGCCGAAGCTGGCTGTCACCCTCAGAGGTGCAGGCCCCCCCCCGAGCTCATGGCTTTGCAAGCGCTCACGCACACGCTCCACAATGGCTTGCGCCTCGAACAGCTTCACCCGTGAGAGCAGCAAGACAAACTCCTCTCCTCCGAAGCGGGCAACCAGGTCACAGTCTCTGACCTGCTGAGTCAGCAGCTGTGCGAGTTGCTGCAGCACCTGATCGCCGGCGGCATGGCCCCAGTTGTCATTGATGTATTTGAAATGATCGATGTCCACGGCGACCACGGCCCAGGGCACCAGCCGCTGGTCGGCCAGGCGCGACTCGGCGGCCTCCATGAAGGCGCGACGGTTGAGCAAGCGTGTCAAGGAGTCCCGGTTGCGCTCTTCGCGCAACGTCGTCATCACATCCCTGACCGAGCACGCCAGCAACCCCACCGCAAACCACATCGCAAACAGAAGCGCTATGGCCTGCGTGAGCAGCCAGTATCCGGACCGGGTCAGCTCCTGCACTTCGTGCACGGGCAGCAGACCGACGGCCGCCGGCCTGAACAAGGCATAGCAGACATTGAGCCCATAGGCCCAGCGCACTCCGCGCTCAAGCCAGTCTTTTGACGAATCGACCCTGAGAAAGGCCGGAAGGGCCAGGGCCAGCTGAAAGGCCATACCCAGAGCCAGGCACTGCACGCGGACCCACAAGTCATCTTCGATCCGGGAAAAATAGAACAGAGCGGACAGCGTGGCGACGGCTACCAGGATGCCGCCAGGCACACTCGCCCCTGCGGCCCCATGCCTCAGGGAAACCCCTTGCGCCAGCGACCAGGTACCGAGCAGATACAGACATGCCGTGGCCAAGGCAAACTGGCCCAGCTGGGCATTGCTCATCAGGCTTTGGGCAGCCAGAGCCGTCGCGAGCAGCACATAGCCCCCCACCAGCCAGAGCAGAAACAGCGCACGCGGCTGCCGGCGCTGCACATACCAGCAGGCCAACAGGGCAAGCCCGAACAGCACCACGCAAGCCGGTGCGATCAAGGCGAAGTACAAATCTGCAGGCTGGCCCAATTTAGGTTCTCCGCGCAGGCAACTGCGAGTTCAACGTCATCCATTCTCCGGTGAGAAGTATCTCCATGTTTTCAATCCGTCGCTTGCTCTCAATCCGGCATAAGCACATAGCCATTAGGTCGTTCTCCTGATCCTGCGGCCTGCCCATAATCAATGGCGCCAACGCCCAGGCTGCGGCCTTCACACAACTTGCCAGAGAGAGACACAGACCTATGCGCTTAGAGACACTGGCCGTACATGCCGGCTATTCCCCCGATCCCACCACCAAGGCTGTGGCCGTACCCATCTACCAGACGGTGGCCTACGCGTTTGACAGCGCCCAGCATGGTGCAGACCTGTTTGACCTGAAGGTCCCGGGCAATATCTACACGCGCATCATGAACCCCACCACCGACGTGCTTGAAAAGCGCGTCGCGGCACTGGAGGGCGGCATTGCCGCACTGGCCGTGGCATCGGGCATGGCAGCCATCACCGCCGCCATCCAGACTCTGGCCGAAGCGGGTGACAACATCGTTTCGGCCAGCACGCTCTATGGCGGCACCTATAACCTGTTTGCCCACACCCTCCCTCAGCAAGGCATCGAAGTGCGATTTGCCGATCCGCGCAACCCGGCGAGCTTTGGCCCGCTGATCGACGCCAGGACCAAGGCAGTTTTCATCGAATCCATCGGCAATCCGCTAGGCAATGTGACCGACATCCGTGCGCTGGCTGATGTGGCCCACCAGCATGGTGTGCCGCTGATTGTCGACAACACCGTTGCCTCTCCCTACCTGCTGCGTCCGTTCGAACATGGCGCCGACATTGTCGTGCATTCGCTGACCAAATACCTGGGCGGTCACGGCACCAGCGTGGGCGGAGCGATCGTGGACAGCGGCAAGTTTCCCTGGGCCGAACACAAAGAGCGCTTCAAGCGGCTGAACGAACCCGACGTCAGCTATCACGGAGTGGTCTACACCGAGGCGCTGGGCCCCGCCGCGTTCATCGGCCGCGCGCGCGTCGTGCCGCTGCGCAATATGGGGGCCGCCCTCTCGCCACAGAATGCCTTCCAGATCCTGCAAGGCATTGAAACCCTGGCCCTGCGCATGGACCGCATCTGCGAAAACACGCAGAAGATTGCGCAAACACTGAAAGAGCACCCCAAGGTGGAATGGGTGCGCTACGCAGGACTCGAAGACCACCCCGACCATGCCATCGTGCAGAAACAGTCTGGCGGCCGCGCATCCGGCATTCTCTCTTTCAGCCTCAAAGGCGGCGAGGGCCGAGCGGCAGGTGCACGCTTCCTCGACGCCCTGCAGCTGTTCACGCGCCTGGTCAATATCGGCGATGCCAAATCGCTGGCCACCCACCCTGCCTCCACCACTCACCGCCAGCTGGACGCCGAGGAGCTGGCAAAGGCCGGCGTCACCGAAGGCATGGTGCGCCTTTCCGTAGGCATCGAGCATATCGACGACCTGCTGGCCGATCTGAACCAGGCGCTGGAGCAGGTCTGACGCGGACTCCCGGACTGGCGCGTGGCCTCAGGCATCGCGCGCCAGACGCAGTCCCGTCATCTGCCAGCGAGCTGTCGCGGGAAAGAAATTGCGATAGCTCAGCCGCGCATGCCCTGCCGGCGTGAGGCAGGAGCCTCCGCGCAGCACGTACTGGTTGACCATGAACTTGCCGTTGTACTCCCCCACCGCCCCCTCGGCCACACGAAAGCCCGGGTAGGCGGCGTAGGATGACTGCGTCCACTCCCAGACCTGGCCGATTGCGGCTCCCGCGCGGGAACCTGCGACCTCGGGGTGCAGACTGCCACGCTCGCCGAATCGTGACACAGGCCAGTCATGCCTGCCCATGGCGACCTCCCATTCCACCTCCGACGGCAGACGTGCACCGGCCCAGCGCGCATAGGCATCGGCCTCGAAATAGGAGAGATGACTCACAGGTCGCATCGCATGCAGAGCCGTCACGCCATACAGACTGAACTCCTGCCATCTCTCGCCACCTGCATGGCTTTCGGCATTCCTCCAGTACCAGGGGTGGCTCAGTTGCTGGGCCTGGCACCAGTCCCAGCCTTCGGCCAGCCACCATTGTGGCTGGCGGTAGCCGCCATCCTGCACAAAGCGGAGAAACTCGCCATTGTTCACCGGCCTCGATGCGATCTGAGCGGCATGCACATAGACGCTGTGCCTGGGCAGTTCGTTGTCAAAGGCGAAGTCATCGCCGCCATGGCCCAGGCTGTAGATGCCCGCCTCCAGCGGCTGCCATCCGGGGTCTGCGAGGAACGACCCGCAGTCCGGCTCAGACAGTGAATCCGGCGCATACGCAGGCCACAGCGGGTGGCAGGAGAGCAAATGCTTGATGTCGGTGAGCAGCAGCTCCTGGTGCTGCTGCTCGTGCTGCAGGCCCAGTGTGACCAGTTGGGCCACCGCCCTCTGCGTCACCGGATTGCTGCTTTTCATGGCCGCCATCAGCGCGAGCATCTGCTCATCCACCGCCGCGCGATAGTCCATGACCTGGGACAGCGCCGGCCTGGTCAGCAAGCCCCGCTGGGCTCTGGGATGGCGTTCTCCCACCTGCTGGTAGTAGGAGTTGAACAGCATGCGGAAACTCTCGTCGAAAGCCCTGTGTCCGGGCTGGTGCACGGCCAGCACAAAGGTCTCGAAGAACCAGCTGGTATGGGCCAGATGCCATTTGGCAGGACTCGCATCGGGCATGGATTGCACGCAGGCATCTTCCGCCGACAGGGACTCTGCCAGCTTTTGCGTACAGGCTCTCACCCGTTCGAACTGCTGCGCCAGCGCCAGCCAGTCCCAGGCGATGGGCGGCGCAGAAAAGGACTCAGCCATGGGCATGAATCACGGCAAACCATTGCTGCTCATCGGTCCAGACCCTGGGCCGGACAAACCCCGCGCAAGCGAGCAGATCGAGGAAATCGGACAGCGGGTATTTGTAGCTGTTCTCGGTATGGATGGTCTCTCCCTGGTCGAAATGGCGCTGGCCCTGGGGCCAGCGCACCATGACAGGGCGACGGGCGCGCAGATGCATCTCTATGCGTGACGCGCGGCTGTCGAAGCGCGCCTCATGCGCCCAGTCCTGAAGATTGAAATCGCTGCCCAGCAGACGGTTCACATGGCTGAGCACATTGAGATTGAATTCGGCCGTGATACCCTGCTTGTCGTCATAAGCCGCAATGAGCACCGGCACCGGCTTGGGCAGGTCGATACCGATCAGCAGCCCGCCGTCGCCAGCGACCAGGGAATGCATATGGCGCAGCATGTGCAGCGCCTGCTGCGTATCGAAGTTGCCGATCGAAGAGCCCGGGTAGAACAGCTCACGCCGCGCCTGCGGCACGCCCGTCGGCAAATGCCAGTCTGCCGTGAAATCGGCGGCAACCGCACGCGCGCTGAGTTGCGGGAAGTCCTGCCCCAGCCTGTCCACTGCGACCTGCAGAAAATCCACCGCAATGTCCACTCCCAGAAACTGCCGCGGCCCGAGGCTGCGGCACAGGCGTCTGACCTTTTCGCAATTGCCCGCCCCCAGCTCGATCAGCACCTGGCAGCCCGCCATGGCCTCGGCGATGTCACGCTCGAACCGGGTCATGATGGCCGCCTCGGTTCTTGTCGGGTAGTACTCGGGCAGCCTGGTAATCTGCTCGAACAGCGCGCAGCCATGCGCATCGTAGAGAAACTTGGGCGAAATCTGCGCCTGCCGCTGCATCAGTCCCTGGGCCAGCTCCTCGCAGGGCTGCGCCCGCCGGTAAGCGCCCGGCTTTGACGGCCTGACCGAAGGGGGCGCAGGCAGGGGAATACGCCCCGCGCGAGACAAAGATTCGATGGATTCTGCCTGCCTGTCCGGTATCGCGCGCATGCTGATTCTCCTGTTGAGGGGATCGCGCGACACAGCCAATGCCCGCGCCATCCTTGCCAAGCCTGCTTTAGAACGTGCTTGCGATTTCCACACCGCCTCGTTGGAGCGCCATCGGGAAGCGTTCGCACCAATGGCTCTCCGCGCGCACCGGCGTGCAGGCAGGAGACAGCGCTCGGCCGGTCGCCCGAATTCGCCTCCATCCTTCGGCCGGTGTTTTGCGGGTGCCCGGTCAGGGGCGGTCAGCGGCGTTGCCTCTCCGGTCCCGCGAATCCACGCAGCAGCATGGCTGTTGCTGCGGTATCGCGCGGGAGGCCCCCCCCGGTATCCGTCCCGCCAAACCCCTGTCGCAGTGCAAGGAGATCGTCAACACGTTCTTAGGCCCTCAGCCTAGCGCCGTCGACAAGCAGCGCAAGTAGGACTGCAGCCAGCGCTACTTTTACTGCATGCGCGGGCAGCCATGCTGACAAAGCCAATACTGGCAAAAGAGTTCGGACAAAAAAATCGGTATCCCGCACGAGCGGAATACCGATCAAACATACACCCTAGCCTCCAGAGTCATCAGGCCATTGAGGCCTGCCGACCCCGATGCACCACAGAGCCTGTGGTGCGTGCCTCGCCTGCGGGAAGAAGGCCGCTGACGAGAACACCCCTTGTCGTGGAGCTATCAGAAGCGATAGCCCACGCCCACGCCCACCAGCCATGGGTCAACCTTGAACTTGGTGTCCTGGAACACACCCGCACCGGTCACCTTGGTGCCCAGGTAGACCTTCTTGACGTCGAAGTTCAGCGACCAGTTCTTGTCCAGCGCATAGTCGAAGCCGATCTGCAGGGCACCGCCGAAGCTGTTCTTCTTCACGGTCACGGCACCGTCGAGAATGTTCACGTTCGAGAAGCGTGTGTAGTTCACGCCTGCACCCACATAAGGCTTGAAGGCACCCATGCCGGTGAAGTGGTACTGGGCCAGCAGGGTGGGGGGCAGATGCTTGAGCGTGCCGATCTTGTCTCCACCCAGGCGCACATCATGCTTCTGGGGATAGGTCAGGATCAGCTCGGCTGCAATATTGGGCGTGAAGAAGTAGGACACGTCCAGCTCGGGCATCCACTTGTTGTTGATGCTGACGCCGGCATCGCCGGCGGCGCCGCCGTTGTCGCTGTCCAGATGCACGGCACGCGCACGCACCATCCAGGGGCTTGTACCGTCAAACGAGGATTGGGCAAAAGCGGTGCCGGCAGTCAGGGCGCTGGCGACGGCGGCGATTGCGATCAGGGTCTTTCTCATGGGCTTTTCCTTGAAGCGATGGCAGAAAGCTGTGCGCTTTCCATGACAGTGATTGAAACAAAGCCACTGACTCGGGGC
Organism: Comamonas sp.; assembly: GCF_009360615.1. Lineage (GTDB taxonomy): Bacteria > Pseudomonadota > Gammaproteobacteria > Burkholderiales > Burkholderiaceae_C > Comamonas. The sequence continues at coordinate 48,794 of NZ_SPEY01000084.1, forward strand.
TTTGTCCCACATCAACCCGCCCGCCTGCATGCCAAAGAAAACGGCTGGCGTTGCCCTGCTGCCACGCCAACCCCAAGTCCTGATTCAGCGCAAAGCACCGTACCGCCAGCAGTGCTAGCCGCGCTTTGGACCTCTCAATGCGCAACCCCGGCCGGACGACACAGCCGGTGCCAGAGCGCCACACAGAGGACGACCGCACTTCCAATGGCGGCTCCCACCACCACATGCACCAGCAGCGGCCCCAGCGCTGCCGCCACGCCGCCCATGGGCGCAATCACCTGCTGTATCCAGTGCTCGACGGGCGTGATGCCATGCACCAGCAGGCTGCCGCCCACAAGGAACATGGCCGCAGTGCCGACAATCGACAGACCTCGCATCAGCCAGGGGGTGAATGCGATCAGACAGCGCCCCATGGTCCTGGCAACGCTGCTGCTCCTGCGCATCAGCCAGCCGCCCACATCGTCCATGCGCACAATGCCGGCCACCAGTCCGTAGACGAAGACCGTGATGCCCAGAGCCACCGCGATCAGCACCGCCGCCTGCTCCCAGATGGGCTTGGTCGCCACGGTGCCCAGCGCAATCGCCATGATTTCGGCCGACAGAATGAAGTCCGTGCGCA
>NZ_SPEY01000026.1 GCF_009360615.1 Comamonas sp.
ATGCGTCGCTGGGGTATGTGAAGAACAGCGGCAATGCGGCCTTTGGTGCGAGCGGAGCACAGGCGGGAGGAACGCCAATGCCTGGTGTCAACCAGACAGGCTTCGGCGCAGGCGTGCGGCATACCTTCTGATCCCTGGTTCGGAGGCGGCGAGTGCAGGAAGCCTGGTGACCTGCACTCGCTTTTCAGGCCAAACAAAAAAGGGACAGGGTACGAACGGGCAGAGAGTGGTGGAGATGGCAATGGCCGCCGCTCGCCATCGCGCCAAGGGCTCCGACCCACGATTGAGCCCAAGAGTGTGATAGGGCTCCCGACGCAACAGGCTCGAGGGGCGCTTCAGTCGCTGCACCAACGCGGAGGAAGCCGGCGTCGAGACGCAAGCGTCCTGTGAGCGGCGGCTGCATTGCGCCCATCGGAGCCGACCGCTTTCCCGGCCGCCGGTGTGAAATCGGCACTGGTTCCATGCATTGGAAAGGCGCGTCGATCCCGCGCTCATGGCTGAGGCGCAGATGATGGCGCAAACACGTCCCTCTGGGCTGCACAGCGGCGTCGATGCCAGACGACAGCAGCTTGCAGGAGACAGCCTGCCTCTCGGGAACGGGTGATCGAGTCGGTGAAATTTTTCCGTCTGCGCTTTGTCATGAAATCGCCATAGTGGATGAGTAACATTTGCTCACAATAGTTTCTTTGGCGATGCTGCATGCCTGAAATCCCCGTGTATCTGAGCGACTTCCGGCCACGCTTTCGCCCACCGAGTGCTGCTGATCTCTGCACTGCGGTCCCGTGCATGACGACTGAAGACACGAACGAGAAGGTCATGGAGGTTTTCAACCGCTACCGTGATCTCGTCAGCCTTCCGGTCGTGGAGGGCAAGCAGCCCATTGGGCTGATCAACCGGAACATCTTCCTCTCGCAGATGAGCAAACAGTTCCGCATGGAACTCTATGGCCGCAAGAGTTGCATTGCATTCATGGACAAAGAGCCGCTGATCGTGGATGCAGCTTTGGACATCGAGGCCTTGACTTTCAAGACGGTGGAATATGGCGAAAAGGCACTGTCCGACGGTTTCATCATTACCCGGGATGGCGCATATGCCGGAACAGGCAACGGGCTGCAACTCATGCGGGTGGTGGCAGATATGCAGGCTTCGCGCAATCGCCAGATCATGCACAGCATCGAATATGCCAGCGTGATTCAGCAGTCGACACTTCGCAGTTCCATGGATGCGCTTGCACGGGCCTGTCCTGAAGCCCATCTGGTGTGGGAGCCACGTGACATTGTCGGTGGAGATTTCTACCAGTTCAGCACCGACCCCGGTGGCTGGTTGGCGACCGTGGCCGACTGTACGGGGCACGGCGTGCCAGGTGCTTTCATGACATTGATTGCTTCGGCCAGCCTCAACCAGGCAATAGAGCAGAACGGACCCAGAGACCCGGCGAGTCTGCTGGGCCATGTCAACCGCAGCATCAAGCAGATGCTGGGTCAGGTCGACGGTGAGGATGCAACACCGGGCTCCGACGATGGGATGGATGCCGCCTGCTTCCGGTTTGAGCCGGCAACGGGGTGTTTGACCTTCGCAGGCGCACGGCTGTCCATGTTCCTGCTGCGTCCAGATGCCGACGTCGTCGAGATGCTGGAGGGGCAGCGCAAAGGGGTTGGATACGTCGACAGCGAAATCGACTTCGCCTGGCTCAATCAGCAGGTGAGCCTTCCTCGCGGCACGCTGGTCTTTGTGAGCACCGATGGTTTGATCGACCAGATCGGCGGTCCGCGCGGCATCGCTCTGGGCAAACGCCGGATACGTGAATCACTCGTTGAGCATCGAAGCAGGTCACCTTCGGAGGTCAATCGGGCCATGCTCGAATCACTCCGTGTCTGGCAAGGAGAGCACCACCGCCGTGACGACCTGACCTTTTTCTGTTTTCGTGCCTAGCCTCAAGGCCCCTTTATGCCTTCCCCCATGATTGCCGAGAAGTACGGCTCCTTTTTCAATCTGGCGCGCCAGCACCAAGTCATCTTCTACTACGTCGGGTATTTCTCGCAGCACATCGTTGCGGCCATGGCCGATGCGGTGAAGCTGCAGCTTGAAGTGGCCGGTGTCGCTGCTCCGACCCGACGCAAGTTGTTCTCCTCGTTCGTGGAGATGGCGCAGAACATCATTCACTACTCGGCGGATTCGTTGACCCCCTCCACGCTGAACAACGGCGAGCTCCGCCATGGCTCGGTCTGCATCCGCCGAGAAGAGGACGGCAGCTTTCTGCTGCTGTGTGCCAATCCCATCGAGCCTCTCATGGCCAGGGCGCTTCGGCTGAAACTGAATGCACTGCGGAGCATGACGCTCGAAGAGATCAAGCAAGCCTATCGACAGACACTTCGCGAGGAGACGCCAGAGGGAAGCAAGGGCGCAGGCATGGGTTTTTTGACCGTTGCCCGGGATGCCAGGGAGCCGTTGGAGTTCGATTTCGACGCCGAGTCTGGTGACTCGCCTGTTTTCTACCTGAAGGCGGCCATATAGGCACAGCGAGACCGTCAACGAACAGAGAAAACTGATGGAAAACCTCTACATCGCCCCCACACCCAGCTCTCCCGAGGTGGATTTCATGTTCGATGCGCATACCCTGAGCATGCGTGGCGAGTCCTATCCGGAAAATGCCGCCGCTTTCTACAGCGACATCATTTCTCGGCTCAAGGGCTACCTGTCCGTCCAGACAGGGACGAAGATCGAGGTGAATATTGCGCTCGCATATTTCAACAGCTCCAGCACCAAGATGCTCTTCAACTTGATAGAGGCGTTGAACAACTGTGCGGAGGCTGGCAATCACGTGGTGCTCAACTGGTATCACGATGAAGAAGATGACACGATTCTGGAGTTCGGGCTGGAGCTGCGTGAGGACTTTCCCGCTCTCGAGTTCGTTGCCCAACCGGTCGGAGCCGCGTGAATGGCAAACCCTGGCACTTCAGCGCCGCCAGACCTGTTTGAAGCAGAGACTCAGGCGCTGTTGACTGCACGGGCGGCGCATGCCGTCTGCGCCTGCCTTGCACCGTCCCAATGCAGACAGGCCTTGGGTGAACTGCTGCGTGCATACGAACGACTGCTGCGGGAAACGCGTCGGCTGGTGCGCCGCAGCGACCGCGCGGAGCTGGAGATGAATCAGCTGAATTCCCGGCTGCAGGATCTGGCGGCGGAGCTTGAGCATCGTGCGACCCACGACACACTGACGGGGGTGCTGAACAGAGCGGCCGTCATCGAGCTGGTGAACCGCCACTTCGGGCATGACGATCTTTCGCTGATCGTGCTGGATATCGATCACTTCAAGAGAATCAACGACAGTTTTGGCCATCCCATGGGGGACCGGGTCATCCTCGGCGTTGTTGCCTGTCTTCAGGCTGTGGTGCCGGCGTCAGCGCACATCGGCCGGGTCGGCGGTGAAGAGTTCACGGTTGTGTTGCCACGCCAGAGCGCAGACGTGTGCGAGAAACTGGCAGAGGATCTCAGGCGCGCGATTGAAAGCTGCGATTTCGAGCTTCCCGATGGAAGCGGTGTCACTGCCAGCTTTGGCGTGAGCTGGGCGCCACCGGGTGGCGATTTCGACAGCGCGTATGGCCTGGCGGACGAAGCGCTCTATGTTGCAAAGCGAGGTGGACGCAACCAGGTCTGTCTCTCGCCGTGTTTCTTGCGGTCTCTCGAACATGAGGCCTGAGCGCGTTCCAGGGATCGATCACGCACGCCGGGCCCGCGCCGAGGCAACGCTGGGCGTGTTTCCGGCCTCCGGGCCCCGCTGGCGCATCCTCGTCGTGAGCGCAGATCCCGAGGTCCACAGGGCTAGCCATGTCTCACTGGATGCGCCAATGCTGTTTGAGCGCCCGCTGCTGTTCCTGCATGCGTTCAGTGGCGACGAGGCAAGACAGCTGCTCCTGCAAGAAAGCGACCTGGCCGTGGTCATACTCGATCTTGCGATGGAGCGGGCGGGATCAAGGCTCGATCTGGTGCATTTCACGCGCCACACGGCAGGCTTGCGCAACAGCCGCATCATTCTTCTTTCCGGCCGACAGGGACAGGAGCCCGCGCTTGATGCACTGATTGAACATGACATCAGTGACTGCAGAACCCGAGAGGAGTTGAGCAGGGAGCGTCTGCACGTTAGCGTCGCCACGGCGGTTCGTGCCTACAAACAGCTCTGCGTGTCGGATACAAGCCGGGTGGGTCTGGAGCGTGTTCTGCGATCCAGTGCATCCTTGCTGGAGCTCAAGGACCACCACGAATTTGCCTCCGGCGTGCTGACGCAGCTGGCGGCTTTGCTGAAAGTGGAGAAGGTCGGTGTGGTGTGTGCCCAGGAGGCGGCCAATCCAGACGGTTGCTACTTCGTGCAGGCGGCCACGGGCCGGTTCTCCGAGCTGATCGGACGTTCTCTGGAGCGGTTGCCGCAGACTGCTGAACTGGGCCTGCTGCGGAAGGCGGCTGAAAGCCGCTCCAGCGTCTACGGCGCGAAGAGCGGGCTGGCGCTGCATATCGGCCATGAAGATGGGCAGAAGTTCGTGGCGTTTATCGATGTGCCCAGGCATCATGCGGTTCTGCATCCGCCCCTGCTGGATGTCTTCTGCGCCAACCTGAGCACCTTGCTGCACGACCGCGGGCTGCTGGGGCGCCTGAACGAGAGTGCCCAGCATGATCCTCTGGTGAATCTTCCCAATCGCGCCCATTTCGTCGGGGCCGTCGATGAGTGCGCAAGACAGGGTCTGCACGACCGCATCCTGGCGCTGATCGACATTGACGATTTCAGTGCCACGAACGACCTGATGGGGCATTTGTTCGGGGACCGCCTTCTGGAGCGTGTCGCCCGCTGTCTTGAAGATGCGCTGCCGGGCAATGTGCTGTTGGCTCGTCTGGGGGCTGACACTTTCGGGGTGCTGGGTGCCACTGGGCAGGTGCAGCCAAGGCGTCTGCTGGAGTGCGTGCGCGGGCCACTGCGTATCGATGGAGTCCCTTACAAGGTCTCGCTCACCTGCGGCTACGTGCTGTTGCCCCAGGTGTTTCGGACCGGGGCGGATCTGGTCAAGGATGCCACGATTGCACTCAGGCGCGCAAAGCGGGACCGTCGCGGCCACGAGTTGCAGTACTCCGATCAGATGGGAGCGGAGGCGCGATCCAGGGCATTGCTGCTGTCCGAGCTGAGGGTGGCGATCGAGAACCGGGAACTGTTTCTGGTCTATCAGCCCCAGCTTGATCTGGCGACGCGTAGCGTCGTCGGAATCGAGGCGCTTCTTCGATGGCGCACGAAGGACGGTCGATTCGTGCCTCCCGACCAGTTCATTCCCGTTGCCGAGCACTCTGGCCTCATTGTTGCCCTTGGCCGGTGGGTGCTCATGGCTGCATGTGCGACCATGCGTGAATTGATGGATTCGGGGGACGCACCTCGGCGGATGGCCGTCAATGTCTCGACGGTACAGCTTCAGGATCCAGGATTCCTGGAGATCGTCTGCACTGCTCTCGCCAGCAACGGATTGCGAGGAGAGCACCTCGAACTGGAGATCACCGAATCCGTGGCGGCGCTTCCCACGGAGCTTCTGATCTCCGCGCTGTCGGCGTTGAGGGCGGAGGGCGTCTCGATCGCCATCGATGATTTCGGCACCGGATACTCTTCGCTGAGCTACCTGGAACAGCTTCCTCTGGACCGGATCAAGATTGATCGATCCTTTGTCTGCCAGCTGGGCGAGGCGGATGGCGCGCGGATCGCCGAAATGGTCGTCCAGCTGGGGCGCAAGCTCGGGCTGGGCGTGCTCGCCGAAGGCATCGAGGATGCCGATGTGTGTCGCGCATTGCTCGCGATGGATTGTCGAGAAGGGCAGGGTTATCACATCGCAAGACCCATGGACAAGAAGGTCCTTCTGGCATGGCTTCGGGCGCATTGCCGCAACCCGGACGCAGAAAGTCGTCAGCCGCCGGCGTTGCCATCGGTTCATGTCTCGTTTGATTCACGGGGAGGGGCCGTGTTCGGGGCAGAAGAACCTGCATCGCCCATCCTCCCTGCCGCAAGCAGTTCCTCACGACATGCCGCGCCGGGAAGGGGGCGGCATACCTGCGCGTGAGCCGGCGTTTGCCTCCTGCGTGCATGTTCACGGAGCCCGATGGCGCACACGCATTCCGCGCCATGCTTTTTGTGCCCGTCGGGGTGCTTGTCGCCGGCACGACGGGTGTTGACGCCGTGCCGCGAAGAGGCCGATGTGAGGTTCGCGTCTCCACCGGGCGGGTTTTTCTTCGGCAGGCAAATTTTCCGGGCATTCTGGATCGGCACCTGGTTGCTGGTGCTCCAGGTCTCAAGGCTTCCCCGGCAGGCACGGCCAAGCAGGACCACCGGCGCTGTCTCGTCAAAACGAGGCAATCAGCAAAATTCGCAGCGACCGAGTGAGCATTTACGCCCCCATCTGTCCTGGGGATGCACGCTGGCCGGCGAACCACCGGCTCTGGGGCCATTCCGGGCGCCTGCCCCCATGATCCCGCCCGCAACGCACGGCAGTCCGTACACGCCAGGCAGCGAAGCCCGGGACTATTCCAGCGGGGTGCTGGCGACGTTCTTCATCTTGCCCAGGAAGAGGCGGGTGAAGAATGCGGCCATGACAATGATCAGCACAATCACGGCCAGACTCATCAGTCCGTAGTCAGTGGAAAAGAGATCGATCATCAGCTTCATGGTTCCTCCCTGTTGAGTCGCCGCAGTACTGCGGGCATGTCTCACTATGGCTGCGCAGGCCGCCAGCGGGCTTGTGCTGCATCAAGCTTTGGCCGGCCTCTCTTTGAGGCAAGGCAAGCAGATGCGAGCGGCTGATGACCGGTGCGCGCAGGGCCCTGGGCGGGCAGGGCCGAGATGCTGCCCGCGCTAGGGGCAGGCGCGCGAAGCTGTGCTATTTGCGCAGAAACGGCAATGTGACCTCTGAGGGTATGGGGCAGACGTAGGGCTTGCCTTCGCGGCGCTGCAGCAGCTCCTTCTTGGCGCGATCCAGAAGCTCGGGTTGGGCCAACAGCTCCACGGCGGTCGCCGTCAGAATTTTTGCGGCATGCACCATGCCGGTGTGCGCCAGGCCGGACTGGCCTTGCGACACCATCTGCCAGGAGTGCAGAGGCGTTCCAAAGGCGTAGCAGGCCACCCAGGCCTGAACCGTGGGCGTGACCCAGCTCACGTCGGCAACGTCGGTGGAGCCGAACATGATGTCGCTGGCTTCGGGATCGTAGGGCATCAGGCCTTCAAAAATGGTCGGCACCTTGCCGCGCAGCACGCTGGCGAGCGGACGGCTGACGGCATCGATGTCGTTTCTGTCCAGCGTGGCCTGGAACTGGCCGGCAACGGCATGCGCGCGTGCATCGGCCTGCAACCGGCCCAGTGCCTGCATCTGCGCATACATCACGCGGTTCAACGTGCTGTTCTGCAGCAGGTTGGAACAGGCCTTGTCGAAGACGATTTCGAGCTTGCAGTCCGTCATCAGGGCGGCACCGCGAGCCACGTTCTGCACGCGTGCGTAGAGATCGGCCGCTTCGTGGTTGCGAGCGGCTCGCATCAGGTAAAGCACTTCGGCGCGTGCCTGCACCACGTTGGGAGACAGACCGCCGCTATCGGTGACGGCGTAGTGCACGCGGGCGTCAGAGGGCATGTGCTCGCGCAGATAGTTCACCCCCACGTTCATCAGCTCCACGGCGTCCAAGGCACTGCGGCCCAGGTGGGGCGAGTGTGCGGCGTGAGAGGCCTTGCCGTGGAAGACAAACCTGGCCTGGATGTTGGCCAGCGTGCTCTGGCTGAACAGACCGGTGTAGCTGGCCGGGTGCCATGTCAGTGCGGCGTCCACGTCGTCAAACACGCCAGCGCGTGCCATGAAGGTCTTGCCGGAGCCTCCTTCCTCGGCCGGGCAGCCGTAATAGCGCACGCGCCCGCTCAGGCCGGAGCGTCTCAGATGGTGTTGCAACGCGATGGCGGCAAAGTGCGCCGAAGTGCCCAGCAGATGATGGCCGCAGCCGTGTCCGGCCAGACCGGGGCTATCGGTGGACGGGGTGCACACCAGGGCGCCGCTTTGCTGGTTCAGCCCCGACAGGGCGTCGTACTCGCCCAGCAGGGCGATGACAGGGCCAGCATCGCCCCATTCGGCCATGAAGGCGGTGGGGATGCCTGCCACATCACGCGTGATGCGAAAGCCATTCTGCTCCAGAGCGTCGATATGCAGTCGGGCCGAAGCATTCTCGGCGTAGCGAAGCTCGGCCAGCGACCAGATCCGGTCGGCGAGCGCCGTCATGCGTGGTGTCTCGCGTTGAAAGAAATCCTCCAGGGCGCTAATCGCTAGCATGGAAAGGGTCCTTGAACTGGGGTGAAGAAGACGGTGAGTGACAGGCAGCCAAGCACGCAAGGCGTGCGCCGGCCGCTGGGCGGGCCTTTATTCGGGCCTGACGCCGGCCTTGTCGAGCAGGGCCTTGTTGCGCCTGAGTTCGGCGGCAATCTGGGCCGGGAACTGGGAAGGAGGTGTCTCCGTTGCCGTGGCGCCCAGATTCTTCAGATGCGTTTGCACCTCGGGCAGGTGGACGGCCTTGACGGCCGCGTCCTGCAGCTGTTTCACGATGGGCGCCGGTGTGTTGGCGGGGACGACCAGCCCGAACCAGCTGATGCCGAGTTCGTTGAGTTCGTCGTAGCCCAGTTCCTTGAAGGTCGGCACGTTGGGCAGATCGGGCGAGCGGCCATGCGAAGCGACGACCACCGGAAGCAGCTTGCCGCCCTTGATCTGGGGCATGGCCGAAGGCAACTGGTCGGTCATGATCTGGACCATGCCGGCCAGGGCATCGTTGAGGGCAGGTCCGTTGCCCCGATAAGGCACGATCTGGATCTGGGTCTTCATGGTCTCGTTGAACGATGCAACCATCAGATGACCCAGTGTTCCAAGACCCGGCACCCCGGCGCTGTAGGTGCCAGGCTGGGCCTTGATCTTGGCGAGAAAGTCCTTGAAGTTGCTCACGCCCATCTTGGGGTGAGCCATGTAGACCGACGGCATGGTCACGAGATTGGCCACCGGCAGAAGCTTGCCTTCGATCTTCCTGGCGCGTTGGTAGAGCAGGGGGTTGATGGTGGCCGTGCTCACGGTTGCCATCCCGATGCTGTAACCATCCGGCGCAGCCTGGGCGATGGCTTCGCTGCCGATCAGCCCCCCGGCTCCGCCCTTGTTGTCCACAATCACAGGCTGTCCCAGCGTGCTGCGCAGGCCTTCGGCTATCACCCTGGCCACGATGTCGGTGGAGCCTCCGGCCGCAAAGGGCACGATGAGCCTGACGGGCTTGCTGGGATAGGCGTCCGCGGCCAACGCCTGCGAAGCAGCCAGGGCCCACAGGGCGCCGGCAATGGCCAGTGAGAGCCGGCCGAAACGGCCCGTAAAGGCATGGGGGCAGCAGCGGGGGCGTGAAGAGATGGACATGGAAGGCTCCTGAAGGATATCGGCCGAGCCGTGCCTGCACCCTCGGTGCTGTTCACGAATTTCTGCCGTCATGGAGATGAAATATAGAAATTTCGGAAGCCGGGCAGTCGATGCTATTTGCGGGTAGCTATAAGCTATACCGATACCTGGCAGGTGCTCTTCCCTGGAGGGATGTATGCTGATCAGTACAAACCCTTGGTTTCTGTCTGGACCTGCCCACCGCAATCAGCTGCGGCGGAAGGGATGCTGCTCGGCTTCGCGGCGCAGGCCTTTGCAGGCTGCACTCTGTCCGTGCCGGGTGACCTCGGACGTGCGGGTCTGTCGGGTTCCGGCCATCGATCCCGGCATGCTGGGGAGTTGTCATAATCGGCGGCTGTCCGGATCGGGCTGCCATGCCGGCCCGTGACGTGAGCGGTGGGCACCGGGCGAGGCGATCAGGGGCTCCGGACCCCTGGCCGCAGGGGCCGTTGAACGGCACAGGGGCTGTATTGTGTGCACAATGGTGCCCGGCTCGGACCCGCGCCTCGTGCATCCCGTTGCTGCTTTATATTGATTCGCGTCACAGACCATCCAGAGAAGACCGCATGTCGATCAAATCCATTCTGAAATCCACCGTGGTGGCCATGACGATCGCGACCAGCGGGTCGCTTTTCGCGCAGGGCACGCCCATCAATGCAGCGGCGTATGACGCGCTGGTGGCGCAGGGCCCTGTCGCAGACGCCGCGACCATTGCATCGAGTACCTGGGCCAGCAAGATCAAGCAGGCGGGCATGCTGCGTCTGGGCAGCACGCAAACCTCGAACCTTTTCTCTCTGCTCAACGAGAAAGACGGCAAGATCCGTGGCTTCGACCTCGGTCTGGCCCAGCTCATCACGCGCTATATCCTGGGCGATGCGGCCAAGTACCAGTTCACACAGGTGACCTCGTCCACGCGCGAGCAGGTGCTTATCAACAACCAGGTGGACATGGTTCTCGCCACCTACTCCATCACCCCTGCGCGCGCCGAGAAGATCTCGTTTGCCGGCCCGTACTACACATCGCAGTCCGGGGTGCTCGTCAAGTCGAACAACAAGTCGGTTCAGTCGTACAACGACCTCGGGGGCAAGAAGGTCGCCACGCAAGCGGGTTCCACGGGGCCGGCGATATTGGCGCAGTACGCTCCGAAGGCGGTCGTGCAGGAGTTCCAGACGCACCAGGAAGCCCTCGATGCATTGCGTCAGGGACGCGTGGATGCTTACGTGACCGATTACACACTGCTGCTCAATGCCCTGAGCCTCGGCACCAGCAACGCGCGCCTGGCGGGCACGCCCTTCGGTGCTCAGGACCCCTATGGCGTGGGACTGCCCAAGGGCTCTGACGGCGTGGCATTCATCAATGCTTTCCTGAAGAAGCTGGAGGCGGACGGTACCTGGGCCAAGCTCTGGACCATCTCCATAGGCCAGCGCACCGGCAGCACCACTGTTCCTGCGCCGCCCGCCCTTCCTTGACGATGGGTGAGGTTTCCAGGCTGCTTGCCGACCATGGGCCTGCCTTCTGGCAGGCCCTGTTGCTGACGTGGAAGCTCACGCTGATGTCCTTTGTGCCCGGGGTCCTGCTGGGTACGGCCATCGCGGTGCTTCGGCTCATGCCGCTGCCGCCGCTGCGCGTGGCGCTGACTGTCTACGTCGAGATCTTCCGCAACATTCCCAGCGTGGCACTGCTGATCTTCATCGTTTTCGCGTTGCCCGATCTCGACCTCGTGATTGACTATGAGCCCAGCGTGATCCTGACGCTGACGCTGGTCTGCTCCGCATTCACGGCGGATTACCTGCGCTCGGGTATCAACACCATTCCCGGCGCGCAGATCGAAGCCGCACTCAGCCTGGGCATGAGGCCGATGCAGGTGGTTGCTGCCGTCGTACTGCCGCAGGCGCTGCGTTCGGTGGTGCAGCCGATGACTTCGTTGCTGATCGCATTGATGCTATCGACCTCGCTGGCGTCGCAGTTGCCGTTTCCGGGTCGAGAGCTGACGGCACTCGTCTCCAAGATGGCCAACGACTCGGCGCTCGGCATCGCCGCATTCGCCGTCGCTGCCACGATGTATGTCGCGACAGGCCTGCTCATCGCCTGGGCAGGCGCGGTCCTGGAAAAGAAAGTGCGGATACTGCGATGAGCCGCTCCCTGGAAGAGATTCTGTTTGCAGCGCCTGGCCCGCAGGCCCGCGCCGTGACGCGGGCGATGAGCCTGATTGCTGCGGCTGCGCTGCTGGTGCTGGCTGTGGCCGTCGCGGTCCGATTCCACTCTGCGGGTCAGCTTGAGGCCCCCTATTGGGAATTCTTTGCCTGGTCGACGACCTGGCGTTTTCTTGCCGAAGGCCTGCTTGGCACGCTGGCATCGTCGGCAATGGCCGCCCTCATTTCCCTGGCCCTCGGCTTGCTGCTGCTCGCGGGGCGGCTGTCGCGGCTGAGCTTGCTGCGCTGGCCTAGCATTGCGGCCATCGAGTTCCTGCGTGGCACGCCTACGCTGCTGCTCATCTACGTGTGTTTTCTGGTGCTGCCGTCGATCGGGATCAGGCTGAGCACCTATTGGATGCTGACCTTGCCCATCGGCCTGAGCACCGCAGCCGTGGTCGCCGAGGTCTACCGCGCCGGCGTGCTGGCCGTTCCGCGCGGCCAGACGGATGCTGCGCGCAGCCTGGGGCTGAGCGAAGCGCAGGTGTTTTTCTTCGTCGTCTTTCCGCAGGCCCTTCGCTACATTGTTCCGGCACTGGTTGCACAACTGGTCATCGTCGTCAAGGACACCACCTTCGGTTATGTGGTCACCTACGGCGAACTCATGCAGAACGCCAAGGTGCTCATTGCGAACTACCATTCGCTGGTGCCGGTGTATCTGGTCGTTGCGGCGCTGTACTGTCTTGTGAACTACGCCATCTCAAGGGCGAGCCATCGGCTGGGCCGGCCCATGCACTGACTGCTCCGGAGGCAGTCCGGTGAGACGGGCCTGGGCAGCGCGAACAGGCGCAGCTTCAAGGCTGGTGACCCGCCGCATGGGCGGCATGACCGTGTCTGATCAGGGTGCATGAACGCAGCGTTGCCGAGGTGCTTTCGCTGAGCGACGTCCGCCGGCGCTCGGCCCCGGGGGCTGGTAAGCCTGGCCGATGGGCGCCGGCACCAGTCGGCGGGATTCTCGGCGCGCCGAGCTGCTTGGCGGATTCCGGCATCCTCCGAAGACCATGCTCATGGGGCATTTGCAGCGACAATCCAGTGGTGTCGCGTTGCTGCCAGCCGCTCAAGCGTGGGCGCAGGCTTTGGCCGATGTCTGCAAGCTTGCCGAATCCCGGTCATGCCGATGCTTGATGCAGCTGTGCGCTTCCCGAGAGCGGCCGGGTTCGTCGCAAGCGCAGGCCGCAGGTGCCCGCGCTAGCGACGGACGTTGTTGAAACCATTGCCATCGGGCGATGACATCCGTTGAAATCATGGCTGCTGACTCTTGTCTTTCCCAGGTGCCGGCAGGGGCTGCGGCTGCAAGCCCCGAGGGGCGCCTGCTCTTTTCCCGCCTGGTCAAGCAGGTGCGGCTGCGTCAGTTGCAGCTGTTGCTGGCGTTGCAGCAGTGTGGCTCGGTGATGCAGGCGGCAGCGGCGCTGCACATGAGCCAGTCGGCCGCGACCCAGGCACTGGCCGAGCTGGAGAGGGTGCTGGACATCCAGCTTTTCGAACGCCATGCGCGCGGCATGCGGCCCACAGTGGCAGGGCAGGCCCTGATCGATGCGGCACGCAGCATGCTGGTGGGCCTGCAGGAAGTCTCCGAGTCGCTGGCCTCCATCCGTCGCGGGGCATCGGCAGCGTTGCGCCTGGGGGCCATTCCGGCAGCTGCGCTTTCGGTGCTGTCCCGGCTGCTGCCGCGTTTTTACGAGGCACACCCTCAGGTCTATGTGGATGTGCACGAGGATGCCAGTGCCCCTTTGCTGTCGCAGCTCATGGCCTCCGGACTCGATGTGGTGTTCTGCCGCCGGCCGCAGCTATTGCCGGCGGAGTACGCCTTCGAGCCGCTGCTGCTGGATGCGGCCTTGGTCATTGCCGATGCAGACCATCCGTTGGTCGGGCGCCGCGATGTGCCGCTGCCGGCATTGAGGGGCGCGCGCTGGGTGCTGCCGAGCTTTGGTATCGCGGTGCGCCACATCGTGGAGACCGAAGTGCTGCCGGTTCTGGAGGATGCCTCCTGGTTTCCGGCCTCCACCGTGTCCCTGCCCGTTCTCGAAGGTCTGCTCACCCAGCCCGGGGCCGTATCGCTGGTGCCCCGCAGCATTCTTCCGGGACTGTGTTCCCGGGGGCGTGTGCGTGCGCTGGATGTGCGTATCGAAGGGCGCTTGCCGCCCTTGGGGGCGGTGTACCGCACAGACCATGCGCCGGCGCTGCTGAAGGAGATGCTCAGCCTCTGGCATCGGCTCGCGCTGCCTCATGCGGCAGTGCCGCAGAGGCTGTGACCGGCATGGCGCCTGTGCCGGACTATCAGGCCCTGTTGACGCCATGCGCCGCAGAGGTGCTGTCAGGCGACGCATGCGCCTTGGCAACCTGGGTCAGGGGGCGGCGACCCTGCGCAACAGGTAGATGTCCATGATCCAGCCATTCTGCTCGCGGGCCAGCGAGCGCCTGCTGGTGATCTCCGGCGCGATCTGTCGAAGCCGGCCCTGCATGAGCATTTGCTGGGGCATGCCCAGATAGGCGCCCCAGTAGATGTCGACATCGGTGTCTTGCAGCTGTTCGTAGCTGCATTGACCGTCCAGCATCACGACCAGGGTGTTCACCCCGGATGGCCAGCCGCTCTCGCGCAGCTGGCGACCGGTGGTGATCAGGAACGGTTCGCCGATTTCATTGAGGGCAATGCCGTGGGCACTGCACAGCACCTGCATGGATGTGATGCCGGGCACCACGCGTACCTGTTCTCGGGCCAGGCCCAGCCGCGAGGCGATGCGCAGCGTGCTGTCGTAGAGGGACGGATCACCCCAGACGAGCAGTGCCACGCGTCCAGAGCGGGCAGGTAGGTGGTCCAGAAGAGTGGCCTGCCAGCGCCGGGCAATGGCGTCATGCCACTCATCCACCTGCTGGTCGTAGTCCGATCCCTGCTGGCGGCGTCGGGGCATGTCGAAGTGCGCAATTCGGCTCTCTCCAACGGCCAGGTTTTGCAGCAGTGACAGGCGCACCTGAGCCAGTTCCGCCTTGCTGTCATCCTTGTGGGGCAACAGGACCAGGTCGGCGCTGCGAATGGCTTTCTCGGCCTCCCGGGTGAGGTGATCCGGGTTGCCGGTGCCGATGCCGATCAGGAACAGCTCCAGCATCACGCGCCCTCGGTGCCGTGAGGGAAACGTGGCTCGTCGCCACGGGGCCGGTAGCGGCGGTCATAGTCGTTGGCATAGAGCCGGCTGCTGCCGAATTCCTGCTGGCTCAGTGTGGCCCCGACCAGAATCAGCGCGCTGCGCTGCAGGGGATTGGACTGGGCGGCACTGGCAATGTCTCTCACGCGGATGCGCAGCAGCTGCTCGTCCGGCCAGGAGGCCCGCCACACAATGGCTGCGGGGCAATCCGCGCCGTAATGGCTGGTGAGCTCCCGCTGCACCTGGTCTGCAACATGGACCGACAGGTGGATGGCCAGCACGGCACCTGTCGCTGCGAAGGCGGCCAGGGTCTCGCCATCAGGCATGGTCGATGCCCGCCCCGAAGTGCGCGTCAGCACCACCGATTGGCAGGAGCCCGGCAAAGTCAGCTCGGCCTCCAGCGCTGCGGCTGCGGCGCTGAAAGCGGGAACCCCGGGCGTGACGGTATAGGGGATGTTCAATTCGCGCAGGGCGCGCAGCTGCTCGCCCATGGCAGACCAGATGCTCAGGTCTCCGGAGTGCAGGCGCGCGATATCCAGCCCTTGCGCGTGTGCGAACTGTATTTCGGCCACGATGTCCTGCAGCGACAGCGGAGCGGTGTTGACGAGACGGGCTCCGGCGGGGCAGTGCGCCAGCAGCTCTTGGGGCACCAGCGAACCTGCGTAGAGACACACAGGCGAGGCGGCCAGCAGATTGCGTCCGCGAATGGTGATGAGGTCGGCCGCACCGGGGCCGGCTCCGATGAAATGAACGGTCAAGGCATAACTCCAGGGATCAATGAGGTGGGAGGCGTCACGCCGGCAATCGCCAGCGTCGCACGTCGGTCTTCCGAGACGGTACGCAGCACCAGCAGACGGGCATGGGGCAGGGCGGAGCTGGCGCGTAGGGCCAGGGCTTCGGCGACGCTGCCCGTGGCAAAGCGCTGTTGCAGTCTGGCGGAACGGGATGGCGTGGCGACCCGGGCAATTGCGTCTTCGGTCCAGGTCTTCCAGTCGATCGGGCCCCGGATCTGGTTCGCCCAGTCCTGCAAGGCGCGAGCGGCACAAGTCTGGCTTCTGGTAGCCAGCAGGGCAAAGGTCCAGCGACAGGGCACTGAACCCGCACAATCGAGGGTCTGGACGGCCTGGGTCCAGCAACTCTCGAACGATTCAGCCAGGGCTCCGGCCTGAAAGCCCCAGCCTGCAAACAGATATCTCACGGGTGGCTCCAGACCCACTGCACCAGGGGGCGAGCCGGCGCCCAGGAGTGCATGCTGCCCAGGCTCTGTGCCTCGCTCCATTGCAGCTGATGCAGCTGGCCGCCATGCGTGTGGTGCAGCTGCAGCAGCAGCGCCTGGGTCTGCAGCGCAACGGCGTTCACCACCAGCCGCCAGGGCCCGGAAAGCTGCATGCACAGGGCATCGAACAGCGCTGCGCTGAAGCCGCCGCCCACAAAGACGGCCTGAGGTTGAGGTTGCAGGCGGGGAAGGGCGGCCAGCGCATGGTCATGTACCACTTCGAGCGCTGCCGCATAGCGTTGGGCGTTCAGTGCAATATTGGCTGCACGCTCGGCATGTTGCTCCACGCAGATGGCCTGGCCACCCGCCAGACACCACTCGACGGCGACCGAGCCAGAACCGGCTCCCAGATCCCAGAGCCACTCGCCCTGGCGCGGTGCCAGGGCGGCGAGCGTCATCGCTCGCACAGGGCTCTTGGTGATCTGACCGTCGTGCACGAAGGCATCGATGGGCCTGCCGGCCACCTGGGGCAGACCTGACTGACCGCGCGCTTCGAAAGCGGCCGTCACGGGGGCTTTGGCCGGCTGGCTCTCCATCAAGGCCGCCAGCTCTTGCGCCGTGCCGTTGCGCGTGCGCTGCTGGTCGCTGCCTGCCTGCTCCACCAGCCACAATGGGCTGTCGCCCCAGCCCTGCTGCACCAGCCATCGTGCCAGGTCCCGAGCGGCCGGGCCATCGCGCAACAGGCAGATGAAGCGCTGGCGCGGTGCCAGCAAAGGCGTCAGGGTGTTCAGGGGGCGTGCATGCAGGCCCAGGCAGTGTGCGTGCTCCTGGGACCAGCCCAGCTCGCCGGCAACCCAGGCGAATGTGGAGGGTTGCGGGTAATTGCGCCACTCGCCCAGCTCCAGGTGCCGGGCCAGCGATGCCCCGGCACCGAAGTGAAAGGGATCGCCGGACACCAGCACGGCCACGCCTTGCTGTCCACGCAGTTGCAGCACGGGATCGACGCTGAAGGGGACGGGCCATGCCCGTCCACGGGATCCTGACTGCGCCAGCGCCAGATGACGCGGACTGCCGAACACAACACTGGCATCATCCAGGGCTCGACGCGCTGCAGGGCTCAGGCCTTCCAGCCCTGATGGATGAATTCCGATAATGGAAAGCCACGGATTGGCCATGACCCAAGTTCTCCTTTTAGGCGGCACTTTCGATGCCTATATGCTGTCCGCGATGCTGCATGAAGCGGGGGTGGCAGCCATCTATTCCTATGCGGGGGCCACCCGGACGCGTCGCACTCCGCCCCTGCCCGTACGTGTGGGCGGTTTCGGCGGCGTGCGGGGGCTGGTGGACTACCTGATTGCGCATCAAATCACCCATGTCATCGACGCGACCCATCCATTCGCGGCACAGATGAGTGCCAACGCCATTGCGGCCTGCTCCCGGCTGGGTCTGCCCTTGCTGTCCATGGAGCGGCCCCCCTGGCAGGCGCAGCCCGGCGACCGATGGCAGCATGTGCCGGACATGGCAGCAGCCGCCAAGACCCTGAATCCTTTGTCCAGGCGGGTGTTTCTGGCCATAGGTCGCAAGCAGCTTGCGGCGTTTGCCGGCCTCGCGGACCGGCATCGGTTCGTGCTGCGCGTCATCGACCAGGAGGGCGATGCCCTGCCGCTGCCGCCATCCAGCTATGAGCTGATCGTGGCGCGGGGCCCGTTCCGGCTCGCAGACGAACTGGCGCTGCTCGGACAGTACCGTATCGACTGTATTGTCAGCAAGAACGCCGGCGGCGCCGATACCTATGCCAAGATCGAGGCCGCACGGCAACTGGGCATTCCGGTCGTCATGGTCGACAGACCGGTGCTGGAGCCGCGCACGCAGTGCCAAAGCCCTCAGCAGGCCATGGAGTGGCTGCAGCGGCCGCGTCGCTGAGCACTGGCACCCGACGAGACCATGCGGGTGTTCAGCCATGGTCTGTCACGGCCGAGGCAGCGCTGCCGCCGGCCCCATAGCTGCGCGGGGTATAGACATGCCTGCCCACCTGCCGGGTCTGGCTGCTGCCCACGATCACCACCGTGCGCATATCCGCCATGTCGGCGCGTGCATCCAGCAGCGGCACGACCCTCAGCGTTTCGTCGGGGTGGCTGACGTTGCGGGCAAAGCAGATCAGGCGTCCGGGCTCGCATTCCTGCTGCAGCACCTGCAGGGCGCGTGCAAAGCCCTCCGGTCGTGAACGGGAGCAGGGGTTGTAGAACGCCATGGCGAAATCGGCCTGGGCCGCCAGTCGGATGCGGCGTTCGATGATGCTGGCGGGTTTGAGGTTGTCGGACAGATTGATGGTGCAGAAGTCATGTCCCAAGGGGGCGCCCAGACGGGCTGCGGCCGCCAGCATGGCGGTGATGCCCGGCTGAACCTGAACGTCCACGCCTTGCCAGCGGACAAGTTCCTCGGAGCTGGCCCGCTCCAGCGTCTCGAACACGGCACTGGCCATGGCGAACACGCCCGGATCGCCCGACGACAGCATCAGCACCTTGCGGCCCTGGGCTGCCAGATTAAGGGCATTGCGCGCGCGCTCCAGCTCTTCGCGGTTGTCGCTGGCGTGCAGTTGCAGGTGGGGCAGCCCCTGCAGTCGCGCCACATAGGGAAAGTAGCCGAATGCATCGCTGGCACTGGCGATGCTGTCGCGCACCTGCTGCGTCATCAGTGCATCATCGCCCGGGCCCAGGCCCAGAACCAGGAGTTGAGGTGGCATTGTGGTCGTGCTCATGGCAGCGCATTCACATGTCGTTGGCCGGGCGACGACCTTGGCCGTGCACGACGATGATGGCGAAATAGGGGCAACGCTCGGGGGCGTCGCTCAGCGGCATGACCTGCTGATCGCTCATGGTGCCGTTGATGACCAGCCAGGCGCGCTCCAGCTTGCCTTGCTCGACCAGCAGCGCACGGATGCGGCCCAGATGCCGTCCCACCTTCATGATGATCAGCGCATCCGAGCGCGCCATGTGCTCACGCAGCGGCGCATCGGGCAGGGTCGCGGGCAGCACGCTCATCACATCGTCGCCCCAGGTCATGGGAATGCCCGTGGCATGCCAGCAGCCCACCATGCCCGGTATGCCGGGCAGCACCTCCACCGACACCTGTGCCGCCTGGCGCAGACGCACATACAGGTGCATGAAGGATCCGTAGAAGAATGGGTCGCCTTCGCAAAGCACGATCACATCCTCTCTGCGGGTCAGCTCCGTCAGCCTGGACTGCCAGTCCTGATAGAAGCTGGACAGCTGGGCGACATAGCGCGGGTCGTCGTGCGGGATCTCCGTGGTCACAGGGTACTCCATCGGATATTCCGTCACCTCGGCATGCAGCAGGCCATTGACCAGCTGCCGCGCCTTGCCCGGGTGACCGCGTTTGCGGAAGTAGGCCACATGACGGGCGTTTCTCAGCAGTCGGTCGGCCTTCACGCTCATCATGTCGGGATCGCCGGGACCCAGTCCCACGCAGAATATTTTTCCGTGATTCATGGTGAAACTCCTACTCCACCGTGGTTGCCAGCGCGTTGATGGCGGCAACCGTGATGGCGGAGCCTCCGAGACGCCCTTGCACGATGGCAAACGGAATCTCGCCCCATTCGCGCAGCGCGTCCTTGGACTCTGCGGCTCCGACAAAGCCGACCGGGCAGCCGACGATGGCCGCCGGGCGCGGACAGGCCGGATCCTGCAGCATGTGGAGCAGATGAAACAGGGCGGTGGGCGCATTGCCGATGGCAACCACCGCGCCGTCCAGATGCTCGCGCCACAGCTCCAGAGCTGCTGCGCTGCGGGTGTTGCCCAGATCAGAGGCCAGAGCTGGCACACGCGGATCCTGCAGGGTGCAGATGATGGGATTGTTCGCGGACAGGCGCTTGCGCGTGATGCCCTCGCTGACCATGCGTGCGTCGCAGAGCACGGGGGCGCCGCGCTGCAGCGCCGCTTCCGCCGCCTCGGCAAAGGTCGGCGAGAAATGGATATGCGAGGCCAGCTCCACCATGCCGGCTGCGTGAATCATGCGGCATGCAACGCGCTCCTCCACCGGGGTGAAGCGCTGGAGGTCGGCCTCGCGGCGGATGATGCTGAACGATTGCCGGTAAATCTCTTCACCGCACTTTTCATAGTTGTAGGTCATTGAGCTGTTGCTGTATATCGTGAGGATCGGATGTCAAGGGCCGATAGGGAATGGATGTCCGGGCCGGCGCCTGGGCTCCGGGAGGGCAGGCTTGGAGCCATATCTGGCCGGCCGAGTCCCGGCTGGCAAGCACCACATCTGTCGCATCGGCAGGCAGGGCACACAGCTTGGCGCAAGCGCTGACATGAAGGTGCTGCTCTGCCCTCATTGCTGTGGCGAACTGCAAGGCTATGGTCTGTGCCGGGATATGGGCCTGGGGGCAGTGGGGAGCTCCGGTGCAGGCGGACACCCGCAGGCGCACATCCGCAGGCCGGCTGATCCAGTCCCGGGCATCGAGCCGGGCAGGCAGTGAGTCCAGGGACCTGTTCGGCAGCAGCAGCGATTTCCAGGGCGTGACCCGGATCTCTGCCTGCTCGGGCATGGGAGCTGCCAGCTTCTGCATGGCCCATGCGTCCAGGCGGCCCAGCGGTGCTCCGAGCAGAAGGCCGTGAGGATTGAGTGTGCCGGGGCGCAGCGGACCGGCCGTGCCCATGCCGGCCGTGCCCGTGCCACGGGGCTCATGGTGATGGCTGGCCTCTGCAAGTCCGCAGGCGCGAAGGTCCAGGGGTGCGGCAAGGCCGCGCAATCGGGTCGCCGCCTGCTTGCTGCGCTCACGGGCAAACCAGAGAGCAATCTTGATGGCAGCCTGTACGGCTGCAGACGGGCTGTCGAAACCATAGCGGTCTTCCGATCGACCCAGGGCAAGCCCATAGCGTCCGTCGTCGCAGGCCCATAACTGAAGGTCGGAGTTCATGCTGCGCAGATGACGCTGCGGATCGTCCACCAGCATGTCGAATTTGCCAGGCAGGGCCTGCATGTCCTGCTGTTGCAGGGCCAGGGGACTGAGATCACGCGCCGCCGCCCCGGAAAGCGCCAGGGCCAGCGCATGGGTGCGGTCTCCTCTGGCATAGAACGGCGTGCAATGCACGGCAGGCGCCAGATCTGTCTGCGCATCGGCGGGAGCCAGCCTGGAGACAATGAGTGCCGCGCGCAAGGCAGGCAGGGCCGAGTCGTGCACGCCGCGCAACTGCAGGTTGCCGAGGCGTGTCAGCTCGATCTGGCCCGAGGCATGGCTTCTTGCGAGCTCGGCCAGCACCAGCCACTGGGCGGCGGTGAGGGACGCACAGCGAGGGCGCACGCGAACAATCCAGCCGTCGTGCGCCTGCATGGGCTTCCAGGTGCTGGGGCACCAGCCGCGAATCTGGAAAGGTTCAGGGCCGGACAATCTGTGCTCCAGGCGTCGAGGCCAGGGCACGGCCTGTCCACGGCGACAAATCGGACGGGCAAATTCCATGCAACATAGGTCATCCACGGTCGTTTTGGCCGATACCCGGGCCAGACAAACGAAATGTGCAGAGGGAATGGAAGAGGTGATGGTCCGCTCGAGGGCGCGGGCCTATCACAAGCCACATGCAATCCCGCTGCGCCTTGTACTCATCAGGCCGGTCTCCGGACTTACAGAGCCCACCGGAGGGTGGCATGTCGATGCGCCTTCCCGCTTTCGCAGTGGCTGCCATGGCCGTGGGCCAGGGCGTGCATCGCCATATCTCTGATTACCGTTGCGGGTGCAGTGCAGGATTGATGGTGGCGCCATTCACCTGCTTCTCGTTTCACCTCCGCGCGCGCAGCGCGCCATGAGGCACCTGTGGTGGCGCGATCTTACGCGATAACCTGGTGCACACCAGCCAAATCATCGGCCTGACAACCGCTTTCCTGCCGCCTGCATGATGATCGGATACCGATAGTGCGGGCAGGCGATCGGCTGGGTGCCGTCGGATGCTTGTCAAGATTGATAGCTGCTGACACTTGCCTGTCAAGCCATGGGGCTTTTACGGAAGGGGCTTCAGCGGCAGTCGCAGAGTGTCCGGCCAGACCGTTGCCAGTCGCTCGGCACCGCCAAACAAGCGCCGGGTCGGGTCCGCAGCGGTCTCGCAGTCCACCAGAATCTGTGCCACGGCAGGCGCAGGCCTGCATTCCAGCTGCAGCACATCGGGACTGCGGAAGTCGCTGAGCAGCCACAGGCAGGAGGGTTGCCGGGCGTATCTGGCGGCCATCTGCCAGCCCGAATGCAGGGCCTGGGCCAGCGGCGTGCCGCCACCACCGCGCAGCGGCTCGATCAGGTCGGCATTCCAGCGTGGCGCCCGCGTGGGCTCCAGCAGCCACTGCAGCTGACCTGCACCGAAGCAGAGCAGGGCTACGGATTCACGTTGCAGGTAGGCCCGGCGAAGCCACTGCAGCAGCAGACCCTTGGCCTGGGCAAACGCACCGCTCTCCACCATGGAGGCAGAGGAGTCCAGCAGGAACAGGTGTTGCCGGCGCTCCGCTGCCTCGGGCTGGTGCCAGCGCAGGTGTTCGGGAGCCAGCGGCAGTCCCTGGCGCTGGCGCAGGGTGGCAGTCCAGTCAAGCGATGCACCTGGCATTCCGTGCGCGCTGGGTTCGGCCTGTCCGGCCAGGGCCGGGCCTTGGTTTGCGGAGCCGATTCGCCCCCGGCCGGCGCTCAGCGCAGCGGACCGGAGGCGCGGGCTTTTTTTGCGGCCAGGGCCTCCAGCGCTGCCTGCGCCAGGGCGTCGGCCTGCCGAGCATCGAACGCGACGCTGCTCACGGCTTGGACCTGTCCCCAGCCTGGGGGCGGCTGTTCGTGGCCCGGGCCTGTATCCTGAGGGCGGGAGCCGATGGTGCCGGAGTCTGGCGAGGCAGGCGCATGGGATGTGGATGCCTGAGTATCAGGCCCGGCATGCTCTTTGCGCTCCGAGGCAGAGGTTGCAGCAGGCGCGGCAGGCGGCGTGCCTGCGGGCGTCTGCTGGGGCTGACTGGCGCTGCGCGGATGTGGCTGGCCCGCGCGATGCTGCAGCACCAGTGGCGCAACTTCGGACACATGCGCGGGGGTGATGTCCTGACTGCCTTGCCATGCCGCCAGCGCGCGAGCCGCGCGCAGCATGACCAGGTCGGCACGCAGTCCGTCCACCTCGGCGGCGATGCACTGCAGTGCCACGGCCTCGTGGACGGCATCGCTCCATGCCAGCTCCGAGGCATTGCGGCAACGGTCGCGCGCCTGTACCAGCCGTTGGCGAATCTCCTGCTGCCCGCTTGCGTGCGACCGGGCAAAACCCTCGGGGTCCTGATCAAAGCGCAACCTGGCCTTGACAATGCGGCTGCGCAGTTGCGGATCATTGGCATTGTCCAGCTGTACGCAAAGGCCCAGCCGATCCAGCAACTGCGGGCGCAGCATGCCTTCTTCCGGGTTCATGGTGCCGATCAGCACGAAGCGAGCGGCATGGCTGTGGGAGATGCCGTCGCGCTCGATGCGATTGATGCCGGACGCCGCCACGTCAAGCAGCACATCGACGATGGCATCGGGCAGCAGATTGATCTCATCGACATACAGCACGCCTTCGTGCGCCTTGGCGATCAGACCCGGAGCGAAGCCCACTTCGTGGCCCGAGAGTGCCCTGGAGAGGTCCAGACTGCCGGTCACATGTTCGATGGACGCACCGAGCGGCAGGGTGACGAAAGGCGCAGGGGCCAGCATATCCGCCAGCGCACGCGCTGCCGTGGACTTGGCCGTTCCACGCGGGCCTTGAATCAGCACACCGCCGAGCTGCGGCTCGATCGCGGCCAGCAGCAGGGCCTGGACCAGTGCGGGCTGACCCTGAATGGCCGAGAGTGGAAATACGGGAGCGAGGTCGTGGTTCGGGCTCATCGGGAAACCTGTCCTTCCATGAATTCTTCGTGCTCCAGCATCTGGGCCAGCAGGCTTTGATGCTGTGCACCGGGCTGTTCCCACATGCCGCGGTCTATGGCTTCGAGCAGGCGCGAGACGATATCGCCCAGCGCCCGGGGGTTGTGCTGGCGCAGAAACTGGCGCACGCTTTCATCCTCCACATAGGCCTGGGTGACCATGGCGTAATGCTGGTCCGAAACCAGCGCGGTGGTGGCATCGAAGCCGAACAGGTAATCCACCGTGGCCGCCATCTCGAAGGCACCCTTGTAGCCGTGGCGCATGGCGCCTGCTATCCACTTGGGGTTGGTGACGCGGGCGCGCACCACCCGTCCGATCTCCTCGGCCAGGGACCGGATCCTGGCCGATTGGGGGTTGCCGTGGTCGCCATGGTAGATTGCAGGATCGCCGCCGCCCAGATGGCGCACGGCCGCCACCATGCCGCCCTGATGCTGGTAGTACTCGCTGGAGTCCAGCAGGTCATGCTCGCGGCTGTCCTGGTTCTGAAGCACCACATCCAGCGACTTCAGGCGACGCTCCAGCGCGGAACGGGCTGGCACGCCGTCGGCCTGCTGGCCGTAGGCATAGGCACCCCAGTGCAGATAGTGGCGTGCAAAGTCTCCCGAATCGGTCCACTGGCCGGTACGCAGCATCTCGTGCATGCTTGCGCCATAGCTGCCGGTGGGGGCTCCGAAAACGCGCCACAGCGCCTGTTCGCGGGCCGCTTCGACACCCAGACCCTGATCCATGGCGGCTTGCGTATCACGCAGCACGCGTGCGCGGATGGGATTGTCGTCGTCGTCCTCTTCCATCCCTGACACGGCACGCACGGCAGCGTCGAACATCTGCACCACATTGGGAAAGGCATCGCGGAAAAAGCCGCTGATGCGCAGCGTCACGTCGACGCGCGGACGGCGCAGGCCGACGGCAGGAATGACTTCGAAGTCGGTCACACGCTGGCTGCCGGCCGCCCATCTGGGGCGAACGCCGATCAGGGCGAAGGCCTGGGCGATGTCGTCACCGCCGGTGCGCATGGTGGCCGTTCCCCAGACGGAAAGACCGATGGCCTGCGGATATTCTCCATGCTCCTGCAGATGGCGCTCCAGCAGGCGCTGTGCGGACTGCTGTCCCAGCGCCCAGGCAGTCTGTGTAGGGATGGCGCGGGTGTCCACCGTGTAGAAGTTGCGTCCCGTTGGCAGGGTATCGCAGCGCCCGCGCGAGGGCGAGCCGCTGGGTCCGGGGGGCACGAAGCGTCCTTGCAGAGCCCGCGAGAATTGCAGCAGCTCCTGCGGACCACAGGCATCCAGTGCCGGCGCAATCTGCTCCTCGATGCGTGTCAGCACCCGGCGTGTGTGCGGCCAGTCGAGGGCCAGCCCGGGCCGGGCAATGACCTGCAGAGCCAGCAGTTCGAGCCGCTCGCGCGTATCGCCGCCGTGGCGCCAGGTGCCGGCGTCCTGCTGCTGCAGCACGGCTGGGCGCGGGCCATTCCAGGGGGCGGCTGCATCCATGTCCAGCGGGTTCCAGTCCATGCCGGGCAGCAGGTCGGCTGCCAGTGCGTTGAGCAGGCCCTGCTCTGCATCGGCACTGCCGGGATAACGTGCCAGCGAGAGCAGGGTGGATTCACGCAGCCGGGCCTGTGGCGAGCGGCCGAAGATATGCAGGCCATCGCGGATCTGGGTTTCCTTGAGTTCGCACAGATAGGCATCGATGCGTTCCATCAGCAGCTCGTCGCTATCGGGCGGCGAGCTTCGAGCGTCCATGCCGAGCTCTCGCAGCAGGTCCTGCTGTCTGGCGCAGTCCAGGATCTGCTTGCGCAGCAGGCCGGAGCGGCGCAGGTCGACCAGCAGGGCTTCGTAGTACTCGTCCACCAGGCGCTCCAGCTCCTGCATGGGTCCGTGGTTCTCGGCGCGCGTGAGGGGTGGCATCAGGTGGTCGATGATGACGGCCTGGCTGCGGCGTTTGGCCTGTGCGCCTTCGCCGGGGTCGTTGACGATGAAGGGATAGACATGCGGCAGCGGGCCGAGGATGGCATCGGGCCAGCATTGCTGCGACAGCGCCAGGCTCTTGCCCGGCAACCATTCCAGATTGCCATGCTTGCCCACATGGACCATGGCGTCCACCTCAAACACGTCGCGCAGCCAGAAGTAGAACGCCATATAGTGATGGGGCGGCACCAGCTCGGCGTCGTGGTAGCTGGCATAGTCATTGCGGCCGTCGATCGAGCGCGCGGGCTGTATGCCCACGAAGACATGGCCCAGCTGCAGGCCGGCGACCATGAACCAGCCATCGCGCAGCATGGGATCCTGCTCGGGTTCACCCCAGCGGGCGGTCACGGCCTCGGCCATGTCGCCGGGCATTTGCGCCAGGCGCTGCTGATAGGCCTGCAGCGAATAGCCCTGGCTCGCGGGTCGCAGCAGCCATTTTTTCGGGTCGTTGGCTATGCCTTGCTGCAGCCGTTCCATCAGCGCCAGGCCACAGCCGGGCCGCTCTGCCGCGTCCCCCAGCTGCCATCCGTCGCGCTGCAGCTGCTCCAGCAGGGCGATGACGGATTCCGGGGTATCGAGACCCACGCCGCTGCCCATGCGGGCCTCGCTGCCCGGGTAGTTGGCCAGTATCAACGCGGCCTTCTTCTGCGCAGCGGGCTTGCTGCGCAGCTGACACCAGCGCCATGCCAGCTCGGCAATCCAGGTGATGCGGTCGGGCTCGGCCTGGTAGCTGACCACATCGGTCTGTGTCAGCTCGCAGCGATGGGCCAGACCCTTGAAACTCATGGCGCGCGTCATGATGCGGCCGTCCATCTCGGGCAGCACCACCTGCATGGCAATGTCGCGCGGACGCAGGCCCTGGCTGTCGGCGAGCCAGTCGTCGCGGTTGCTGCCGCTGGCGATCACCTGCAGCACGGGGATGTCGCCCGCCAGTGCCGCGGCCGCCTCACCGGCGCGCGCATGCTCTCCCAGTGCGGCAAACGCCGTGGTGTTGAGGATGACCTGCACCTTGTGGGTGATGCACAGGGAGCGCAGCGTCTGCAGGCACAGTCCGTCCTTGAGCGACTCCAGGGCCAGCGGCAGCGGGTTCAGCCCGCGATCGAGCAGGGCCTGGGCCATGAGATCGAAGGCCTCGGTATTGGCCGACAGCAGATGCGAACGGTAGAACACCAGCATGGCCACAGGGGCTCCGGGCCGCCAGCGTGCCTGCAGGTCGTCCAGGCCCGGAAGATGTCCTGCATCCTCATGCACCCAGCTTTGCGGCACATGCACGGCCACGGGGGGCAGCACCCGCACGGGCGCTCCCTCGCGACCCTGGTTCAAGCCCCAGGCTGCCGCCATGCGCAGGAACTCGCGCGCGTTGCCCAGTCCGCCGGCGCGCAGGTATTGCCACAGCGCACGGCTTTGTCCTGGCTCCAGCGTGCCCTTGGCCAGCAACTCCAGATCTTCCTGGTTGTCGCCCGAGAACATGGCCAGTTTCTGGCCCCTGCGGCGCGCCAGCCTTTGCAGTTGCTCGATGCCATAAGGCCAGGTGGACTCGGCCCCCAGATGGTCCACGATGATCAGCCTGGCGTGCTGCAGCACCTCGTCGATATACAGATCGAGCGACGCGCTCTGGCGCAGATGCAGCAGGTTGGCCAGCCGCAGCGTGGGAATCGAACCTTCGGTCTGGGTCTCGGCCTGCAGCCACATCCGGTAGGCATCGGCCAGCAGCGACAACGTGGTGTCGGCAGAGCTGAGCACCACCATATCGGCGGGCGTCTGATCCAGACGGGTGATGATGCTGTCGTCTTCGACAAAGCCACCGGGGCGGGTGCTGAGCAGGTGCATGATTCAGAAAAGATAGCTTTATCCGATCGCTGGTAAAGCGATTGATACTGATTTTGCTGGTTTTATGCCTGTGCACCCAGCAAGGCCTGGCGCAGCACGGTGCCGTCAAGCTGCCTGCCGATGAACACCAGCCGCGTGGATGCAGCTTCGCCCTCGGCCCAGGCGCGGTCGAAATAGGCATCGAAACGGCGGCCCACGCCCTGCACCAGCAGACGCATCTTCTTGCCCGGCAGGGCGGCAAAGCCTTTGACGCGCAGCACGCCATGCTGCTCCACGATGGATTGCAAGGTCTGCATCAGGCGCTCCCGATCCACGGCACCCAGGTCGAGGTGGAGGGAATCGAAGGCGTCGTGGTCATGGTCTTCGTCATGGTCATGGTGGCTGTGCTTGCCGTCGATGGACAGTTCGGCGGCGCGGTGCTGGCCCAGCAGCACGTTCAGCGGCACTCGTCCGTGCACGGACTCGATCATCTTCACGCTGGCCGGCACCTCCTCGGCCACCAGGGCACGCACCTGACCCAGCTGCTCGGCGCTGACCAGGTCGGCCTTGGACAGCACCACCAGATCGGCCGCCGACAACTGGTCTTCGAACAACTCGTGCAGGCTGGCGTCATGGTCCAGATTGGGGTCGGCCTGGCGTTGTTCGTCGACGGCATGCGGGTCATGGGCAAACTGTCCGGCGGCCGCAGCGGGCGTGTCGACCACGGTGACCACCGAGTCGACGGTGAAGACATTGGCGATGTCGGGCCACTGGAAGGCCTGGACCAGCGGCTTGGGCAGGGCCAGGCCGCTGGTTTCGATCAGCAGGACATCGATGTCGGCGCGGCGCTCGGCCAGGGCCTTCATGACGGGGAAGAACTCTTCCTGCACGGTGCAGCACATGCAGCCGTTGGCCAGTTCGTAGATCTGGCCGTCGGCGCCGCCTTCTTCCTTGCAGCCAATGGCACAGGTCTTGAGGATTTCGCCATCAATGCCCAGTTCGCCAAACTCGTTGACAATGACCGCCACGCGCAGACCCTTGGCCTGCTCGAGGATATGGCGCATCAGCGTGGTCTTGCCGCTGCCGAGGAAGCCGGTGACGATGGTGGCGGGGATCTTGGTGGTTTGCATGAATCTATCTCCGGTAGAGGAAAGCAAGAGTAATCAGGGGCGCCTGAGGGCTTCCGGCCCGTGGACACGGCGGTCCGCGTCCACGCGTCCGTGCAGCACATGCCCCGTCAGTGTGGTCGCCATGCTGTCGGCATCCATGGGGCCGTACCAGACACCGTCCGGGTAGACGATCATCAGCGGGCCATGGTTGCAGGGATACTGGCAACCGGTCTGCAGCGGCTGCAGATGGTTTTTCAGTCCCGGGGTGTCGCGGATCGTGCGCGTCAGCACGGGCCAGAGCTGCAGCGCGCCCTTGGCCGCGCAGCGAGGGCCCACGCACCACAGCACATGCTGCCGGTGCTCGGGCACCAGCGACCACCCCCTGGGGTCGCGCTCCCAGGGGTCGTCGCCCAGTGCCTCGGGCACATCGGGCTGGCGCAGTGCATCCTCCACGGACCGGGCCAGCAGCTCGGTCAGCCCGGGTAGTTGCAGCAGCGGTTGACCAAATACCAGACGCGGAGAGGGCTGTGAGGAATCACGTGCTGCACGCCAGCGCATGATGAGCTTGTGCAGCCAGCGGCGCAGCGAGGCTTCGTCAGGCACCATCACGGGCAGGATCAGAATGCTGCGGGCCTCGGCACACAGGTCCAGCGCCTCGCCCAGCGTGGGCTGGGCGCGGTCCACATAGGCCGTGGTCACCTGCTGCACAAGCTGGCCTGAAGCCCTCATGGCGGCTTCCAGCCGCGCTGCCAGATCGCTGAGCTCCGTCAGGCCTGCGGTATAGGCGCCGCCCCGGCTGAGCAAGATGATGGCCAGCGAAGGCGCTGCGGCCTGCTTGAGGTCGGCAGCTCGGGAGGTGGGGAGATGCTTGTTCACGGCAGCTCTCCTGCAGAAAACTCCACGCGCTGGACGCTGATCTTGCGCTCGGGGTGCAAGGCAGCTGCCAGGCGCTGTGCGGCCTCTATATTGCGCGGGCCGGGCGTGGCCTCGGCATAGCTCATCACGAAGAACCGGCGATTGCGAATCGCGGAGACCGCTTCGAGCTCCTTTTTTTGCAGCAGGAACTCAATTTTGCCCAGGGCATCGGGCTGGCCGTAATCGATGATCACGATCCACTCGGGGTCGCGCTCGATCACGTCCTCCCAGTTGCCGCGCTGCCAGTTCTGCGTCAGGTCCGAGAAGATATTCGTGGCCCCGGCTTCTTCCAGCATGGCTTGCGGCATGCCGAAGTGACCGACGGTGACGGGAATCTCCTGTCCGCTGTCATAGACAAAGACACGCGGCAGCGTGCGATTGCCTTTCATCTGCTGGCGCAGTCTGGACTGGGAGGCCCGCAGCCGGTCGATGCGTGGCTGGGTCTGCTGAAGGACGCCAAAGATGCGGCTGATGTTTTCCATGTCCAGCAACGCATCGTCCAGCGCGATGCGCTCGCGCTTTTGTACGCGGATGCAGGACTCCGACAGCACATAGGAGGCAATGCCGTGGCTGGCCAGGCGCTCGGGGGTCACGGCGCCCTGTCGAAAGCCATAGCTCCAGCCACCGAAGACAAAGTCGGCTTCGGCGCCCAGCAGAACCTCCAGATTCATGCCCTGGGACGAGAGATCGGGCAGGCGCTGCAGCCAGGGCTTGAGCTGGGGGCTGATCTCCTTGCTGGACGGAATACCCGAGTAGCCGACCAGACGCCGGCCCAGACCCAGGTAGAGAAAGCTCTCGGTAATGTTGACGTCATGGGTTACGGCGCGTCGGGGGATGTGGTCGTAGCGCACATTCTGGCCGCAGACGGACAGGTTCAGCGGCGGCTGGTGCTGGCGCGCCGGTACCGCGATCGCCTGCGGCTCGGGGGCTTTGCCGCAGGCGGCCAGCAGCGCTGCGGTCAGCAGCACCGGGGCGCAGCGTCGATTCAGACCGGTCGCTTGCATCACAACTGGTTCCTGCGGCATCAGAAGCGCATCAGAGCCGACAGCTCGACGCTGCGCCCCCGTCCCAGCAGCCATTGATTGCTGCTCTGCGCGGTCGTGGCATAGAGACGGTTGCCCAGGTTGCGGCCTACCAGGCGCAGCGTGGTGCGCGGATTCATGTCCCAGCTCAGCACGGCGTCGGTCACGGCATAGGAGGGCAGGCGCGTGGTGTTGGCATTGTCGGCGAAGCGATCACCCACATAGCGCAGGCCCACCGATGCCTGCCATGGGCCGCTGCGGTAGTGGCCCCAGAGGTTGGCCGTCACGCGCGGCACATTGCCGGGGCGGTTGCCGGTGCGGTCCGCGCCCTGGCTGCCTTCGAGCAGGCGGTCGAACTTTGCATCCACAAAGGCGAGATTGCCTTCGAAACGCAGGGCCTTGCCCGTGTGCACCAGGCCGGTCAGCTCCAGTCCCCTGGAGGACTGCCTGCCACCTTGCACGGGCAGATTGTGGTTGCTGGGGTCGCGGGTGATGATGTCGTCCTTGACGATGCGGTAGGCCGCCACGGTCCACTCGCCGCGCCCGTTGGCCAGCTGCTGCTTGTAGCCGACTTCGATCTGACGGCCCTGGCTGAGGCTGAAGCCCGATTGCGATTGGGCAATCGCCAGCAGGCTGGCGACGGGGTCATGGCCGGTACTGGTTTGCACATAGGCGCTGCCGAGCGCGTCGAACTTGTGGGTCAGGCCCAGGCGCCAGGAGGTGCCGTTCAGCGGCTTGTCAAAGCCCGATCCGTCCTGGATGTTGGTGCGCGAGAAGGCATACCAGTCGCGGCGCATGCCGGCCATCAGAAGCCATTGTTCGCTGATCTTCCAGGCATCTTCGAGATACAGCGCATTCTGGCGGAGACTGGAGTTCATGCGCGGCAGATAGGCGTCGGGGCTGTCCCAGTAGCCATGCTGGGGCTCGAAGGCGGACACCGTGGAGCCGCCTCTGTAGGGTGAGTTGCTGGTGCTGGTGAACTGGGCGTTGGAGAGGTCCCAGCCCACGGCGATCTGGTGCCCGGCGGCCTGGAGGTCGAGTCCCATGCGATTGCCGCTCTGCTGCACATCATGGCCGATTTCCAGATAGTCGGAGCGCACCACCTGGCCGTTGGCGGGCCGGTAGTCGTAAGCCTCGATATTCTTCCAGTGGCGGTTCGACTTGAAGTGATAGATCTCGTTGCGCAGCATCAGCGTGTCGCTGGCGCGCCACTGGGCCTTGGCACGAAAGCGCTGGTCCTTGAACTGATCGATGGCGTCGAGCACGTTGTAATTCTTGTCGCGCAACTGCCCGACGATGCGGCCGTCGACCACGGGAGTGCCGAAATAGCGCTCGGGCTTTTGCTGGCTGAAGTCGGCGCTCAGGTCCAGGGTCAGGTCATGGCGCGGCGTCCAGCGCAGCGCGCTCATGAGCTTGGCGCTGCTGGCCTGTCCCAGCTCGCGCTCGCCGTCGGTGCGCTCGCCATAGGCATCGATGCGATAGCTCAGCGTCTCGCCCAGGGCTCCGCCGGCGCCGATGCCGGTGTAGGCCTTGCCATGGCTGCCGGCACCCAGAAGCACTTCGGTGCTGCGCTCGCGGCTGGGCTGCTTGCGGATGGCGTTGATGGTGGCGCCCATGGTGCCGCTGCCATACATCAGCGAGGCGGGGCCGCGCAGCACTTCGATGCGCTCGTAGCCCCAGCTTTCGCCCGGATAATTGACCGTGCCCGAGGCCACGCCCAGCGTGATGCCGTCTTCGGCAACGCCGATGGAGTTCACGCCGTTGAAGCCGCGGCTCGAGAATGACAGTCCGCCATTGCCGGGGGCGCCCGAGGCGCTCAGGCCCACCGTGCGGGTGATGGCATCGGCGACGCGGTAGTCCGCGCGCTCGTCCATCTGTTGCGAGGACACGCCGCTGACGCTGGCCGGAAGGTCCAGCACGGGGACGTCCACGTGGGAGGCCGTGCTCGCGGGCTGGCTGGTCTGCAGCTCATGCGCGGGCAGACGGCTTTCGCGTACCGTGACTTCGGGCAGGGTCTGCTGGGCCATGCCGACTGCGGGACAGAGCAGAAGCAGCTTCAGGGCCGTGCCGCCAATTGGGCGCAGGGGCAGTCTGGAGTGGATCGAGGATGGAAAGACAGCAGAATGTTGTGGATGAGAGCACATATCACGAGGCCGAAACTGCCTGAAGGGATAGCTGTGCCGCAGACAGGTCTGCCTTTTCAGGCATGACGCAATCCACTTTCTGGCCGCTATCCGCACCCCGCAGACAGTTTGCAATTACCGCCCCAGGGAGCGGAGTTGAGTCATCGGCAGGCCGGTCTCCGGGCTCACAGGCAATTCATGGCTGAATTCACGACCCGCCTTCCCGAAAGATCCGGACCGTCGCGAAGCGAGGGGCCGGACCGCTGTCCAGTGGCTGCAAACGCTGCTGCGTTCGCGTGAGTGTGTTGACCTGCTTACCGTTGCGGGGGCAGCCAAGGCTTCCCGAGCTTGCGCTCAGACCTTGTTCCCGTTTCACTCGCTTCAAGCGAGCACCTTCCGAAACGAAGCGCCATCAAGGCGCCGCCGAAGTTTATCAGTCCCTGGGCGAAATGCGCAGGGTTTTAGAGCAACTCGTCCGGCATGAACTCGATCAACGGCCTGCCGCTGCGCCCGCTGATGCGAACCTGGGCGCAGACACCGTAGACCTCGGCAATGGTCTCTGCGTTCAGCACCTGCGCCGGTGTGCCCTGTGCCACCAGTTCCCCGGACTTGAGCAGGTACAGGCGGTCGCAGTAATGGGCGGCCAGCGGCAGCTCGTGCAAGGCGGCCAGCGTGGTCAGGCCCAGGCTGCGGATCAGGTTCATCAGCTCGAACTGGTGGCGCACGTCCAGATGGTTGGTGGGCTCGTCCAGTACCAGCAGTCTGGTCTGCTGGGCCAATGCCCTGGCCATGAGCACGCGCTGCTTTTCGCCGCCCGAGAGGGAGGAGAACATGCGCTGGGCCAGCGGCAGGGCCCGAACCTGGGCAAGGGACTGCTCGACGATGCGAAAGTCCTGCTCGCTGTCCCGGGCGAAGGAACTCTGGTGTGGAGTGCGGCCCATGAGCACCACATCGCAGACGCGCAGATCGAACTCGCCGGCGTTTTCCTGCGCCAGCACCGCCATGGCGCGCGCATTGTCGCGTGCGCTGCGCCGCCAGACATCCTGTCCTTCCATGCACACCACACCGCTGTCGGGCCTGAGCATGCGGTAGATCATGCGCAGCAACGTGGACTTGCCGCTGCCGTTGGGGCCGAGCAGGCCGACCAGTTCGCCCTCTCGGACATGCAGGCTGACGTCCTTGACGATCTGGGTTGCAACCGCCTGCCAATGCAGACCGCTGGCCTCGAGCAGGCGGGCGGGGGGAGGCGCGGGGCTCACAGCGTCCCTCTCTCGCGCACGCTTTTACGGCACAGCATCCAGACGAAGAAGGGCCCCCCGAGCAGCGAGGTGATGACCCCCACGGGTACTTCGGCCGGGGCAAAGCTGATGCGCGCGAACACATCCACCCAGATCAGAAAGAGCGCACCTGTCAGGGCCGCCACAGGCAGCACGCTGCGGTGTTCGGAGCCGACCAGCATGCGGGTGACATGAGGAACGATGAGTCCGACGAAGCCGATAGGGCCCGTCAGTGCCACCAGCACCCCGGTCACCATGGAAACCAGAACGAACAGCCAGCGCCTGGTGCGGGTGGTGTCCACGCCCAGCGTGGCGGCGCTTTCTTCGCCTGCCAGCAGCGCATTGAGCGAGCGGGCCTGCGCCAGCAGCAGGGCCATGCCCGCCACCAGCAGGGCGGCCGGCAGGCCCAGCTCCTGCCAGCGGGTTCCGGCCAGACTGCCCAGGGTCCAGGTCAGCACGGAATTGGCCAGCTCGCGCTGTTCGGCGGTGAGCACGATCAGGCTGGTGACGCCGCCCAGGCAGTACGCGATGGCCACGCCCCCCAGAATGAGTCGCGATGCCTGCAATCGTCCATTGGCATGGGCTAGGAAATAGACGGCCGCACAGGCCAGCAGCGCTCCGCTGAAAGCCCCCAGCGGCAAGGCCAGCTCGCCCGCAAACGCCAGGGCGCCGAAGGCCAGCACGCTCACGGCCCCCACCGAGGCACCCGATGACACGCCGAGCAGATAGGGGTCGGCCAACGGATTGCGCACCATGGCCTGCATGGCCACGCCGACCAGCGCCAGGCCTGCGCCCGTGAGCGCCGCCAGCAACACGCGCGGCAGGCGCACGCGCCAGACAATCTGGTATTGGGCGCTGCTCCAGTTGCCCGGAGGCCAGTCCAGGCCAAGGCGCTGACCCAGCTCGTAGGCCGCGATCTGCCAGGCCTGCGCGGGGTCGATCCGAACCGGCCCCAGGGTGATGGCCAGGGTCAGGGAGAGCAGCAGCGCAGCCGTCAACATGCACAGCCACAGCTTGAGCCGCCGGCGCTGATGCACGAACATCGTTGTCACGCGCAGGCTCATGGCGTCAGCGCGGCAGTGCGGAGGCCGGGGTTGCGGCTGCCGGCAGGGCCGGCGGGAATGAGCAAGGGCCTGCGGCACAGGGCGATAGACCGTGCAAGATGTCTCATTGTCATCAGCCAAAGCAGACGATCTGCATGCCGGTGACGGGATCGGGCCGGGGCGAAGCCCAGGTGCCTTTTGCCGTCACGCTGCTCCCCGCAGACGGTCGTTGCAAATGCCGGCTGCCCGGATAGGCACCCGGGCGTTCAGCGCTCAACAGGCCGGTATCCGGGCTGGCAGATGGCACGAGGCATGTCACTTCGCCTTCCCGGCGCTGCCGCGCACCTCGTTGACGAGGTCACGTAGAACGCCAGTGACCGGCTTTGGCACATGCCAAAGTCCTGAAGTGGATTGATCTGCTTACCGTTGCGGGGGCAGCCAAGGCTTTGAACCCTGTTCCCGTTGAACCCGATGCAATACCGGGCACCTGTTGCGTTGGACAATTCCTGCAGAGCGCAGTCCCCAGGCTTGTCCAGCAAAAATTATATAGCGGCAAACATGCATCTCGGCGGGCTTGCAAGGCGACAGCTCCAGGGCCGGGTCTGCAGGAGGCGAGGCAGGCGGAAGGGCTGGCCTGGCTGTCTCAAATCTCGGCAGTGGCGGTTTTTGAGCGAAGGCAGTCAAAACTGCGCTGACATTTGTGCACAAAATAGAGGCTGAGAAAGCCCCCGATTTTGAGGTCATCATGAGCATCTGGTCCATCGACGCACAGACCGTCACCCACAGCATTCAGCTCGCTGTTGCCCCGGTTTTTTTCCTGACGGCCGTGGCCGGCATGATTGGCTCCGTAGCAGGGCGGCTGGCCCGCATCATCGACCGCGCCCGCAAGCTGGAGGAAAGCCTGCGCACCCTGGAGGATCACGATCTGATCGCGCGCCATCTCAAGGAGCTGCATTTCCTGCGCGAGCGCGGGCGGCTGGCCAATGTCTCGATTGCGCTGCTGACGCTGTGCGGCATGTGCATCGGCCTGACCATCGTGCTGCTGTTCGTGGGCCAGGCCTACGGCGTCAGCGGGCATGGGTATGCCGTGTTCAGCTTCATGCTGGGGGTGCTGGCCTTTGTGCTGGCGCTGTGCTGCTTTCTCTGGGAGACCATCATGGCGACACGTATCCTGGACTTTCACATGCTCAGCCAGGCCAGGGCCGCCGTGCGCCATGTGGCGGAGTCCGAGCGCCGTCCCTGAAGGATGCGCGCCCAGTTTTTTTCTGCCCCTGCTACTGGCGCCCATGGTCTTTCTGAGCGGCCTCGGGCGCCTCTGTCGGATTCCCGTGCTGCTGCGTTGCGGCCGGTTGCGGTTGGTCGAGCGCGGCAGGCCGACCTTGCGTCGGGCCACGGCATGGGCCGACGCGGGTCAGAGAGGGGCAGCGCGTCCCTGCTGGTCACGCTGGCCTATGCGCGCTTTTTTCGCACCAGCGCTGGCCGGCCTATCGGGATCCGGCGCCTGACCTGGCGCTTTATCCCTTGTTGTCCCTGGCGCTCGCCTGGGGGCGCCATGACGGCCTGAGGAAGGCCGCGGCAGACGGATCTAGTCGTGCATGGGTTCCAGCCAGGCGGCTGCGGCCTGGATGATGCAGTCGGTGAGCCGCTGCAGACTGGCCTGGGCATTGCGGGTGTGGGCCCAGTACATGGGGATGTAGAGATCCCGGCCCGGCAGCAGCTCCATCAGATCGCCGCTGGCCAGCTGGGGGGCGATCAGCTGTGCCGGGTGCATGCCCCAGCCCATGCCCAGTTCCACGGCACGGGTGTAGCCCTGGTTGGAGGGCAGAAAGTGACGCGCATTATTGCGCCGCCCGTCCAGCCCGAGACCGTGCAGCCACTGATCCTGCAGGCTGTCCTTGCGGCCGTAGTACATCATGGGTGCCTGGGCCAGCGTCTGTGCCAGCTCCCGGTCTGATGCGGCATCGGCCAGGTGGCGCTGCACAAATTCCGGGCTGGCCACGGCGATATAGCGCATGCGGCCCAGCGACCAGGTGTTGCAGCCTGCAATTGCCGAGCCCGTGGCCGTGACGGCGGCCATGACCTCGCCTTCCTTGATGCGTTTGGCCGTATGGTCCTGATCGTCAATGCTGATGTCCAGCAACTCGTTGCCGTCCTGCGTGAATGCCGCCATCGCGTCCATGAACCAGGTCGAAAGGGAATCGGCATTGACTGCCAGCTTCAGCGTGGGCAAGGCCGTCTGTCCTTCGGGTACCAGTTCGGGGCTCTTGCGGCGCAGATCGTTTTCCAGCAGTGCCACCTGCTCCACGTGCAGACACAGGCGTCGGCCTGCGTCCGTGCCTCTGCAGGGCGTGCCGCGCAGCACCAGCACCTGTCCCACGCGTTCCTCGAGCAGCTTGATGCGCTGGGAGACTGCGGAAGGGGTGACATGCAGCTTGCGCGCTGCGCGCTCGAAGCTGCCCTCGCGCAATACGGCAGCAAGCGCTTCCAGTCCCGTGTAGTCGAACATTAGAAAATCTTCATTAGATTGAGTAAATGTAATTTTACTTAATTGTTGAGCAGAGCAAGAATCCGGGCCGGTTTGGAGGAGTCAGCGGCTCATGGATATGACAACTAACTTTTATTCCGCCTGGATTGCAGGCTTTACGGTGTGCGCTTCGCTCATTGTTTCCCTCGGCGCACAGAATCTGTATGTGCTGCGTCAGGCTGTGCAGGGCGAGCATGTGAAGGCCTGCGTGGCTCTGTGTGTGCTCAGCGACGGACTGCTGGTGGCGCTGGGCGTGGCCGGCATGGCGCAGATGCTGGCCAGCTATCCGGCATTGGCGCAGTACCTGACGCTGGGCGGAGCCGCATTCTTGCTGGCCTATGGTGTTTTTGCCTTGCGGCGCATGTGGCTGGCTCCGGACGCTGCCATGGTGGCTGGCGAGCGCAGGGCATCGCCGCGCGGGATGATGAGCGTGCTGGCTGCGCTGGCAGCCATTACCCTGCTCAATCCCCATGTGTACCTGGATACGGTGTTGCTGATGGGCTCGATCGGTGCTCAGCAGGACGGCGCAGGCCGCTGGTCCTATGTGATGGGGGCCGCCTCGGCCAGCTGTCTGTGGTTTGTACTGCTGGCGATGGCGGGGCGCCGTCTGAAGCACCTGTTTGCCAACCCCGGCGCCTGGCGTGTCACGGATGGCATCACCGGTGTGATGATGCTGGGGCTGGCCTGGTGGGTGGCAAGCGGCGCACTGGGAATGGAGGTTTGAGTCCCTGGCCCGGCCGGTGCCATGCATCGCGGACGTCGGCGCAGGTCCGCGTTTGTCGTTCAAGCGGCCGCGGCCTGCTCCCACACACCCACGGCTTCGATGAGGTTCCAGCTGTTGCATTCAATGCGGTAGTGGCCGGTGGCGCCGGTTTTCTGGCTCTGGCCCTCGATCACCACAATGTGCTTGCCATGGCGCTGGGCTTCGGAGATCGGACGGATCTTGTCGTAGTTGTGCTTCTCGGCAATGTCGCCGCGGAAGGCGATGGTCACCTGCTCGCGCCGGGGGAAGTAGTCCCTGGCATATTTGTCCAGCGTGCGATCGGCGACCAGCGTGGCCATATCGGGCGAGGTTGCGGAAGTAGTGTTCATCGTGTCTCCTCAAGAGTGAACGCTTGTTTATGTGCAGAATCAGAGCCGGTGTAGGGCGCGATTGTTGCATTTTGTTTCCGCGAGCGCCAGTGTCCATCGCCATGGCCGATGGCATGCCCCGCATCCGCCCATCGCGTCGGCCCATGGTCATGGCGCAGTCAGCGGCAGTTGCAGGCCGGTCTTGATGCGTTCCAGCGCAATCGAGGTGCTGTAGCGGCGAATGTTCTCGTCCCCTTCGAACAGGCGCTTGCAGATGGCCTGGTAGTCGTCCATGTCGGTGGCGGTGACGACCAGGATGTAGTCGGTCTCGCCCGTCACGTAGAAGCATTGCTGCACCGCCGCTTCGTCGGCGATCCGTGCCCTGAAGCCGCGCGACAGATCCGGCCTGTCGTTGACCAGTTGCACGGTGATGACCGCAGTCAGCGTGCGGCCCACCTTGACAGGCTCCAGCACCGCCACATTGGCGGCAATCACTCCGGTTTCCTGCAATCGCTTGATGCGTCGCTGCACGGCCGGTGCCGACAGGTTGATGTGCTCCGCAATCAGACGTTGCGGCATGAGGTTGTCACGCTGGAGCAAGGC
The DNA here is from genome assembly GCF_009360615.1 of Comamonas sp. Lineage (GTDB taxonomy): Bacteria > Pseudomonadota > Gammaproteobacteria > Burkholderiales > Burkholderiaceae_C > Comamonas. Next base: position 39,394 of record NZ_SPEY01000026.1, read on the forward strand.
AAGAATCGCGTTGTCAAAGGAGTCCAGGTCGGCTGCAGGCATGGTGTGGGCTGGTTGAGAGCGAAACTTGCAGATTCAGGGCTGAAAACGAGCAAATTTCGCAGGTGACTTGCAATATCGTACCTACCTATGTCAAAGAACAGCTGGAATCATTGGTGGCCCGTGTTGGCCGTATTGGGCTCGGTCACTGCACTCGGGCTGGGGACGTCGCTGGCCAAGCAGCTGTTCCCCCTGGTGGGGGCCCAGGGGACATCGGCATTGCGGGTGGGCTTTGCGGCGTTGATCCTGGTGTGCGTCTGGCGGCCCTGGCGCTGGTCGCTCAACCGTCAGCAGGCACGGGCTCTGCTCGTCTTTGGCATGGCGCTGGGCGGCATGAACCTGATGTTCTACATGGCGCTGCGCGATATTCCATTTGGCCTGGCCGTGGCCATCGAGTTTTCGGGACCGCTGGCCGTGGCCATTTATTACTCACGCCGCGCGCTGGACTTTGTCTGGCTGGCGCTGGCGGTTGCGGGCCTGGCCTTGATTCTTCCTGTGGGCGGCAATGCGTCGGCCCTGAACCTCTCCCCGGTGGGCATTGCCTGCGCACTCGGAGCCGCGATCTGCTGGGCCTCCTACATCGTTCTGGGGCGCAGGCTGGGTCATATTCCCAGTGGCCAGGCCGTTTCCCTGGGCCTGCTGTGTGCGGCATTCGTGGTGGTGCCGTTTGGCGTGGCAGAGGCAGGGCTCAAGCTGCTGACGCCATCGATCCTGCTGTTCGGGCTGATGGTGGCTGCCATCTCCAGTGCCTTGCCTTACACCCTGGAAATGCTGGCCCTGCGCCGCCTGCCGCCCGCGACGTTTGGCATTGCGCTGGCGACCGAACCAGCCATCGCCGCGCTGATGGGCATGCTGCTGCTGAGCGAAAACCTGACGGTCACGCAGTGGTCCGCCATTGCCTGCATCATGGCCGCTGCGATGGGCAGCGCGATGACGCGGCCCGGTGTCAAGCCGCGCACGGCGGAGGCGTCGGCGGCGACTTCCGGATGAATAACCCTGCTATGAAAAGAGATGCTGTAAGTGCTTGCTGACCAATGCTTTGCAGAATTATTTCTAGTGAATAACCCTTGAAATTTACGCTGAAAGCTCTTTTTTCTGTAGCTGCATGGATCCAAAAACGCTGCCTGGGCAGCGTTTTTTCATGGGCGTGCGCAGGGTCTGAAAGCGCGTTTCCGGGCGGTGCTTCGGGTCATCGAATTCTTGAATGCTGGCACACAGATAGGGTATTTCTTGGCATGGCTGCACAGCGGCACCTATGCTCATTCTGAGTCATTTTTTTGACCGGTTTTTACGCTATCCGGTTTGCGGTTTTGGCTGTCGTGGCTACTGCGTATTTGTAGGACTCTCGGTCTATTCAAATCAGGAGCGAGGTGCTACAACGGATGCACACGGTAACGAATGCTTTGCAACATTGCGGCACAGATTCGAGCCCTGGTGCCGCCACGGGAGGTCATATGGATGTCATCAGCAATTCCGCAGCTCGCTATGCCCGCCTGCGCGAAGAGGAAATGTCGCTGGACGAGTACCTGAGCCTTTGCCTGCGCGACCCGATGGCCTACGCCGGTGCCGCCCAGCGCATGCTGTCCGTCATCGGTGAGCCCGAGATGGTGGACACTCGCAACGACCCTGTGCTGTCGCGTCTGTTTGCCAACAAGGTCATCCGCCGCTACCCCGCGTTCTCCGAGTTCTACGGCATGGAAGATGCCATCGAGCAGGTGGTGAGCTTCTTCCGCCATGCCGCCCAGGGACTGGAGGAGCGCAAGCAGATTCTCTATCTGCTGGGACCTGTGGGCGGCGGCAAAAGCTCGATCGCCGAGCGCCTCAAGTACCTGATGCAGAAGGCTCCGTTCTACGCGCTCAAGGGATCGCCCGTGAACGAATCACCGCTGGGTTTGTTCGACCCGGTGGAAGACGGGCCGATACTGGAAGAGGAGTTCGGCATTCCACGCCGCAGTCTGCAGCATGTGCTCTCTCCCTGGGCCGTGAAGCGGCTGGAGGAATATGGCGGTGACATACGCCAGTTCCGGGTGGTCAAGCGCTATCCCAGCATTCTCAAGCAGATCGGCATTGCCAAGACCGAGCCTGGCGACGAGAACAACCAGGATATCTCCAGCCTGGTGGGCAAGGTGGATATCCGCAAGCTGGAGAACTTTTCGCAGGACGACACCGATGCCTACAGCTACTCCGGCGGGTTGTGCCTGGCCAATCAGGGCCTGCTGGAATTCGTTGAAATGTTCAAGGCTCCCATCAAGGTGCTGCACCCCTTGCTGACCGCCACGCAGGAAGGCAACTACAAGGGAACCGAAGGCTTTGGCGCCATACCGTTCGACGGCGTGGTGCTGGCCCACAGCAATGAAAGCGAGTGGAAGGCTTTCCGCAACAACCGCAACAACGAGGCCTTTCTGGACCGCATCTACATCGTCAAGGTGCCCTACTGCCTGCGCGTGAGCGAGGAGGTCCGGATCTATGAAAAGCTGATTCGGGAGTCATCGCTGGCCCATGCCGTGTGCGCTCCTGGCACGCTCAAGATGATGGCGCAGTTCTCCGTGCTCACGCGTCTCAAGGAGCCTGAGAACTCGAGCATTTTCAGCAAGATGCAGGTCTATGACGGCGAAAGCCTCAAGGACACGGATCCTCGCGCCAAGAGCTATCAGGAATATCGCGACTATGCGGGCGTGGACGAGGGCATGGAGGGCATCTCCACGCGCTTTGCCTTCAAGATCCTGGCCAAGGTCTTCAACTACGACAGCACCGAAGTGGCGGCCAATCCGGTGCACCTGATGTATGTGCTGGAGCGGCAGATCGAGCGCGAGCAGTTCCCGGCCGAGCTGGAGACCAAGTACATCGGTTTCATCAAGGAGTACCTGTCACAGCGCTATGCCGAATTCATCGGCAAGGAAATCCAGACCGCCTATCTGGAGAGCTACAGCGAATATGGGCAGAACATCTTTGACCGCTACGTCACTTACGCCGACTACTGGATTCAGGACAGCGAGTACCGCGACACCGATACCGGGGAAGTGTTTGATCGCAATGCGCTCAATGCCGAGCTGGAAAAGGTGGAGAAGCCTGCCGGCATCGCCAATCCCAAGGATTTCCGCAACGAGATCGTCAACTTCGTGCTGCGGGCCAGGGCCAACAACCAGGGCAAGAATCCGAGCTGGACCAGCTACGAGAAGCTGCGCGTGGTGATCGAGAAGAAGATGTTCTCCAACACCGAGGAACTGCTGCCCGTCATCAGCTTCAACGCCAAGGCCAGTGCCGAGGATGCGCGCAAGCACGAGGACTTCGTCACCCGCATGGAGGCCAAGGGCTATACGCCCAAGCAGGTGCGCTTGCTCTGCGAGTGGTACCTGCGCGTGCGCAAGAGCAGCTGACCGTGGGACCGGTGGTCGTCCCGGGCGGCCACCGGCGCGATGATTGACAACAGCCCCTGGAGATGGGAGCACAGATGGCACTGCATATCATCGACCGCAGGCTTGCAGGCAAGAACAAATCGGTGGGCAACCGCGAGCGGTTTGTGCGGCGTTTCAAGGAGCAGATCGCAGAGGCGGTTCGCAAAGCCGTGTCTGCGCGCGACATTCGCCACATGGACGAGGCGGAAACCATCACCATTCCTAAAAAAGACATTCAGGAGCCGGTCTTCAGGCACGGTCAGGGCGGCATCCGGGATGTCGTGCTGCCCGGCAACCAGGAGCATGTGCGTGGCGACCGCATTGCCCGCCCGCCCGGCGGCGGGGGCGGCTCCGGCTCGCAGGCCAGCGATAGCGGAGAGGGGCAGGACGACTTCACCTTCACGCTGACCAAGGAAGAGTTCATGGAGCTTTTCTTTGAAGACCTGGCCCTGCCGCGACTGCTGCGCAACCATATCGGCAATACCCTTCAATACAAGACCCGGCGCGCGGGTTACAGCCATGACGGCACCCCCAGCAACCTGGCGCTGGTGCGGACCATGCGTGGCGCGCTGGGCCGGCGCATCGCGCTGACCAAGGCCGCGCATCGCGAACTCAAGGAGCTGGAAGAACAGCTCGAAGCCTTGTTGGAGCAGGATGACGGTACCAGCGAGGCGGTGGCCGAGTTGCAGCGCCGCATCGATGCCTTGCGCGAGCGCATAGGCGGCGTGCCTTTTCTCGAGCAGCTGGATCTGCGGTTCCGCAACCGCAGCAAGGTGCCCGTGCCCAGCAGCCAGGCCGTGATGTTCTGTGTGATGGACGTGTCGGGCTCCATGGATCAGGAGCGCAAGGAACTGGCCAAGCGCTTCTTCATCTTGCTGTACCTGTTTCTCACCAGGCATTACGACAAGATCGAGATCGTCTTCATTCGCCATCACACCCAGGCGGCCGAAGTCAGCGAAGACGAGTTCTTCCACTCCACGGAGAGCGGGGGGACGGTGGTCAGCAGCGCGCTGGTCCTGCTCGAGCAGATCATCAGGGCTCGCTACCCGGTCAACGACTGGAATATCTATGTCGCTCAGGCCAGCGATGGCGACAATTTCAGCGATGACGGAGGCAAATGCCACAGTCTTCTCGCAGAAAGAATACTGCCGCTGGTGCGCTACTACGCGTATCTGCAGGTGGTGCTCGAGGAACAGAGCCTTTGGGAGGAGTACAGCCGCCTGCTGCCGCTGTTTCCCCATTTCGCCATGCGTAAGGTGTCGGCTGCCAGCGAGATCTATCCGGTGTTCCGCGATCTCTTCAAGAAAGATGGGGTATCGGTATGAACCTCAATCTCTACCCTGTGCTGGACCCCAGCGCCAGCAAGAAGGCCGGAAACCCGCACTCGCAGGGCGAGTCCCGCTTCCGCGATGTGCCCCAGGCGCCGTTGGTCGCGTCCCAGCGGCCGGCATCGCCGTTGCCCGATCCCAGTGACTGGACCTTCGAGCTGATCGAGCAGTACCACGCAGCGATTGCCGCCACCGCCGAGCGCTATGGGCTGGACACCTATCCCAACCAGCTGGAGATCATCACGGCGGAGCAGATGATGGACGCTTACTCCAGCGTGGGCATGCCCGTCAACTACCGGCACTGGAGCTATGGCAAGGAGTTTCTGGCCACGGAGCGCCGCTACCGGCGCGGCCATATGGGACTGGCCTACGAGATCGTCATCAACGCCAATCCTTGCATCAGCTATCTGATGGAGGAAAACAGCACGGCCATGCAGGCCCTGGTGATTGCCCACGCTGCCTACGGGCACAACAGCTTCTTCAAGAACAACTATCTGTTTCGCATGTGGTCCGATGCCGGCAGCATCATCGACTACCTTGTCTATGCGCGCGACTATGTGGCGCAATGCGAGGAGCGCTATGGGCTTGACAGCGTGGAGCAGTTGCTGGATTCCTGCCATGCGTTGTCGAACTTCGGCGTGGATCGCTATTGCCGGCCATCGCACAAAAGCCTGGCCCGCGAGCGCGCCGAACGCGAGGAACGCGAGGCCTATGTGCAGCAACAGGTCAATGTGCTTTGGCGGACCCTGCCTGCCCGAAGGGACAAGGACCGGGACAGCACGGTCGCGGGCAGCGAGCGCTTTCCCCGCGAGCCTGAAGAGAACATTCTGTACTTCATCGAGAAAAATGCGCCCTTGCTCGAGCCCTGGCAACGAGAGATCGTGCGCATCGTGCGCAAGATTGCCCAGTATTTCTACCCGCAGCGGCAGACCCAGGTGATGAATGAAGGCTGGGCCACTTTCTGGCATTACACCTTGCTCAACACCCTGTACGACGAAGGCTGGCTGACCGATGGCGTGATGCTGGAGTGGTTGTCGTCACACACGAATGTGATCTACCAGCCGCCTGCGGGCCACAGGGCCTTCAGCGGCATCAATCCCTATGCGCTGGGCTTTGCCATGTACCGCGATATCCGGCGTATCTGCGAGAAGCCGACCGAGGAGGACCGCCGCTGGTTCCCCGACATGGCCGGCACGCCCTGGTTGCCAGCGCTGCACCATGCCATGCGCAATTACAAGGACGAGAGCTTTGTCGGCCAGTTCCTGAGCCCGCAGCTGATGCGCGACATGCGTTTGTTCTCCTTGCATGACGACCCCGATGAACGCGATGTCCTGGTCAGCGCCATCCACGACGAGGACGGCTATCGCACGCTGCGCCAGCTGCTGTCGCAGCAATACGACCTGGGAACGCGCGAGCCCAATATTCAGGCATGGAGCGTGAATCTGCGTGGCGACCGCAGTCTGACGCTGCGGCATACCCAGTACCAGGGCAGGCCGCTGGCAGAGGACGCACTGGAAGTGCTCAAGCATGTCGCCAGGCTGTGGGGATTTGGCGTGCATCTGGAGAGTGTCAACGGCGACGGCGAGACACCGGTGCTGCTGCATTCGGTTCCCGCTCCTTCGCACTGAGACGATTCAAGTGGAAATGGCTTCAAATGCTTTCCTGTAAAGCGCTATAAGCTATTAAACTGAAAGCAAAAAGCGCTGCCATAGCAGCGCTTTTCCAGGCCCGTGCCGTCAGGTTCAGTCGGCGGCTGGGGCCGTCCGGCCCCGGGGCTATGCAGCCCAGCCGCTACGCCCTGCGAAGAAGGGCGTGGCCTTAGTGCATCAGAATGCCGGAACCACGGCACCCTTGTACTTTTCCTGGATGAACTTCTTGGTGTCTGCCGAGTGCAGGACGCTTATCAGCTTGGCAATGTCGGCACCGTTGGCGCGGTCCTTGCGGGCCACCACGATGTTGGTGTAGGGGGAGTCGGCACCTTCGATGAACAGGGCATCCTTGGTGGGGTTGAGCTTGGCTTCGATCGCGTAGTTGGTGTTGATCAGGGCCAGGTCGACATCAGCCAGGGCACGGGGCAGCAAAGGCGCTTCCAGCTCCTTGAACTTCAATTTCTTGGGGTTCTTGACGACGTCCAGTGCGGTGGGAGTCAGGCTCTTGGGATCCTTGAGCTCGATCAGGCCCTGCTTGGCCAGCAGAATCAGAGCGCGGCCGCCGTTGGAGGGGTCGTTGGGAATGGCCACGGTGGCGCCATTCTTCAGATCCTTGATGTTCTTGATCTTGCTGGAATAGGCGCCGAAGGGCTCCACATGCACCTTGCCGTTGGGCACGGCCACCAGCGAGGTCTTGCGGTCCTTGTTGTAGCTGTCCAGATAGGGCTGGTGCTGGAAGAAGTTGGCATCCAGTTGCTTGTCTTCCACGGCAGCGTTGGGCTGGACATAGTCGCTGAACTCCTTGATCTCCAGATCGATGCCCTGGGCCTTCAGCGCGGGCTTGACGTGGTTGAGGATTTCGGCGTGAGGCACGGCCGTGGCGCCCACCTTGAGCACATCAGCCGCCTGAGCCGACAGTGCCAGAGTGGCAATAGCGATAGCAGAGAGAGCTTTCTTCAACATTGGTTCTGACTTTCTTCAGCAAGTTGCAATAAATTCCGGGCCTTGTCTGGACCGCGGTGAACTGAGGTGCATAGTCTAGTGCCGTGTTTCAAGGCCTGCAGGACATTTTTCTTATTTGGTTATAAGAGCGTCGTTTTTTATTCAAAGATTTTCAACTCGGATTGACTGCCATGAATCCCGAAATGCTGGAGCGCCTGGTGCGCGTGCCTATGCCTTATGGCAAGTACAAGGGCCGTCTGATTGCGGATCTGCCCGGCAACTATCTCAACTGGTTTGCCCGCGAGGGCTTTCCGAAGGGCGAGATCGGCCAGTTGCTGGCCTTGATGCAGGAGCTGGATCACAACGGACTCGGCGGTTTGCTGGAGCCCGTTCGCAGGGCTGCGGGATTGCCGCCGAGGGCGCAGCAGTAGGCCTCCGCCAGAAGCGCTTTCGCTGGTCTGCTGCGCCAAGGGCATGGGGCCGGATCCGCAGTGCAGTGGTGACGCGGCCCCTTGGTCTTTGCGTATGCAGCGGGGTTTCACGTCCCCGGCTCCTGTGACAGGTCCGAATGCCGGACAATACGTCCCTTGCCTGCATGTTTGGCAGCATACATGGCCTCGTCCGCATTTTGCAGCAGGGCTGCCGTGGAGCTGCCTTCCATGCTGACGGAGATGCCGATGCTGCTGCCGACCTGTACCATCACACCGCCTTGCAGGGCAATGGGCTGGCGCACGGCGTCCATGCAGCGCTTCATGACAGACATGGCCTCTTCGGCGGTTTGCAAGCCGCACAGCAGCACCACGAATTCATCGCCACCCAGCCGGGCAACGCAGTCGTCCGCGCGGGCCTGGGCCACCAGACGCGCGGCAACCACGCGCAGCACCTCATCCCCGGCATCGTGGCCCTGGGTGTCGTTGACCTGTTTGAAGCCATCCAGGTCCATGAAGCACACGGCAACCCTCTGACCTCCAGCCAATTCCCGGTTCAAGGTTTCTTCGAGTGCCCGTCGATTGGCCAGACCCGTCAGCGCGTCATGGTTGGCAAGGTGGTTGGCGGCCTGTTCACCGCGCTTGAGAGCGTCGATGTCCACCAGAATCCATAGCGACTCCTCTTCGTTCAGCAGCGTGCCTGAAGCATCGACCCACAGCAGATTGCCGTCGGCGTTGCGCATCTGGAACTGCGCGTGAAACTTGCCTCGGGCCATCAGAGAGGCATAGGCCTTCTCGCCGATACGCTGGTAGGAGGCCTCGTCGGGGTAGAGCGTGCGGGTGGATGCGCCGTGCAAAGCAGCGGCCGGCCGCTTGAGCAGCCGGCGCATGGCGGGGTTGGTCCAGACTATCTTGCGTTCGCGCAGGCGGGCCATGCCGATCAGGTCATTGTCGATGACCAGCTCCTGTTCCTTGCGAATGCGGTGCTCGCGCTGCTGCAGACGGTACAGCGCGACCGAGCCCAGGGCGATGAGGACAATGCACAAGCCAGCCAGACTCCATGCCCGCCAGGCGGAAGCACGCCACATGGCCATATAGGTTTCCGTGCCCAGGCCGGTGAACACCGTGAGCGGATATCCCGGCAGCCGGTGATAGGCCGTGATGCGCTCGACACCATCCATCAGGGTTGGTGTGATGTACCAGCCTTCCTCGGGGCTGCGGCTGACGGCCAGGTGGTACTCGGTCGTTACGGTCGCCTGGCCAATGCCTGCTTCGGCATCCTGGCTTGCAGCCGGATAGCGCGCCACCAGCAGTGCCTGGTCGGTGCGAAGCGACATGGCGCTGTCCGTGCCGAACGACTGGCGTTGGAACAGCTGGTGAAAATGATCGGCCGCGACGATCGCATAGACAATGCCCTGGAACTGATGGTCGTCTGACAGAAGACGACGCGCCAGCACGATGGACCATTTCCCGAAGGAGTGGCTGATCAGCGGTTCGGACACCACCATCCGGTCTGTTTCGCGGGCCTGGGCGAAATACGCCCGGTCCGCCACCGAAAATGGCGCATCGATCTCGCTGGGGGTGAGAAGCACCTGACCTGCTCGGTCCGTCGTGCGCAGGGCCGTGACAAAAGGAATCAGGGCACGCTGCTCATGCAGCATTTCATACAGGGTGGAGTTGGCGGCGGGCAGGCCGTCGGAACTGCGTGCGAGATAGCGGCTGGCAATGGACGACAGGGCGTTCTCGACCAGACGAACCTCGGCAGCCAACTCCAGACTCAGACTGCGGGCCTGGTGCCGGGTGACGGCAATTCCCAGGTCCATGTCCGCACGGTAGTTGGCATGCACGCCCAGCCAGGCCGCAAAACACAGCAGGGCTGCCACCAGCAGGTTGCCGAGCACGATGCGATGCAGAAGCTTGGGAGGGTGGAAGCTTGTCATCTGGATTCTTGGGGGTTCTTGAATACCACGCAGGGTCGGATACGGCTCGGCCTTGGACATTTGCATCTGTCGCCATCCGAGTAAAGCACCACGGAGCACGACAGGGCAATAGCGCTACAGCACGGCAATGATCTGTTGCCCTGGAGAGGTTTTCGTGGCATGCGACGCCGGAGTGCGTGACGCCTCTGGTCCGGGAAAGCGCTTCTTTTCCGGACCGGATGTAGTCGGTCCTGGATGGCCCGTGCGCCAGACGACGGATGCATCACCGGCAAAGACTCGCAGCCTGAACGGCAGGGCCGGAGTGCGGGTGCTCGGGCTCGTTACCGGGCCGTGGCGTGTGGCGGGATCATCGTTGCCGGCATCGGGGCCGGACAGGGGACGAAGCCTTGATCCATGCGGACATTCGGATGCCAGTTCTCACATTGAAAATGAGAATTGATATCATTTAAGATTCTGCTTGCACTCCATTTCCCCCGCATCATGCCTGCTGCCGAATCTGCCGTCCATCGCGAAGTCTCCGCACTGTACACCGCCCATCATGGCTGGTTGCAGGGCTGGTTGCGCAGAAAGGTCGGCAGTGCCTTTGATGCCGCAGATCTGGCGCAGGACACGTTCGTGCGTATCCTCGGCGTGCGTGAGCCGCAGAGCATCGAGTCGCCACGAGCCTACCTGACCACGGTGGCCAAGGGGGTGCTGGTCAACTGGTGCCGGCGTCAGGCGCTGGAGCGCGCCTATCTGGAAGCACTGGCCTTGCTGCCCGAGCCCGAAGCGCCGTCGCCAGAGTACCGGGCCCTGGTGCTGGAGTCCTTGCACGAGATAGATGCGATGCTCGATGCCCTGCCGCCCCTGGTGCGGCGCACCTTTCTGCTGTCCCAGCTGGAAGACATGAAATACGACGCCATCGCGCTGCAACTGGGCGTGTCGCTGAGCAGCGTCAAGCGCTACATGGCCCAGGCCTTCAGGCACTGCCTGGCACTGATGGATTGATGACCATGGATGCGCATTTGCTTGACGAAGCTGCGAACTGGCTGGTTCGCCTGAACGACAGAGGCCTGACGCAGGCTGAGCATGCCGCCTTCGAGCGCTGGCGCCATACCAGCCCCGCCCACGAAGGTGCGTGGCTGCGGGCCGAGCTGCTGATGGGCAAGCTCGCAGGCATGCCGTCGGCGCTTGCCATGCCGGCGCTGGACCGATCACGGCGCCGCAGCCGACGGGCAGCGGTGACCAGGGTGGCGGTATTGCTGGCCGCCCTTCCCGGTGGCTGGATGGGTTGGCGTGTGGCGCAGCAGCAGGGCTGGGCAGCCGATCTGCGCACCGGCACGGGCGAGCAGCGCAGCGTGACGCTGGCCGATGGCAGCCGTTTGCGACTGGATACGTCAAGCGCCGTGGATATCCGCTTCGATGCTCACCAGCGCCTGATCCATCTGCGTCGAGGCTCGATTCTGGTGGAAACCGCCCCCGATCCCGACGGCATGGACCGGCCTTTGCTGGTGGCGACGGTCGTGGGGCGTCTGCGGGCGCTGGGCACGCGCTTTTCGGTGCAGCAGGACAGTGAGGGCCGGTTCGTGGACCTGGCCGTGACGCAGGGTGCGGTCGAAGTCACGCTGTACGGAGCCTCCCGGCCTGAGCTGGTGGTGCCTGCGGGCAGCTCGACGCGCTTGACCGCCAGGGGCGCCGCAGCGCTGAAGACGGCGAGCGCGCAGCAACTGGCCTGGGCGCAGGGCATGCTGGTGGCGGATGCCATGCCCATGGCCGAAGTCTGTGCACGGCTGGCACGCTACCACTCCGGTCTGCTGCATTGCGCCCCGGAGGTAATGGCCATCAAGGTCTCGGGAGCCTATCCCCTGGCTGATACCGACCGGGCATTGGCCATGCTGGCCGAGACCTATGCCGTGAGCGTGCACCAGCGCTGGCGCGGCTACTGGATCACGGTGGCGGCGCGCTGAGTCCGCTGGCCCGGCCGCAAAAAAAAGATGCAGGCCGCTGAGACTTTTTCTCCAGTTGTTTGGCAAGCAAGGTGAACCACTCCATTTTTGCTTCCAAAGGACTGCTTTTCATGCCTGCTTCCATGGCTTCCCGTTCCCTGCCGAATCCTGTATTTGGACCTGTTGCGCGCGCCGCCCGACTTGCCCTGCTGGGCTGGGCGCTGGCATCGACTTCCGTGCAGGCGGCCGAGTCGCCTGCAGCCGGCCAGGCCCAGACCTACCGTATAGAGGCAGGCCCGCTGGGCCGGGTGCTGTCCGAGGTGGCGGCCACGGCCGGCATGGCGCTGTCCTTTGACCCAGCGCTCACCCAGGGCCGGCAAAGCCCGGTTCTGGCTGGCAGCTACACGCCGCGCGAGGCATTGCAGCGCCTGTTGGCCGGCAGCGGTCTCGAGCTGGTCTCGCGTCCCGGCGGCAGCTACACCCTGCAAAGGCAGGCCGTGGCGCCCATCTCGGGTGAGGAGGGCGGCACGCTGTCCGAGGTGCGCGTGACGGCCCAGGCCGAGCGCAGTGGCACCACGGAAGGCACGGGAAGCTACACCCAGACGGGGCCCAGCCGCACGGCCACGGGCCTGAACCTGACGCTGCGCGAGACGCCGCAATCGGTCAGCGTGATGACGCGCCAGCGCATGGATGACTTCCAGCTGGAGACGCTGGCCGATGTGCTGGAGCAGACGCCGGGCATCGGCGTCTATCGCCAGAACAATGCGACGGACTTCCAGGCCCGCGGCTCGGAGGTGAATCTGCAGGTCGACGGCATGCCCCAGCTCAGCAACGGCTGGTACTTCGTCACCAGCACCATGTATGCGCTGGACGATATGGCCGAGATGGACCGTGTCGAGGTGCTCAAGGGCTCGTCGGGGCTGGTGGTCGGCAAGGGCGGCTATGGCGCCACCGTCAACCTGATCCGCAAGCGTCCCACGCGCGAGTTCCAGGCCAGTGTGCGCGCCAACGCCGGCAGCTGGGATACCTACCGTGCGCAGGCCGATATAGGAGGCTCGCTCAACGAGGCCGGGACGCTGCGCGGCCGCGTCGTGGCCTCCATGACGGACGCGGGCAGCTTCCGCGACAACGAAAAGAGCAACAGCAAGATGCTGTTTGGCACGCTGGAGGCGGATCTCACACCCGACACCCTGCTGAATCTGGGCATCACACTGCGTCAGCGCGAGGCTCGCGGCTTCGGCACGACCCGGCCCATACAGCGCTACACCGCGGCAGGTGCCGAAGTGGGGCTGATGCCGCGTTCGTTCAACAACGGTGCGCCCTGGTCGGGCTATGGACAGGACAGCACCGAGCTGTTCGGCAGCGTGGAGCAGCGTCTGGCCCATGACTGGACGGCAAGTCTGAAGTTCTTCCATCAGAGCGTGAAGATGGACGACATGACACTGGGCTACCTCTGGAACAGCACCACTGCTGCCTATCTGCCCTGGAAGGATGTGGAAAACCGCAACTGGTCGGTCAATCTCGATGTCAAAGGCCCGTTCAGCTTGCTGGGACGCACGCACGAGC
>NZ_SPEY01000112.1 GCF_009360615.1 Comamonas sp.
GTCGTCATTCACAAGAACGTGCTGACGTTCCATAACTCCAGGGAAACAACGCCATGAACACACTGAAGATCGCCGTTCTGGGCACGGGCATGATGGGCCTGCCCATGGCCCGCCGCCTGGCGCAGGCCGGCCATGAGGTCCACGTCTGGAACCGCACCCGCGCCAAGGCCGAGCCACTCGCAGCCGATGGCGCACGCATCCACGACAGCGCCGCAGATGCCGTGCGCGGCACAGACTTTGTCGTCAGCCTGCTGGAGAACGGTGCCATCGTGGGCGAGGTGCTGTTTGATCGGGGGGTTGCCGAAGCCATGCCCGAGGGCTCGCTGTTCATCGACATGGCCTCCATCCAGCCGCGCGAGGCGCGTGAGCATGCCGGCAGGCTTGCCGCACTGGGCCTGCGGCATGTGGATGCCCCCGTCTCGGGCGGCACGCTGGGTGCCGAGGCCGGCACGCTGGCCATCATGGCCGGCGGCGATGCTGCGGATTTCGAACAAGCCCTGCCCGTCTTTGCGGCGCTGGGCCGTGCCACCCATGTGGGCCCGCATGGCGCAGGCCAGCTGGCGAAACTGGCCAACCAGATGATCGTGGGCATCACCATCGGTGCCGTGGCCGAAGCCCTGCTGCTGGCCGAACGCGGCGGCGCCGACCCGGCCAAGGTCCGCGAAGCCATCTCCGGCGGCTTCGCCGACAGCCGCATCCTGCAAGTGCATGGCGAACGCATGGTCCAGCACGACTTTGCACCACGCGGGCGCATGACGGTGCAGCTCAAGGACATGCGCAATGCCATCGCCACAGCCGAGGAAATCGGATTTGACGCGCCCATCACCGGCCTGCTGGAGCAGCTCTATGCCGAAGGCGTGAAAAACGGCCTGGGCGACCTGGACCAGGCGGGCCTGTTCGTCGAATTGCAACGCCGCAACGCACTGGATTAAAAAAACCTGCGGGTTTTCCTGCAAGCCCTCCAGAATTGACGCATAATTGCGGTCTCGCTTGCATCGCAGGCGTTTTGTGGGGCTCTTAGCTCAGCTGGTAGAGCAGCGGACTCTTAATCCGTTGGTCGAGTGTTCGAATCACTCAGGGCCCACCAAATTCCTTCGGTCTGATTCTTCAGATTGATCCTCCGGATTTACTCCGGCGGGCTCTTAGCTCAGTTGGTAGAGCAGCGGACTCTTAATCCGTTGGTCGAGTGTTCGAATCACTCAGGGCCCACCAAAAATTTCTTCAGTCTGATTCTTCAGGTTGATCCTCCGGTTTATCCGGCGGGCTCTTAGCTCAGTTGGTAGAGCAGCGGACTCTTAATCCGTTGGTCGAGTGTTCGAATCACTCAGGGCCCACCAAAATTCAAAAGCCAAAGTTCTCAGGAACTTTGGCTTTTTTCTTGGCCGCGCCCGAGCGCCGCCGAATCTGCAAAAGCATGGGTGCCGACATCAGAGCCGCGCCATATCAGGCATCATGCAGACATCTCCGGGCAGTATTTGCCCACCCAAGACTCACTATGCAAAACGACCTCTCCACGTTCTGGCGCGGACCGCGTTGGACTCTGGCCATGCTGCTTGCCATCCTCGGCATGCTGGGCCCGTTCTCGGTTGACACCTATATTCCCGCCTTCTCGGGCATTGCCAAGGCATTGGGCGCAACCCCCGTAGAAATGCAGCAGACCCTGTCGGCCTACCTGCTGGGTTTTGCCTTCATGAACCTGTTTCATGGGGCCCTGGCCGACAGCTTCGGACGTCGCCCCGTCATCCTCTGGGGATTGGTGATGTTCACCATCGCCTCGGCCGGCTGTGCGCTGTCGCAGAACATCACCCAGCTGGTGATTTTCCGCACGCTGCAGGGGCTGTCCACCGGCGCAGGCATCGTGGTCTCGCGCGCCATCGTGCGCGACATCTTTCCGCCAACCCAGGCCCAGGGCGTGATGGCGCAGATCACCATCTTCTTCGGCGTGGCACCGGCGCTGGCGCCCGTGATTGGCGGCTGGCTGTTCGTGCACCTGAGCTGGCAGGCCGTGTTCTGGTTCCTGACCATCGTGGGCGTGCTGCTCTGGCTCATCAACGTCAAGTTCCTGCCCGAATCGCTGCCGCCGCAAAAACGCCAGCCCTTCCAGTTCAGACCGCTGATGCAGGGCTATGGCATCTTGCTCACCGATCCTCGCTTTCTGCTGCTGGCCCTGGCCAGCGGCATTCCGTTCAACGGCATGTTTCTCTATCTGCTGTCGGCCCCGGCCTTTCTGGGCGATATCCTGCAGCTGGAGCCCACCCAGTTCTTCTGGTTCTTCATCGCCACCATCGGCGGCATCATGGCCGGCAGCTGGACCAGCGGCCGGCTGGCCGGGCGCATTCCGCCCAAGCGCCAGATCCGCCACGGCTTTCTGGTGATGTGCGTGACCTCCATCATCAACCTGGTGGCCAATCTGATCTGGCCCGCGCATGTGAGCTGGGCCCTGATTCCCATCAGCCTGTTCGCCTATGGCTGGGCGCTGATGGTACCCGTGGTGACGCTGCTGGTGCTGGACATCCATCCTGCGCGGCGCGGCCTGGCCTCTTCCCTTCAGGCCGTGGTCGGCTCGGTGGCCAACGGCTTTGTGGCCGGCGTGATTGCACCACTGGTCATGCACTCGGCCGCCCTGCTGGCCACGGGCTCGATCCTGATGATGCTGATCGGTCTGGTCGCCTGGATCTATCTGCACCACCGCTGGCCGGACATCGGCCGCCATGCCTCTGAGCATTAAAAAAGGAGCAGCTAGCGCATGTCATTCATAGATTGCAGATTGAGACGCACCTGAAAGCATTGAACGGCCTGCGTAAGCTGCTCACCTTTCAATGAGAGTTCCAGCCCGAACGGGCCACAAAAAAGCCGGCTTCGAGAGCCGGCTTTTTCATGTATCGGGCCGCAGCCCGAATCAGCGATCAACGCTCGTCGCGACGCGGTGCGCGAGGCTTGCGCTCGAAGCTGCGCTCGCCACCACGCTCACCATGGGGCTGGTAAGGCTTGCCGGCACCCTGACCAAAGGCAGGACGACGATCACCGCCGCCGAAGCCGCGCGATTCGCCTCCACGGAAGCCACCTTCGCGGGGAGCACCTGCATGAGCGCCTTCACGGCCACCGCCGAAGCTCTTGCGACCGAAATCGCCGCCTTCACGGCGCTGGCCACCACCGAAGCCGCCACGCGATTCGCCGCCGCCGAAGCCGCGCGATTCACCACCGCGGAAGCCGCCGCGCTGCTCGCCGCGATCGCCGCCGAAGCTGCGCTCCTGGCGTTGCTCGCCACCAAAGCCGGGACGACCGCCGCCGAAGCCGCGATCCGCACCACGCTCGCCACGATCACCGAAGCGATCACCGCGCGGCGCGCCAAAACCAGCACGATCGCCACCGAAACGGTCACCACCGAAGCCACCGCGATCATTGCCACGGCCAGCGCCGAAGCTGCCGAAGCCGGACTTGCGACCGTAGCCTTCGCCATCGCGACGAGCGCCGAAGCCACCACGACCACCGGCACCGCCGCCGCCACGGCGACCGTCACGCTCGCCGGAGGCGGGGAAGCGCTGCTGGGGTTCCATGCCGGGAATGGTCTCGGCCTTGAACTGCTGGCGGGTATAGCCTTCGATGTCGAACACGCGGCGACGGTCGCGGAATTCCGCGAACGTCACAGCCACGCCTTCGCGGCCGGCACGACCGGTACGGCCGATACGGTGGGTGTAGTCCTCGGCCTTCATGGGCAGGCCGTAGTTGAAGACGTGGGTGATGGTGGGCACGTCGATACCGCGCGCAGCCACATCGGTGGCCACCAGGATCTGCACCTGACCGTTGCGCAGCGCCATCAGGCGACGATTGCGCAGGCCCTGGCTCAGAGCACCGTGCAGGGCCACGGCAGAGAAGCCGTCCTGCTGCAGGTCGTTGGCCAGACCGTCGCATTCCACCTGGGTGGACGCAAACACGATGGCCTGGTTGATGCTGCTGTCACGCAGCCAGTGGTCGAGCAGCTTGCGCTTGTGCTGCATGTTGTCAGCCCAGAACAGCGCCTGCTTGATGTTGGCATGCTTTTCCTGGGGGGTGGCAATCGTGATCTTCTTCACGTTGGCACCGCCGTCGTGCATCACGCGCATGGCCAGCTGCTGAATGCGGGGAGCAAACGTGGCGCTGAACATCATGGTCTGCTTGCGCTCGGCCGTCAGCTGGTTGACTTCGGCCAGGTCGTCGGAGAAGCCCAGATCCAGCATGCGGTCGGCTTCGTCGACCACCAGGAACTGCACCTTGTCCAGCTTGATCTGCATGGAACGCTGCAGATCCAGCAGACGACCAGGAGTGGCCACCACCAGATCGGCGTTCTGCAGCTTGGCGATTTGCAGCTGGTAGGGGATGCCGCCCACCACGTTGGCGATGCGGATGCCGCGGCAGTGCTTGACCAGCTCGATGGCGTCATGCGCCACCTGCTGGGCCAGCTCACGCGTGGGGCACAGCACCAGGGCGCCGGGCACGGCGGCCTTGAAGTTGCGAGCGTTCGTGGGATCCTTGCGCTTGTTGCGCTTGGGAGCGGGCTCGCCCTTGGCGGCCGCTTCGGCACACAGGCGCTCGAACTCGGCCTTGGCGGCCGCATCGGCCACGGCACGCTGTTTGATCAGGGTGTGCAGAACGGGCAGCAGGAAGGCGGCGGTCTTGCCAGAGCCGGTCTGGCTGGACACCATCAGGTCGATGAAGCCGTCGGCATCGGCACCTTCGCCCATGGCCTGGGGAATGGCTTGCAGCTGCACGGCGGTAGGCTGGGTATAGCCCAGGTCGGACACCGCCTGGATCAGCTCGGGGGCCAGACCCAGTTCCACGAAGCCATTGGGTTCGTCGGCAGCAGGTGTTTCTTCGACAGCTGCGTCTTCCGCATCCATGTCGGCCAGCATGGCGTCCAGACGGGAATCGATTTCAGGCGAAGACAAAGCAATATCAGCAGCGGCCACTTGGCCCTGCTCCAGGGAGTTTTCTGTCATGAATAGCTCACGCAAAAAGCGACGCAGTCAGCGTGCTGCCCGCTTCTTTGACGGTTGGTTATCAACATCCACCGTCAGACTTTGACTGGCCCGTTCGCAAAACGGGGCAGATGGGTGTTAGGGCTTGTCGTGTCGGCGCTTGGCAGGCCGTTGCACGCAAGTAAGAACCCGGTGTGTGATGGAGATGCGCAAAAATTACCCATTGATCGGGTAAGCAGCGCATTGTCGCATGCACCGGGTTTTCCCGCAAGTGGCAGGGATATACAGACCTGCCACCGCGCCATCAGACGCTGAGCAGGTGCCGGCGGTAATGCTGCAGCTCGTCAATCGACTCGTGCACGTCGGCCAGGGCCGTGTGGCGCTGTGCTTTCTTGAAGGAGGTATAGGCCTCGGGCTTCCAGCGCTTGGCCAGCTCCTTGAGCGTGCTCACATCGATATTGCGATAGTGAAAGAAATTGTTGAGCCTGGGCATGTAGCGCTCCATGAAGCGCCTGTCCTGACCGATGCTGTTGCCGCACAGCGGCGTCTTGCCCTTGGGCACGTATTTGCCCAGAAACGCAATCAGCGCGGCCTCCGCCTCGGCTTCGCTGATGGTCGAAGCCTTGACCTTGTCGATCAAACCGCTTTTGCCATGCGTGCCCTTGTTCCAGGCATCCATGCTGCCCAGCAGTTCGTCGGACTGGTGAATGGCGAATACCGGGCCTTCGACGCGAATCTGCAGATCGGAGCTGCTGACCACCACGGCAATTTCGATGATGCGATCACGATCGGGGTTCAGCCCCGTCATTTCACAGTCCAGCCACACCATGTTGAGGTCGGATTTGGGCAGAACCGGCGGGGTAGCGGCCACGGGTGCGCCGCTGACGGAATTCGGACAGGAAGCTTCAGACATGGCGCAAATTGTCGCCTACACTGCCAATACATGGCTTCCCAACTAGATTTCACATTGGCATTTTCGCTGCTGTTTGCGACGGCCGTGGCCTTGCAATGGCTGCTGCGTGCGTGGCTGGTTTCGCGCCAGGTGCGCCATGTGGCAACCCACCGTGCTGCCGTGCCGCCAGTCTTTGCGCATCGCATCAGTCTGTCCGCCCACCAGAAGGCGGCCGATTACACGCTGGCCAAGGCCAAGGTGTCGCTGATCGACATCACGCTGTCGGCCGCCGTGCTGCTGTGCTGGACGCTGCTGGGCGGACTGGACGGGCTCAACCGCTGGCTGCTTGAACTCATCGGCCCCGGTCTGTGGCAGCAACTGGCGCTGATGGCCGGCTTCGCCCTGATCTCGACGCTGATCGAGCTGCCCCTGTCGCTCTATCAGACCTTCAGGCTGGAGCAGCGCTTCGGCTTCAATCAGATGACACTTGGCCTGTGGCTGGGCGACCTGCTCAAGTCGACGCTGGTGGCTGCCATCATCGGCCTGCCGCTGGCGGCCCTGATTCTCTGGCTCATGGGCTCGACCGGCCCGCTGTGGTGGCTCTGGGCCTGGGGCGCCTGGACGGCTTTCAATCTGCTGCTGATGTGGATCTTCCCCAGCTTTATTGCACCGCTGTTCAACAAGTTCGAGCCGCTGGCCGATGAAAGCCTCAAAAGCCGTGTGACCCGGCTGATGGAGCGCTGCGGCTTTGCGGCCAAAGGACTGTTCGTGATGGACGGAAGCCGCCGCTCGGCGCATGCCAACGCCTATTTCACGGGCTTCGGCAATTCAAAGCGCGTGGTCTTCTTCGACACCCTGCTCAGGCAGCTCGGCCCCGGCGAAGTCGAAGCCGTGCTGGCTCACGAGCTGGGCCACTTCAGGCACAGGCACATCAGCAAGCGCATGGCCCTGATGTTCGGCGTCTCGCTGCTGGGCTTTGCGCTGCTGGGCTGGCTCAGCCAGCAGCTCTGGTTCTACACGGGACTCGGCGTCTCGGTGCTGCTGGGCCCAGGCACCGGCGTGGCTGCCGAAAACAATGCGCTGGCCCTGCTGCTGTTCGTGATGGCGGTGCCGGTGTTCAGCTTCTTCGTCACCCCGCTGATGTCCGCCCTGTCCCGACGCGACGAGTTCGAGGCCGATGCCTATGCCATGCAGCAGGCCGATGGCTCACAGCTGGCTTCGGCGCTGCTCAAGCTTTACGAGGACAATGCCTCCACGCTCACACCAGACCCATGGTATGTGAGCTTTTACTATTCACACCCCCCTGCCGTGGATCGTCTGGCGCGCATGCCGGCTCCTGCTGGCAGCCTGTAATACCACCACGGTTTCAGACATGAGCACACCCACACTGCAACAGAAAGACTGGTCCCAGCTCAAGCGCAACGCACTGAGCATCGAGCAAGTGCAAGAGGCGCTGACAGCCCTCGAAGGCTGGGAACTGCTGGCCGGCCCAGCGGCCATCGGCAAGACCTTCCGTTTCGTGAATTTCTACGAAACCATGGCCTTTGTGAACGCGCTGGCCCTGATTGCCCACCAGCAGGACCACCACCCCGACCTGGAAGTCGGCTACAACCGCTGCAAGGTCAGCCTCAACACCCATGATGCGGGCGGCATCTCCGAGACCGACATCGACTGCGCACGCCGCATCGAAGCACTGCTCAATCCGGCCTGACCCCTATGGCAAAACAAGGACGGCGCCCAGGCGCCCAGGCAGCAGGCAGCACCCAGACAGGTCTGGTGGTCGCAAGTTATGGTCGCCACTGCGTGGTCGAAACCCCGGACGGCGAGCGCCGCATCTGCCATCCGCGCGGCAAGAAAAGCCAGGCCGTGGTGGGCGACCATGTGCAATGGCTCGCTCCCCCTGCCGGCCAGGGCGATGAAGGCACGATCGAGAAAATCGTGGAGCGCCGCAACGTCTTCTACCGCCAGGATGACATTCGCACCAAGACCTTTGCGGCCAACCTGGACCAGCTCCTGATTCTGATAGCCGCCGAGCCGGTATTCAGCGAAGTGCAGCTCGCCCGCGCCCTGATCGCTGCCGAGGCCGCGCACATCAAACCCATCATTGCCCTCAACAAGATGGATCTGGAAGAGCCCTTCCTGCGCGCATGGGAGCGGCTGGAGCCTTACCGGACCATGCGCGACGCAGCGGACGCTGCGCCGCACTACATGGTGCTGCCGCTGTCGCTGGAAGATGCAGACGACGAGGATCGTGAGGCCATCATCGGCCTGCTGCAAGGCAAGACAACCCTGGTTCTGGGCCCTTCGGGCGTCGGCAAAAGCACCTTGATCAACCTGCTGCTGCCCGATGCACGGGTCGCCACCAACGAGATTTCACAAGCGCTGAACACCGGCAAGCACACCACCACCAGCACTACCCTGTACTGGGTGGATGAGGCCCGAACCACGGCCATCATCGATTCGCCCGGATTTCAGGAGTTCGGCCTGTATCACATCGCCCCCACGCAACTGGCCGCCTGCATGCCCGACATCGGCGCACTGGCCGATCAGTGCAAGTTCTACAACTGCACGCATCTGCATGAGCCCGGCTGCGCCGTCATGGCCCAGGTCGAAGCACAGGACAGCCCCCACGCCATCCATGCCAACCGCTACCGGATCTATGGTGAACTCTTCGAGGAGCTGAGCCAGGAACCACGTTACTGAGAGTGTGCATGCGCTCACGAATGGCCATGCCAGTGTTTGCCAGACCACCATTCCAAGCCCGATGAGCCTTGGCGCTTCTGCGCGGCCTCATGGTTTGACTGGTGGCCACCATCCGTTGTCCATGTCATGAAACCCAGAGTTTTCCATCCCTGCCTGCATGCCGCACTCGCCGTCGCGCTGTCTGCAGGCATGAATCTGACCTGGGCCCTGGACACGGAATCCGCCCCCAGCTGGGAGGACGAGCCCCCCACGCTGTCTCGCTGGATCGAAGAAGGCTACAAGGCCGAACTGCGCCAGCAGCCATGGCGTGCAGCGCAGCGCTATTGCGCGGCGGCACGCTATGGCAGCCTCGAAGCGCAATACCGCCTGGGCAGGCTGCTGTTGCAGGGGCGGGGCTTGATGCCCGACCCCGCCACCGGCACGACGCTGCTGGCTCTGGCCGCCCAGCGCGGCCATGAGAAAGCCCGATTGCTTCTGGCTGGCAAGCTCCCTGGCGACCGGCTGCCCGAATGCCTGACCCAGGGCGATGCGCCCGCACAGGAGTTTCTGGAGGCCAGCCAGGAGGCCGTCCCCCACGAGGTGGTGGCCAGCTATGTGAGCAGTCTGCCCAGGGAGAAGCGGCGCATGGCCGAACTCGTGCAGCGCCTCGCACCGCGTTTCTCGATTGATCCGCGGCTGGCACTGGCCATCGTGCGCTCGGAGTCGAATTTCGAGGCGCAGGCGCTGTCGCCGCGCAACGCCCAGGGCCTGATGCAGCTCATTCCCGAGACGGCCGAGCGCTTTGGCGTGCGCGATGCCTGGAATCCCGAGCAGAACGTGCGCGGCGGCCTGGCCTATCTGCGCTGGCTGCTGGAGCGCTTCGAGGGCGACGTGGCACTGGTATCGGCCGCCTACAACGCGGGCGAGAAAACCGTGCAGCAATATGGCGGAGTGCCTCCTTATGCGGAGACGCGTGAATATGTGCGGCGCATATTGAGCTTTTATCGCGCCAGGCGCCACGAGCGTCCTGCCCACTAATCCGGGTCCAGGGAGATAGTTGGCCTCCCGACGGCAGGCTTTTCACCGCCGAAGTCCAGGCCCGAAGACTCAGCCAAGCAGGCGTGCAAAGGTCAGCAAGGCCAGCAGCAGCAACCAGACCACCACCGAGCGCCAGACCAGCCCCACCACGCTGCGCAGATGGGCCATTTCCGGCTCCCGTCCCGGCGTGACATCGCTGCCCTCCGGCCACTGCGCGTCATCGCCCTCTTCGCCATAAGCCGCATCGCGGCGGCGCAAGGCCTCGCCCCCCAGACGTACATTGATGGCACCTGCGGTCGCCGCCAGAATCACGCCGTCGTTGTCATTGGGAAAGCGCTGGGCATAGACACGCCAGTTGTCGATGGCTTCCTCGAAGCTGCCCACCATGGCAAAGGAAAGCGCCGTCAGCCGTGCCGGCAGCCAGTCGATCACATACCAGGCCTTGGCGGCAGCCCAGTGCAAGCGCTCGCTGGTCGGCGCCCGCAACCCCTCTGCCCCCTTGCGTGACCAGGCCCGGGACAAATACTCGGCCATGCGGTAGAGGATGGCACCCAGTGGCCCCAGCCCCAGGGCCGAGAGGATCGAAAACCAGAAAAGGACGCCGAACACATGGCGATGCGCGGCCAGCACAGAGTACTCGATGACATGCCGCACCACTTCGCTGCGCGGCACCTCGCTGGCATCGACCTGCTGCCAGTCGGCCAGGGCCTGGCGGGCGGCAAATTCATCGCCCGCATCCAGCGCATCGCGAATCCGCGTGAAGTGGTGGCTGAACTGGCGAAAGCCCAGCGTGACATAGAGCACGGCGACATTCCACAGCATGGCGGCGGGCCAGCCGATGAACTCCATCAACACCCAGAATATGCCCAGCACGATGACACTGGGCAGCAGCACGGCCATGGCCCAGGCCAGCCAGCCGTGATGGGGTCTGCCGGCATCGAAGTTGCTGCGCACAGTCACGGTCCAGGCGCGATAACCGGCCTGCACCAGGTTGGA
This sequence comes from Comamonas sp., assembly GCF_009360615.1. Taxonomy (GTDB): domain Bacteria; phylum Pseudomonadota; class Gammaproteobacteria; order Burkholderiales; family Burkholderiaceae_C; genus Comamonas. The sequence continues at coordinate 10,564 of NZ_SPEY01000112.1, forward strand.
CCGGGCCAGCGGGCGCGCCTGCTCCAGCAGCAGCGCGATCAGGATGGCAAAAAAGCTCATTGCTTCATCATAGCGGCGCAGTTTGCCAGCTTGTTACAACTGCCCTTTCAAGCAGCCAAAAAACGGTAAAGATTGCGCAACATGCCCGCGGTCGCACCCCAGATGTAGCGCTGCCGCGCTCCGTCCTGGTAGGGCATGGCAAACCATTCGCGATCCACGCCCTGCCAGTGCATGGCATGGCGCTCATGGTGTGCGGGATTGAGCAGGTAGGACAGCGGAACCTCGAACAGATCTGCCACCTCCCCGGGATTGGGGAAGTAGCTGGCCTGCGGATGGACCAGAGCCACCACAGGGGTGATGTGAAACGCCGTACCCGTCACATAGATGGGCAGACGCCCGAGCACCTCGACATTCCCGGGAGCCAGCCCGACTTCCTCATGGGCCTCCCGCAGTGCCGTGGCCTCGGCCGAGACGTCCTGGGGATCGCGCTTGCCGCCGGGAAAGGCCACCTGGCCCGAATGGGTGGACAGCCTGGCGGAACGCACGGTCAGCAATACCGTGGGCTGCTCGCGCATGACGATGGGCACGAGCACGGCCGCATCGGAGGGCGGCCTGGCCGTGATGCGCTTTTCCTTCATGGCCTCCGGCAGCCATTGTGGCGGCTGGGCAAAGCGCGTGCGCAGCGCCTGCGGCGTCTGCGCATCCAGCGGCACGGCCGGCAGCTGGCTATCGATGCCCAGCAGGCGCGCCTGGCGCGGATCGACAATACCCGACACGGGGAGCGAAGAATGATCAGATGCAGGCATGTAGGTGTTCAGCCAAAACCCAGAGCAAGAATCACTAAGCTGGAGGCAGCATAAAAAAAGCCGCCACAGCGAACTGTAGCGGCTTTTACGGAATCGCTTCCGATACGCGTATTACTCGGCTGCAGCAGCAGTCTTGTTAACGCGCTGGGGCAGCTTTTCCTTGATACGAGCAGACTTGCCGCTGCGCTCACGCAGGTAGTACAGCTTGGCACGGCGCACATCACCACGACGCTTGACTTCGATCTTGGCGATCAGGGGAGAGTAGGTCTGGAACGTACGTTCCACGCCTTCACCGCTGGAGATCTTGCGCACTGTGAAGCCGCTGTTCAGGCCGCGGTTACGCTTGGCAATCACCACGCCTTCGTAAGCCTGCACGCGCTTACGGCTACCTTCCACCACGTTCACGCTCACGATGACGGTGTCACCGGGGGCGAATTCGGGGATGGTCTTGTTCAGGCGAGCGATTTCTTCTTGCTCGAGGGTCTGGATCAGATTCATGATTTAGTCCACCTTGATCTTGTCCGCGCCAGAATTGGCAAGCTCCGGGATTGGTGCTATTGCTGCATTACGAGAACGGCCAAAAGCCGCTCCGCCTTATCCTTGCAGCGGCCGGATAGAGGATCAAAGAACCTCTGATTATAGCTTGGACGCCGTTTTTGCCAAAAACCCTTCATCCTTGGCATTGAGCAGCCCCTGTTGGCGGGCCTGCTCTATCAGCTCGGGTCTGTGCTCGGCCGTGATGCGCAGGCGCTGATCGCGGCGCCAGCGCTCGATATTGGCATGATGGCCCGAGAGCAGTTCCGCCGGCACGTCCTGACCATTCCAGACTTCCGGTCGCGTGTAATGGGGGCAGTCGAGCAAGCCGTCCAGCGCCGGATTGAAGCTGTCCTGCTGGAAGCTGCCTTCATCGTTGAGCACGCCGGGCTGAAGCCTCGCCAGCGCGTCCAGCATCACCATGGCCGCCAGCTCGCCACCGGAAAGCACAAAGTCGCCGAGGCTGATCTGATGGCTGACATGGGCATCGATGAAGCGCTGGTCGATCCCCTCATAGCGTCCGCAGAGCAGCACCGCGCCACGGCTGGCTGCCCAGTCGGCCACCACCGCATGCCTGAGGGTGACGCCGATGGGAGAGAACAGCACCACGGGAGCCGGCTCGGCCTGCTCCCGCGCATCGGCCGCGATACGAGCCGCACGAATCGCCTCAAGGCAATGCTGCAGCGGCTCTGCCATCATCACCATGCCGGGACCACCGCCAAATGGACGGTCATCCACGCGACGGTAATTGCCCTCGGCCCAATCACGCGGATTCCACAGATGCACCGCTACCTGGCCCGAGCTGTAGGCACGGCGTGTCACCCCGCTTTCGAGAAACGGAACAAACAGTTCAGGGAACAGTGTAATGATGTCAAAACGCATGATCTAAAAGCACTTGCAGCTACCGAGACAATAGCATCGGCGCATTCCAATTCAGTAGTCGGGCTGCCAGTCGGCCACGATTTTCCTGCCAGCCAGATCCACCGAGTCCACATAGGCATCGACAAAGGGAATCAGGCGCTCCTGCTCCTTGCCGTCCTGCTCATAACCCAGCACCAGCACCGTCTGCGGGCCGGTGGCCATCAGGTCCTTGACCGTACCCAGGGACACGCCTTCGCGGTTCACCACCGCCAGGCCCATCAGATCCACCCAGTAGAACTCTCCGTCATCGGTCTTGGGAAAATGCTCGCGCGCCACAAAGATGCGGGCACCGCGCAGCGCCTCGGCGGCATTGCGGTCGGCGACCTCCTGCGAGGTGGCCACAATGGTGTCCGCATGGAAGCGGGCCTGCTTGACGGGGAGAACCACGGTCCCCGCGAAATGCTTGGCTCCCTTTTCCGCCGGCTGCAGAAACCAGTCCTTGGCGGCGAACAGGGCCTCGGGGCTGCTGCTGAAGGCATGGACCTTGAACCAGCCCTTGATTCCCCAGGCATCGGCAATGCGGCCGACTTCAATGGCATCGGCAGGCAGATTCGTGGTTTGGAGAGGAGGCATGTGGCTCATGGGGTCGGCGGGAAAATTGCAGAAATTCAATAAAAAACGGGTTCCGTCAGGCAAGCCAACGGAACCCGCTTTGGTAAAGGTGCCTAGAGAGCAACCGCCTGAATCAGGCAGCAACCTTCTTTGCAGCTTCCTTGATCAGGCGTTCAGCCGTATCGGAAGTTTGAGCACCAACGCTCTTCCAGTAGTTCACGCGGTCCAGAGCCAGACGCAGACCTTCTTCGGCGCCACGAGCGCTAGGGTTGTAGAAACCCAGACGTTCGATGAAAGCACCATCGCGACGCACGCGCTTGTCGGCGGCAACGATGTTGTAGAAAGGACGAGCCTTAGAGCCGCCGCGGGAGAGACGAATAACAACCATGATGTTTCCTTCGGGTGGTTACAGCCAGTGCCATCAAAAATTTGACCAGCTGCGCAGGTTTTCTTACAGCGTTTGAGACACGCGACATGACCACCCGGCCAGCGACACGCCGTAAAACCGGAAATTATATCGAGTTCTGCCAAAGCTGCCTATAGCTGCGACAAATGGTCGCAATCCTCACGCAGGCCTGTCGACAGATGAACCGCACTTGCCCTGAGTCCACCAAGCCGGACGAGGGGGAATAATGGGCCGGTTGCCCCGTTTTCTGCCAGCCCACCAGACATGTCCCCATCCACCGCCACCTCCACCTCGCCTGCTCGCCCCAAGAACAAGACGGTTGCCGCCTGGCTGGCCTTGATCGGAGGTCCGCTGGGACTGCATCGCTTCTACCTGCACGGACTCGGGGACTGGCGGGCCTGGCTGCTGCCCATTCCCACGGCACTGGGCCTCTACGGCATCGAACGCGTGCAGCAACTGGGGCAGGACGACAGGCTGAGCTGGCTGCTGATCCCCCTGCTCGGCTTCACGATCGCAGGCTGCGCACTGCGCGCCATTCTTTACGGCCTGATGGAGCAGACAAACTGGAACCGGCTCTTCAATCCCTCGCTACAGGGCGACGCACCTGCGGGACGCACCCGATGGGCCACGATCTTTGCCGTCAGCCTGTCCCTGATGCTGGGGGCCACCGTGCTGATGGCCAGTATTGCCTACAGCTTCCAGCACTATTTCGAATATCAGGTCGAGGAAGCGCGCAAGATTTCGCAATAGGCACGGCGCTTCGGACCTGGCAGCTCATCCACTGCGAAGACATGTCGGCCTCGCCGTTTTTGTAAGCAAAAGTCTAATTTTTCGCCTCCCGTCACCAAAGTCCCGCATCCAGACTCCACAGAACCCACAATGCCGACCTGAGGAACATCCTGCAACGACCGCAGCACGGCGGTTATCGCGATGCGTCGGCTTTGCTGCGCCAGCCTGAAGAGGTCTCATGTCTGCACCCAACGAAAAGCCAGCCAGATCCGAAGTGCACGGGCAAAATGCCTTTCCTGCCGCCACCAGTCTGGTGGGCGTGTATGGAGAACAGCTCTTTCGCATTCTCGAGCAGACCAGCAGCGGCTATGTGCTGCTGGATGCCCAGAACCGGGCGCAGCGCTGGAATGATGGCTATCTGCAGCTGTTTCCCTGGCTGGCAGCCGCTCTCAAGGTCGGCACGCCTTTGCAGACCGCTCTGCAAACGGCCACCGCAACAGCCCCGACCAGCTCGGCCCTGGCGCTGAGCCATATCGCCGAAAGCCATCAGGCCCTGATTGCGCGCCGGCAAGCCCATGCCCAGTTTCAGCTGCCCAATGGGCGCAAGCTCAACCTGTCGGCGCACGCCCTGTCGGCCAATTACACCGTGCTCGCCTGCAAGGAACTGCTGCCTCATGGCAACGACGAGGAAAGCCTGTCCTTCCTGGATGTGCTGACCAAGCTGCCCAATCGGCGCCTGCTGCTAGACCGGCTGTCCCAGGCCATGATCCAGTCCGAGCGCACGGGCTGGCGCGGGGCCTTGCTGACCATCGACATGGAGCCGGTGGCGGGCTCACCCGCCAGCACGGGAGACAGTCTGGTCGGCCTGGCGCAGAACATCGCACAGCGCCTGCTCGGCTGCGTACGCTCCTGCGATACCGTCGCCAGGCTCGATGCCGCGCACTTCGTCATCATGGTCTCGGACCTTTCCCCGGATATCGAAATGAGCACGGTGCTGGTGGAACGCCTCGCAGAGCGTCTGCAGGACAGCCTGAACGGCAGCTACCGGCTCGGCAGTCAAAGCGCGATGCTGGAGGCCAATATCGGTGCCACCCTGTTCGGCCCGCACTCCCGCTCCGCCACCGAGTTGCTGCAGCAGGCAGAGACCGCCATGTACCGCCTGCGCGACGAGGAAGCACGCGGTCTTCACTTCTTCAGCCCCGAGCGGCGCATCCTGGTCAATGATCGCCACCGCCTGGAACAGGATGTGAGGGAAGCCCTGCGCTTGGGCCAGTTCGAGCTGCATTACCAGGCCCAATACTGCGCCAACGGCGAAGTCAACGGGCTGGAAGCCCTGCTGCGATGGCGCCATCCCAGGCGAGGACTGGTACCACCCAGCATCTTCCTGCCCGTGGCAGAGGAAACCGACCTCATCGCTCCACTGGGCCGCTGGAGCATCGAGGCCGCTTGCGAACAATTGGCCCTATGGAAGACCGACCCGCAACTTAACAAGCTGCCCATCTGCGTCAACATCAGTGCCAAGCAGCTCAGGCAGGCCGATCTGCCCGAACAGGTGCAAGACATCATCAGCCGGACAGGGATCGAGCCCGCATTGCTGCTGCTGGAGCTTTCCACGAAAGCCCTGGGCCCCATGCATGCGGATATCCTCTCCACACTCACCCGCCTTCGCTCGCTGGGAGTACGGCTGTCACTCGATGACTTCGGTGACAGCTCCAGCCTTCAGGATGCGCTGCAGCAGCTTCCCCTGAACCAGCTCAAGCTCTCGCATTCCCTGGTACAGCGCCTGGGACCCAACAATGCCGCCGAGGCCGCCGTGCGGGCAGCCATCGCGCTGGCCGCACGCCTTCAGATGACGGTCATCGGCGCAGGAGTGGAAACTCTGGAGCAGCGGGCCCTGCTGGCACAGCATGGCTGCGAGCATTTCATGGGCTATCTGCTCAGCCCTCCAGCACCCGTCGGACAGCTGAGATCGCAGCTGCAGCGGCAAGCCATATCCCGTCTGCAGGAAACCGCGGCCTGAACCCATGTTTCCGCCATGAAAAAAGGCTTCGCAATGCGAAGCCTTCTGGGTATTACGCTCTTGAGTGACCGCGGCCGAGCACCATCACTCAAGGAGTTCACAAGCTCAATACAGTTGCAGGCTGACCCAGTAGGCAATGGATGCCACAAAGGCACTGGCAGGAATCGTCAGAATCCATGCCCAGACGATATTGCCTGCCACGCCCCAGCGCACGGCACTCGCCCGCTGCGTGGAACCCACGCCCACGATGGCACCTGTGATGGTGTGCGTGGTGGAGACAGGAACCCCCAGGAAGGTGGCGAAGAACAGTGTCAGTGCGCCACCGGATTCGGCGCAGAAGCCGCCGACGGGCTTGAGCTTGGTGATCTTCTGCCCCATGGTCTTGACGATGCGCCAGCCGCCAAACATCGTGCCCAGGCCGATGGCCAGATAGCAGCTCACGATGGTCCACAAGGGCGGCTCTGCATCACCCGCATTGGCATAACCCGTGGCGATCAGCAGCAGCCAGATGATACCGATGGTCTTTTGCGCATCGTTGCCGCCGTGTCCCAGGCTGTAGGCACCGGCAGACACCAGCTGCAGACGACGGAACCACTTGTCCACGCGGTTGGGACTGGCCCGGCGGAAAATCCAGGCCACCAGCACCATCATCAGCGATCCCAGCAGGAAGCCCAGCACAGGAGAGACGAAGATGAAGGCCACGGTCTTCCAGATGCCGCTGGCAATCAGCGCACTCGCACCGGCCTTGGCGATCACCGCTCCCACGATGCCGCCAATCAGGGCATGCGACGAGCTGCTGGGGATACCGTAGATCCAGGTGATGATGTTCCAGGTAATGGCTCCCACCAGCGCACCGAAGACCACATGCGTGTCAACGATGCCCGGCTGAACAATGCCCTTGCCCACGGTTGCCGCCACACTGAGGTGAAAGACGAAAACCGCGACAACGTTGAAGAACGCGGCGAATGCCACGGCCTGAGTAGGTTTGAGAACCCCCGTGGAAACCACGGTGGCAATCGAATTGGCAGCGTCGTGAAAGCCGTTCATGAAATCGAACAGCA
>NZ_SPEY01000047.1 GCF_009360615.1 Comamonas sp.
TTGACCAGCTTGCCAAACAGCTTACCCTTGGCATCGGCGACCAGCGCCTTGCCCTTTGCTTTCCATTGCGCGCCCATGGCTGCGTTCCTTGTTGAATGTTGTCAAAACCCGCGCTATGCACACGCAAGCCGCCCGCCAAAATATCGGCGAGCAAAAGCCGGATTTATACACCTGCGCGCAATCTTTTGTCGGCAAACTGCATCAAGTCCGGGTCATAAATACAGGCAAACAGCAAGCGGCTGAGCGCCCACCCAGGAGGAAAAAATGCACCGTATCACCATTCAAGCCGTCGCCTGCAGCATGCTGACCCTGCTCGGCTCGCAGGCCCTGGCGACCACCGAGCTGGGCACGCAAACCGTGGCAACGGGGCTGGAGCACCCCTGGGCACTGGCCTTTTTGCCGGACGGACGCTATCTGGTCACGGAGCGCCCCGGCCGCATGCGCATTGTGGAGGCCGGAGGCAGGCTCAACTCCCCTATCAAGGGTCTTCCTGCCATCGCCGCCGCCGGGCAAGGCGGCCTGCTGGACGTGGTGCTGGACAGCGACTTTGCCAGCAACCGCCAGCTCTATTTCTGCTTCTCGGAGCCGGGTCAGGGTGCGGACCGGGGCAAGAACAGCACGGCCATGGCCAAAGCCCGGCTATCGGCCGACGCCAGCGCCCTGGAAAACGTGCAGATTCTGTTCAGCCAGCGTCCAAAGATCGATTCGGCCCTGCACTTCGGCTGCCGCATCGTGGAACGCAAGGTGAACGGCAAGCCCGACGGATCGCTGTTTCTGAGTCTGGGCGAGCGCTACAAGGCCATGCAGGAGGCGCAGAGCCTGCAGACCCATCTGGGCAAGATCGTGCGCGTCAACAAGGATGGCAGCGTGCCTCGCGACAACCCCTTTGCGGGCAGGCCCGATGCGCTGGCCGAAATCTGGAGCTATGGCCACCGCAACAGCCAGGGCGCCGCACTGGGACCGAATGACGAACTCTGGATGACAGAACATGGCCCGCAGGGCGGCGATGAACTCAACCGCATCGAGCCGGGCAAGAATTACGGCTGGCCCGTCATTACCTACGGCGAAAACTATGGCGGCGGCAAGATCGGTGCCGGCATCACCGAAAAAACAGGCATGGAGCAACCCCGGCATTACTGGGTACCGTCGATTGCCACTTCGGGGCTCGCCTATCTGAGCAGCGAGCGCTATGGCGTGGCCTGGAAAGGCTCGTTCATCACGGGTGCGCTCAAGGCCATGCAGTTGCAGCGCCTGCAGATTGCCGATGGCAAGGTCACCGCCACCGAAGTGCTGCTGCCGCGCCTGGGCCAGCGCGTGCGCGATGTGCGCCAGGGACCGGACGGCCTGCTGTACCTGCTCACCGACTCGTCCAATGGGCAATTGATGCGCGTGCTGGCAAAGCCTTGAGCTCGAATCAGCGCAGCACGCCGCGGCTTTTGAGCCCGTAGAGATAGCCCACAATGCAGAGCCAGAAGATGGCCTCTCCCAGCCACAAGCCCAACGACAGCATATCGACCTGGCTGCCGAGCCTGCCGACATACAAGAACATGCCGGCCTGGCTTACCACGCCGAGCACCACGTAAAGAGCGCCCAACAGCAAAGCCGCGCGATTGCGCGTCCACAGCAGCCACACCAGCGTGAAGCACATGGCCGAGTTCAGCGCCAGCATGGCCTGCAGCACCAGCGCCCACTGAATCCTGGCGGCAGTACGCCAGCCGTCGGATAAATCGGCCTCCAGCAGCATCCACCCGCTCATCAGGCCAAGAAAACCGAACAGACACATCAACAGGGCCAGCCCCCGGCCATAAGGCTGCTCCCACAGAACTTGCTTTGCTGTCATCCGTCCACTGTCCCTGTCTGATTCAAAACATCTGAGGGTCCGCCATGCTCACCCGGGCAACCAAGGAGCCACAGTGTGCCATCGCGCCCCTGGTTTCGCGCCACAATCGGCAGCAGAACAAAACAGGCGCTCATATGCTCAATGCCTTGTGGCTCGGCTTTTTTCTCGTTGCAGCAGTGGCTGCGCTCGCGCAATGGCTGCTGGGCGGTCAGGCCCAGGTATTCTCATCCATGGTTCAGGCCCTGTTCGCCATGGCCAGGCTGTCGGTCGAAGTGATGGTGCTGCTGTTTGGCACGCTCACGCTGTGGCTGGGCTTTCTGCGCATTGCAGAAAAGGCGGGCGTGGTCGAGTGGCTGGCAAAAATTCTGGGCCCGCTGTTTGCCAAGCTCATGCCCGAGGTGCCGCGCGGCCACCCCGCGCTCGGACTGATCACGCTGAACTTTGCCGCCAACGGCCTGGGCCTGGACAATGCGGCCACGCCCATGGGCCTCAAGGCCATGCGCGCGCTGCAGGAACTGAACCCGAAGCCCGACACCGCGACCAATGCGCAGATTCTGTTTCTCGTGCTCAATGCCTCGTCGCTGACGCTGCTGCCGGTCACCATCTTCATGTATCGCATGCAGCAGGGAGCCGCCGATCCGACCCTGGTCTTCCTGCCGATTCTGCTGGCCACATCCGCCTCCACGCTGGTCGGGCTGCTCAGCGTCGCCCTCGTGCAGCGGCTGCCGCTGTTCAGCCCCGTGGTGCTGGCCTATCTGCTGCCCGTAGGACTGGCGCTGGCGGCTTTCATGGCGTTTCTGGCCACACTCAGCGCAGCGGCGCTGGCCCAGCTTTCCTCGCTGATGGGCAATCTCACCCTGTTTTCGCTAATCGTGCTGTTCGTGGGCCTGGGAGCACTGCGCAAGGTGGCCGTGTACGACAGCTTTATCGAGGGCGCCAAGGAGGGATTTGATGTGGCCAGGAACCTGCTTCCCTATCTGGTCGCCATGCTGTGCGCCGTGGGCGTGTTTCGCGCCTCTGGGGCACTGGAATATGTGCTGTCGGCCATCCGCTGGACGGTGGACGTGCTGGGCATGGATGCCCGCTTCGTCGATGCCCTGCCCACGGCGCTGGTCAAGCCCTTTTCCGGCAGCGCGGCCCGTGCCATGCTGATCGAGACCATGCAAAGCCAGGGCGTGGACAGTTTCGCAGCTCTGGCTGCCGCCACGATCCAGGGCAGCACCGAAACCACGTTCTACGTGCTGGCGGTCTACTTTGGTGCGGTGGGCATTCAACGCGCGCGCCATGCCGTGCCCTGCGCGCTGCTGGCCGAGCTGGCCGGCGTGGTCGCCGCCATCGTGGTCTGCTATCAGTTTTTTGGATGACGCCCAGAACTGACAAGCGTTGCAAGCCGTTTTCGATCCAATCAGTCAGAGAGAAAGAGCAAAACCATGGACTCCACAGCAGCCCTGTTTCAATCTTCCTGGCAGCGCACGTGGCAAGCCCTGGGGCTGACGCCGCCCGCAGATCTGCAGCAGCGCCTTCTGGCGGCCTGGGCCGAGCCCCAGCGCCACTATCACACCCAGCAGCATCTGGCCGAATGCCTGGGTCAGCTCGACTGCGTCTGGGAACAGGCGCAGCGGCCCGGCGAAGTGGCTGTGGCACTCTGGTTTCACGATGCCGTCTACGACCTCAAGGCCGGCGACAACGAGCTGCGCAGCGCCGACTGGGCAGCTCAGGCACTGCAGGACAGTGGCGCGCCCGAGGCCTGCTGCCGTCGGGTGCATGAGCTGATCATGGCAACCTGCCACACCGCCACACCCACGCAGGCCGATGCCAGGTTGCTGGTCGATATCGATCTGGCGATTCTGGGTGCCGACCCCGAACGTTTTGCCGAATACGACCGTCAGGTCGCCGCCGAATATGCCTGGGTGCCGCGTCTGGTCTATGGCTTCAAGCGCAGGCAGGTGCTGCGCGGCTTTCTGGACCAGGCCTTCATCTATGCCACACCGCACTTTCGGCAACTGCTGGAGGCCCAGGCCCGCAGCAATCTGCAGCGGACCACCTGAACAGGTCTACATCTCGTCGATGACCGTGCTGGCCGTGGCGCTCAGCGCGGGCGCCCTGCCCTCATGGGCCTCGACGGCAAAGCGGTCGCGGCAGTTGACGTAGAAGCTGGCCCCGAAGCGCCCCACGGGGAAGAACTCCTGCAGACGCACCCGCCATTTCTCGGTGTCCACCAGCCCTTCGCGCACGGCCAGCCACTGCACGCGGCCGATAAAGACATAGCGGCTATCGGTCTCCAGCGTCTCGTGCAACACGCATTCAAAGGCCACTGGCGCCTGGGTAATGCGCGGCGGCTGCACGCTCTGCGACGGAGTCGCTGTCAGGCCTGTGTGCTGCAACTCGCTGTGCTCGGGCGGCAGGCTGTCGCCGCAGCGGTGCATGGCGGCGGCCATGGCCTCGTCGGTGATGTGCACCACGAACTCGCCCGTGCGCAGGATATTGGCGGCCGTGTCCTTCTGCGCCATATCCTGGCGCTTGTTGACGCTGAGCATGACCACCGGCGGGTCCTCGCCCATCATGTTGAACATGCTGAAAGGCGCCGCGTTCACCGTGCCATCGACACCCAGCGTGGTCACGAGTGCGATCGGGCGCGGCACGATCAGGCTGGCCATCAGCTTGTAGCGGGCATAGGTGTCCAGTTGCGCAAAATCAATTTCGGTCATTGCAGTCTCTCCCGGCCCTTGTAGCCGTTCTCGCCCTGGCGGCGGATCTGGTATGGATTCGATAGCAGGCTGCGCAATCAGCAGCAGCCCTGAAGCTGTACAGGAGTGCAATATTCATGCCGGACGCCTCCAGCTGATCCGCGCTCGATCTGCGCACGGCCACGCACCATCGCAGGCGCCCCATGCACCAGAGCCGGACATGCAGGTCCGGGACGCACCGTCGCAGTGCCCTCTCCAGCGGTTCACGCTTTGTATACACATTGGCATCGATCTTGCGCACAGGCAGCAGTCCCTTCGCCATCGATAAACCAAGGAGTCATATGCGCAAACGAACCTTTCTTCAGGCCGCCACGGTCGCTGCAGCCCTGAGCTGGGGCACTGCCCAGGCAGCGGACACGCCGCTCAAGTTCCAGCTGGACTGGCGCTTCGAAGGACCTGCAGCCCTGTTCGTCCATCCCGAGCAAAAAGGCTATTTCAAACAGGCCGGTCTGGATGTGAATGTGGAGGCCGCCAGCGGCGCAGGCGCCATCCAGCGCGTGGCCTCAGGCACCCATGATCTGGGCTTTGCCGACCTCGCCGCACTGATGGAATTCCACGCCAACAACCCCGACGCGCCCATCAAGCCCGTGGCGATCATGGTGATCTACAACACCACGCCGGCCTCGGTGATGGCACTCAGGAAGTCGGGCATCACCAAGGCCGCCGACCTGACGGGCAAGAAAATGGGAGCCCCCATCTTTGACGCCGGCCGCCGCACCTTCCCCATCTTCGCCCAGGCCAATGGCGTGGGCGAGGTGCAATGGAGCACCATGGAGCCGCAGCTGCGAGAAACCATGCTGGCGCGCGGCGACCTGGATGCCGTCACCGGCTATACCTTCACCAGCCTGCTCAATCTGGAGGCCCGCGGCATCAAGCGCGAGGATGTGGTGGTCCTGCCCTACGCCACGCACGGCGTTCAGCTCTACGGCAATGTGATCATCGCCAGTCCCAGGCTGATTGCCGAAAAACCGGAGGCCGTACGCGCCTTCCTCAAGGCCTTTGCGCGTGGAGCCAGGGAAGGCATTGCCAATCCCGAAGCCGCCATTGCGTCCATGAAAGCCAAGGACGGGCTGGTCAACGTGCCGCAGGAGGTCAAACGCCTGAAGCTGACGATCGAGACCGCCATTGACAGCCCCGGCGCTCGCGTTGAAGGCTTTGGCCAGTTGCGCACCGAGCGTCTGGCCAGGATGGCCGAGCAGGTTGCCAAGGCCTATGCCACCAAGAACCCGGTGCCGGCCAACGCCGTATGGAACGGCAGCTTCCTGCCTACCGCAGCAGAGCTGGACATCCTGCCCAAACGCTAGGCCGGCATTGAGCCAGCCACCGCCGAGGCTTCAGACCTCAGGCACCATGGCGTCGGCATAGTCGTAGAGCTCGCCCAGAATCTCCTCGGCGCGCTCGTCGGCGGTTTCGGACAGGCTGTCGATCATGGCGAACATCTGTTCCGCCGTGCGTGCCCCGCCCTGACCTTCGATCAGGCAGGCGGCACGGTGCTGCTCCCAGCGTTGCTGCTCGCCGGCATCGAGGGTCTGCGGGAAGTTGCGCGCACGGTAGCGCCAGACCAGCTCGGTCAGGCGTGCGTCGTCAAAGCCGGTCTTGTCCAGCGCCAGCTCCTGTGGCGAGAGGCGCTTGATGCGCTCCAGACGACGGCGATCTTCATTGCCCACGAAGCCGCCATACAGGTCCTGGTCGGCATCCAGCGGCTCTCCTGCCTCGCGCGTGAAGACGGCCTTCCATTGCCCGCTCATATCGGGCAGGTCGCGGGCAATCGCCGCATGCTGCATCGCCAGCGCCATGTCCACTCCCCATTTTTCGGCCATGGCCGGGCTCAGGGTCTTGAGGCTTCCCACTACCATGGGCGACTTGTTGACGTGGATGCTCTTGATGGGCAGACGGGTCACGCCCTCGGGCAGTTCGGCCTGGCGCGTGAACAAACGCAGGCGCAGGTCTTCGATGCTGATGCCCGAAAGCTCGCTCGGGTCGGCCGCCAGATCCCAGCAGATCACCTCGTTCTTGTTCGTCGGATGCGTGGCCAGGGGCCACATCACGGCCAGACAGCCGCGCGCGGGACTGATCATGCCGGTCACATGCAGGAAAGGGCGCGCGTGCTCCTGCGTGGCGGGCAGGCCCATTTCGCGCAGAGCGCCTTCCTTTTTGTGCAGCCCGAAGGCGAAATCGAAAAGCCGCGGCTGCTTTTCGCGAATCAGCCGGGCCAGGGCAATCGTGGCGCGCACATCGCTCAGCGCATCGTGGGCGTGTTCATGCAGCAGTCCATTGGCGCGGGCCAGGTCCTCGAGTTTGAAGCTGGGCGTGCCATCCTCCCTGGTCGGCCAGTGAATGCCGTCGGGACGCAGCGCATAGACCATGCGCACCACGTCCAGCAGATCCCAGCGTCCGCAGCCGTTCTGCCACTCGCGCGCATAGGGGTCGATGAGATTGCGCCAGAACATGAAGCGCGTGATCTCGTCGTCAAAACGAATGGTGTTGTAGCCCACGCCCACCGTACCGGCCTGCGACAGCTCGGCCTCGATCAGCGCTGCAAACGCATGCTCGGCAACGCCTTCCTGCAGCGCACGCTGGGGCGTGATGCCCGTGATCAGGCAGGATTGCGGGTCGGGCAGATAGTCGTTGGCCGGCTGGCAATACCACATCACGGGCTCGCCGATTTCGTTGAGCTGGTCATCCGTGCGTATGCCCGCAAACTGCGCCGGGCGGTCGTAGCGCGGCTGGGCGCCAAAGGTTTCGTAGTCGTGCCAGAAGAAGGTATGAGCCATGGGCCCGAAGTATGCCTGTGAACCGGCACGGCTTGCGGCTGCGTCCCATCAACTTAAAGCCCTTTAGGCCTTTGGCACCTATGGATAAAGCGCGAGCAGCTATCAATATGTTTGTGTGAGCCGCGCCCGATTCAAACCGAATCTGTGCAGAAATCTGCGCAGCCGGTCTGCATCGTTGGCCACGGCTTTTTGCCGACGCGACTGGTCAAACAGTTTGCAACCCGCATCGGACAGCGTGGTCGATGCGCGGCAGACGGCAATGACGGACTGCAGTTGCAAGCGGTCAAACAGATCGAGCTGGGCGATGGCGTCTTCGGACGGACCGTCGCTCAGCAGCACCTGGGCCTTGGGCAGCGCGTCCCGGCCTGGTCCCTCCCGGGGGCCGGCTAGCAGCTCAGGCTCGTCAGGACCTGCCCCACATCGGCTTCCACCTTGAAGTCCAGCAATGCATCGGCTCGCGTCACCCCCTGATTGATCGCCACGACGGACTTGCCCTGCTGATGCGCGGCCAGCACAAAGCGATAGCCCGAATACACCATCAACGAAGAGCCGGCGATCAGCAGCGCATCGGCCCGGGCCACGGCAGCCATGCAGGCCTGCACGCGCTCCCGGGGCACGGACTCTCCGAAGAACACCACGTCGGGTTTGATCAGGCCCGTGCCGCAATGCGGGCAGGCCGGAACGGAAAACCGGGTGAAATCCTGCCCTTGCAGATCGGCATCGCCGTCGGGGGCAGGAGCCGCGTACAGCTCGGCCCAGGCCGGGTTCAGCGCCAACAGCCGCTCCTGCAGATCGGCACGGGCAGAGCGCCTGCCGCAGTCCATGCAACGCACGGTGTCGATGCGCCCGTGCAGATCCACGATGCTACGGCTACCGGCCGCGTCATGCAGGCCATCGACATTCTGGGTGATCAGCAACTCCAGCCGGCCTTGCTGCTCCAGCCGCGCCAGTGCATGGTGAGCGGCACCCGGGCGCGCCTGGCCCATCACGCGCCAGCCCAGCATGGAACGCGCCCAGTAGCGCTGACGTACCAGCACGTCGCCCATGAAGGCCTGATAGGTCACCGGCTGCGGGCGCTTCCATTGCCCGTTGCGGTCGCGATAGTCCGGGATGCCGACTTCGGTGCTGCACCCGGCGCCACCAATGACCACCAAGCGCGGATGCGCATGCACCCAGTCCTGCAGGCGCCACAGCGCCAGAGCGTCCACACCGGGAGTCATCGTCTCACTCATCACAGCAGCGGCGATGTCAAGCGGGCCACGGAACCGAACAGTCGTCGCCGCAAACCTTTCTCGCTGCGATATTGAACCACTCGGGCCTGCCCCAGGTCGGCCTCGAACTGGGCGGCAATGGCCTGATTCAGCTCGGGCCCGTAGCCGATCACGCAGACCTCGTAGTTGAGGAAAAAGCTGCGATAGTCAAAATTGGCCGTACCGATCATGGCCATATTGTCGTCGACCACCAAGGTCTTGGAGTGCAGCATGCTGGCCGCATATTCATAGATGTGGACGCCGCAGCGGATCAGCTCGTCAAAATAGGAGCGCGCTGCAGCCGTCACCAATAGCGAATCCGACTTCTTGGGCACGAGGATACGAACCTCCACGCCGCGCAGCGCGGCATTGGTGAGGGCCGTCAGCGCGCCTTCCGTCGGTACAAAATACGGCGTGGTCAGCAAGATGCGCTGCTGGGCCGCATTGATGGCCGCCAGGTAGGCACGGTAGATGGCGTCCAGTTGATCGTCAGGCCCCGAGGTCACGACCTGCATGGGGATGGGCCCGTCTTCGCAGTCGGGCAACAGGTCGTCAAGATCCTCGGGCAGGCGCTGCGGATCATCGCTGCGGGTGTAGGCCCAGTCTTCGAGAAACACCGTCTGCAGCCAGTTGACGACGCAGCCCTCGACCCGGATATGCACGTCGTGATAGGCATCTTCACGAATGCGATGGTTCTCTTCATCGGTTACGTTCACGCCGCCCGTAAAGCCCACCTTGCCATCGCAGACCAGTATCTTTCGGTGGGTGCGAAAGTTGACCACGGGTCGCAGTCGACGCCCTATCTTGGCATCGTGAAAGCGCAGCACTTCGGCCCCGGCCCGCTGCAGCGGTTCCAGAAATTGGCGCCCCAGCCTCTTGGAGCCCAGCGCATCCACCAGCAAACGCACCTGCACGCCCTCAAGGGCCTTCTCGATCAGCAAGTCACGCAATGCCGTGCCGGTCTGATCGGGCTCATAGATGTAGTACTCCAGATGCACATGGTGGCGAGCGGCGCTGACGGCCTCGGCAATCGCATCAAAGGTCACAGCTCCTCCCACCAGCAGCTGCATGGACGTGGCCGTACTTACCGGGAAATCGCTGGTCATGCCGACCAGCCGCGCCACCTGGCGCAGGCGCTCCTGCTGAGCCGGAATGCGCTCCCTGAGCTTTTGCATGCTGTTGCGCACACGGGACCGCTTGCGCGAGCGCAGCCGCTTGATACGCTGGCGCTTCATGCGTTGCGGACCGAAGTAGTAATAGACCAGCAGCCCCACCACGGGCAGCGCTGCCATGGACAACAGCCAGCTCAACGTGGCAATCGGCTGACTGCGCTGCAGCAAAATCCAGACGCCCACCACGATGACATACAGCGACCACCCCACGGAAAGCCAGAGCTTGACGCTCTCGTGGCTCAGCTGCATTGCTATCCAATCCAATTGCGCACTCCTGTTGTTGCGGGAACCATCACCACCATGCCCTCGCAGTATGGCAGCGGCATGGCGGCCTGCGGCGATCGGCCTGACCGCAGGAGACGCTCTGCAGCCGTCACCACGCGTCTGCACCGCGCTACAAAGAGTATATTAATACGCATGACTTCCGAACTCATCACGACTCTGGCCCAGGCCCGCAAGGCCGCCCGCATCACCCAGGCCGATCTCGCCGAACGCGCCGGCCTCTCGCGCATGGCCGTGCAGCGCACGGAAACCGGCGATGTCGACCCCCGCTTTTCCACCCTGCAGGAGATGGCCCGAGTACTGAATATGGAGCTGGTCGCCGTCCCCGCCGAGCTGCATGCCCAGGTGCTGGCGCTGATCCAGACCCAGACCGGCCGGGCACACGCGACCGACAGCAGTGTCCAGCCGGTGGCAGACCGGAATTGCCGGTGAAGTCCTGCGACTTGTTCACTCGAGACCCCTGTCGACTCGGCCACAATGGCCCGAGGTTTTCTGCGCGACATTCAGAGGTTTGAGAGATGGCGATTCACAACTGGGACTACGCACCCGAGGCACTGGAGGTACAGGTCAGCGAATTGTTGCTGGCCACGGCAGACCAGAGCGACGAACTGGTCGATGAAAACGTGCGCCTGGTCCTGCACGAGCTGCGCCAGCACCTCGGTATGGAGGTGATTTTCGTTTCCGAGATCCGCAATGGCCAGCGGATGTTCCAGCATGTCGATACCGCACCCGGCAAGGAATGGATCGCCACCGGCGAAGGCGGCCCTCTGGAAGAGTCGTTCTGCCAGTGCGTGCTCGAGGGCACATTGCCGGGCCTGGTCCACGATGCAGCCACCCACCCGGCCTTTGCCAGGCTTCCGGCAACTCCTTTTCGTGTGGGCGCCCATCTGAGCGTCCCCATCGTGCTGGCCAGCGGCACGGTCTACGGCACGCTGTGCTGCTTCAGCCAGGCCGCCGACGAAAGCCTGACGGCCAGGGATCTGCAAAAACTCGAGTGCGTGGCCAGGATCACGGCCAGGCGAATCGATCTCAAGCAGGCGCAGCAGCCCGCCCCTGCCGACAAGCACCTGCCGCCCGGCACCCCGGCGCCCGCCAAGCGCTGAACACCGCTGCCGCCGGCTCGCAGGCTCAGGGCCGGGCAAAGCCCGCGACAGCCCGGCTGCAGGGCGGGTTGCCTCTGCGGCATGCCGAGCGATCGACAGCAAACTGACCGAGGTTCTCACCCGGTATGAAGGACAACCGGCGGCTGGAGGCTGACGACGCCGGTCTCGAACAGATCCGCCGCGCTCTCTGCGCCGCTCATGCGTTGCGGTCTGGCAACGGGAGCCATCAAAGTGATCGATACGCCCTTCTCGACTGGAGATGGCTGGCACCTATCCGGCCACGGGCGCCCGCATTAGCATGCACGGCTGATCGCCATCACTTTCTCCAGAGGCCCCGAAGCCGTTTCCATGAGCGCACCCGCCCCACCATCCCTGCCGCCAGCCCAGCGGCCACGCCCCGTACATCTGCGCGAACTTTTCTGGTCGCTGACCTGGCTGGCCTTGCAGGGCTTTGGCGGCGTGCTGGCCGTGGTGCAGCGCGAACTGGTCGAAAAACGCCAATGGCTGAGCAACGAGGAGTTCATGGAGGATTGGGCGGTGGCGCAGATCATGCCCGGGCCCAATGTGGTGAATCTCTCCATCATGCTGGGCGAACGCTACTTCGGCTGGCGCGGAGCCCTCGTGGGACTGTGCGGCATGCTGACCTTTCCCATGCTGGTGGTCATCAGCCTCACTCTGGTCTACACCCAGTTCGCGGCCAACCCGGCCGTGGCCGGAGCCCTGCGCGGCATGGGCGCCGTGGCGGCAGGGCTGGTCGCAGGCATGGGCCTCAAGCTGGCCGGCACGCTGCGCAGACACCCCCTGGGCAAATGGTACTGCGCAGGGCTGGCCTTTGCCGCCTTTGTGCTGGTCGCAGTGCTGCGCCTGCCGCTGTTCTGGGCCCTGCTGCTGGTGGGTGCCAGCGGCTGCGTGCTGACCTACCGGAGGCTGGCATGAGCGCGCCGGTGATCGATCTGCAGACCCTGGACTGGCTGCATCTGCTGGGCTACTTCCTGACGCTGTCGCTGATGGCCGTGGGTGGGGCCATCACTGCCGCGCCCGATATGCACCGCTATCTGGTCGACGGAAACCACTGGCTGTCGGACACCCAGTTCACCACTTCCATCGCCATCGCCCAGGCAGCCCCCGGCCCCAATGTGCTGTTCATCGCCTTGCTGGGCTGGAACGTGGGTCTGAATGCGGGTGGCGGTGCCGGCCCTGTGGCCTGGGGTCTGGGTGCACTCGGTGTTGCCATATGCATGGTGGGCATTCTGTTGCCCAGTTCGCTGCTGACCTGGCAGGCTTCGCGCTGGGGCCAGCGCAACCGGGACAAACGCGGCGTGCGCGCCTTCAAGCAGGGCATGGCTCCGCTGGTGATCGGACTGCTGCTGGCGACCGGCTGGTTGCTGGGCAGCGCCAGCGGCAGCCCCGGCAAGGACTGGCGGCTCTGGCTGCTGAGCCTTGCGTGCACCCTGCTGGTATGGCGCAGCCACATTCACCTCCTGTGGCTGCTCGCTGCCGGTGCGGCGCTGGGTGCGCTGGGCTGGGTCTAGAGGCAAGGGTCAGCAGGGGTGCCTCGGCTCAGAGCCCTCCTCTGGATTTGCCAGCAGCAAGGGCAACGCCTGCGCCGATGGCAGGGCAATCAACTGATCGGCCACCGGGTCCAGCTCGCTGGCATGGGGGTTCAGGATGACCACACGGGCGCTGTTGCGCCTGGCGATCCGGGCCAGACCTGCGGCCGGGTAGACGGCGCCCGATGTGCCGATCACCAGCATCAGCTGACATTGCTCGGCCGCCTGCTCTGCAAGGGCCCAGGTCTGGCGGGGCAAAGACTCGCCGAACCAGACGACGTCAGGCCGCAGCAAATTGCCGCAGGCGGCGCAATGCGGCGGCTCGCCAGGCACGGGATGCTCCAGATCGCATGACGCACAACAGCGACTCAGCCAGCGATTGCGGTTCAGCTCGCCATGAAGGCTCAGCACATCCTCGCTGCCCGCCTGCTGGTGCAGCCCGTCCACATTCTGCGTGATCAGCGTCATCCGGCCCGGGTACCGGCGCGACCAACGCGCCAGCGACAGATGTCCCTCGTTGGGAACCGCCCCGGCAAGCAAGGCGCGCCGGTGCTCGTACCAGCGCCAGACAAGGGCCGGGTCGCGGCGGTATCCAGCCTCGCTGGCCATTTCCTCGGGATTGAACCGGGCCCAGTAGCCGCTTGCCGCATCCCTGAACGTGGGCACTCCCGATTCGGCACTGACACCGGCACCGGTAAGCACGGCCAGCCGCTGCGTCTCGCCGAGCCATCGTCGCACGCGGGCAATCGCACCCAGGGACGCCGAAGAATTGTCAATCAGTGCTTGAACCAAGGCCATGCCCCCGAAAAATCCAGATGCAACGTGGAATACTTGAACCACTGTGCAGAGTGTCTGCTCTGCCTGATATTGCACCATACCAGCACATGAACGAGCCGGGCCGATTGTTCGCACTTCAGCAAGCCATGAGGCCTGCGTCATTGGCATGGGCGCTCGTCGATGCCGGAACGCTGGAGATGCGCTTTGCCAACCCGGCCATGCAGCGGCTTTTGCAGCCCGGCAGCCGATCCCCCGCAGCGCCGGCGCTCGACATGTTCGAGTCGGCCAGAAAAGCTGTCAGCCAATGCCTGGAAACAGGCCGGGAGACCACGACCCGTCTGCCCGGTCTGCCCGGGCTCTGGCATTTCTCACCGATTGCGGATGACGGGGCGATACCGGCGGTGCAGTGCTATGTGCTGCAGACCGGCACGGCATCGCCCGAGCCCGATGACGAACTCGGTCTCGGCCATGTCAACCGCTTCGAGGCCTTCCTCGATCACCTGCCCTATCAGATCTGGATGGCCACCCCCCATGGGGAGGTGACCTGGTTCAACCGTGCCCTGCATGAGTATGCCTATCGGGAAGTGCGCCCCCTGAGCCTGCGCGAAGGCATCTGGATCGATATCGTGCACCCCGACGACCTGGCCGCCGTCAACACCGGGCTGTCGCGCGCACTGATCACCGAAAAGCCGACAGGATACCGGCTCCGCATCAAACGCCACGACGGCCAGTTCCACTGGTTTTTTGCGTCACTGTCTCCGGTCAGGAATGCGCAGGGCAGGATCCTCTACTGGGTCGGTGCCAATCTGGGCATCGACAGCATCCGGCGGTCCGAGAATCAGCTGCGCGACCAGATCACCACGCTCAGCCATCAGCTGAGGCTCAAGCAGCAGGCACTGGATCAGGCCGAGACCTACCTCGCCCAGGCCCAGAAAATGGGCATGGTGAACCAGCTGTCCGCCGGTGTCGCGCATGACATGAAGAACCTGCTGTTCATCACGGGCCTGCATGCCGGCATGCTGGAAAGGCAGCTGGGCGAGCCCGAGCAGCTCGAGCATGTGGATGTGATCCTCAACACCATTCAGAAAGCAGGCAGCCTGGCATCGCATCTGACCGGGTTCAGCAGCCGCAAGTCCATGCAGCTGGCCTCTGCCGACCCCCGTGCACTGGTGCAGGATCTGGAACCCCTGCTGAGCAAGGCCGTCGGCCAGAACGCTGAACTGCAGCTGCGCATGGCAGCCAGCATCTGGCCCATCAGCGTGGACAAGCTCTATTTCGAGAACTCGCTGATCAACCTCTGCCTCAACGCGCGCGATGCCACCGAAGAACACGGCCTGATCACCCTGACTGCAGAGAACGTGCTGCTCAAGCGCCCCGGGCATGCGGGCGACTATGTCATGGTCAGCGTGACTGACAACGGCATGGGCATGAGCGAGGAGATCAAGGCCCGCATCTTCGATATGTTCTTCACCACCAAACCCGAGGGCAAAGGTGCGGGCCTGGGGCTGCCCATGGTCAAGAACTTCATGGACCATGTCCAGGGCCTGATCGAAGTCGAAAGCACCCAGGGCCTGGGCACCGTCGTGAGCCTGTACTTTCCGCGCGCACAGCCGGCAGCGACGCAAAGCCCGCAAGCCGCGACCCCTGCAGGCCGGCAGGAAACGATCTTGCTGATCGAGCCGGACCTGGCCGCGCGCAATGCCATGGCCCAGGTACTTTACGGCCTTGACTACCAGGTCGTGACCGCCTACTTGCCGGAAGTCGCGCAGCGCTACATCAACAGCGGCATGAAGGTGGACCTCATCATCGCCGCCGATGAGTTTCCGCCTCCTTTGAACATCGCGAATATGCAGCAGGAGCTGGCGCGCAAGCAGATTCTCATTCCGCTCGTCCTGCTGACCAGCAGCGAAGAGGCCGAACTGCCGCAGGCCCGGGAATGCCGCTATGCCGTGCTGAGCAAGCCCATGGACATCGGCGAGCTGGCACGCACCGTACAGCGCATGCTGAATCCGGGCTGCACGACCCCTGCCGATCTGCCCGCCGCCTGAGGGCGATACGATCGCCCGCAAAAAAGGCGCGACCGCTTTCGCCGTCGCGCCTTGCATTCAGTGACCGGGCCAGTCGGCTCAGGCCTTGATCGCCGCTGCCGAAGCCAGGCGCTGGCGCAATGCCTCGTACAGGCACACGCCGCTGGCGACAGACACATTCAGGCTTTCCACCGCGCCTTGCATGGGGATGCTGACCAGCGCATCGCAGGTCTTGCGGGTCAGCTGGCGCATGCCATCGCCCTCGGCCCCCAGCACCAGCGCCGTCGGGCCGGTCAGATCCATCTGGTAGAGATGCC
>NZ_SPEY01000034.1 GCF_009360615.1 Comamonas sp.
AGATCAAGGCGCTCGATGGCGACTTCAACTTCGAGGTCTACATGAGCCTGAGCTGCCACAACTGCCCCGATGTGGTTCAGGCACTGTCGCTGATGGCCATTCTCAATCCCAAGGTCAAGACCACGGTGATCGAGGGCGGCGCCTTCCAGAAGGAAGTGACCGAGCGCGAAATCATGGCCGTGCCCATGGTGTTCATGAACGGCAGCGTGTTCGGCTCCGGCCGCATGAGCATCGAGGAAATCGTGGCCAAGCTGGACACCGGTGCCGCCTCGCGTGACGCCGCCAAGCTGTCGGCCAAGGAAGTCTTCGACGTGCTGATCATCGGCGGCGGCCCAGCCGGCGCTGCAGCCGCTGTGTACGCCGCTCGCAAGGGCATTCGTACTGGCGTGGCGGCCGAGCGCTTTGGCGGCCAGGTCAACGACACGCTGGCGATCGAGAACTACATCTCCGTGCTGGAGACCGACGGACCCAAGTTCGCTGCGGCCCTGGAAGCCCACACCCGTGCCTATGACGTGGACATCATGAACCTGCAGCGCGCCGAGAAGCTGATTCCCGCTGCACAGCCTGGCGGACTGGTGGAAGTGCAACTGGCCAATGGCGGCTCGCTCAAGGCCAAGACCGTGATCCTGTCCACCGGTGCGCGCTGGCGCAATGTGAACGTGCCCGGCGAAGCCGAGTACAAGAACAAGGGCGTGGCCTACTGCCCGCACTGCGACGGTCCGCTGTTCAAGGGCAAGCGCGTCTCGGTGATCGGCGGCGGCAACTCCGGCATCGAGGCTGCGATTGACCTGGCGGGCCTGGTGGCCCATGTAACGGTGGTGGAGTTCGCCGATCAGCTCAAGGCCGATGCCGTGCTGGTCAAGAAGCTGCACAGCCTGCCCAATGTGACCGTCATCACCAACGCCCAGACCACCGAGATCACCGGTGCCAACGGCAAAGTCAATGGCCTGAGCTACAAGGACCGTACCAGCGGTGCCGAACACCATGTGGAGCTCGAAGGTGTGTTCGTGCAGATCGGCCTGGTGCCGAACACCGAGTGGCTCAAGGGGACGGTGGAGCTGAGCAAGTTCGGCGAAATCATCGTGGATGCCAAGGGGCAGACCAATCTGCCCGGCGTGTTCGCCGCCGGTGACTGCACCACCGTGCCTTACAAGCAGATCGTGATTGCGGCCGGCGCCGGTGCCACGGCAGCCCTGTCGGCCTTCGATCATCTGATCCGCAACTGAACGGCCTTCATCGCGTGCAGCGCATGCGGTCGTAGCGATCAAGGAGGACTGCCTGGGCAGTCCTCTTTGCGTTTGAGCCATCGCGAAGAGGGGGCATGGCCGTGGGGGGAGCGTCAGGGACTTTGGCGTTTATCGCATGGGGTTGGGAACATCACGGCCCGTGAAGACAGGCCCGCCTAGCGCCAGAGTGCGATTCCCCGAATGTAACAAAGTCATTTGCGGTTGAGAATTATTCGCATATACTGGAGGCCATTCAGCCAGCCAATGCCGTGCCAGCGACAGGCCGCGAAGCCTCTGACGCTTCGACCTGTGGCCATTGACGTATCGATCAGAAGCCAGCTCTTGTCCATTTCTATGAATAAAGAGGGTTTCTGGTATGGCTTACGCCAACGCTTCGCACGCCCGCGCCTCGCTGGCGCCACGCTCCGATCTCCGTCCGCTGGCGCTGGCCTGCGCACTGGCCTGCACCGCTCTCTCGGCCCAGGCCCGGCAGCCATCCTCCGAATCCGTCCAGGTCGCAGCGGCGCGGGCCGACCGCAGCACGCCTGTGCTGCGCGATGTGGTCATCAGTGCCTCGCGCGACGAGCAGGACGCCGACAGCCTGCCCATGACGGTGGACGTCATCGATGCCAGGCAGATGGAGGAGGAGCAGATCGGCGACATCCGCGAACTGGCCAGCAAGCTGCCCAATGTGACCGTGCCGCGCAGTCCTGCGCGTTTCACGCTGGCAAGCGGCTCCACGGGGCGTGACCAGAACAGCGGCTTCAATATCCGCGGCCTCGAAGGCAATCGCGTGCTGATGCTGGCCGATGGCGTGCGCCTGCCGCGCAGCTATGCCTTCAGCGCCAATGCCTTTGGCCGTGACTATCTGGATCTGGGTCTGGTGCAGCGCGTGGAAATCCTGCGCGGTGCCGTGCCCGCGCTCTATGGCTCGGACGGCATGGGCGGCCTGGTCAATTTCATCACCGTGCAGCCCGACGATCTGCTCAAGGACGGCAAGACCATTGGCGGTCGCGTCTCGGCCAGTTATGACGGCTCGGACAACGGCAAGCGCGTGGGCGCGACGCTGGCGGGCCGTGCCAGCCCCGAATGGAGCTGGCTGCTGTCGGCCGGTGTGGGCCGTGCCAGCGCGCTGGAAAACAGGGGCAGCAATAACACCGTGGGTGCTCTGCGCACCACGCCCAACCCCGAAACGGACAAGAGCCATTCTTTGCTGGGCAAGCTGGTCTACACACCATCGGCGGTGCAAAAACATGTGTTCGTCCTGGAGGGCGTGGACAAGCGAGCCGACTACGACCTGCTGTCGGCACGCAGCGCCACGGTGACGGATTCCAAGTCGAATACCTCGATGAAGCGCTGGCGTGCTACCTGGCAGGGACAGTGGCAGCAGCTGGATACGGCACTGGCCGACGAGCTCAAGCTGATGGCCAGCTATCAAAGCACGAGTTCGCGTGAGTTCGTGACCGAAACCCGCACCCCGCCCTTGGCCTATCGCGAGCGCGATGTGACCTATGACGAGGACGCGCTGCAGCTGCATGCCCAGGCTGGCAAGACGCTGCGCTGGAGCAATGGCCTCAGCGGCAAGTTCAGCTATGGCGTCGACTATCTGCGCGGCAAGGTGGTCAACGAGCAGAACGGCATCACGCCTCCGGCAGGCGAGAGCTTTCCGCTCAAGCGCTTCCCCGACACCACGGAAACCTCGACCGCGCTGTTTGCGCAGGCCGAGCTGCACTATGGTGCTTTGAGCCTGACGCCCGGATTGCGGGCCGAGCACTACAGCATCAAGCCCAAGCAGCAAGGGTTTGGCGGCACAGCGGTCAGCAATTCGGACTCTGCCGTCTCCCCCAAGCTGGGCGCCATGTTCCAGGTGAACGATGCCTGGTCGGTCTACGGCAACTATGCCGCCGGTTTCAGAGCGCCGAATGCCGGGCAGATCAATGCTTTCTTCGAGAACCCGTTCATGTTCTACAAGAGCATTCCCAACCCCGATCTCAAGGCGGAAAAAAGCCATACCTTCGAGCTGGGCCTGCGTGGCCGCATGAATGCGCTGCGCCTTGATGCTGCTGTCTTCACGGGCCGCTACAAGGACTTCATCCAGGATCAGGTGCTGGTTTCCGGCAACTATGGTGACCGCAACAATCCGGCCACCTTCCAGTCCGTCAACCTGAATCGCGTGCATATCAGCGGCTTCGAGCTCAAGGCCGACTACGACTGGGGCAAGTTTGCCGGTGGCGACTGGCGCACCAATGCCGCCTATGGCTACACCAAGGGCACGGACAAGAGCACCGACCTGCCCGTGGACACCATCTCGCCGCAGCAACTGGTGCTGGGCGTGCGCTACGACCGCTCGAATGTGGGCGTGCAGTTCAGCGCCTCGCACTGGGCCGGCAAAAAGGCCGGGGATGCAGCGGCCAATGCCTGGCTCAGCCCCAGCGCCACGGTGCTGGATCTGAGCGCTCAATGGCGCATCCGTCCCGGCACCCGCCTGAACGTGGGCGTCTACAACCTGACCGACAAGAAGTACTGGCGCTGGTCCGATGTGCGCAGCCTGACCAACACCACGCAGATTGCCGATGCCTATAGCCAGGCCGGCCGCTATGTGCGTGTGTCCCTGGTTCAGGACTTCTGATTTTGTAGCTGAAAGCGCTTGCTTGGTAAGCGCTTGAGATCTGTTTGACTCAAAAACTGCGGGAGTGTGCCATGTCTGTTTATGAGAACACCGCCAATGCCCAGAGTGCCTCTGGCAGCCGCGATGAGGAATATCTACTGACCGAGGGCGAAGCCCAGCTGGCCACGGTGCTGGCGTTGATGACCGGTTTCAGCCAGGGCTGCTGTGCGGTGCATCGTGCGCCCATGGCCCAGCGCGTGGCGGACCAGCTGATGCGCATGACCGAAGGCCTGGACGGCAGCGAGCGCTCCGACGATATGCGTCACTTTCTGCTGCGACTGGGACAGCGCTGGGCCACCGTGGCCCGGGTGTTGGCCCAGTCCGAATCTGGCACCGAAGGCCAGAATTCGGCCCTCCGTTCCGACGACGAGTTTTCCAACCCACAACCGCACTGGCATCACAGCCCGGAGACCCTGCAATGAACGCCATCACCTCCCCCGAAATCCAGACCATGACCGCAGTGCAGATTCGCGAGCAATTTGCCCAGAAACGCCTGCAAGGCCTGCGCGCCAAGGATGCCGCCGAAGCCCTGCAGCTGAGCGAAGGCGCGGTGATTGCCGCACATGGCGGCGAGCATGAACGCGCGCTGCAGGCGCTGCCGCTGCGCGCCGAATGGCTGGACATCCTCAAGGCCCTGGAGGCCTGCGGCCCGGTGATGGCGTTGACGCGCAACGAATCCACCGTGCATGAAAAAGACGGCATCTACCAGAACCTCTCGGCCCAGGGGCCGGTCGGTCTGGCGCTGAGCCGGGAAATCGATCTGCGCCTGTTCTTCATGCACTGGCATGCCGGCTTTGCCGTGACCGAGGAGTCCGCCAATGGTGGCCGTCCTGCCATGCGCAGCCTGCAGTTCTATGACGCGGCCGGTCGTGCCGTGCACAAGGTGTTTGCGCGCGAGGCCACGGACATGGCGGCCTGGAATGCGCTGGTCGAGTGCTTTGCCGAGCCGTCGGCAGGCTATGTGTTCCGCGAACCTGCAGCCAAGCCAGCGATCAAGGCCGACGCCGAGATCGACGTGCCCGCGCTGACCCAGGCTTGGACCGAGATGAAGGACACGCATGAGTTCTTCGAGATGCTGCGCAGGTTCGGTGCCGAGCGCCAGCAGGCCTTCCGTCTGGTGCCCCAGTACTGTGAGCGCCTGAGCACCGACGCGGTGGCACAGCTGTTGGGCGATGCGGCGGTGGATGGCGTCTCCATCATGGTGTTTGTGGGCAGCAGCGGCTGCATCCAGATCCACACCGGCCCCGTGAGCCATATCCAGCCCATGGACGGCAAGGACGGCGTGCGCTGGATCAATGTGCTGGACAAGGGCTTCAACCTGCATCTGCGCACCGATCTGATCGCCAATGTCTGGATGGTGCGCAAACCCACCAGCGATGGCGTGGTGACTTCGGTCGAGGCCTTTGATGCCGAAGGCAACAACATGGCCATGTTCTTCGGCGAGCGCAAGCCCGGTCAGCCCGAGCTGCAGGGCTGGCGCGATCTGGTGGCCGGCCTGCAGCGCAAGGCGGCAGTGGCGGAGGCTGCATGAGCACGGCCCGCATTTCCCGGCGCCAGGGTCTGCAATGGCTGGGTGCGAGCGTGGCGGGCACGGCCCTGCCGGGGCTGGCGCAGGCCGCCTCTGCAGCTGCCGCACCCGGAGCGAAACGCCTGGTATCGCTCAGCGGGGCATTGACCGAGGTGGTCTATCTGCTCAATGCCCAGAGCCTGCTGGTGGGCACCGACACTACCAGCCTGTTTCCCGAAGCGGCGCAAAAAACCGCCAAGGTCGGCTATGTGCGCCAGCTCTCGGCCGAAGGCCTGCTCTCGCTCAAACCCGATGCGGTGGTCGCAACCAGCGAGGCCGGCCCGCCCGTGGTGATCGATCAGATCCGACAGGCTGGCGTTCGCGTATCCATGGTGCCGGCCAGGCACGACTGGGCCGAGGTCCAGGAAAAGGTCAGGGTCGTGGGCCGCGAAACCGGCCGCCTGGCCGAGGCCGACCAGCTGCTGGCCCAGCTCGAAGCGCAGTGGAGCCGTGTCCGGGCCCAGGTGGCCAAGGCCCAGCGCAAGCCGCGCGTGCTGTTTGTGCTCTCGCACAGCGGCAGTCCGCAAGTGGCGGGCAAGGGCACGGCAGCCCATGCGCTGATCCAGTACGCGGGCTGCGTCAATGCCATCGACCAGTTCGACGGCTACAAGCCCCTGACCGCAGAAGCCATGGCCAGCGCCGCGCCCGAAGTCATCATCAACACCACGCAGGGTATCGAGGCTCTGGGCGGCGAGGCCGCCTTCTGGAAGCGGCCCGAGCTGGCCCTGACGCCAGCCTTTGCCAAGAAGGCGCTGGTGACGCTGGAAGCCAGCCACCTGCTGGGCTTCGGGCCACGCCTGCCCAGTGCCGTACAGGCTTTGCATGTGCGCGCCCTGCAGTGGGTGGCCTGATGAGCGGACTGTCTGGTGTCATGGCGGCCAAGCCGGTGTCGGGCGTGCCCGCAGCTGCATCGCGCTGGCGCACGCCGGCCGGGCGGCTCAGCCGCAGTGCCACGCTGCTGCTAGGCCTGGCGCTGGTGCTGCTGGCCATGGTCTGGGGTGCGGCCAGCGGTGCCTATGCGATTGCGCCTTCGCAGTTGCCCGGCATTGCCTGGGATGGAATTCGCGGCCTTTGGGGTGGTGATGTGCAAACCGGGCCCGAACATCTGGTCTTTCTCAATATCCGCCTGCCGCGCCTGCTCATGGGCGTCGCGGCCGGCGCCGGACTGGGGCTGGCCGGCGCGTTGATGCAGGGGTTGTTTCGCAATCCGCTGGCCGACCCCGGCCTGATCGGCGTGAGCAGCGGCGCGGCCCTGGCCGCCGGCATCACCATCGTGCTGGGCGGCCTGTATCTGCCCTGGCTGCCGCGTCATCTGGGCAGCTGGGCCCTGGTGGCCATGGCTTTTGGCGGTGGTCTGGCCGTGACCGCTGTGGTCTATGTGCTGGGTCAGGTCCAGGGCACGACCCGCATCGGCCTGATGCTGCTGGCCGGCATTGCCATCAACGCGCTCGCCGGTGCCGGGCTGGGCTTTCTGAGTTTTGTGTCCACGGACGAGCAGCTGCGCAATCTGCAGATGTGGCTGCTGGGCAGCCTGGGCGCCTCCCGCTGGAGCGCGGTGGCCCTGGTGTCTGCGGCCGTGGTCGTCAGCGCGGCGGCGGCGCTGGCGCTGGCCAGGCCGCTGAATGCGATTGCCCTGGGCGAAGCCCAGGCCAATCTGCTGGGCGTGGCCGTCGAGAAAACCAAGCGCCGCGCCGTGATGGTGGCTGCGCTGGCCGTGGGCGCCGTGACCGCGACCACCGGCATCATCGGCTTCATCGGTCTGGTCGCGCCGCACTGGGTGCGGCTGATGGCCGGTCCCGATCATCGCGTGGTGCTGCCGGGATCGGCCCTGCTGGGGGCAGCGCTGGTGGTCAGCGCCGATGCGGTGGCGCGCACCATCGTCAAGCCGGCCGAGCTGCCGCTGGGCGTGCTCACCGCGTTTATCGGCGTGCCGCTGTTTCTGGCCATGCTGCGCCAGTTCAGGAGCAAGGTATGAGTGCGTACCAAGGGCTGTCCAGCCTCGAATGCCGCCATCTGGGCGTCGGCGTAGCCAAGGGGCCGCGCCTGGCGACGGTGGATGTGCGGATTCCGGCCGGGCGCTTTACCGCCATCCTCGGCCCCAATGGCGCCGGCAAGTCCACGCTGATGTCCATGCTGGTGGGCGAGCGCGCGCCGCAGTCGGGCCAGGTTCTGCTCGACGGGCGGGCGCTGTCCGCGCATGCGATGGAGGGGCTGGCACGTCGTCGCTCCGTCATGCCCCAGGATTGCAGCGTGGCCTTTGACTTCACGGCCCAGGAGGTGGTGGAGCTGGGACGTTATCCGCATCGTCATCAGCCCGGCACCGGGGAGGCGCAGATTCCGGCGCAGGCCATGGCGTTGACCGGGGTCGATCATTTGGCGCAGCGCAGCATCAACACGCTGTCGGGCGGTGAGAGGGCGCGCACTCATCTGGCCAGGGCGCTGGCGCAGATCTGGCCAGATGGCGGGATGCCCGACGACGGCGCAGCCCCCTGGCTGCTTCTGGACGAGCCCACCGCCGCTCTGGATCTGGCCCATCAGCACCATGTCATGCGCCTGCTGCGCCAGTGGGCGGGGCAGCAGGGCGCAGGCGTGGTCGCAGTGATTCACGATCTGAACCTGGCCTTGCGCTATGCCGACGATGTGCTGGTGCTGGGCGGTGATGCCGGAGTGCACCACGGCGCGGTGCGGGATGTGCTTCAGCCTGCGCTGGTGCGCCAGGTCTGGGGCATGCTCTGCGATCCGGTGCGCAGCAGCGACGGTGCGTTGCAATATATTTTTGTAGCGGATACCGCTTTGTCCGTCCGAAATTTCAATAGATTGAATTGAAATCTGATTTCAGACATGCTCAGGCTGCTTCATATTCAGTAGCGTATGCCCCGCCTGTTCAATGCGTATGCACCGTCAACGCAACCAGTTTGAGCACCAGCGGCCGCACCATCATCACGCAGAAGAACGCCACCGGCATGGCCAGCGCATAGGCGCTGAACACGCGCCGCACATAGCCGCTGTCAAAGCCGGTATTGGCCGCCACGATGGTGCAGCACATCAGGAAAGCCATGATGCCGGCCATGAAAAATGCGAAGACGAACGGCGTGTAGCGCCGGTGCAGCTTGAACGTCGAAAGTCTGGATGGGGAAGAGCTGGTGGAGGAATTCATGAAAATGATGTCGGAAATGCATTCCGCGTTGGCGCGGCGGGAGCAGGGGCTGTCAGCGGTTCGGGCCGAATGCGTGGATGGAAAACAGGGCTGAACTGTAAGTACCACAAGCGGTCTGCGGTAGAGGTCCGGGACTTGTTGCACTCATAAGCAGAACTTTCGAATGCAATTGGGGATACATTCGCACGCATGCCGAATCTGCGAGCCATAGAAACCTTTGTCAAAGCGCTGGAGGGCGGCTCCATCGCCTCGGCCGCGCGCCAGCTGGGCATTTCGCCCGCTGCCGCCAGCCAGAACATTGCGCGGCTGGAGCGCGAGCTGGGCACGCGCCTGATCACGCGCACCACACGCTCCATGGCCTTGACCGAGGCCGGCGAGCGCTATCTGGCGCGCGTCGCTCCGGTGCTCGACGAGCTTGAAAAAGCCCAGTCCGATCTCTCGCTGATTCATGGAGAGCTGCAAGGCCGCTTGCGCATTGCCTGCATGGCCGCCTTCGGCCGTCATGTGCTGGCCCCGCTGCTGCCGGCTTTTGCCGCCCTGCATCCGCGACTGGAGCTGGAGCTGCTGATCACGGACCGGCATGTGGACGTGCTCAAGGAAGACGTGGACATCAGCGTGCGCTACCGCGATGTGCTGGAGCCCGGCATGTCGGTGCGGCTGCTGGCCTCGGCGCCGCGCATTCTCTGCGCCTCGCCCCAGTATCTGCAGCAGCACGGCCGACCGCAGACGGCGCAGGATCTGCTCGAGCATGCCTGCTTGCTGTACCGGCGAGAGCGCGACGGCAGGATCATGCGCTGGCCTTTTCTGCGCGATGGCCAGCGCACCGATCCGCCGCAGAAGATTGCGGCCATCGGCAGCGACATCGATGCCCTGGTCG
The DNA here is from genome assembly GCF_009360615.1 of Comamonas sp. GTDB lineage: Bacteria > Pseudomonadota > Gammaproteobacteria > Burkholderiales > Burkholderiaceae_C > Comamonas. The sequence goes on from NZ_SPEY01000034.1 coordinate 9,496, forward strand.
AGTTTGCCGCGGCGGGCGGCGGCATTGCCTGGGCCGGCAGCTTCATCGTCCATGAGGAGCTGCGCAGAGGGCGGCTGGTGCCGCTGACACTCAAGCCCGCGCGCAAGGGCCAGCTGCAGTTCGAGGATGCTCCGCTGGACTTCTTCGCGTGCTTCAAGGATCGCCAGTATGTACCGGTCAAGGTCCGTGCACTGGTGGACTATCTGCTGCAGGTGCTGCCGCAGCAGCCCGTCCTGCGTTGAGCGAGGACACTGCGTGGCGCCTGCATTACCCGTAGTTCTTGACGCAGGCGCGGGCTAAAGGCGCGGGCTAAGTAAGGGCGGCCGAGCAAGAGCCGCCTCGCAGCGAGGGCTGCGTCCCCTTGGGGAAGCGGCGAAGCCGCTCAGGGGGAGGCCTAATGTCCCAGATGCTGCGGCAGCACCTCCTGCAGGATGGTGGTGGCAATCTCTTCGATCGACTTGGTGGTGCTGGACAGCCACTCGATCCCGCTTCTGCGCATCATGGCCTCGGCCTCGGCCACCTCGTAGCGGCAGTTCTGCAGGCTGGCGTACTTGGAGTCCGGGCGGCGCTCGCTGCGGATGGCGGAAAGGCGGGCCGGGTCGATCGTCAGGCCGAACAGCTTGGCGCGGAAGGGAGCCAGCGCAGGCGGCAGCTGCTTGCGGTCGAAATCTTCGGGGATCAGCGGGTAGTTGGCGACCTTGAGGCCGAACTGCATGGCCAGATACAGGCTGGTGGGCGTCTTGCCCGAGCGGCTCACGCCCACGAGGATCACGTCGGCGCCTGTCAGATCGGTGTTGGTCTGACCGTCATCATGGGCCAGCGTGTAGTTGATGGCTTCCATGCGCTCCAGATATTCCTTGCTCTCGCTGATGTCTGCGAAGCGGCCCACTCGGTGCAGCGACTTCTGGCCCAGTTCCACTTCCAGAGGACGGACAAAGGTGCCGAACATGTCGAACAGCTTGCCCTTGCAGTTGGCTTCGAGGAATTCCAGCATTTCCTGGCTCACCAGCGTGGTGAAGATGATGGGCTTGCGCTTCTCCACCTCGGCCACATGGTTGATCTGGCGCACGGCCTGGTGCACCTTGTCCATGGAGTCCACAAAGGGCACGCGAATGATGCGCGGCTTGCTCTCGAACTGGGCCATGATGGCCGTGCCAAAAGTCTCTGCCGTGATGCCTGTGCCGTCGGAAATGACAAAAATCGTATGGGTATGCATGGTGCGCGCTGTTATTCGGTGGGACTTGTGCAGGCAATGCCATGTCCCGGACTCTGAATCTGGTTTGAGCCACGCGGGGCGTGCCGGCTCGGCCTACAATGTCGCCCATTATTCCCAAATTCAAGCCCATGCTCGTTGACGGTCAACATCCAGAACAGCAAAGCACTGCACTCCTGCAGCATGGGTTCGCGTGCCCTGGCCATTCAGCCCAGCGCCGCCTGCGTACCGGTTTTTAACTTTGGAGCTCCCCATGTCTCAACTGTTCGAAGCGACCGCGCTGGTCGTTCCGTTTGAAAAACTGAGAATGTCTGATGTCGAGTCCGTAGGCGGCAAGAACGCCTCGCTCGGCGAAATGATCTCGCAGCTGCCCCAGGGCGTGCGCGTGCCGACCGGCTTTGCCACCACGGCCCATGCGTTCCGGGAGTTCCTGGCCTTTGAAGGCCTGGCCGACAAGATCTCTGCCAAGCTGGCGGCCCTGGATGTGGATGATGTCCGTGCTCTGGCTGCGGTGGGTGCGGAAATTCGCGCCATGGTGGAAAACCAGCCTTTCCCGGCCGATCTGGAACAGGCCATCCGCGAGGAGTTCGCCCGTCTGCAAGGCGGCAATGCCGAGGCATCGTTTGCCGTGCGCTCTTCCGCCACGGCAGAAGACCTGCCCGATGCATCGTTTGCCGGCCAGCAGGAAACCTTCCTGAACGTGGTGGGCATCGAAGACGTTCTGCACAAGATGAAGGAAGTGTTCGCGTCGCTGTACAACGACCGTGCCATCTCCTACCGCGTCCACAAGGGCTTCGAGCACGATGTGGTGGCTCTGTCCGCCGGCGTGCAGCGCATGGTGCGCTCGGACAAGGGCGCTGCCGGTGTGATGTTCACCATCGACACCGAATCCGGCTTCGAGGAAGTGGTCTTCATCACCTCCAGCTACGGCCTGGGCGAGACCGTGGTGCAGGGGGCCGTGAACCCCGACGAGTTCTATGTCCACAAGCCCATGCTCAAGGCGGGCAACAAGGCGCTGATCCGCCGCAACCTGGGCTCCAAGCTGATCCAGATGATCTTTGCCACGCCCGAGGAAAAGGCAGCCGACGGCAAGCTGGTCAAGACCGTGGATGTGGCGCACGAGCTGCGCAACCGCTATTCGCTGACCGACGATGAAGTGCAGCAGCTGGCGCATTACGCCCTGGTGATCGAGCAGCATTACGGCCGCCCCATGGACATCGAGTGGGGCAAGGATGGCACCGACGGCCAGCTCTACATCCTGCAGGCGCGCCCCGAAACCGTGAAGAGCCAGGCCAAGGGCCAGGCCGAGCTGCGCTACAAGCTCAAGGGCACGGGCACCGTGCTGGCCGAAGGCCGCGCCATCGGCCAGAAGATCGGTACCGGCCCCGTGCGCCTGGTGTCCGACATCTCGCAGATGGATCAGGTCCAGGCCGGCGATGTGCTGGTGACCGACATGACCGACCCCAACTGGGAGCCTGTCATGAAGAAGGCTTCGGCCATCGTCACCAACCGTGGTGGCCGTACCTGCCACGCGGCCATCATTGCGCGTGAACTGGGCATCCCCGCCGTCGTGGGATGCGGCAACGCGACCGACCTGCTCAAGGCCGAAACCCTGGTGACCGTGTCCTGCGCCGAAGGCGATACCGGCAAGATCTATGACGGCCTGCTGGAAACCGAAGTGACCGAGGTCAAGCGTGGCGAGATGCCCAGCATCCCCACCAAGATCATGATGAACGTGGGCAATCCCCAGCTGGCTTTCGACTTTGCCCAGCTGCCCAACGAGGGGGTGGGCCTGGCCCGCCTCGAATTCATCATCAACAACAACATCGGCGTGCACCCCAAGGCCATCCTGGACTACCCCGCCGTCGACGCCGATCTGAAGAAGGCGGTCGAGTCGGTGGCCCGCGGCCATGCGTCGCCCCGTGCCTTCTACGTGGACAAGGTGACCGAAGGCGTGGCGACGATTGCTGCTGCTTTCTGGCCCAAGCCCGTGATCGTGCGCATGTCGGACTTCAAGTCCAACGAATACCGCAAGCTGATCGGCGGCAGCCGCTACGAACCCGAGGAAGAGAACCCGATGCTGGGCTTCCGCGGTGCTGCGCGTTACATCTCAGCCGAGTTCGGCGAAGCCTTCAAGATGGAGTGCGAAGCCCTGCGCCGCGTTCGTGAGGATATGGGATTGACCAACGTCAAGATCATGATCCCCTTCGTGCGCACCCTGGGCCAGGCCAAGCGCGTGACCGAGCTGCTGGCCGAAAACGGCCTCAAGCGTGGCGAAAACGGCCTGCAGCTGATCATGATGTGCGAAGTGCCCTCCAATGCCGTGCTGGCTGAGGAGTTCCTCGAATACTTCGACGGCTTCTCGGTAGGCTCCAACGACCTGACCCAGCTGACCCTGGGCCTGGACCGCGACTCCGGGCTGGAGCTGCTGGCCGCCGACTTCGACGAGCGCGACCCTGCCGTCAAGAAGCTGCTGGCCCATGCCATCAAGGCCTGCCGCGATCAGAACAAGTACGTGGGCATCTGCGGCCAGGGCCCTTCGGATCACCCCGACTTTGCCAAGTGGCTGGCCGACGAAGGCATCTCCTCCATCTCCCTGAATCCTGACAGCGTGGTCTCCACCTGGCAGAAGCTGGCTGAATAAGCCTGTACATCGCCGTGCAGACGCATCACGCGCCTATGCATGACGATGCTGCGTCGGATGCCCAGCGACAGGCATTCGACGCTTGCGGCAATCCGGTGGAGGTCACTTTTCCGCCGGATCTGCACGATACGCACCACCTGAGACTCAAGGCATTGCTGCTGAGCGTCTGGGTGGTGTCTTCGTTTGGCACCTGCTACTTTGCGCGCGACATCCAGGCGCTGATGCCGGATTGGCCCGTGGCCTACTGGATGGCCGCCCAAGGGGCGGTCCTGATGTTCCTGCTGGTCATCGTGGTCTATTGTGTGGCCATGGATCATTTCGAACGCCAACAGGCGCGTGACGCGGCCCGCGAAGCCGCTCTCGGTGCCGCCGACCCTCATGCCTGAGCGGCCCGTTCTGAGTCGCGCCTATCATTGGCGGCTGCATCGCATTCTGTTTCTCTATGTGCTGGGAACGGCGGGCTTTCTGCTGACCATGCTCTGGGCCGAGGAGCGCGGACTGTCGCGACACTGGATCGGGCCTATCTTCCTGTTCTCCACGGTGATGGTGTACGCGGCCATCGGTGTGTATTCGCGCACCAGTGATGCCGAGGAATATTTCGTCGCCGGCCGGCGCATCCCGCCGTTCTACAACGGCATGGCGGCTGCTGCGGACTGGATGAGTGCAGCCTCGTTCATCAGCCTCTCCGGGGCACTGTATCTCCAGGGCTTTTCGGGAACCGGCAGCCAGCCTGGCGGGCTGGCCTATGTCCTGGGGTGGACCGGCGGCTTTTGCCTGGTCGGCATGCTGATTGCCCCCTATCTGCGGGCCATGAACCTCTATACCGTGCCGGATTTCTTCCAGGCGCGCTATGGCGGACGCTGGCCGCGCATCATTGCGGCGCTGGCAGCCATTACCTGTTCCTTCACCTATGTGGTGGCGCAGATCTATGGCGTGGGCCTGATTGCCGCGCGCCTGACGGGGGTGCAGTTCGAGATCGGCATCATGCTGGGCCTGGGCGGCGTGTTGTTGTGCTCCTTCCTGGGCGGCATGCGGGCCATCACCTGGACCCAGGTGGCGCAATATGTGGTCATCCTGCTGGCCTTCATGCTGCCGGTGTCCTGGCTGGCCTACAAACAGCTGGGCAACCCCTGGGCGCAGCTGGCCTACAGCCAGCAACTGGGCAAGATCGGTGCCATGGAGCAGCAACTGCTGTCCTCCGAGGCCGAGCAGTCTGTGCTGGAGGCCTACCGCACGCGTGCCCAGGTGCTGCAGGCCAAGCTGCGCGATGTGCCCCATGTGCTGGCGGCAGAGCGCCAGGCACTGAGCGAGCATATCCGCGAGCTGCGCACCAGCAGCGGCAATATCGGTGCCATCATGGCCGCCAGTCGGGAACTTGCCGCCATGCCCAAGGACGAGGCGGCGGCGCGCGAACTCTGGAGCCGCGAGCTGCACGAGGCCTACGAGCGGGCCAAGCCGCTGGGGGGCATGCCGCTGCAAAGCCAGCCTTTCGCGGGGGATCCTCAGGGGTCCCCGGCAGAGCGCAAGGCCTACGAGGAAAGCCGACGCAATTTTCTGGCACTGATGTTCTGCCTGATGGTCGGCACGGCCGGGCTGCCCCACCTGCTCACACGCTACTTCACCGTTCCCTCGGTGTCTGCCGCACGGACCTCGGTGGCCTGGTCGCTGTTCTTCATCGGGCTGCTGTATCTTGGCGCGCCAGCCCTGGCCGTGCTGGTCAAGTACGAGGTCATGAGCAATCTGGTGGGCACGCATTTCGATGCCTTGCCCAACTGGATCGCGCAGTGGTCCAGAGTCGATAGCTCGTTGCTGGACGTCGAAGACATCAATGGCGACGGCATTTTGCAGTTTGGCGAAATCCGCATGGGGGCCGACCTCATCATGCTGGCCACGCCGGAGCTGGGCGGCATGCCTTATGTGCTGTCGGGACTGGTGGCCGCAGGGGGGTTGGCGGCGGCACTGTCCACCGCCGATGGCCTGCTGCTGACGATCAGCAATGCCCTGGTGCGCGATCTCTATTTTCAGGAGCGCCAGCGTGTGGATATGCGCAAGCGGCGCGTCTCACCCGAGCAGCGTGTGATCCTCTCCAAGTTTGCATTGCTGCTGGTGGCACTGTCGGCGGCCTTTGTGGCTGCGAGGCGCTCTTCCGACATTCTTCCCATGGTTTCTGCCTCGTTCTCGCTGGCCGGTTCGGCATTTGTGCCGGCCATGGTGCTGGGCATCTTCTGGCGCGGGACCACGCGCCGTGGTGCGGTGGCCGGCATGTTGCTGGGCCTGGCCGTGACGGTGTACTACATGGTCTCTCACGTGCCGGGACTGCAGGGGGCATTGCCCCCGGTGCTGCGTGGCGAGGCACTCTGGTGGGGTATTCAGCCCATCTCCGCCGGCGTGTTTGGCGTGCCGGCAGGCCTGGTCACCACCTTGCTGGTCAGCTGGTGGGAGCAGCGGCGGGCAAGCGTTCCCAGAAGACACTGAGGGGGGTGCCGTCGCTGCCCTTGCCGGTAGCGCCTCGGACCTCCTCCCGCGAACGCTCACCGTGATCCGGCCTGCTCCGATTTGCAGGAAAACCCGCTTTTCAGCGACTGTCACAGCTGACACTCTGCAGGACTAAAAGCAACTCAATGTACACAGGGGCGGGGGCGATGAACCTAGTCAAAACACCCGAAGGCCAGCAGGCTTTCAAGGAACGTCATGCCGATCTGAGCCAGCGGCTGCGTTCGGCCTTTTTGCTGTTTGACGGCCATCGCAGCCTGGTGCAGGTGCTGGAGGCTACCTCGGCGCTGGGGGTGGTCAAGGACGATATTCTGGCCCTGGTCGACAGAGGCTGGCTGGCCACGAGGGAGTCTTCCGCCGCAGCGTCGGCCTCGAAGAGCGGCTCCCCCTCTCTGGCCCCTGCCGAGCTCGGGCTAGACGTCGGCCAGAAGCGCTACCAGAAGGCCTACCCCATGGCCGTGTCCATCACGGGTGCATTGGGGCTCAAGGGCTTCAGGCTGAATCTGGCCGTGGAGGCCGCCATGGGCTATGAACAGCTGGTGGAGCTGGCGCCGCGCATACGCGATGCGGCGGGTGAAAAAGCCTATATGCCGCTGCACAGAGCGCTGTTCGAGGCCGATGCGTAGGCTGCCGATGCAGGGCATTTCCCAAAGAAAAAGCGGCCTCGCAGGGCCGCTTTTTTAGTGGACGGAGCCTGGGGCTCAGACCGCCAGCAATTCCACATCGAACTTCAGCGTGGCGTTGGGGGGGATCACGCCGCCGGCGCCACGTGCGCCATAGCCCAGGGCGGCGGGGATCAGCAACGTGCGCTGACCGCCGACCTTCATGCCTTGCACGCCTTCATCCCAGCCCTTGATGACCATGCCGGAGCCCAGGGGGAAGACGAAAGGATCGTTGCGGTCCTTGCTGGAGTCGAACTTGGCGCCTTGGACGCCGTTGTTGTAGAGCCAGCCGGTGTAGTGCACGGTCACGTTCTGACCGGCCTTGGCTTCGGCGCCCTCGCCGACGACGGTGTCTTCGTATTGCAGGCCGGAAGCAGTAGTGTTGAATGCCATGGTGTATTTCCTTTCAGCGCAGGGCAGAAAAAGGCGATGAAAAAAGGGGCCGGCCAAGCTCGCTTGGGGCCCTTGGATGATAGCTGTCTGGCCGCCTGCCTCCGGTCTCCCGGCCGCGACAGGGGCAGGTTTTATTTCTTGGCGCGTGCTGCAACCCAGCGGTTGGCAAAGGCCTGAACGTCGGACAGGCGCTTGAGCAGGTCTTGTCCGGTCAAGGTCACGGTGTAGCCATCGCTGCCATGCTCGAGCAGACCGCATTCACGCAGCTCCTTGATGCGGGTGTTCAGCGTGTTGGGGGTGATGCCGCCCACACTGTCCTGCAGCAGTCGGAAGGTCTGGGGATGGCCATCCCGCAAGGCCCACAGTACCCGCAGCGCATAGCGGCATTCGAGTTTCTCGAACAGCTGGTTGATGGCGGCGTTTTCCTTGGAGCTCATGGACGCTTCTCCTTGCGCAATGATGTTGTCGAGCTGGGCGCACCGGGCGCTTTCAGTGCCAAGTCCCATGGACTATAGCGGTTAATTTGTTTTGCTACAAGTTTAGTAGCTTCAAATCTTCAACTGCAACGCCTTGAGGTGATAAACGCGACAAACAACGCGCAAGTGTTGCGGGTCAGCCACGAATCCGGGCAAAGACCCAGCTGCTTCAGGGTTTGTAGCAGTGGCGAAAGAGCTGGAGCTGCCTGCGGGACGGCCTGGAGAGGCTTGCCGGAAGTGTTAGTGCTGGCTCAGGTGTTTCTGGGTGTAAATGTTCGCTTGTGCCATTGATCTGTCGACGCAAGCAGCTATGAAAATCATAGTTGCTGTTTTGGTGCCGTCATCTGCTTGAGCTGTACCAGTACTTGCAGCAGCCGATTGGCTGGCGCTGCAATGCCCAGTGCCTGGGCGCGCTGCACCACATAGCCGTTGAGATGGTCGATTTCCGTGGGTTTGCCGCGTGCCAGGTCCTGGGCGGTGGAGGACAGCTGCTGGGGCATGGTGCGCGCAATGGACGCGACGGCCTCGTCCACGCCGTCCGGAAGCATCACACCATCGGCCAGGGCCACGGTCTTGCATTCGGCGGCGATATCCTGCAGCACGGCAGGTATGCCTGGCTGAGCGACCAGCCATCCATAAGGCTGCTGGGTAAGGGCGGAGAGTGCGTTGTACACGCAGTTGATGATGAGTTTTTGCCAGAGTTCCGCCAGCACGCCGTCCGATATCTGTGTGGGAATGCCTGCAGCACTGAACTGGTCCGCAATCGCATTGCCCTTCACACAGGGGGCGATGAGCAGTTCACCCCTGCCAAAGTGACGCACATGGCCCGGGCCGGCCATGGCGGTGGCCACATAGACCACGGCAGCAGCCACCGGCTGGGGTCCCAGCGCCATGCGCAGTCGCCGCTCATTGTCGACGCCGTTCTGCAGACTCAGTACCAGGGTGTGCGCAGCCAGGTGGGGTCTGATCTGCGCGGCGGCTGCTTGCGTGTCGGTGGACTTCACGCAGAACAGCACCACATCGGCATCTGCCACGGCACGGGCTTCGGTGCTGGTGGCGACGGGAATGAACAGATCTTCTGTGGCCGTCTGAAGCCGCAGCCCGTGCTCGCCGATGGCCTGCATGTGCGATGCCCGACCGATCAGCGTGACCGGGTGGCCGGCGCGTGCCAGCAGCGCACCAAAGTAGCAGCCCACCGAACCTGCGCCCATGACGGCAATCGAGAGGGGGGAGGGGGCAAGGGTGTGATCGTTTGGGTTCATGCGCTTGTCTCGCAAAGAGGCTCAACTCTTGAGCCTGAGCAGATAGCTCATCAGCTGGGCGGTGGAGGTCTCGACCTCCAGAAATTCCTGCAGCGCCTTGCCGGTCTGCCAGGAGGCACTCCAATTATTGCTGAGCAGGGCCTGCTTCCAGCTGTCCTGATTGCTCGCGTATTCGATAGCTGCGAGCAATTGCCCGGCCCGCTCTGCAGGTAGATTCCTGCCCGTAAAGACGGCGCGCCAGTTGGACATTTCTGCGTCCATGCCCTGATCGCGCATGGAGGCGATGCCGAACATGGCGCGGCGCGACGAAACACCGAGGGCGCGGAGCTTGCCGGCCTGCAAGGCATCCCTGAACTCGCTGTAGCCCGATATCCCCACCTGTACCTGCTTGTGCAGCAGTGCCTGCAGCACATCGTTGCCGCCGGCAAAGGGCTTGTACTGCAGTTGCTCTGCATTGGCCTTGGACTGGCGGGCCAGCATCCCTGCATACATATGGTCCACGCCGCCTGCGGAGCCTCCGGCAATCGCCAGTGCGGGCAGGTTGTCGCGCATGGCCTTGGCCAGTGCCTTGGGGTTGGCGATCGGCGAGTCCAAGGGCACAGCCACCACCAGATAGTCACTGGTCAGGCGCGCCAGCGCTTGCACCTGATGCAGCTCTGCCGACTTCTTGTTCAGTGCCAGGGCGCCGACCATGACCATGCCGCCGATCAGCAGACTGTTGGGGTCGCTTCCGTAGCGCTTGGTGTATTCGGTCAGGCCGACGGTGCCGCCCTTGCCTCCGATGTTTTCATAAAGGATCCTGTCCGTCAGCCCGCTGCTGATCATCGCCGCACCCAGGGCGCGTCCGGTCTGGTCCCAGCCGCCGCCGGGGTTGGCGGGAATCACGATGCGCAGCTGCGTGCCCAGACGCTGGGGCGGATTGGCCATGGCTGCAAAAGGGGTGGCCAGCAGGGCTGCGGAATGGGCCAGCCACCGGCGTCGTGTCAGAAAGCGGCTCGCAGGGGGGGTGATCATGTCTGTCTCCGTTGTTATGTGTCTTTGAGTGCATTCTGCCGAAAGCAAAGGCTTGCTGACCTGCTGCACATACGAAAAAGCCCCGACCTGAAACAGATCGGGGCTTGGGGGCAGGGTGCCGGCGTGGCGGCTGCCTGGGACTGGCTTTACAGCGAGTCGATGAAGCTGCGAAGCTTGTCGGAGCGCGAAGGGTGCTTGAGCTTGCGCAGCGCCTTGGCTTCGATCTGACGGATACGCTCGCGTGTCACGTCGAACTGCTTGCCGACTTCTTCCAGCGTGTGATCGGTGGACATTTCGATACCGAATCGCATGCGCAGCACCTTGGCTTCGCGAGGCGTGAGGCCGTCGAGGATGTCCTTGACCACGTCACGCAGGCCCGCCTGCATGGCGGCATCGATCGGCGCCGTGTTGTTGCCGTCCTCGATGAAATCGCCCAGGTGGGAGTCGTCATCGTCGCCGATGGGGGTTTCCATCGAGATCGGCTCCTTGGCGATCTTCATGATCTTGCGGATCTTGTCCTCGGGAATCTCCATCTTGGCGGCCAGGATGGAGGCATCGGGTTCGAAGCCAAACTCCTGCAGGTGCTGGCGCGAGATGCGGTTCATCTTGTTGATGGTCTCGATCATATGCACGGGGATACGGATCGTGCGGGCCTGGTCGGCGATGGATCGCGTGATGGCCTGACGAATCCACCAGGTCGCATAGGTCGAGAATTTGTAGCCGCGACGGTATTCGAACTTGTCCACGGCCTTCATCAGGCCGATATTGCCTTCCTGGATCAGATCCAGGAACTGCAGACCGCGGTTGGTGTACTTCTTGGCGATGGAGATCACGAGACGCAGGTTGGCCTCGATCATTTCCTTCTTGGCATCGCGGCTGGCACGCTCGCCGCTGTTCATGCGCTTGTTGATGTGCTTGAGTTCTTCCAGCGGCACAACCACGCGGGCTTGCAGGTCGATCAGGTTCTGCTGCAGCTCCTGCACGGGCGGAATGTTGCGCTCCAGCACGGCGCTGTAGCTCTTGCCTGCCGCCACTTGCTTGATGACCCAGTCCAGATTCAGCAGGTTGGGCGGGAAGTCCTTGATGAACTGCTCCTGCGGCATGCCGCACTTGTCCACGATGATCTTGCGCAACTCGCGTTCCTTCTTGCGCACGTCGTCCACCTGGGCGCGCACCAGATCGCAGAGCTTCTCGATCGTCTTGGCCGTGAAGCGAATGGTCATCAGCTGTTCGGTGATGGCCTTCTGCACCTTCATGTATGCCTCGGTGCCGTAGCCTTCCTTGTCATACACCTTGTGCATCTTGTCGAAGAGGTCGCGCATGATGTCAAAGCGACCCAGGGCTTCGTTCTTCAGCTCTTCGAGCTTCTTGGTCAGGGCCTTGGAGCCGCCCTTGCCGTCATCGTCGTCTTCTTCGTCGTATTCGTCGAAGTCTTCTTCGGCCACGTAGTCGTCATTCTCGTTGGCATTGACGAAGCCGTCCACCACGGTGGAGATGACGACCTTGCCTTCGCGGATCTCCTCGGCCATGTTGAGAATCTCGGCGATGGTCGCGGGGGAGGCCGAGATGGCTTCCATCATGTCCATCAGACCGCCTTCGATGCGCTTGGCGATTTCGATTTCGCCTTCGCGCGTCAGCAGTTCGACCGTCCCCATTTCACGCATGTACATGCGCACGGGGTCGGTGGTGCGGCCGAATTCGGAGTCCACGGTGGACAGTGCCGCCTCGGCTTCTTCTTCCGCTTCCTCTTCGGTGGTGGCCGACTGGCCGGTGTTGTTCAGCAGCAGGGTTTCCGCATCGGGCGTCTGCTCGTACACGGCCACGCCCATGTCGTTCAACATGGAGATCACGACTTCCAGCGTTTCGGCATCGACCAGCTTGTCAGGCAGGTGGTCGTTGATTTCGGCGTGAGTCAGGTAGCCACGTGTCTTGCCCAGCTTGATCAGCATCTTCAGACGCTGACGGCGGGTGTTCATTTCCTCTTCGGTCAGAACGGTCTCGTCCAGGCCGAATTCCTTCATCAGGGCGCGTTCCTTCGCCTTGCTGATCTTCATGCGCAGAGGCTTGGCCTTTTCGGCAGGCGCAGCAGACGCTTCGGTCGCTGTCTCCTCTTCGATCTCGCCTTCCAGATCGCTGTCGATATCCGACAGGTCGGCGTCATCCATGTCCTCGTCGGCTTCCTTGGCCTTGGGCTTGCGGCCGCGCTTGGCGGGAGCCTTGTCGGTATCGGCGCTGGCAGCGGGGGCCTTGGCGGCGGCAGCCTTCTTGGCGGGGGCGGCCTTTTTGGCGACAGTCTTCTTGGCGGCAGGAGCGGCAGCTGTGTCGTCGTCTTCTTCAGCCTTCTTGCGGCCGCGCTTGGGGGTTGCCTGCGCCAGCAGCGCATCGGCCATGGCTTTGAGTTCGGCTTGTGACTTGGTAACCACGGTGGTGTCTTTCTTGGCTTCGGCTGCAGATGCAGCACTCTTCTTCACAGCAGGCTTGCTGGCACGGGCCTTTTTCGCGGGCTCTGCTGTGGAAGTGGAAGTTTTAGAGGTCTTGGGCTTTGCTGGAGCTTCTGGGGCCTGCTTGGACTTCACGGACTTTGAAACGGGCATGAACACCTCTCACGGTACGAACACACACAAACACACAAAGGAAAACGGAAAATGCAAACAAACGCCATCAAAGCTGGCGCAAGAACAGGCCTAGCCTGTCCGGTGGAGCACAAAGACTCCATGGCAAGATGTTGGGGCGATCATTTGGTATGCAATCCTTGCGAGAAATGGGCCATGCAGTTGCTGCCATCACGTGATTTCTTCACGGGGCCCGGGTCGGAGGTGTTGCTGTCGCTCTTGCCTTTATCTTGCGGATTATACCTTTTTTAAAGATGTCAAGAGGTGGAGCTGATAATTACAGATAAATTTTTTCGGCGCTGCTGAAACTCGATGTAACGTCTTGCCGCGGTGGGGTCAGTCGCGATCTCCTTGAGCGCCCGGGCCTCCTCGCGCTTGAGGTGATCCACCAGGATCAGATTGAGTGTGCCGCGCAATTCCTTGCGCAACTCGTCCACTTCCCCCTCGGGGTTGGCATGGGCACTGCTCATCAGCTTGACGGCCAGGGGCTCGTAGGGCGTGCCTTGCAATTGCTCGCGCAGCACTGCCCAGGAACGCGGGCCCGACTCGGTGAACTGGGCCTCCAGCCAGCGGAACAAGGGCGCATGGCTTTGGTTGCAGCGGGCCAGGGCATCGAAATCCTCATGGGTCATCTCTTCCATGAACTCCATGTGGCACATCAGCAGGCGAGCGGCCTGGTCTTCGCGGCTGACCGGCGTGGGGCGCGGGCCCGGCTGCGGCGGGTTCCAGTCCTCGCCCTTCTTGCCCCAGGGCTTGCGCTGGCGCCCGAACTCCTTGCGACCCGACCAGTTGCCGCCGCCGCCCTGGCTCGGGTAGGAGGGGGCCGGTGCCGCGGCATCGGCCCAGTCGGGAGCGCTTTCCCAGCTGGCCGGGGGGGCATCCCATTCCGGTGCCTGAGAGCCGGAGGGTGCAGGCGCAGGTGTGCGGCGGGCAATGGGGGCTGTGCGTGCGGTTTCCTGCGCCCAGATATCGGTGAGGTCGCGTGAGTCCAGCTGGGCCAGCGCCGCGATTTCTGAGAGCAATTGGCGCTTGAGGGCGCCGTCGGGCAGCAGAGACCACAGGGGCCGGGCGTTGCTGGCCATATGGGCGCGACCCTCGGTCTGGCCCAGGTCGCACCCCTCGCTGGCCGATTCGATGAGAAAGCGGCTCAGTGGCGTGGCGTCGCCCACGTAGCGCGAGAAGGCCTCGGGGCCGAATTCGCGGATGAAGCTGTCCGGGTCATGCTCCGAAGGCAGGAACAGGAATTTGATGGTGCGCGTGTCGGTCGCCAGCGGCAGGGCCGCATCCAGCGCCTTGCGCGCGGCGCGACGGCCCGCGCCATCACCGTCGAAGCTGAAGACCACGGCATCGGTAAAGCGGAAGAGCTTCTGCACATGCTCCGGCGTGCAGGCCGTTCCCAATGTGGCCACGGCATTGGCAAAGCCCAGCTGTGCCAGGGCCACCACATCCATGTAGCCTTCGGTGACCAGGGCGTAGCCCATGTCGCGCAGGGCCTGCCTGGCCTCGTAAAGGCCGTAGAGTTCGCGGCCCTTGTGAAAGACCGGGGTTTCGGGCGAGTTCAGGTATTTGGGCTTTTCATCGCCGAAGACCCGCCCGCCGAAGCCTATGCATTCGCCCTTGACGTTGCGAATCGGGAACATGAGCCGGTCGCGAAAGCGGTCATAGCGGCGGCTGTCGTCCTCGCCCACGATGACCAGCCCGCACTCCTCGAGTTGCGGGTTGTCGTATTCGGCAAATACGCTGGCCAGGCCATGCCAGCCAGCAGGCGCATAGCCCAGGCCGAAGCGCTTGGAGACCTCCCCGGAGACGCCGCGCTTTTTCAGGTACTCGATGGCCTTGGGGGCGGCCTTGAGCTGCTTCCGATAGGACTCGCCGGCTTTTTCCAGCAGGTCGCTCAGGGTCTCGGCTTTCTGCTTTTGCTGCGCCTGGCGCTGGCGCTCGGCGGGGCTGATGTCGTCCTGCGGCACCTGCAGGCCGCATTGATTGGCAAGCTCCTGCACGGCCTCGACAAAGCCCATGCCGGCATGCTCCATCAGAAAGCCGATGGCGTTGCCGTTCTTGCCGCAGCCAAAGCAATGAAAGAACTGCTTGCTGGGGCTGACGGTGAAAGAGGGCGACTTTTCACTATGGAAAGGGCATAGGCCCATGAAGTTGGCGCCGCCCTTTTTGAGCTGCACATAGCGTCCCACGATGTCGACCACGTCGACGCGGGAGAGCAACTCTTGGATGAATGATTGGGGAATGGCCACCTGCGTATTCTGCCTTTTTCGACAATGGCCGATGGTGCGGCAGGAATGGGGTGGAGGGCAAAAAAAAGCCTGCACCGATCGGTGCAGGCTCAGGTCTCCGATGCCTGGAGCATTGCCAGGCTCTCCTCTAAATCGTCTCCTCCGCCACACAGTTTTGAGGTTTGCAACCGGCTCCGTGGGGGAGAGATGCCGGTCGTGTCCGCCCTCGGGGGGGCAGTCGCGTCCTCAAAAACATGTGCGCATTCTAAAAGCGATTCAAGCTCCGGGTGATTGGTCTGTCAGATAAATGATGTCTTATAGATGACTTGCATGGCATCCCCCTGTGCGGGGAATGACGGGCTTTGAGGCTGTGCTTCCATGTATTTGATTTCAAATAATTTTATTGATTTTCAGAAGCTGTTGAAAATACTGTCTGACTCAATGACCTTTTATGCTGCTCTGGTTTGCATGTGCAAGAGCCGTCGCTGCTCAGGGGGGGGCACTGCCGTTTTGGGCGCATCTGTCATGAGCTGGCTCAAAACAGGCTTGCGTGGCGCTCGGTTGTAAGCCTGGTGTGGCGGATGCTGGAGTACAAAACGTTCAGGAGACAAACATGACAAGTTCTTTCGATCTGAACCTCGCCCCGAATACCGCCAACCATGCCGCGCTGACGCCGCTGAGCTTTATTGCCCGTACCGCCGAGGTCTACCCCGAGCGCCTGGCCATTGTTCATGGCGGGCTGCGCCAGAGCTGGGCGCAGACCTATGCACGTTGCCGCCAGCTGGCCAGCAGCCTGCAGAGAATCGGCATTCGCAAGAATGACTGCGTGGCCGTGATGCTGCCCAATACGCCGCCCATGGTGGAGGCGCATTTTGGCGTGCCCATGGCCGGCGCCGTGCTCAACACGCTCAACACCCGGCTGGATGCGGAGACCCTCGCCTTCATGCTCGACCATGGCGAAGCCAGGGCCTTGATCGTGGACCCTGAGTTCGCGCCACTGATGGCCAGGGCCCTCCGTTTGCGCCAGAGCACCACGCCCATCTATGTGATCCAGGTCGAGGACGCGGTCTATGGTGAGGCTGCCGAACAGATCGGTGCCACGGATTACGAAAGCTTCGTGGCCGCAGGCGATGCCGGTTTCGACTGGGAGCTTCCCGGCAACGAATGGGATGCCATTGCTCTGAACTACACCAGCGGCACCACCGGCAACCCCAAGGGCGTGGTCTACCACCATCGCGGAGCGCACAACAATGCCATCAGCAATGTGCTGGAGTGGGACATGCCCAAACATGCCGTGTATCTGTGGACGCTGCCCATGTTCCACTGCAACGGCTGGTGCTTCCCCTGGACGGTGGCTGCGCGCGCGGCGGTCAATGTCTGCCTGCGCCGGGTGGATGCGCAGGCAATCTTTGATGCCATTCGCAGCCATGGCGTGACCCATTATTGCGGCGCGCCCATTGTGCACAGCCTGCTGGTGAATGCGACGGACGCCATGAAGCAGGGCGTGCCGGCCGGTGTCAAGGCCATGGTGGCCGGTGCAGCGCCGCCTGCGTCGATGATCGAGGGCATGGAGGCCATGGGCTTTGACATCACCCATGTCTACGGCCTGACCGAAACCTATGGCCCGGCCACGGTCTGTGCCAAGCATGAGAGCTGGAACGCACTCGATATCGGCGAGCGCGCCCGCCTGAACTCGCGCCAGGGCGTGCGCTACCACCTGCAGCGTTCCGCGGCCGTGCTGGATCCCGAAACCATGCAGCCCGTACCGCGCGATGGCCAGACCATGGGCGAGATCATGTTCCAGGGAAATATTGCCATGAAGGGCTATCTCAAGAACCCGCAGGCGACGCAGGAGGCCTTTCGCGGCGGCTGGTTCCATAGCGGCGACTTGGCTGTTCAGCACCCCGACGGCTATATCCAGATCAAGGACCGCAGCAAGGACATCATCATCTCGGGCGGAGAGAACATCTCCTCCATCGAGGTGGAGGATGTGCTCTATCGGCACCCCGCCGTGCTGGCGGCGGCCGTGGTGGCCAAGCCCGACCCCAAGTGGGGCGAGACGCCCTGCGCCTACGTCGAACTCAAGGCCGGGGCCGAGACCTCGGAGCAAGACATCGTTGCCCACTGCAAAAAGCATCTGGCGGGCTACAAGGTGCCGCGCGCCGTGGTGTTTGGGGAGCTGCCCAAGACCAGCACGGGCAAGATCCAGAAGTTCGAGCTGCGCAAACAGGCAGGTTCGGCTTCTGCCATCTCGGGCTGAGATCCGTCCGCCGGGCCCGCAGCCCCGGCGTTGGGCGGCGGGCTTTTACGCGCCCGTTGTCAAGGAGTTTTGATATTTTGATAGCTACCTGCGCCTGTCATTCATAGATTCTGGATGGCTTTGATTCTGAAGTCTATGAATAAAGTGCGCAGGTAGCTCTGAATGGTGTAGCGAAAACGAATCGTCGCATCAGGCCTGTTCGGGCGGCAGGCGCTGCCAGCCTTGGGGGGTCACACGCAGCACTTCGGCGCGGTGCTCAGCGGCATCGATATGCCAGTCGCTGAGCACGATGCGCCACTTCCCATCCCCCAGGGCGTGGTCGGCGGGCCGGTGGGTATGGCCGTGAATCAGCCAGGGCGCTTGCACAGCCTGCATCCAGGTGCTGCTCATCTGCGCGTCGGCATCCGCGTAGGGTGCGCCGCTCTGCTTGCGCTGCTCGCTTTCGCTGCGTGCCGATTTGCCAATCGCACGCCGCGCAGCCAACGGCTGGGCCAGCAACTGCCGTTGCCATGCGGCGGAGCGCGACACAGCGCGGAATTGCTGGTACTCCACATCGTCCAGGCACAGTGCGTCGCCATGGCTGAGCAGGATGCGGGGGCCTGCCCATTGCAGCAGCGAGGGGTCGGAAAGGCCGGTCATGCCGCTGCGGCGCAGAAAGTCGTCGCCGGCCAGAAAGTCGCGGTTGCCGACCATGAAGAAAAGCGGGCGCTGCTGCGCCGCCTCCTGCAACACTGCTGCGCATTCGGCCTCGAAGCTGCCGGGCTCATCGAGCGCATCGTCACCCACCCAGACTTCAAACAGATCGCCGAGGATAAAGATGGCATCGGCCGTGCTGCGCGCCAGATAGCTGCGCCAGGCTTCGACCGTCTGCGGCTCCGAAGGCTGCAGATGCAGATCGGAAATGAAATCAAGCGTGCGCCAGTGGGGCTCAGCCTGGAGCTGCGCGACTTGAGGAGCGGCAGTGCGTGGATCAGGAGATTCGGCCATGAATGAAAAGTGCGCAGCCTGAAAACAATAACGGCCTCACGAAGAGACGGCAAGCAAGGGCCGCCCCGCAGCGAGGCCGTCGTCCCCTCCGCGAAGCGGAGAGGGGGAAGGCGCGTTAGCGCCTCAGGGGGAGATTACAGTGCCACTGCCTTGTCGATCACCACGGCGTCGAAAGGCACGTCGTCGTGGAAGCCCTTGCGAGTGGTGCGGACCTTCTTGATGGCGTCCACGACTTCTTCGCCCTTGACGACCTTGCCGAACACGGCGTAGCCCCAGCCCTGACCGGTGGGAGCGGTGTGGTTCAGGAAGCCGTTGTCCACGGTGTTGATGAAGAACTGGGCCGTTGCGCTGTGGGGATCGCTGGTGCGAGCCATGGCAATGGTGTACTTGTCGTTCTTCAGGCCGTTCTTGGCTTCGTTCTCGATGGGGGCAGCCGTTTCCTTCTGCTTCATGTCGGCCGAGAAACCGCCACCCTGGATCATGAAGTTCTTGATCACACGGTGGAAGATGGTGCCGTTGTAGAAGCCCTGGTTCACGTAGTTCAGGAAGTTCTCGGTGGACTTGGGTGCGTTCACGGCGTCCAGTTCCAGGGTGATCACGCCCTGGGTGGCGGTGTCAGCCACGTTGATGGTCACGTGCAGTTCGACTTGGGGGTTGCTCATGTTCGTGCTTTCTAGAGGATGGAGGGAAGAGGCAGGCGCGGTCCGACGGGAGCGCCGTTGCCGGGATGTTTACTTGATTTCGGTGGCGGAGAGGATTGTTACCGGCGTCGTGGGCACATTCTGGTGCATGCCACGGTTGCCCGTAGCCACGGCGCGGATTTTGTCCACCACGTCCATGCCCTTGGTGACCTTGCCGAAGACGGTATAGCCATAGCCATCGGGCTTGGGGGCATTGAGCATGTCGTTGTTCACCACATTGATGAAGAACTGCGAGGTGGCGGAGTTGGGGTTGCCGGTGCGCGCCATGGCAATCGTGCCGCGGTCGTTCTTGAGGCCGTTGCCCGCTTCCAGCGGAATCGGCGCACGCGTGGGCTTCTCGCTCAGATTGGCGTCCATGCCGCCGCCCTGGATCATGAAGCCGTCGATGACGCGGTGGAACACCGTTCCGTCATAGTGCCTGTCGCGCACATATTGCAGAAAATTGGCCGCGCTCTTGGGGGCCTTGGCATCGTTGAGTTCGACCACGATATCGCCCATGCTGGTCTTGAGCTGCACCTTGGTTTGCGCCTGGGCCAGGCCGGGGATTGCGAAAACAGTGGCTGTCAGCGCAATCGCGGACAGGGCCTTGAGGCTGTTTCGACGGAAATTCAGCATGGTCATATTCCTGGGTAAGTGGGTCTTGGGCAGGGCTGCTGGATAGCGGCTGCAAAAAACCGGTTTGAGGCAGCTGAGGGCGCCGACCGGCTTCACAAGAGGGAGGAGGGCGGGATGACAAAAAACGGATTCAGCGGGCCGGGGCAGGTGCAGCAAGAGAGGCTGCGGGTTGCAGCAAGTCCTTGAGCTGCTTGAGCTTGGGGTTCAGGGCTGCGGGGCGGCCGCCCTTGGCCAGGGACTGCGCATAGGACTGATAGGCCAGGCGGGCATAGATATCGCCCAGGTTCTCGTGCGCCACGGCATAGTTCGGATTGTTGCGCACGGCGGCTTCGAGTGCGGAGCGGGCGCGATCCAGATCGCCCTGGCGTGCATAGATCACTGCCAGATTGTTATAGGGCTCTGGCAGCTCGGGATAGTCCTCGGTCAGCTGGCGAAAAGCCGTGATCGCGTCTTCGGTCTTGCCGTCATTGCTCAGCGCGATGCCGCGCAGAAAACGCATTTGCGGGTCGCGTGAATTCTTGACCAGATAGGTGTCCGCTTTTTGCAGTGCCTGCTGGGTCTTGCCGCTTTTGAGCAACTGGGCAACATCCGTGTAATCGTCGGCGTGGGCGCTACCTGCAGCGAGCAAGGCAGCCAGGGCTGCCGCACGCGCTGCGGTACTGAACAAGTTGCGTACAGGCATGTAGGTGCTTTCATGGCGCCGCAAAACTGCGCTGCGGCGGGAGCTTATACTGCGGGGAATTGTAGCTGAGGGGTGTGCGGCGCTTAGGCGTCTGGCCGGACCGGGATGTGTCTGGATGCTAGTGCGCATTTTTCAGCCTCAGGGAATGGCAGGCACGGTTTATGCATCGCAGGCATGACCAGTGCTGCTGCTCGCCACCCTCTCTCCCTATTTCAAGATTCATGAGTTTGCGTATCTACAACACGCTGTCGCGTGCACTGGAATCGTTTTCGCCGCTTGAGCCGGGCCATGTGCGTATGTACGTCTGTGGCATGACGGTCTATGACCTCTGCCACCTGGGCCATGCACGCTCCATGGTGGCTTTCGACGTGGTGCAGCGCTGGCTGCGCGCCAGCGGCTACAAGGTGACCTATGTGCGCAACATCACCGACATCGATGACAAGATCATCCGACGTGCGGTGGAAAACGGCGAGACCATACGCAGCCTGACCGATCGCATGATCGATGCGCTGCACCAGGACGCGGATGCGCTGGGCATCGAGCGCCCCACGCTGGAGCCGCGCGCCACCGAATACGTGCCGCAGATGCTCGGCATGATCGCAAAGCTGCAGGACAAGGGCCTGGCCTATCAGGCCGGCAATGGCGATGTGAACTACGCCGTGCGCAAGTTTGCGGGCTACGGCAAGCTCTCGGGCAAGTCGCTGGACGAGCTCAACGCCGGCGAGCGCGTGGCTGTGGCCGACGGCAAGCTTGATCCGCTGGACTTTGTGCTGTGGAAGTCGGCCAAGGCCGACGAGCCGGCCGAGGTGAAATGGCAAAGTCCGTTTGGCGAAGGCCGCCCCGGCTGGCATATCGAATGCTCGGCCATGGGCTGCGAATTGCTGGGCGAGAGCTTTGACATCCATGGCGGCGGAGCAGACCTGCAGTTCCCTCACCATGAGAACGAGATTGCCCAGAGTGAAGGAGCGACCGGCAAGCCGTTCGCTCACACCTGGATGCACAACGGCTTCATCAACGTCGACAACGAAAAGATGTCCAAATCGCTGGGCAACTTCTTCACCATCCGCGACGTGCTCAAGGAATACGACGCCGAGACCATCCGTTTCTTCGTCGTGCGCAGCCATTACCGCAGTCCGCTGAACTACTCCAACGTGCATCTCGATGATGCGCGTGGAGCGCTCAAGCGCCTCTATACCGCGCTGGATCTGGTGGCTCCTGCCGGGGTGCAGATCGACTGGCGCAACCCCTATGCTGGCCGCTTCAAGGCGGCGATGGATGAAGACTTCGGCACGCCCGAGGCAGTGGCCGTGCTGTTCGAGCTGGCTGCGGAGGTCAATCGCAGCAAGTCGCCTGAGGTGGCGGGCTTGCTCAAGGCGCTGGGGGCCTGTCTGGGTCTGCTGCAGGCCGAGCCGCAGAAGTTTCTGCAGGCGGGCTCCGAAGGTGTGGACGCTGCCGCGATCGAGGCGCAGATTGCCGCGCGCGCAGAGGCCAAGGCGGTCAAGAACTGGGCCGAGGCCGACCGCATCCGCAAGGAATTGCTGGAGCAGGGCATTGTCCTCAAGGACACTGCGGCGGGTACGACCTGGGAATCGGCCGCCAAGGGCTGAGACTGCATGCAATATTCCATCAACTGTGTGAACAGTGCGAAGGGGCGTGCATGAGCGCGGTCAAGCATCTGGACACCATGGAGTTCGAGCAGCTGCCGCTGGTGGCCGATCTGCCCGTGCCTATGGGGCCGGCTGCGCCTTTGCCTGTCGCTCCTCTGGGAGCAGTAGCCATGGTTCAGTCTGCGGGACCGGCCGGCAAAGATCTGGCGCCAGCCAAGCTGGCTGCATCGTCCAAGGCGGCTGCACCCAAGATCCATCTGGATCTGCCCGAGGGTGTGCCTGCCTACTGGGCCGAGGCCTGCCGCCAGCTCATGCGCCGTGATCGCGTGCTCAAGCGGCTGATTCCGCAGCTCGGCAGCCAGGCGCTGCTGCCTTGCGGTCAGGGGCAGGCCTTTGCCACGCTGGCGCGCTCCATTGTCGGGCAGCAGATTTCGGCAAAGTCGGCCAAGACCCTGTGGAACAAGTTCGCCAGGTTGCCAGCAGCCATGCAGCCCGAGCAGGTGCTCAGGCTCAAGGTGGACGATATGCGTGCCGTGGGGCTCTCGGCCCGCAAGGTGGACTACCTGGTCGATCTTGCTCTGCATTTCACCGAAAATCGTCTGCACATGGACGAGTGGGCCCAGATGGGCGATGAGGTCATCATTGCCGAGCTGATGTCCATACGCGGTCTCAGTCGATGGACGGCCGAGAATTTTCTGATTTACTGCCTGGGGCGGCCCAATGTGCTGCCTCTGGATGATGCCGGTTTGATACAGGGCATCTCTCTCAATCATTTTTCGGGCGATCCTGTCAGTCGCAGTGATGCCCGTGAAGTTGCCGAGGCTTGGAAACCGTGGTGTACGGTTGCAACTTGGTATATTTGGCGCTCGCTCGAGGCGCAGCCTGTGGCTTGATGACATCTGTCCACTGGCCGATTGCAAGGATTGCAACAGGCTGGCACAAGGAGAAATACGTTGGCGAAAAAGAACTTTCTGGATTTTGAGCAGCCTATTGCAGAACTCGAATCCAAAATCGAAGAACTGCGCTATGTGCAGACTGAAAGTGCAGTGGATATCTCGGAAGAGATCGATCAGCTCAGCAAGAAAAGCCTGCAGCTGACCAAGGACATCTACAGTGATCTGACCCCCTGGCAGATCACCAAGATCGCCCGCCATATCGAGCGCCCCTATACGCTCGACTATGTGCGTGAGTGCTTTACCGACTTTGTCGAAATGCACGGCGACCGCCACTTTGCGGATGACCAGTCCATCATCGGTGGCCTGGCGCGCTTCAATGGTCAGCCCTGCATGGTGATCGGTCATCAAAAGGGCCGCGATACGAAGGAGCGCACGCTGCGCAACTTCGGCATGACCCGCCCCGAGGGCTATCGCAAGGCCTTGCGCCTCATGAAGACGGCCGAGAAGTTCAAGCTGCCCGTGTTCACTTTCGTGGACACGCCCGGCGCCTTCCCCGGCATCGACGCAGAAGAGCGAGGCCAGTCCGAAGCCATCGGTCGCAACATCTACGAAATGGCGCAGCTCCAGACCCCTATCATCACCACCATCATCGGTGAAGGTGGCTCGGGCGGTGCGCTGGCCATTGCCGTGGCAGATCAGGTGCTGATGCTGCAGTACTCCGTGTACTCGGTGATCAGTCCCGAAGGTTGTGCTTCCATTCTGTGGAAGACCGGCGAGAAGGCCCAGGAAGCAGCTGACGCCATGGGCATCACCGCTCACCGCCTCAAGGCGCTGGGCCTGGTGGACAAGATCGTCAACGAGCCAGTGGGCGGTGCTCACCGCGATCACAAGCAGATGGGCGCCTTCCTCAAGCGTGCGCTGGGCGATGCCTATCGCCAACTGACCGATCTCAAGCCCAAGGAACTGCAGGATCGTCGCTACGACCGCATTCAGAGCTATGGCAAGTTTGCCGACACCAAGGCTGACAATCGCTGATCCCGCGGGCTTGATGCTGCTTGCGCACCATGGCTCCTTCGGGAGCCATTTGTTTTTGCCGAAAGGCTTGGGGTGAGATGCGCTTCTAGATATTTCCGGGTAAGCGCTAGCTCCTATTGATGGGAAGTGGGGAGTCTGTTGTTCATGCAAGCCCAGTCAGATGTTGACTTGTTGCGGGCCTCGGCTGCTCGGGTGGAGGCTGCGATGGCGGCATTCAAGCCGCAGCTGCCACTGGTCGTGGCCTTCAGCGGCGGAGCCGATTCGTCGGCCCTGCTGCTGGCTTGCCATGCGCGTTGGCCGGGGCAGGTGAGGGCGATTCATGTGCACCACGGTCTGCAGGCTGCAGCGGATGAATTTCAGCGGCACTGTGAGCAACTGTGTGCCCGGCACGGCATTGCCCTCAAGGTCTGTGCCATCGATGCGCGCAATGTGCAAGGCCAGAGTCCCGAAGATGCGGCGCGCCAGGGGCGTTATGCGGCCCTGATTCAGGCGGCCCGGCAGCCTTGGCTTGATGCGCAGGGCACTGTGCTGGATGCGGTGCGCTCCATGGCGCTGGCCCAGCATGCCGACGATCAGGTTGAGACCTTGCTGCTGGCGCTCTCGCGCGGTGCCGGGGTGGCCGGTCTGGCGGCCATGCCCGGGCATTGGCAAAGAGCGGGCCTGCAATGGTACAGACCCTTGCTGACGCTGCCCGGGCGGGCGCTGCGCGACTGGTTGCGGCAGAGGGGCTTGAGCTGGGTCGAGGATCCGACGAATACCGATCAGGGTTACACGCGCAATCGTATCCGGGCTCAACTGCTGCCGGTGCTGGAACAGGTCTTTCCGCAGTTCCGCAGCACGTTCGCACGCAGCAGCTCCCATTGTGCCCAGGCGTCCGAGCTGCTGGACGCGCAGGCGGCGGCAGACCTGCAGATGGTGGGGCTGCCGCCGGCGATCAAGGCGCTGCAGCGTTTGAGCGAGGCGCGCCTCGGCAATGTCCTGCGCTACTGGCTGCGCGTCGAACATGGCACCACGCCGACAGCTGCGCAGCTTGCGCAGCTCATGGCGCAGGTCGGTGTTTGCACTACGCGAGGGCACCGCATCCACATCAAGGTGGGGCGGGGGTTTGTGGAGCGCCAGGGGGCAAGTCTCGGTTGGTACAATTCCTAGGTTTTGGTTTTTTTACCTGTACGAAAACCGCCGGCGCGCCAAAACCTTTGTGACCTGCGCCGTGGCTGCTGTTTCGTCACCCTTTAGTATCCAATGGCACTGATCGTTCATAAATACGGCGGCACCTCGATGGGCTCGACAGAGCGCATCCGCAACGTCGCCAAGCGTGTGGCCAAATGGGCTCGGGCAGGTCACCAGTTGGTGGTTGTGCCCAGCGCCATGAGTGGCGAAACCAACCGTTTGCTGGGTCTGGCCAGCGAGCTGGCTCCCAGCCACGCCAAGAGTTCGTACTATCGTGAGCTCGATATGCTGGCCGCCACTGGCGAGCAGGCCTCCTCGGCTCTGCTGGCCATTGCGCTGCAGGCCGAAGGCATGGAATCCGTCAGCTATGCAGGCTGGCAAGTGCCCGTGCGCACCGATAGCAGCTATACCAAGGCTCGTATCGAGTCCATCGACGACAAGCGCGTGCGCGCCGACCTCGAGGCAGGTCGTGTCGTGATCGTGACCGGCTTCCAGGGTATCGATCCCGAAGGCAATATCACCACGTTGGGACGTGGCGGCTCCGATACTTCGGCCGTGGCCGTGGCGGCCGCCCTGAAGGCTGCCGAATGCCTGATCTATACCGATGTGGATGGCGTCTACACCACCGACCCCCGTGTGGTGCCTGCTGCCAAGCGCCTGGGTACGGTGAGCTTCGAGGAAATGCTGGAAATGGCCAGCCTGGGCTCCAAGGTACTGCAAATCCGCTCCGTGGAGTTTGCAGGCAAGTACAAGGTGCCCATGCGCGTGCTGTCCAGCTTCACGCCCTGGGATATCGATCTGGAAGAAGAGGCCAAGTCCGGCACGCTGATTACTTTTGAGGAAGACGAAAAAATGGAAAAGGCTGTCGTATCCGGCATCGCTTTCAACCGTGGCGAGGCCAAGATCTCCGTGCTGGGCGTGCCTGATACCCCCGGTGTGGCCGCTGCCATCCTCGGTCCTGTGGCCGATGCCAACATCGAAGTCGATGTGATCATCCAGAACATCTCCAAGGACGGCAAGACCGACTTCAGCTTCACCGTGAGCCAGGGCGACTACCAGCGTGCCATGGAACTGCTGCGTGAAAGCGTCGTTCCTGCGCTGGGGGCTTCCGAAGTGGTGGGCAATCCCAATATCGCCAAGGTCAGCATCGTCGGCATCGGCATGCGCAGCCATGTGGGCGTCGCCTCCACCATGTTCCGTGCCCTGAGCAAGGAAGGTGTGAACATCCAGATGATCTCCACCTCCGAGATCAAGACCTCCGTCGTGATCGACGAGAAGTACCTCGAGCTGGCTGTGCGCTCCCTGCACACCGCCTTCGGTCTGGACAAAAGCGAATAATTTTCGCAACTTTCCAAAAACGAACAAAAAAGCTGTTTACAATAGCGTCATTCCGGAAACGTGACCGAGTGGCCGAAGGTGCTCCCCTGCTAAGGGAGTATGGGGTGTAGAGCCTCATCGAGGGTTCGAATCCCTCCGTTTC
>NZ_SPEY01000097.1 GCF_009360615.1 Comamonas sp.
CGCCAGCGTTCAATCTGAGCCAGGATCAAACTCTATAGTTCGATCTTGAATTTAAAGTCTTTCGACTGCTCACTCACTTGACGGAATCAAGAAGAATTAATTCTTCCTCATTACTGTTTTTGTGAGCGCTTGATAACTCCGAAGAGTTTGTTCCGAAGAACTGGCTGCTTGCCCTCAAACGCCCACGCTTATCGGCTGTATTTTTTTAAGGAGCCGAGTGCAAAATCAAGAAGCTTGACTTTGAATCTCGTGGCTTGCTGCGATCAGCGAAGCCTTGAATTCTATCACAATTTTACCGACTGATTTCTTTCAGATCGGCTGGAGAAATTCGCATTTCGCCCTGTGAAGCCCTGCATTGTACACAGATTTTTGCCATCCAGACAACGCCCGCACGGACATCCAGACAATGAACCCCGGCAGGCCTTGCCTGCCGGGGTTCATTGTCGCTTCTCAGGCGCGAGCAGCCTGCTCCAGTGCGTCGACAAACAACGCAGCCACATCGCAGCCGGTCTGGTCGAATATCTCCTGGAAGCAGGTGGGGCTGGTCACATTGATCTCGGTGACGTTATGGCCGATGACATCCAGCCCGATCAAGAGCAAGCCACGTTGCACCAGGCGCTCCCCAATGAACTCGGCAATGGCCTTGTCCTGCTCTGCCAACGGCTGGGCAACGCCCTTGCCGCCGGCCGCCAGATTCCCGCGCACTTCATTGCCCTGCGGAATGCGAGCCAGACAGAACGGCACGGGTTGGCCACCGATGATGAGCACCCGCTTGTCGCCATGAACGATATCGGGCAGGAACTTCTGCACCATGACACTGGTGGAGCCGCCCTGATTCAGGGTTTCGATGATGCTGCCTAGATTGCGGCCGTCTTCGCCGACCCGGAAGATGCCCATGCCGCCCATGCCGTCCAGCGGCTTGAGGATGATGTCCTTGTGCTCTGCATGAAAGGCACGGATGTCCTGGGCACTGCGCGTGACCAGCGTCGGCGAGATGAATTGCGCAAACTCCATGATGGCAAGCTTCTCGGGATGCTCGCGCAGGGCACTGGGCTTGTTGAAGACCTTGGCCCCCTCTCGCTCGGCCTGGCCGAGCATGTGCGTGGCATAGAAGAACTCGGAATCGAACGGCGGATCCTTGCGCATCACGATGGCATCAAAGTCTGCCAGCGCCGTCAAAGCGCTGCGCGTTTCCTCGAACCAGCGATCTTGTTGCCCGGTCAGCGTGATATGGCGCACCTGGGCCTTGACCTTGCCGCCGCTCTGCCAGGCGATGTGACGAGGCTCGCAGCTCACGATCTGGTGTCCTCGGCGCTGCGCCTCGCGCATCATGGCAAAGGTGGAGTCCTTGTAGATGACGAAGGACTCCAGCGGATCGGCGACAAACAGTATTTGCATGGTGAAGAACTCTAGCGGTAGAGGTAGATACCGGCATCATGCCCAGCCAGGCATAACACCACAACATGACGGCAGATACTCAGCCTCTGCGCGCACGCAGCCCCTGGACAAGCAAGGCCAGACTGCCAGCGACCACCCCCCAGAAGGCGGAGCCCACCCCTGCGATGACAACACCGCTGAGCGTGACCAGAAAGGTGATGAGCGCTGCTTCCCTGTGCTTTTCTTCCTTGAAGGCCGTGGCCATGCCGCCCCCTATGGAGCCCAGCAAGGCCAGCCCGGCGATGCACGCCACCAACTCCCGGGGGAAGGCCGTCAGCAGACCCGTGACGACTGCACCAAAGATACCTATCAATATATATAGCAACCCGCACACGGCAGCAGCGGTATAGCGCTTGTTTCTATCCTCATGGGCCTCGTCCCCCATGCAGATCGCCGCCGTGATGGCGCTGAGGTTAAGGGCATAGCCGCCAAACGGCGCCAGCAGCATGGTCGCTACGCCGGTCATGCTGATGACCCTGGACACCGGTATCGGATAGCCCGTGGCGCGAATCACTGCCACGCCCGGCAGATTCTGCGAAGCCATGGTCACGACAAACAGGGGCAACGCCAGGCTGACGAGCGCCTGCAGCGAGAACTCGGGAGCCGTGTAGACCGGCATGGCCAGTCCACCATGCACGGCCGACCACTGCATCTGCCCGCTCAGCGCCGACCATGCGGTTCCGGCGAGCAGGGTGATGATGACGGCATAGCGAGGAGCCATGCGCCGCGAAAGCAGATAGGCGAACAGCATGACCAGCACCAGGGGCAGGTTGGTCTCGGCCGCAGAGAAAGCCTGCATGCCGAACCTGGCCAGCACACCGGCCAGCAGGGCCGACGCAATTTCCATGGGAATGCGGTTCATGATGCGCTCGAACCAGCCGGTCACCCCCGCCAGAGTGATGAGGGCCGCACTGACGATGAAGGCTCCGATTGCCTCCCCCATGGAGAAACCGCCTGCCAACCCCGCAGTGGCCAGCACCGCCGCCCCTGGAGTGGACCAGGCGACCATGACAGGCATCCGCAGCATCAGCGACGGGACCAGCGAGCACAGCCCCATGCCCAGGCCCAGCGCCCAGATCCAGGAAGTGATTTGTCCAGGCGTGGCATGAAACGCCTGCGCCGCCTGAAACACCAGGGCCACCGAACTGGTAAATCCCACCAGCACGGCCACAAAGCCTGCGGCGACTGCGGCAGGACTCAAGTCTTGGAAAAAGCGCATCCGTGCATTCTGGCACCAGCCCCGCCCCAAAAGATGCGCCCCGCGCGAACGCGAACGGCGAAGGCCGCCCTCACCTCCAGATTCACCGCCATCAGCGCTTTCGCGCACGACACCAAAGGCCTATGGCATTCGAGGTTCCTACAGCTCGATCTTGGAGCCCAGCTCCACCACCGAGTTGCTCGGCAGGTGCAGGAAATCAGCCACCCGGCTCGCGTTCTTGTGCATCTGCGCGAACAGCTTTTCGCGCCAGTGCGCCATGGAGTTGTTCATGCGCGGGATGATCACGTCACGCGACAGGAAATAGCTGGTGGCCATGGAGTCCAGCATGCAGCCCTGGGTCCGCAACTGCGCCAGCGCGGCGGGCACATCGGGCTCGTTCTTGAAACCATAGTGGATGATGACTTCCCAGCAGTCGCCGCCCAGAGACTCGGACTCCACCCGCTTGTCCATCCCCACCCATGGCACTTCATGGTTGCGCACGGTCACAAAGAGGTTGCGCTCGTGCAGCACCTTGTTGTGCTTGAGATTGTGCAGCAGTGCATGCGGCACGGTGCCAGGCTCGCCCGAGAGGAAAACCGCCGTACCAGGCACTCTCGTGGGGGGATGGCGCCAGGTGGCTTCCAGAAACTGGCGCAGATCCAGCGCATCCGCCTGCAATTTCTGATGCAGCAGCTCACGCCCGCGGCGCCAGGTCATCATCAGGGTGAAGACCGTGCCACCGATCAGCAGCGGGAACCAGCCGCCTTCAAACAGCTTGAGCAGGTTCGAAGCGAAGAAGGCCAGATCCACCACAAAGAAGAAGCCTGTGGCCAGCAGGCACAGGGCCAGCGGGTAGTTCCAGCGATAGCGGACGACAAAGAAGGTCAGCATCGTGGTGATCAGCATGTCCAGCGTCACCGCAATACCGTAGGCCGCCGCCAGATTGCCGCTGCTGCGGAACAGCAGCACGGCCAGCGCAATCGCCACGAACAGGCCCCAGTTGACCAGAGGCATGTAGATCTGGCCGGTTTCCCTCACGCTGGTGTGGCGCACCTCAAAACGCGGGAAGTAACCCAGCTGAATGACCTGGCGCGTCACGCTGAAGGCTCCGGTGATCAGGGCCTGCGAGGCGATCACGGTAGCCAGGGTGGCCATGATGACCAGCGGCAACAGCGCCCAGCTGGGCGCCATCATGAAAAACGGGTTCTTGACGGCCTCGGGGTTGGCCAGCAGCAGAGCCCCCTGGCCGAAGTAATTCAGGGTCAGCGCCGGCATGGCAATGCTGAACCAGGCCAGCCGGATCGGCTTCTTGCCGAAATGCCCGAGATCGGCATACAGCGCCTCGGCACCGGTCACGCAGAGCACGACCGAGCCCAGAATGATGAAACTGATTCCCGGGCTGTTCCAGATGAAGAGGATTGCGTAATGCGGGCTGAGCGCGGCCAGGATTTCCGGGTGACCCATGATCTGATGCACACCCAGCAGGGCAATACAGGCGAACCAGGTCACGGTGACGGGTCCGAAGAACTTGCCGATGCCAGCCGTTCCGCGTTTCTGTACGAAAAACAGCAGAAACAGAATCACCAGCGTCAGCGGAATCACGGCCTTGGTGAAATGCGGCGAGATGACCTCCAGGCCCTCGACCGCCGAGAGTACCGAAATCGCCGGAGTGATCACGCCGTCGCCATAAAACAGCGAGGTACCGAACATGCCCACCAGAAACAGCGTGCCCGAAAGGCGCGGCTTGTCCTTGACCGTCTGCGAAGCCAGCGCCAGCATGGCCACCAGTCCGCCTTCACCATTGTTGTCGGCACGCAGCACCAGGATCACGTACTTGAGGGAGACGATGACCGTGAGCGTCCAGAACAGCACCGAGAGCACGCCGTAGACGTTGGCCGGCGTGAACGGCACATAGCCTGAGCCGAAAACCTCCTTGACCGAGTACAGGACACTGGTGCCGATGTCTCCATAGACGACACCGATCGCGCCCAGGGTCAGGGCGCCTAGCGAGGATTTCGAATTTTGCACAGGTCAGGAGCGACTCGTAAGGCAGTCACCGGGTGAGGAAATTGTCGGCATTGTGCGCTGTCCTCAGCGCCTGTGAACTCAGTCGTAGATTTCTGCGTCGGGATTAGTGGCTTCCAGCTCGTAGCTGGCAGCCAACATGGCCAAACGTGCTATCACGCCATACATATAGAAGCGGTTCGGTGCGCTGGCGCCCGGACGTGCGCTGGCCTGCGGCAGGTGATTGCTCTGCTGGAAGGCGAGCGGCACATAGCCCGCGCCGGGGGCATTGAGGTTCTCGTCCTCGCCGCGCTCGGGGTGCATGCGGTAGAAACCGCCCACCACATAACGGTCCATCATGTAGACCACCGGCTCGGCCACGGCGTTGTGCATGCGCTCATAGGTCAGCACGCCTTCCTGGACGATGACGTCATGCACGGTCTGACCGTCCTTGATGACCCCCATCTTGTTGCGGCTCTTGCGCGGCAGCGCGGCCAGTTCCTTGGCGTCGCGCACGGTCATCACGCCCATGCCGTAGGTGCCATTGTCGGCCTTGACCACGGCAAAAGGCTTTTCCTTGATGCCGTACTCCTTGTATTTGCGGCGCACCTTGGACAGGATCACGTCCACCTGCTCGGCCAGGGCCTCCATGCCCGTGCCTTCGGCAAAGTCGATGTTCTCCACATGACCAAACAGGGGATTGATCAGCCAGGGGTCGATGCCCAGCAATTTGCCGAAGCGCTTTCCGACTTCCTCGTAGCTCTGGAAATGACGGCTCTTGCGGCGCACATTCCAGCCCGCATGCAATGGCGGCAGCAGGTATTGCTCGTACAGCTCCTCGATGATGCCGGGCACGCCGGTGGAGAGGTCGTTGTTGAGCAAAATGGTGCAGGGATCGAAGTCCTTGAGGCCCAGGCGGCGCTTGCTGCGGATCACCGGCTCCAGCTTGATCTCGTCACCCAGCGGCAGCGTGATGGACAGCGTCTTCTTGATCTCGGGGCTGATGGAGCCGATGCGCACATTGAGACCCGCCATGCTGAAGATGCGCTTGAGCTGCAGCACGCTGGCCAGATAGTGGGTGTTGCGCGTGTGGTTCTCGGGGATGATGAGCAGATTGCGCGCCTCGGGACATATCTTTTCGATGGCAGCCATCGCAGCCTGCACGGCCAGCGGCAGCATTTCATCGGTCAGATTGTTCCAGCCGCCTGGAAACAGGTTGGTATCCACCGGCGCCAGCTTGAAACCCGCATTACGAATGTCCACCGAGCAGTAGAACGGCGGCGTGTGCTCCATCCATTCCAGGCGGAACCAACGCTCAATGGCAGGCATGGAGTCGAGAATGCGCTGCTCAAGTTCGTTGATGGGGCCGGTCAAAGCCGTGACGAGATGTGGAACCATAAATACCCTCAGGAGACGGTGGTGGGGGGCAATTGTAGAGATGGAAGCATGAGATAGGTGTTTTCCCCAGTCTTTGTCTCAGCGACGCCAGAATGCCGGTGACAGCAAAGCCATGAAACTCAGTATCTCGAGCCGCCCCAACAGCATGCCCAGAGTACACACCCAGATCTGGAAATCCGTCAACACCGTGTAGTTGGATGCGGGTCCCACGGCTCCCAGGCCCGGCCCCGTACAGTGCACGCTGGCCAGCACGGCGGAGAAGGCGGTCAGAGGGTCCAGATCAGTCAGCAGCAACACCATGCTCAGCACAATGACAGTGGCACCGTAAACCAGCATGTAGGCCAGCACCGAAAAAATCATCGGGTTATCCACCACCGCATCGCCCAGCCGGACCGGCTGCACGGCGCGGGGGTGCACGAGACGCGTCATCTCGCGCCGGGCCTGCTTGACCAGGATGAGCATGCGCACCATCTTGATGCCACCACCTGTGGAGCCTGCACTGGTGGCAACCCCCGACAGCAGCAACAGCAAAACGGGAATGAACACGGGCCAGGACAGGTAGTCCGTGGTGGAGAAACCGGTCGTCGTGGCGACCGAAACCGCATGGAACATGCCGTTGCGCAAGGCGTCCAGAGGCCCATAGACCCCCTTGACCCAGAGCAGCAGCGCCACCAGCAGACCCGCGCCCAGCAGCACGCCAATCGTGGCGCGCATTTCGGGGTCGCGCATGAAACTGTCGATACGGCCCTTTCGCATGGCCACGAAATACAGCGCAAAGTTGCAGCTGGCCAGCAGCATGAACAGCAAGGCCGCAGCTTCCAGCAGCGGCGAGTTGAAATAGGCGAAGCTGGCATCGTGCGACGACAGTCCGCCCAGACTCACCGTGGCGAACATATGCATCAGCGCATCCAGGGGCTGCATGCCGCAGACCCAGAAGGCCAGGAAACAGCCGATGGAGAACAGCGCGTACACACCCCACAGCCCCTTGGCCGTCTCCGTAATACGCGGAGTGAGCTTGGTGTCCTTGACCGGCCCCGCAGCTTCCGCCCTGAAAAGCTGCGCGCCGCCGACCCCCAGCAGCGGCAGCACGGCCACGGCCAGAATCAGAATGCCCATGCCGCCCATCCATTGCATGAAGGTCCGCCAGACATTGATGGACACCGGCAGCTGATCCAGACCGCTGAGCACCGTGGCTCCCGTCGTCGTCAGGCCCGAGACGGCTTCGAAGTAGGCATGGGTGAAACTGATGGAAATGCCCACCCGGCTCAGCCCCATCATCAGTGGCACCATGGCGCACAGCGGCAGCACCACCCAGACCAGCGTCACCAGAATCACGCCATGGCGCGGCTGCAGGTCCTGCTTGTAGCGGTGCAGCCCCCCCCATAGCAGCAGACCCACGCCGACGGTCAACCCGATCGACCAGGGGTAGATGCGCCAGATGCCATCCTGCGTGAACCATGAGATGCCGAAGGGCAGCAGCATGGCACCGGCAAACATGATCATCAGCATGCCCAGCACGCGCAGGACAGGAAGCAGGTCTTTCATGTGCGCAGACTAGAAAAAGGTGGCGCTGACACGGAACAGGTTTTCCACATTGCGCACCAGCCGCTTGTTGGGCAGAAAGAACACCACATGGTCACCGGACTCGATCACGGTATGGCTGCGCGGGATGATGACCTCGGTCTCCAGTGCCGCGCCCGCCACTTCCTCGCAGGTCTTGCCCTCGGGGATGCCGCGCACGATGAGACCGATGTGCACCTCCTCGGGCAGGCGCAACTCTTCCACCTTGCGCCCCACCACGCGCGAACTCTTGCGGTCGCCGCGTGCCACGATCTCCAGCGCCTCGGCCACACCGCGGCGCAGGCTGTGCACGGCTTGCACGTCGCCGCGACGCACATAGGCCAGGAACTCGCCCAGCATCGCCTGCGCAGGGGACAGCGCGACATCGATCTGCGTGCCGTGCATCAGATCGGCATAGGCACGGCGATTGATCAGCGACAGCACGCGGCGCGCGCCCATGCGCTTGGCCAGCAGGCTGGACATGATGTTGTCCTCGTCGTCATCCGTCAGCGCGAGGAACAGGTCCACCTCTTCGATGCCCTCCTCCTCCAGGAGGGCCTCGTCGGTGGCATCGCCTTCCAGCACCAGCACTTCGGCAGGCAGTACCGACGACAGGCTCAGACATTGCTGGGCATTGGACTCGACGATCTTGACATGGAAGCGCCCTGGCGTCTGCGCCAGCTTCCTGGCCAGCCGCAGGCTGACCTGGCCGCCCCCGGCAATCATGATGCGGAACACCGGCCGGCTCGGGCGGCCTTCGGGCAGATTGATGGCCTTGAGCGCCTCGGACACATGCTCGGTCGCAGCCAGCATGAAGACTTCGTCACCGGGCTCGATGCGCGTGGCACCGTCGCAGCGCACGAACCGGTCGGGCTCGTCCATGAAGCGGCGATAGATCGCCACGATGCGCATGGCCAGTTCCGGCATGCGCTCACGCACCTGGGCAATCTGCAGGCCCACGGCCGGCGCGCCGGCGCGGGCACGCACCGAGGCCAGGGCGGCCCGGCCACCTGCAAAGGCGCGAACCTGCATGGCTTCCGGGTATTCGATGAGCTTGCGGATGTAATGGGTGACCGATTCCTCGGGACAGATGATGCGATCGACCGCAAAACCTTCCTTGCCCAGCACCGGATCGTCCACCGCAAAGCTGGACGAGCGCACCCGCGCAATGCGGGTCGGAATGTCGAACACGGCCTGGGCAATCTTGCAGCAGACCAGGTTGGTCTCGTCCATGGAGGCACAGGCGATCAACAGGTCGGTATCCTTGGCGCCAGCCTCGGCCAGGACCTGGGGATCGATGCCGTTGCCG
The DNA here is from genome assembly GCF_009360615.1 of Comamonas sp. GTDB lineage: Bacteria > Pseudomonadota > Gammaproteobacteria > Burkholderiales > Burkholderiaceae_C > Comamonas. Next base: position 8,907 of record NZ_SPEY01000097.1, read on the forward strand.
ACCACGCCGCGCAGGTCGAAGCGCGACTCCAGCTCACGCAATGCTCGCGCATCCGTGTCGATGACGGTGATTCCGTTTTGCTCGGACACCAGACTTTCGGCCACACTCTGGCCTACGCGCCCGGCACCCAGAATAATGATTTTCATGGTGTTATGGAAAGGGATCCAAGCTGCGGCATCAATCCAGACCGCCAAGGGCCGCAAGCAGCCCCCGGCGGAGGGTGAATCTCAGGAACGGACTTCGCCGTCGCCCAGGACCACGTATTTGAGCGAAGTCAGGCCCTCTATGCCTACCGGCCCGCGCGCATGGAATTTGTCGGTGCTGATGCCGATCTCGGCACCCAGTCCGAACTCGAAGCCATCGGCAAAGCGGGTGCTGGTATTGACCATGACGCTAGCCGAATCGACCTCGCGCAGGAATTTCTGTGCGTGCAGGTGATTGGTCGTCAGAATCGACTCCGTATGGTGGCTGGAGTACTTGTTGATGTGGACAATGGCCTCGTCCACGCCGTCCACCAGCTTCACGCTGATGATGGGGGCCAGGTATTCCTCGTACCAGTCCTGCTCCACCGCTTCGGCCAGCCTGGCATCCTTGACCGTCTGCAGGATGGCCAGCGCCTCGGGATCGCAGCGCATTTCCACGCCCTTGGCGGCATAGACGGCACCGATCCTGGGCAGGAAGTCTGCAGCCACGCCGCGCGCCACCAGGAGGCTTTCGCTGGCATTGCAGGGGCTGTACTTGTTGGTCTTGGCGTTGTCGGCCACCTTGACGGCCATGGCGATGTCGCAGGGATCATCGACATAGGTGTGGCAAT
>NZ_SPEY01000074.1 GCF_009360615.1 Comamonas sp.
CCTCCCTGGCCCATGTCAGCGCCACACAGCGGCCTATGCCGGATGCAGCCCCCGTCACCAATGCAACCTTGTCCTTGAGCATCGAAACCTCCCGTTCCTGAATCGGCAGACCATTGTGCCGAGGCCGACCGCGGCAGTCATGACCTGCATCAAGCCGGGTCCGCTCTCTCCAACGCCGAAGTGTTGACATCATTAGTCGCTACCATCCTGAAAACGCCAACACGCTCCCCCCTCCACCTGTCAGATCGATTCGCGCATGCCCGCCTTTACCTTTGAAGCCCTGGACGCCCAGGGCCAGACCCGCAAGGGCACCCTGGAAGCCGACAACGCCCGCGCCGCACGCAGCCAGCTGCGCAGCCAGTCCCTGGTGCCGCTGCAGGTCGCGCCCGTGGCCGCAGGCCAGGGTCAGGGCCGCACAGGCGCGTCCGGCTGGCTCACCCGCCCGGTCTTCCACTCCACCTCTCTGGCAGTCTGGACCCGCCAGCTGTCGGGGCTGGTCAGCTCCGGCCTGCCCATAGAGCGCGCGCTGGCCGCACTGGCCGAGGAAGCCGAGGACGAACGCCAGCATCACCTGGTCGCCGCGCTGAGGGCCGAAGTCAATGCCGGATCCAGCTTTGCCAAGGCGCTGGAGCAGCACCCACGCGAGTTCTCCGACATCTTCTGCGCGGTGATCGGCGCCGGGGAATCCAGCGGCAGCCTGGGCCCGGTGCTGGAGAATCTGGCCGACGACCTGGAGGCGCGTCAGGCACTGCAGTCCAAGCTCATCGGTGCCTCGCTGTATCCGGCGATCGTGACGCTGGTGGCCATCGTCATCGTGATTTTCCTGGTCAGCTATGTGGTGCCGCAGGTGGCCGGGGTGTTTGCCGGCACCAAGCGCGCGCTGCCGTTTCTCACCGTGGTCATGCTCGGCATCAGCGACTTTGTCCGCCACTATGGGTGGTTCATGCTGGCGGTGCTGCTGCTGGCGGCCCTGGGGGGCCGTCTGGCGCTCAGGAACGAGGCCTTTCGCGAGCGTTTCGATGCCCAATGGCTGCGTCTGCCGCTCATAGGCAGGCTCTCGCGCAGCTATAACGCGGCGCGCTTTGCGGGCACCCTGGCCATGCTGGCCGGGGCGGGCGTGCCCATTCTCAAGGCCTTGCAGGCTGCGGCCGAGACATTGAACAACCGCGCCCTGCGCGCCGATGCCATGGATGCGCTGGTGCTGGTGCGCGAAGGCGCGCCACTGGCATCGGCCCTCGCGCAGAAGAAGCGCTTTCCGGGCCTGGTCGCCATGTTCGCCCGTCTGGGAGAACAGACGGGCCAGCTGCCGCTGATGCTTCAGCGCGCCGCCACCCAGCTGTCCACCGAGGTCCAGCGACGTGCCATGCACCTGGCCACGATTCTCGAGCCCCTGCTCATCGTCGTCATGGGCCTGGTGGTGATGCTGATCGTGCTGGCCGTGCTCATGCCCATCATCCAGCTGAACCAGTTCGTCAAATAGCGGCAGAGCGCTATTCCACGGGTGCGGAAGCACCCACTCCAGCATGGCGCAATTCTTGCTTTCTTTTAGTGCATTGCGGGGATTTTCCGCAATTTCGCACCAATAAATAGCAAATTTCAGCTGGAGCGTTTTCATGCAAGCACTAAAACAGGGCGCCGATGCCCTGTTCATTCTGATGGGCGCAGTCATGGTCCTTGCCATGCACGCCGGTTTCGCCTTCCTGGAGCTGGGCACTGTGCGCCGCAAGAACCAGGTCAATGCACTGGTCAAGATCCTGGTCGACTTCTCGGTCTCCACCGTGGTCTATTTCGCGGTCGGCTACGGTGTGGCCTACGGCACGCATTTCTTCGTGGCAGCCGAGCAATTGACGGCACTCAACGGCTATGGCCTGGTCAAGTTTTTCTTTCTGCTGACCTTCGCCGCCGCCATTCCCGCCATCATCTCGGGCGGCATCGCCGAGCGCGCCAAGTTCTGGCCTCAGCTGATCGCCACGGCCGTGATCGTGGGCCTGATCTACCCCTTCTTCGAGGGCATTGTCTGGAACCAGCATTTCGGCGTTCAGGCCTGGATCAAGGCGCTGACCGGCGCCGAGTTCCACGACTTTGCCGGCAGCGTCGTCGTTCACGCCGTGGGCGGCTGGATCGCTCTGGGTGCCGTATTGCTGCTGGGTCCGCGCAACAATCGCTACCGCCAGGGCGGAGCGATCGCCGCCACACCGCCTTCCAGCATTCCTTTCCTGGCTCTGGGTGCATGGATTCTGATCGTGGGCTGGTTCGGCTTCAATGTGATGAGTGCCCAGAACCTGGACAAGATCTCCGGTCTGGTCGCCGTGAACTCGCTCATGGCCATGGTGGGCGGCACGCTGGCCGCCCTGGCGGTGGGCAAAAACGACCCGGGATTTGTGCACAACGGCCCGCTGGCCGGCCTGGTCGCGGTCTGCGCGGGCTCGGATCTGATGCACCCGCTGGGGGCACTGTTCGTGGGGGCGGCTGCCGGTGCCATCTTTGTCTTCATGTTCACACTGACACAGAACAAATGGAAGATCGACGATGTGCTGGGTGTGTGGCCGCTGCACGGGCTGTGCGGCGCCTGGGGCGGCATTGCGGCCGGCATCTTCGGCACGCAGGCACTGGGGGGGGCTGGGCGGCGTGCATCCGATGGCCCAGCTCATCGGAACGCTGATGGGCGTGGCCTGGGCCGCGCTGGGCGGCCTGCTGGTCTATGGCCTGCTCAAGAGAACCCTGGGGCTGCGCCTGAGCCAGGAGCAGGAGTTCGACGGGGCCGACCTGTCCATCCACCATATCGGTGCCACGCCCGAGCGCGAAGCCAACTGGTGAGGGGGCGGCCGCCTGCGTATCATCGGCTCCTGTCTGCATATCCGCTGGAAGCCGAACCGCCATGGCCATGACCCTGAACGACAAGCTCGTCGTCGCCATCTCCTCGCGTGCCCTGTTCGATTTCGAGGAGGAAAACCGCCTCTTCGAGAACAGTGACCCTGCGACCTATCTGCGCCTGCAGCGCGAGCGGCTGGACGTGCCGGCCGCACCCGGCGTGGCCTTTTCCCTGGTCAAGAAGCTGCTGGCCTTCAATGCCGAGGGGCAGCAGCATGTGGAGGTGGTGCTGCTCTCGCGCAACGACCCCGTCAGCGGCATGCGCGTTTTCCGCTCGGCCCAGGCCCATGGCCTGCATTCCATACAGCGCGGCGTGTTCACCCAGGGGCGCGACCCCTTCGGCTACCTGCGCCCGCTGGGGGCCCAGCTGTTTCTGTCGGCAAATGCCGAGGACGTGACCCAGGCGCTGCAGCTGGGCTACCCGGCCGCCCATGTGTTCACCGACTCCATGCGCGCCAGCAGCCGCCATCCGCGCGAAGTGCGCATCGCCTTCGACGGCGATGCCGTGCTGTTTTCCGACGAGGCCGAGCGCATCTTTCAGGCCCAGGGCCTGGAGGCTTTCCAGCAGCATGAACTGGAGAAAGCCGCCCAGCCGTTGCCGGAGGGGCCATTCAAGCCCCTGCTGGCCGCCCTGCACCGGCTGCAGCAGGCCGATGTGACCGGCATGCGCGTGCGCACGGGCCTGGTCACGGCGCGCAGCGCCCCGGCCCATGAGCGCGCACTGAATACGCTGATGGACTGGAAGATCGATGTCGATGAAGCCATGTTCCTCGGCGGTCTGGCCAAGGGCGGCTTTCTGCGTGAATTCGAGCCCGACTTCTTCTTCGACGACCAGACCGGACATGTGCGCAACGCGGCCGGACATGTTCCCTCGGGTCATGTGCGCAGCGGCATTGCCCACGCCAAGGCGGTGCAGTCTTCGTAAAGTCCCGGCAAAGTCCGGCAAGCGAATGCAAAACTTTGAAATTGCAGCGGGCCAGAGGTTGAGAATACCGCCATGGCCCTCATCTGCACTGCTATGTCAAAAGCCAAGAACCACCCCATCGTCGCCCGCAGCAGCTCGGTCATGAAGACCGCGATGGGGGTGCTGCTGACCAGCGCCGTGCTGCTGCTGCCCACGGTGCGCGCCGAGGAATCCTCCGGCGACAGGATGGCGGAACGACAGGGAGCCCAGCTCTCCAAGGGCGAGATCAAGGCCCAGCAGCAGTTCAAGATGCTGGACTTCAATCAGGATGGCAAGCTCAGCCGCAAGGAGGTGGCCATCATCCCCAGGCTGGCCGCCGCCTTTGACGAGACCGATACCAACAAGGACGGCTTCGTCACCTATGAGGAAGTGCGCGCCTTTGCCGTCAAATACCGGGCAGCGCGTGAAAAGGCCAAGGCCGCCGAAGCCGCAGCGACCGCGCCGGCCGGTGACGACACTCACAGATCAGAAGCTGATGGCGCTGAACCTGAAAGCAAATAAGGCGTGAAAAGAGCTAGAGCGCCTGAATAACAAGCACAAACAGCTCTCAAAAACACAGCACCCGGTTTATTTGGCGTTGCCGCTGCGCTTGACCCTGGGCTCGGAATAAGTCAGCGGCTCATTGCGCGCAGTCTGCTTGCTCTGCAGCAGATCTTCCGACTTGCTGCTCTCCTGCGCCTGCTCCACCGCCTGGGCGCTGGCGCGCCACATGGACTGGATGAACTCGATCAGCTGCTTGGAGATGGGCTCCTTGGGCGGCTCCTCCACCTCTTCCTTTTGCTTGATCTCCTCGGCCAGCGTCCAGTCGCGGTTCTCGGTATCGGGTGCCGAGGGCTTCTCGGGCTCTCGCACCGTGCGTCCCTCGCCGATCTTGTCCACCGACTCCGAGGGATTTACCGCATTCACGGGACGCACCGGCGCGGCGCCCGAGGCCCCTGTGGAATACAGATCCGCACCCTGGGTCCGCCAGGGCGTCTGTGTCCGGTCTAGAGGTGGAATTTGCATGGCTTGGCCCTCGGCAGTAAAAAAGTGCAGGCGGAAAAACAGCTATCTCGCCCTGTTATCGGCCACGCTTGAGAAAACTGTAGGATTATTTTCAATCCTATTTTGATAGCTATTAGCCTCTATATATCAATCACCGCTGTGCAATTTGACACAAAAAAGGCCCCGCGTTGTCGCGAGGCCCGGATGTTCTCTGCCCCGCTTAAAGGAAGCGCTCGAGCAGCTTGCGCGAATGTCTGTCCAGCTTGCTGCTGTCGGGAATCCGATACTGCACGCCATCCTGTCCCGTGATCTGCAGCCGGGTGCGTCCGGCCAGCTTGCGAATGTCTTCTTCGGCCTTGAGCACCATCTGCGTCGGGCCGCGATCCGTCTGCAGATCCCAGGTACTGGGGGTGGAAAAGCTGGAGACCTTGAGGATGCGTTCGATGGTCGGGACAAACTCCCGCACGGCCAGATCCTGCTCGATCAGCTGACGATGGGCCGGCTGCAGGTCGGCCATGCGCGGCACCCACAGGGCTTCCTTGCCATCGGCGGCAACCAGCGACAGCCCTTCGTCAGGGGCGGCAATCGGAAAGGCGCGCACGGGAACGACGGCTTCGTGGACCAGGCCGTTGCCCAGGGTCAGCACCAGACGGCCATGGGCGTTGCGCACCAGTTGCATGCCGCTCAGATTGGAGGGGAGAGCTTCGATCATTGGGATTCCTTGGTCAGCAACTTCAGGCCGGCCGCTTGCGCGTCCTCTTCGGCACGACGCGCCTGCGCGTCGTACAGACGGAAGTAATGTCCCTTGAGGTCCATCAGTTCGTCGTGCGGTCCCACTTCGACAATCTCGCCACGATCCATGACCACCAGACGGTCGGCCTTGCGCAGGGTGGACAGGCGGTGGGCAATGGCGATCGTGGTGCGTCCCTGGACCAGATTGTCCAGCGCCTTCTGGATTTCCTTTTCGGTCTCGGTATCCACGGCCGAAGTGGCCTCGTCCAGGATCAGGATGCGCGGATCGATCAACAGCGCACGTGCGATGGAGATACGCTGGCGCTCGCCACCCGACAGCCCCTGGCCGCGCTCGCCGACCAGGGAGTCATAGCCATGGGGCAGACGCAGGATGAACTCGTGGGCATGGGCGGCACGCGCAGCGGCCACGATCTCCTCGCGCGTCGCATCAGGCTTGCCGTAGGCGATGTTCTCGGCAATCGTGCCGAAGAACAGGAAAGGCTCCTGCAGCACCAGGCCGATATTGCTGCGGTAGTCGGAGACGGACATGCGCCGCACGTCCACGCCGTCGAGCTGGATGGAGCCCTCGGAGACATCGTAGAAACGGCAGATCAGATTCACCAGGGTGCTCTTGCCCGAGCCACTGTGGCCGACCAGGCCGATCATCTCGCCGGGCTTGATCTGCAGGTTCAGATGCTTGATGACGGCGCGGCTGCCGTAGCGAAAGCCCACATCCTCCATGGTGATGGCGCCCTTGGCCTTGCCGGGCAGCTTCACGGGGTTGCTGGGCTCGGGCACATTGCTGACATGGTCGAGGATGTCGAAGATGCGCTTGGCACCGGCCGCCGCCTTCTGCGTGACCGAGACAATGCGGCTCATCGAATCCAGGCGGGTATAGAAACGGCCGATGTAGGCGATGAAGGCGGTCAGCACACCGACCGTGATGGAGCCGCCGGCCACCAGATAGATGCCGAAGCCCCAGACCACCAGAATGCCGACCTCGGTCAGCAGCGTCACCGTGGGGGTGAACAGCGACCAGGTCTTGTTGACCTTGTCGTTGGCCTGCAGATTGATCAGGTTGGCGTCGGCAAAGCGGTCGGCTTCACGCTTTTCCTGGGCGAAGGCCTTGACAACGCGGATGCCGGGAATGGTGTCGGCCAGCACATTGGTCACCTCGGACCAGACCCGGTCGATCTTCTCGAAGCCCGTGCGAAGGCGGTCGCGCACGGTATGGATCATCCAGGCGATGAAGGGCAGCGGCACCAGCGTGACCAGCGCCAGCCAGGGGTTGATGGAGAACAGGATGGCCGAAGTCATCACGATCATCATCACATCGGTCGCAAAATCAAGAGCATTTAGCGACAGAAAGAGATTGATACGATCGGTTTCAGCGCCGATACGCGCCATCAGATCGCCCGTGCGCTTGCTGCCGTAGTAGTCCACCGACAGGTTCAGCAAATGGTTGTAGGTCGTGGTGCGCAGGTTCGATCCTATGCGCTCGGACACCTTGGCCAGCACAAAAGTGCGTGCCCAGCCCAGCGCCCAGGCCAGCAGCGCCGACAGCAGCAGCATGCCCAGATAGAAGAAAACCAGCTCCCGGTTGATCTTTTCGCCGTTCTGGAACGGGATCAGGATCTTGTCCATCAGCGGGATGGTCAGATACGGTGCCACCAGTTGTGCGCCCGTGCTGGCCAGGGTCAGCAGGAAGCCCAGGAGCAACTGACCCTGGTAGGGCTTGGCAAAACGCCACAGGCGCAGCAGCACCCAGGTCGAGGTCTGCGGTGCCTGCTGACGTGCGCAGGCCGGGCATTCTTCGGTATCGGGCGGCAGCGTCGTGTGGCAGACCGGGCAATGCGCCATGTCCTCGTCGCTGACGGCGCTGTAGACCTCCTGACGGGCGATGCGCTCGCGCTGGCGGTCGAACTGCTGCATCAGCTGCAGCATGGCGGTCTGGTGCGTCAACGTGATCAGCCACTGGGCCAGACGCGCACGGCTGTCATGCAGCTCCAGATTGCCCACACCGCCATGGTCCTGCAGGCGCAGGCTCTGGTCCACGCTCAGAGCCCATTCATGCCACTTCCCGGTCTGGGGATCGCAGGCCAGCAAGCGCTCCTGCGTCAGCGCCAGCAGGCCGCTGCCGAACTGCAAATCCGCACTCAGGTCAACCGGGACGACGGCTAATACGTTCTCATGTTCAGCGAGTCTGGCTCGCAGCTCGTCCCCCAGGGGGCCGGCGAAGACTGCCGAGGCGTCCACAGTATGGTGATGTTGCATGTTGAGTTATTTTTCTCCGCCGATGGCGGCTCCAAGAGTCATGCGGGCAACCGTTTCGCATGGTGAATATGGCTGCGCCTGACGTCCGATATACCCTGGTTAACGCGCGAACCTGCATTTAGGCTGACAAGCTTCACAATGCAGATTCTGGGCGCACAATGCCAACCTATCAGGGGCAGGAGTTTAAGAAAACCTGCTCTCCTCATTCCTATCCGCTGATCAACATGGCGAAATTCAACGACATCCAACTCTTGCGCACAACATTTCTGCGTGGCCCCAGTGTCTGGACCTACCGCCCGGTACTGGAGGTCTGGCTGGATCTGGGAGAGCTGGAGGACTATCCGTCCAACAAGATTCCCGGCCTCAACGAGCGCCTGACCCGCTGGCTGCCCGACCTGATCGAGCACACCTGCGGCGTTGGCGAGCGTGGCGGCTTCATCCAGCGCCTGGAAGGCGGCACCTGGATGGGCCATGTGCTGGAACATGTGATCATCGAATTGCTGAACCTGGCCGGCATGCCCGCCGAGTTCGGCCAGACGCGCGAAATCTCCAAGCGCGGCGTGTACCGCATGGTGTTCCGCTGCCCCGAAGAGGCCGTGGCCCGCGTGGCGCTGGAGCATGGGCACAAGCTGCTGATGGCGGCCATCAATGACGAGCCTTTCGAGCTCAAGCCCGCCATTCACGCCATCAAGACGGCCATCAACGACCGCTACCTGGGCCCCTCGACCGGCTGCATTGTCGATGCCGCCAGCGAGCGCCGCATTCCCCATATCCGCCTGAACGACGGCAATCTGGTGCAGTTGGGCTATGGTGCCGCTCAGCGCCGCATCTGGACGGCCGAGTCCGACCAGACCAGCGCCATCGCCGAAGGCATTGCCCAGGACAAGGACTTCACCAAGCGCCTGCTGGCAGCCTGCGGCGTTCCCGTGCCCGAAGGCCAGATCGTGGCCAGCCCCGAGGAAGCCTGGGAAGTGGCACAGGACATCGGCTTTCCCGTCACCGTCAAGCCCTCTGACGGCAACCATGCCCGTGGCGTGACCCTGGAGCTGTCCAAGGAAGAGGACATCAAGGCCGCCTTTGCGCTGGCCCAGCCCGAGGGTTCGGACGTGATCGTCGAAAAATTCATCGACGGCGTCGAACACCGCCTGCTGGTCGTGGGCGGCAAGGTCGTGGCCGCCACCAAGGGCGAGACGGTTTCCGTCTATGGCAACGGCAATGCGACGCTGCGCGAGCTGGTCGAAGTGCTGAACCAGGATCCGCGCCGCGGCCCCGAGCAGGAATATCCGCTGGACTGGATCAATCTGGAAGCCGGCGCCGTGAAGCTGGAACTCAACCGCCAGCATGTGACGCCCGACAGCGTGATTCCGCAGGGGCAGAGCGTGCTGCTGCAGCGCAACGGCAACATGGCCATCGACTGCCTCGACGACGTACACCCCGACGTAGCCTACTACGCCGTGCTTGCCGCCAAGATCGTCGGACTGGACATTGCCGGCATGGACATGATCCTGCAGGATGTCTCCAAGCCCATGCAGGGCCAGGGAGCGATCCTGGAGGTCAATGCCGGTCCCGGCCTGCTGATGCACCTCAAGCCCACCAGCGGCGCACCGCGTCCCGTGGGCATGGCCATTGCCGACCACCTGTTCCCCCGCGAAGACGGTGCCGGTGCCGGTCGCATCCCCGTGGTCGGCATCGTGGGCACGCGCAACAATGCCTTCATCGCACGTCTGGTCGGCTGGCTGCTGCAGCTGTCGGGCAAGCTGACCGGCGTGGCCAGCGGCGAAGGCATGTTCCTCGCCAATCGCCATACGCAAAAGACCAATACCGCCAACTGGGCCGGCGCCCATCGCCTGCTGACCAACCGCCTGGCCGAAGCCGCCGTCATCCAGACCACGGCGCGCTCCATTCTGGAAGAAGGCCTGGCCTACGACCGCTGCCTGGTCGGCGTGGTCACCGATATGGATGGCTACGAGCAACTGGCCGATCACGATGTGCTGGAGCCCGGCCAGATGCGCCGCGTGATGCGCACCCAGATCGACGTGGTGCTGGACGAAGGTGCAGGCGTGCTCAACGCCGACCTGCCCGAAGTGGCCGATCTGGCCGAACTCTGCGACGGCGAAGTCATCCTGTATGCCATCGGTGCCGACAACGAATTTGTCGCTGCCCATCGCGCCAACACCGAAGCCCGCCATGAAGGCGGCCGCGCCGTCTTCCTCAAGGGACACAACGTGGTGCTGGCCACCGGCCCCCAGGAACGCGTGCTGGGCACCCTGGAAGCACTGTCGCTGGCCGGCGGGAAGCGACCCGACACCAGCGCGCTGCTGGCGGCGATTGCCACCGCCTGGGCGCTGGACATCACACCCGAGCTGATCGGCGCCGGCATCAAGACCTTTGAATACCAGGCTTGATTGCCCCACAAACGCTTCAAACGATATAGCTGCTGTTGCTTACCAAAAAGCATCGGACCAAGAAAAGCTTGAAATTCAGCTGAAAGAAACACCATGCAGATCACTCGCACCCGAGCCTTGCGCGGCCCCAACCTCTGGACCCGCAGCACCGCCATCGAAGCCATCGTGCACTGTGAAGACAGCGAGCTGCTGTACACCGCCATGCCTGGCTTTGAAGAAAGGCTGCGTGCGCGCTTCCCCACCATCGGCACGCTGCAGCCGCATGGCGCGGACCAGCGCCTGTCGCTGGCCCATGTGCTGGAAGTCGCCGCCCTGTCGCTGCAGGCCCAGGCAGGCTGCCCCGTCACCTTCAGCCGCACCCATGAGACCGTCGAGCACGGCACCTTCCAGGTGGTGGTCGAGTACACCGAAGAATCCGTGGGCAAGCTGGCCATGGAGCGTGCCGAGGCCCTGATTCAGGCCGCCATGAACGACACGCCCTTCGATGCCGACGCCACGATCGCCGAGCTGCGCGAGCTGGACGAGGACGACCGTATCGGCCCTTCGACGGGAGCCATCGTCGACGCCGCCGTGGCACGCGGCATCCCCTTCCGTCGCCTGACCACCGGCTCGCTGGTGCAGCTGGGCTGGGGCTCGCGTGCGCGCCGCTTCCAGGCCGCCGAGATCGACTCGACCAGCGCCGTGGCCGAATCCATTGCACAGGACAAGGACCTGACCAAGCGCCTGCTGCACGCCGCCGGCGTGCCCGTGCCCATGGGACGCCCCGTCACCGATGTGGAGGACGCATGGGCCGTGGCCCAGGAGGTGGGACTGCCGGTGGTGGTCAAGCCCCAGGACGGCAACCAGGGCAAGGGCGTGGTGGTGAACATCACCACCCGCGAAGGGCTGGAGGCAGCCTTCAAGACTGCCAGAGAGTTCGGCGATGAAATCATGGTCGAGCGCTTTCTGCCCGGTCACGACTTCCGCCTGTTGGTCGTCGGCGGCCAGCTGGTGGCAGCCGCCCGCCGCGAGCCCCCCCAGGTCCTGGGCGACGGCCAGCACACCATTCGCGAGCTGGTGAACATCGTCAACCAGGACCCCCGCCGAGGCTCCGGCCACGGCACGGCATTGACCAAGGTGCGTCTGGACGATATCGCCATCGCGCGCATCGCCAGCGAAGGCCTGACGCCTGACAGCGTGCCCGCCCAGGGCCAGCGCGTGGTGCTGCGCAACAATGCCAACCTGTCCACCGGCGGCAGCGCCACCGACGTGACCGATGATGTGCACCCCGAAATCGCCGCCCGCGCCATCGAGGCCGCACAGACCATCGGACTGCATATCTGCGGTGTGGACGTGGTCTGCGAGACCATGCTCAAGCCCCTGGAGGAGCAAAGCGGCGGCATTGTGGAAGTCAACGCCGCTCCCGGCCTGCGCATGCACCTGGCGCCTTCTTTCGGTCGTCCCCGCAATGTCGGCGTTCCCATGGTCGATGAGCTGTTCGCTCCCGGTGACGACGGCCGCATTCCCCTGGTCGCGGTCACCGGCACCAACGGCAAGACCACGACCACGCGCGTGATCGCCCACCTGTTCACCTCGCATGGCTGGCGCACCGCCATGACCAACACCGATGGCGTGTACGTCAACGGTCGCCAGATCGACAGAGGAGACTGCTCCGGCCCCAAGAGTGCACGCAACGCACTGGCCCACCCCGAGACCGATGCTGCGGTGCTCGAATGCGCGCGCGGCGGCATATTGCGCGAAGGGCTGGGCTTCGACCGCTGCCAGGTCGCCGTGGTGACCAATGTGGGCGAAGGCGACCATCTGGGCCTGAACTTCATCACCACCAAGGAAGATGTCGGCGTTCTCAAGCGCGTCATCGTGCAGAACGTGGCGCCCACGGGTTACGCCGTGCTCAATGCCGCCGACCCGCTGGTCGCGGCCATGGCCCATGTCTGCCCCGGCAAGGTCATCTTCTTTGCCGCCGACCGTCACCACCCCGTCATGGCCACGCACCGTGCCCAGGGCAGCCGCGTGGTCTATGTCGACGGCGACGCCATCGTGGCGGCGGAAGGCTCCTGGCGCGAGAGCATCGCGCTGCGCGACATTCCGCTGACCCGCAACGGCACCATCACCTTCCAGGTGGAAAACGTCATGGCCTCCATCGGCGCTGCCTGGGCGGTGGGCCTGCCCTGGCAGACCATCCGCCGCGGTCTGGCCGGCTTCCTCAACGACAGCGACAACGCCCCTGCCCGCTTCAATGTGATGGATTACAAGGGCGCCACCATCATTGCCGACTACGGCCACAATCCCGATGCCATTCGCGCGCTGTCACAGGCCGTGGAGGCCATGCCCGCCAAGCGCCGCAGCGTGGTGATCTCGGGTGCCGGCGACCGCCGCGACCAGGACATCACCGAGCAGACCCAGATTCTGGGCAAGGTGTTCGACGATGTGGTGCTCTACCAGGACGCCTGCCAGCGCGGCCGCGAGGACGGCGAAGTGCTGGCCCTGCTGCGCAAAGGGCTGGAAGGCGCACCGCGCACCAGCTACAGCACCGAGATCCATGGCGAGTTCCTCGCCATCGATCATGCCCTGGCCCGATTGCAACCCGGCGACCTGTGCCTGGTGCTCGTGGACCAGGTGGAGGAGGCGCTGGAGCATCTGCGCAAGCACGTTGCAGGGCAGTAAGCCCCTGAGGTGCTGACGCGCCTGCTTGCCGTCTCTCGCACAGGACGCGACAATTTCTCGGACCCGGCCTTGTGCCGGGTTTTGTATTTGAAGACCTGCGCCTTGCGCGTGCAGCAAAACAATAGCGACGGTTTTCACGCATGCTCTGCGGCAGCAGAAGACGTATCATCCGCACGCACACTCGCACCGACCCGACCATGACCTTGCAACCGCTTCGCCGCATTGCCACCTGCCTGCTGGGCCGGTGCGTGCTGGCATGGCTGGCACTGTCCATGGGGGTCGCAGCTGCCGCGCCGCTGATCCAGTCTCAAGGGTTCGAGCTGATCTGCACCAGTACCGGCGCGGTCAAGCTGATCGTCAAAGGAGAAGACGGCCGCAACGCCCTGGGTGCAGGTCACCTTGACTGCCCCATGTGCCTGCCCCAGGCAGCACCGCCACCGCCCGCGCTGCAACTGCCGCCCCCTACCGAGTCTCCGCTGTGGCACGCGCTGCAGCCCGTGCAGCGGGCGCGCATCGCCTCCCTCACCGCAGCCCCCCTGCCCGCGCGCGGTCCGCCTGTGGCTTACCTCTGAACTCTTCCCGGCGCTGACGCAGTCCTGGATTGCGCGGGGCGTCATTCGTTTTGCAGGGCATCGCGGGTCGCCGCATGTCCCGAGGTAAGCATCCATGAACAAGATTTTTCTGCCACTCGTGGTCGGTGGCATCGCCTGGCCGTGCCTGGCCCAGACTTCCACCGAATCCAGCGATCTGCCCGAGCGCAGCCGGGCCCTGGGCGTGGTCACCGTCAACGGCGGCCAGCCCAGCTCGCTGCCCACGCAGATTCCGACCACCATCGAAGGCATCACGCGCGAGGAGATCGAGACGCGCATCAACGCCACGGACAGCGAGGACGCACTCAAGTACCTGCCCAGCCTGCTGGTGCGCAAGCGCTATATCGGCGACTACAACCACGCCATCCTCTCCACGCGCGCCTCGGGCACGGGCAATAGCGCGCGCTCGGCCGTCTATGCCGACGGCATTCTGCTGTCCAACTACCTGGGCAATGGCATTGCCAACGGCAGCAACTACGCGCCGCGCTGGGGCCTGGTGACGCCCGAGGAGATCGAGCGCGTCGATGTCATGTACGGCCCGTTCTCGGCCGCCTATCCCGGCAATTCCGCCGGTGCCGTGGTGGACTATGTGACGCGCATGCCCGACAAGCTCGAAGCCCATGTGGCCGCCGGCTATTCTTCCCAGAGCGCCGACGTGCTGGGCAGCAGCGGCCACTACCGCAGCTGGAACAGCAGCGCTTCCATCGGCAGCAGAAGCGGCGACTGGTCGTACTGGATCAACCTGAGTCGCAGCGACAGCCAGGGCCAGCCCATGACCTTCCCCACCGTGCTGCAGTCCGCCGGCGTGGCGGGCGGTGCCGGCACCCCGGTGACCGGGGCGATTGCCGGGCTCAACACCACCAATCAGCCCTGGTACATCCTGGGCGCGGGCACGCAGTACCGCACCCGGCAGGATCACGCCAAGATCAAGCTGGCCTACGACATCACGCCCACGCTGCGCGCGAGCTACACGCTGGGCTGGTGGCAGAACAGCGCCAGAGGCAGCTCCGAGACCTATCTGCGCGGACCGGACGGCCAGCCGGTGTACAGCGGCAATATCAATATCGACGGCAAGACCTACAAGCTGGCCGACACCGCATTCGGGCTGAGCCAGGACCAGCAGACCCACACCATGCACGGGGTCTCGCTCAAGAGCCATACGCAGGGCGAGTTTGACTGGGAGCTCAGCGCCAGCCTGTACGACTACGGCAAGGATCAGCAGCGCGTGCCCACCGTAGCCCAGCCGGCGGCCAATCTGGGTGGCAAGGGCACGCTGCAGGATCAGGACGGCACGGGCTGGAACACGCTGGCCGCCAAGGGCACATGGCGACAGAACGACATACTGGGCCTGCAGGGCACACATATCGTGGACTTCGGCCTGGGCCGCGATGCCTACAAGCTCAACATCAGCAAATACAACGTGGTTGGCGACTGGCAGTCCGACCCGGCCAACGAGCAGTCCATCGTCAGCCAGGTCGGCGGCAGGGCCGAGACCCGCTATGCCTGGGCACAGGACAGCTGGCAGCTTGCCAGGGACTGGAAGGCCGTGCTGGGTCTGCGCTGGGAGGACTGGACGGCCAGCCAGGGCCATACCGCCACGGCAAGCAGCCAGCTGAATTACGCCCAGCGCAGCGAATCGCATTTCTCGCCCAAGGCCGCGCTGGCCTACCAGCTGACCCGCAACACCACGCTCAAGGCCTCGCTGGGCCGTGCCGTGCGCTTTCCCACCGTGGGCGAGCTGTATGGCGCGACCTCTGGCGGGGCACTGTCCTTCATCAACGACCCGAACCTGAAACCCGAAAAGTCCTGGACGGGCGAGCTGACGGCCGAGCAGGATCTGGGCAATGGCCTGCTACGCGCCACCTGGTTCCATGAACGCACGCGCGATGCGCTCTACAGCCAGCTGATTCCCGGCACCACCATCTCTGCGGTGCAGAACGTGGATCAGGTCCGTACCTCGGGGCTGGAACTGGCTTACTCGGCGCAGTCGGTGTGGATTCGCGGGCTGGACCTGGGCGGCAGCCTGACCTGGGCCAACTCGCGCATCACGGCCAATGCCGCCAACCCGGCCAGCGTCGGCAAATGGCAACCCCGCGTGCCACGCTGGCGTGCCACAGCCTGGGCCACCTACAAGCCCGATCAACGCTGGGCCTTGACCGTCGCGGCGCGCTACAGCGGGCGCCAGTACTCGAATCTGGACAACAGCGACGTGCATGCCGACACCTATATGGGTGCCAGCCAGTACTTCAGTGTCGATCTGCGGGCCCGCTATCAGATCGACAGACAGCTGTCGGCCGCCTTCGGCATCGACAACGCCAACAATGCCAAGTACTGGAACTTCCATCCCTATCCGCAGAGAACCTTTAGCGCCTCCCTGCGCTGGGATCTTTAGACGCCAGCGGCTCTAGGCCAGCCTGGCCACCAGGCCATGGGTCTTGCGCATTCTGAAAGTGCCCAGGCACGCCAGCAGCGCCAGGGCCAGGCCCAGGGCGCAGGCACCCTGCCAGCCGTCAATGCTCCAGGCCAAGGTGCCCAGCGCCGAACCTGCCGCCGCGCCCGTGAAATAGCCCGTCATGTAGACGGCATTCATGCGGCCGCGCGCTGCGGGCAGCAACTGGGCCACCGTGGCCTGGTTGGTGATGTTCAGGCATTGCAGGCCCAGATCGATCACCACCATGCCCAGCACGAACCAGCCCAGATGCGCTCCGCCCACCCACAGCAGGGGCCAGGACAGCAGCAGGGCCAGTGCCCCGATGGCGCAGCTCACGCGGCCCAGGCCCTTGTCCACCAGTCGCCCCGCCTGCGTGGCCGCCAGGGCACCTGCTGCACCGGCCAGACCGATCAAGCCAATCTGCCCGTCATCCAGACCCAGGGGACCGCTGGACAGCTGCAGCGCCATGGTCGAGAACAGCACGCTGACCGAGGCGAACGCCAGCGCGCTGACCAGGGTGCGCTGGCGCAGACCCGGCTGACTGCGCAGCAGATGCCACATGCTTCTCAGCACCTGCGGATAACTGACAGGGCTGGGGTTGCGCGATGCCGGCAGGGCCCTCCACAGCCACAGCGCCACCACGGCCATCACCAGCGCAGCCCCCTGGTAGACGGCCTGCCAGCCCCAGGCCTCCGAGACCATTCCGGCCACGCTGCGGGCCAGCAGGATGCCCAGCAGCAGACCGCTCATCACCCAGCCCACCGCGCGACCGCTTTGCCCCGGCTGGGCCAGGGCCGCCGCCATGGGCACCAGCACCTGGGCCGCAACCGAGAACAGGCCCGCCATCAGCGTGCCCAGCAGAAACACATCGAACTGCCCCGCCAGGCCGCACAGCGCCTGCCCCAGGGCCGCCAGCAGCATCAGGCCCACGGCCAGGCCGCGGCGCTGCAGCTTGTCGCCCAGCGGCGCCAGCAGCAGAAGACCTGCCGCATAGGCCACCTGGGCCAGCGTCACGCTGGTCGCGGCCGCCGACTCGTGGACCGAGAAATGGCCGGCAATCGAGTGCAGCAGCGGCTGGTTGAAATAGTTGCCGCCGGCACACAGGCCACAGGCCAGTGCCATCAACAACAGGGAGGAAGCGCTCAGACCGGGCGCGGAAACGTTCACCGACATGGATAACAGCCCCATCCGGCGGATGCGGCGCTTGCAGGGAGCCACCGCCCGAGGAGCGGTCGCAGATCAAGGAGGGATTGGGTCGTCCGGCTGGCGTGGTGTCATGCCGGCGGCAGCGTCTCGGCTGCCGGTGCCCGCCAGCAGGCCGGGGCAAACCGTGTTGCAATACAGAAAGCTCTGCAGCAGCCGGTATTGTCTTCAGGCCGGCTGCCAATCCCTTGCTCGGGGCACAATGCCCTGTTAAAAGACAAGGGTTAACCCTTAACTCACTGTATGCGCACCACCATGAAACTGCTCTCTGCCGTTCTGGCCGTCGCGGCCGCCGCCGTAGGAACCATGGCCTTTGTCGGCATGAGCCATGCCGAACAGATAGGCGCCGTGGATACCGTCTTCAAGTGGATTGGCCCGGATCACAAGATCGTGGTCGATGCCTATGACGACCCCAAGGTGCCGGGTGTGACCTGCTATGTCTCGCGTGCCAAGACCGGCGGCATCAAGGGCGGCCTGGGCCTGGCCGAGGATCGCTCGGAAGCGTCTATTTCGTGCCAGGCCACGGGCAATATCCAGTTCCCCGCACCGCTCAGGCAGCAGGAAGAGGTGTTCACCGAACGCACCTCGCTGCTGTTCAAGCGCCTGCGTGTGGTTCGCATGGTGGATGCCAAGCGCAATGCCCTGATCTACATGACCTACTCGGACCGGGTGATCGAAGGCTCGCCCCAGAACAGCGTCACCGCCGTGACCGTGCCGCAGGCCACGCCGATTCCGCTGAAATGAAAATCAGCGCAGGCGGCGCTTGTGCAGCCTGCGTTTGAGGCGCTTTTGGCTGAGAGCCAGGCCCGGCGACCTACTGACTGAAAGTCAGACCGCCGGCGTCCAGCGCCGGCGGGCGCAGCAAATCCTCGTTCACGCCCATGGCCTGGCTGGCGCGCTCCACGGCCTGCCAGAGGCCGGCAGGCATCTGCAAAATGGCCTCGGGGGACTGCGCATCGTCGATCCAGTGGCTGATCTGCAAGTGCTGTTCGTGAGTGAGCAGGTCCAGGTGCAGCATTTCATCGATGGTTTTCATGGTGTTCCTCCCTGCTTGAGAAAGCCGGTGTCGCGCAGCCCGCGCCCGACTTGTCTACCCAATATAGGGGCAAAAACCGGTGTCGCAAGCAAATCATTGTTAAGAAAACCATAGCTGTCGACGTCTGTCATTCAAGCGCTACAGCGTGTTTGACATTGGATGGACCCGAGGGCTCGCTCAGCGCCGGTTCGCTGGCCTTGCAGGCATCGACAAAGGCCTGCAGCGCGGGCGAGCGGCGCTTGCCGGCACGCTGCACCAGAGAGAAGTTGCGCCACATGCGCGGCAAGGTGGTGGGCAGAATTTCCAGCGCCCTGGCCTGCAACTGTGACTGAACCAGCACGCGCGACAGGCAGCTGATGCCCAGCCCCTGCTCGACACAGCGTGCAATCGCCTCGGAGCTGCCCAGCGTGGCGCTCGCAGGCAGCTGGTGCAGGTGCGGCAGCAGCGCATGCTCGACCATCTCGCGCGTGCCCGAACCTGCCTCGCGCAGCAGCCATGCCGCCTTGCGCAGCGCTGCCACGCCCAGCGGCTTGCTGCGCGCCTGCTCGGCCAGCGGGTCCTGCGGCGATGCCACGATGACCAGTTCGTCGCGCAGCCAAGGCTCGACCTCCAGCCCCTGCCAGTGGCTGCTCCCCTCGATCAGGCCCATGTCGACCTCCATGGCCAGCACGGCTTCGCACACTTCCCGGGTGTTGGCGATCTGCAGGTCCACACGAACCAGGGGATGCGAGCGCGCCAGCCGTGCCAGCACCTCGGGCAGCGCATAGGTGCCGATGGTGGTGCTGGCCGCCACGCGCAGGCGCACCGGCATGTTGGCCGCACGCGCGGAAAACGTCTGCTCTATGCCTCTTGCCTGCTCCAGAACGCCCAGGGCCTGCGGCAGCAGCGCGCGGCCCGCATCGTTGAGTACCAGGCGCTTGCCCACGCGCTCGAACAGCTGCACGCCCAGCCCTTGCTCCAGCTGTTGCAGCGCAGCACTGGTGGCCGATTGCGAAAGCGCCACGGCCTCTGCCGCCGCCACCGTGGTCCCGCTCTGGGCCACGGCGCAGAAAATTTCGAACTGACGCAAGGTGAGATGCAGCATGACGATGATTCGTATATTCGTATCGATGGCCGCCGACCCGACAGGATCCCGTGCCTGTGGGCAAGGCACGGGCAGTCCGGCACCGGCTCACCCCGTCAAAGATTGAGTCGGACGGCAGGAACCAGAAAGACCAATCTACCTGTTTTATCGGTTAATCTTACAAAAACTATTAGTTATACAAATATAACCAAGAAATCTAAAGTGATCTCCATGCCGGCAATCAGACCTGTTGTCCTGCCTGCTGCGAAAGGTCACGATGAACACTACAACACTGAAAAACTCCGCACCCTCGCAAGGCTGGATGCACAAAACCGGCGGGATGGTTCCCGGCCTGCTGCTGGCGGGCGCCATCGCTGCCGCGGCCACCTGGGCCGCACAGTTTCCGGCCATCAGGAACAACGGCCTGAGTGCGCTGACGCTGGCCATCATCATCGGCCTGCTGATCGGCAACACCGTCTACCCTGCCATCGCCAGCCCGTGTGCCAGCGGCATCGCCTTCACCAAGGCCCGTCTGCTGCGCACCGGCATCGTGCTCTACGGTCTGCGCCTGACCTTCCAGGACATCGGCCAGGTCGGCATGGCCGGCGTGGTGATCGATGCGCTGGTGCTGTCCAGCACGTTTTTGCTGGCGCAGTGGATAGGCCAGAAGCTGCTGGGCATGGACAGGCGCACCACCATGCTGGTGGGGGCCGGGGCCTCCATCTGCGGTGCCGCCGCCGTGCTGGCCACCGAACCCGTGGTCAAGGGCCGTGCCGAGGACGTGGCCGTGGCCGTGGCCACCGTGGTGGTGTTCGGCACCATCGGCACCTTTCTGTACCCGGCGCTGTTCCACTGGAATGCCGAGTACGGCTGGATAGACACCAGCATGCAGCAGTACGGCGTTTTCGTCGGCTCCACCGTGCATGAGGTAGCCCAGGTCGTGGCCGCCGGTGAAGCCATCGGCAGCCAGGCCGCTGACACGGCGGTGATCGCCAAGATGGTGCGCGTGATGATGCTGGCGCCCTTCCTGCTGGTGCTGTCGATGTGGCTGACACGCAGCGAGCGGGCCCTGGGCGTGAACAACGGCCAGCCCGCCAACCGGATCACCATTCCCTGGTTTGCCGTAGGCTTCGTGGCCATGGCCGGCGTCAACTCCCTGGGCGTGCTGCCCAGGGAAGTGGTCAGCGCCGGCATTCAGCTTGACAACGCGCTGCTGGCCCTGGCCATGGCTGCCCTGGGACTGACCACCCATATCCGCGCAGTGCGCGCTGCCGGTACCCGGCCGCTGATTCTGGCCCTGGCTTTGTTCGCCTGGCTGCTGATCGTCGGACTGGTGCTGAATCTATGGGTTCCAACACTCATCTGATAGCAGCTTGCACTTGACTGTATTGGGACTGGATGATTTAGAGTTCTGAAACCCTTTGAAAGAGAGCGTCTGACGCTCTCTTTTTTTTATCAAAAACAAGGGAATACCCTTGCCATAAATGCAGAATCAATTAGTTTGAATTGCAAATTAATTGCAGATACATCAAAATTCGGCCATGTCTTTTGCCGATGCCCCCTCCCGCGACCGCCTGGGATTTCTCATGGTCACCCTGACCCGCCAATGGCGGCGTTTTGTCGAAGAACAGCTGGCGGCCAGCGGCCTGACCGACGCCACCTGGACGCCGCTTTTGCATCTGCGCGCCTGGGGCGACGGCGTGACGCAAAAGGAGCTGGCCGAGCGCGTGGGCCTGGATGGCTCCAGCCTGGTGCGCCTGCTGGACATTCTCGAGGGCAAGGGCTGGGTGGAGCGCCGCGCCGATGCGGCCGACCGCCGCAGCAAGCGCATCTTTCTCACGGCCGAAGGCAATCGCGCCGTGGACCATGTCCGCGCCACCATGCTGGAGGCCGAACTCAGTCTGCTGCAGGACCTGGAGGACCCCGAGGTCGAGGCCATGCTGGAGGGCGTCAACAAGATTCGCGCCCGTATCGAGCAGATGCACGAGCAGCGCTCAGCCCAGGTCCAGCCCGAGGAGCGCGCATGAGCGTGGCTGCCTACGACCGCCTGCTGGAGAGCGCCACGCGATGGGGCTTTGACAGCGCCCGCCTGCGCCAGCATCTGCGCACGGCTTTTGCAGCCTGTATTGCCGTGTTCGCCGCCTGGGCCCTGGGGCTGGAACATCCGCAATGGGCGGGCATGACGGTCTGGGCGGCCTCCCAGCCGCTGCGCGGCCAGTTGCTCGAGAAAAGCTTTTTCCGTACCACGGGCACGCTGGTCGGCACGGCCGCCGGCGTGGTGCTGGTACTGGTGGCCAATGGCGATCTGCTGTGGCTGGTCACGGGGCTGGCGGTGTGGATCGGCATTTGCGCGGGCCTGGGCAATCTGCAGCGCAGCTTTGCCTCCTACGGCACCATGCTGGCCGGCTATTCGGCCTCGATGGTTGCCCTGCTGGACAACGGCAACCCCGCCCATGTCTACGCGCTGGGCTGGGATCGCCTGTTCACCGCACTGACCGGTGTGGCCGCCGCCCTTGTCGTGGGCTGGCTGTTCACGCCCGTGGGCGCTGAAATCCCCGGCGACGGCAGGGTACGACGACTCTGCGCGCGTTTGCTGCGCGATATCGCCGACGCGGCACGGGCCACCGCCGCCGGGCATAGCCCCCTCAGTCCCAGGGACCTGGCCGAGCGACTGGCCGTGATGGCCGCCATCGAGGAAGGGCTGGATCCACATGCCGCAGGCTCGCAGCGTTCGCGCCGCGCCGTGCGGGCGCTGCGCCGCCTGATCAATACCCAGATCTCGGCACTGCTCTGGCTGCGCGACAGCACGGGCAAGACGCTGACCCCTGCCTTCACGGCCGAGCAGGCCCGGATCATGACGGCGGCGCTGGAGCAGGCCGCCAGGCTGCTGGAAACCCAGCCTGCGCCGCTGGCCGCCCTCGACGCGATCGCCACGGCCCGCAGTGCCGCCGCAGGCTGGGGCCATGCCGAGGAAATCCTGGGCAATATCGGCCTGGCCCTACAGGCCCACTTCGTGGCAGCCAGCGACCTGACGCTGCCAGCCCACCATCGCGCACGCCAGTTGCCCGTGGTCCTGCACAGTGACTGGGTGGGCGCACGCCGGGCGATGCTGCGGGCCTTCAGCGCCATCTTTCTGGTCGGCCTGATCTGGGTGGTCACCGGCTGGCATGGCGGCGCCTACATGCTGCTGGGCCTGTCGGTGATGATCACCGTGTTCTCCTCGTTCGAGAACCCGGTCTTCACCATGCGCTTCGTGATTCTGGGCCAGGCCATGGGCGCGGGCGTGGCGCTGGCCTGCCAGTGGTTTGCCTGGCCATTCGCCAGCAGCCAGCAGCAGATGGTGCTGATGATGATGCCGTTCATCTTTCTGGGCGCCCTGCTGCTCAGCCACCGCCGGACCACGCTGTACGGCTTTGACTGCTGCATGGTGATCCTGCTGGCGCTGTCGCCTCAATTCCCCTACCAGCTCGATGTGGGCCACTCGCTGTCCATGGCGTTCGCCATCGTCACCGGACCGCTGGCCGGCTGGGTCGCCTACCGCTTCATCCTGCCGGTCACGGTGCAAGGCAGGCTCGACGGCCTGCGCGCCATGATGGTTCACGAGTTGCAGGACATGGCCTGTACCCCTGGGCACGCCCGAGACGTGCGCGTATGGCGCGCCCGCCTCTACCACCGCCTGCTGCGCCTGGTGCGCGCCTCCGAAAAAGCCGGTGCCTCCGCAGTCCAGGATGCAGCCGACTGCGGTCTGGCCGCGCTGCGCGTGGGCAAGGCCGTGCTGATCCTGCATCAGCTGCAGGCGGATGTACTTCTGTCCGAAAGCACCTTGCGCGCTGTGCGCAGCGCACTGCAAAGACTGAAGCAGTTGCCCAGTGCTCCCGCCAGGGCCGCTCCGCTGCTCCAAGGCCTGGCCCGGCGCTTGCAGCAGCACCAGCCCGAGCAGGCGCTGCAACTGCGACTGGCCGCCCAGGACATCCGCGAACATGTGGCCTTCTTTGCCTCAAGTGCCGCGTTGCACTGACGCAGAACCGTGGGCATGCCCCGGCGACCGAGGGCGAGGACCGAGGACGGCGGACATCCTCTTGCATAGAGGCGGCCCGGGGACTGCAATCGGGACGCGCATCCCCCCTGCAATCCCCACACGCCAGACAGCATGCATCTCCCATGAAAAAGGCCACCCTGGGGTGGCCTTGGCATCCAGCGCGCTGCCGCGTCAGACGCAGCTGATGGCAACCGCCTTGGCCACCAGATAGGCGTCCAGCGCCTCCGGTCCACCTTCGGAGCCGTAGCCCGAGTCCTTGATGCCGCCGAAGGGCAGTTCGGCCGACGGCAGAGCCGGCTGGTTGATCCACAGCATGCCGGCCTCCACATCCTGCGACAGCTGGTGCGCTGTCTTCAGCGAGCGCGTGAAGGCATAGGCCGCCAGCCCATAGGACAGGCGGTTGGCCTCCTGAATCGCGTCTTCGATCCTGTCGAAGCCGCGAATCGCCGCCACCGGGCCGAAGGGCTCCTGGTTGAAGATATCGGCCGTCAACGGCACGTCGGCCAGCACCGTGGGGGCAAAGAAATTACCCGAAGATCCGAAGGATTTGCCCCCCGTCATCAGCTTGGCGCCGCTTTGCTCGGCGTTCTGGATCAGCTGGGTCAGCGCGGTCACGCGACGCGGGTTGGCCAGCGGCCCCATCTGCGTGCCCTGCTCCAGGCCGTTGCCGACCTTCAATGCCTCGGCATGGGCCACCATGGCGCGCGTGAACTCCTCACGCACGCTGTTGTGCACCAGAAAGCGCGTGGGCGAGATGCAGACCTGTCCCGCGTTGCGGAACTTGGCCGCACCGGCGGCCTTGACGGCCAGTTGCACGTCGGCATCCTCGGCCACGATCACGGGGGCATGACCGCCGAGTTCCATGGTGGAGCGCTTCATGTGCTGGCCGGCCAGCGCTGCCAGCTGCTTGCCCACGGCCGTGGAACCCGTGAAGGTCACCTTGCGGATCACGGGGTGGGCAATCAGGTACTCGGAAATCTGCGCCGGGTTGCCATAGACCAGGCCCACGACACCGGCAGGTATGCCGGCATCGACGAAACACTTGAGCAGGGCGGCAGGGGAGGCCGGCGTCTCCTCGGGTGCCTTGACCAGGAAGGAGCAACCCGAGGCCAGGGCTGCGCCGATCTTGCGCACGATCTGGTTGACGGGAAAGTTCCAGGGCGTGAAGGCGGCGACCGGGCCCACGGGGTCCTTGATCACCAGCTGCTGCTGCTCGGGGCGGCGCGACGGCACGATGCGGCCATAGACACGCAGAGCCTCGTCGGCAAACCACTCGATGATGCCGGCGCCAGCAATGATCTCCACCTTGGCCTCGGCCAGCGGCTTGCCCTGCTCCTGCGTGAGCAGTGCGGCGATCTCGTCGGCACGCTCCTTGAGCAGGGCTGCGGCACGGCGCATGATGGCGCCGCGCTCATGGGCAGACACCTTGCGCCAGACCTGAAAGCCCTTGTCGGCCGCGGCCAGGGCGCGGTCCAGATCGGCAATGTCGGCATGGGCGACGCGGCCAATCACCTCGCCCGTTGCGGGGTTGCGCACATCAATTTTCTTGCCGCTGGCAGCGTCCTGCCACTGACCGTCGATCAAAAGCTGGGTATCAGGATATGCAGTGCTCATCGCATGACTCATAGGTGTCGGCCGCCGCTATCCCCCTGCAGACTGGCGCGGCCGGGTGTGACAAATGTTCAGGGGTTCGCGGCAAATTCTAGTCATGCGGGCCCGACACTCAGACAAAAGGGAGACAGCCGTCAGCAATCGGCCTTCATGCGCCTACGGCACGCCGCAGTGGCTCCGACCCCAGCAGCCCGTCAAGACCGGCTGCCGACGATGCGGCCAGGCCGACCACCTCTCCCACCACGATCACGCAGGGACTGCCCAGCCCGCTGCAGGCCAGTGCCTGCGTCAGCTGCCCCAGACAGGTGAGGATCTGCCGCTGTGCGGGCAGGCTGGCGCTCTGGACCAGGGCCACGGGAGTCGTAGCCGGCAGCCCGCCAGCCAGCAGCTGCTGCTGGAGGATGCCGGCAGTGGCGACCCCCATGTAGATCACCAGCGTCAGCCCCAGCATGTGGGCCGTGCCGGCCAGCAGCTGCCAGTCATGGCCGGCACTGCCTGGCTTGGCGTGACCTGTGACGAACACCACGCCATGGGCATGGTCGCGATGGGTCAGCGGCACGCCCAGGCTGGTGGCAGCGGCCAGCCCTGCGGTGATGCCGTTGACCACTTCCACGGCGATTCCGGCCGTGCGCAGATGCTCGACCTCCTCGCCGCCCCGGCCGAAGATGAAAGGATCGCCGCCCTTGAGGCGCACCACCAGCTCCCCCTGTCGGGCCGCCATGATCATGAGCTTTTCAATGAATTCCTGCGAGGTGCTCTCGCGCCCGCCGCGCTTGCCCACATGAACGATGCGGGCGCTTGCGCTGGCAAGCTTCACGATGTCGGCAGACACCAGGTCGTCCGCCAGCAGCAGCGTGGCGGACTGGATCAGTCTCAGCGCCTTGAGCGTGAGCAGCTCGGGATCGCCGGGTCCGGCACCGACCAGATAGCAGCGCCCCACGGGCGTCATGGAAGCGGTGTGGCTGTGTGTCATGGCTGGCCTTTCCTGTGCGTTGCCGGACATCGAAACCTAGGCGTCAACCGGCGGGACTGCCGCCTGCGGCGCAGGCGTCACATGTACCAGTTGCTTGATCCTGGGAATGCAGGAGCCGCAGCGCGTGCCGCAGCCCAAAGAAGACTTGAGCTGCGAGAGCCGCTCGTGCGCGGAGCCCTCGCACACGCCCAGCATCGACTGGATGCGGGCCTCATCCACATTCATGCAGGCACAGACCTGTGGCGACCGGGCCGGCAGGGCGGCGGGCGGCCTGGCCCCCGAGGACAGCAGCAGACGCCCATAGCTTTGCACCGATTGCTCGTCGCGCAGTACCGGCCCCAGCCAGCGGCCGGCGCTGGCGTCGCCGCAGAGCAAAAAGGCATCAAGCCTGGGCTCCTCCGTCTGCCGGCCTATCGCCATGGCGCGGCTGCATTGGCGACGTGT
>NZ_SPEY01000072.1 GCF_009360615.1 Comamonas sp.
ACAACAGCCAGGTCAATGTGCTGGCCGAGATCCAGCTCGAGAAAATCCTGGCCACCGTGGAGGCCACCCAGCCCGCCGTGGTGGTCATCGACTCGATTCAGACCGTGTATTCGGACCAGCTGTCCTCGGCCCCGGGCTCGGTGGCACAGGTGCGCGAATGCGCGGCCCACCTGACGCGAGCAGCCAAGACCACGGGCATCACCATCATCCTGGTGGGCCATGTGACCAAGGACGGCGCGCTGGCCGGCCCGCGCGTGCTCGAGCACATGGTGGACACGGTGCTCTATTTCGAAGGTGACACGCACAGCAACTTCCGTCTGGTGCGCGCCATCAAGAACCGCTTTGGTGCCGTCAACGAAATCGGCGTCTTCGCGATGACGGAAAAAGGCCTCAAGGGCGTAACCAACCCCAGCGCCATCTTCCTGAGCCAGCACAGCGAACCCGTGCCCGGCAGCTGCGTGCTGGTGACGCTGGAGGGCACGCGTCCCATGCTGGTGGAGATCCAGGCCCTGGTGGACCAGGGCGGTCCGGCCGCGCGGCGCCTCTCCGTCGGCCTGGACCGCGACCGGCTGGCCATGCTGCTGGCGGTGCTCAACCGCCATGCGGGCGTGGCCTGCGCCGACCAGGACGTGTTCGTCAACGCCGTGGGCGGAGTACGCATCAACGAGCCGGCAGCGGATCTTGCCGTGATGTTGGCAATCACTTCCAGTCTGCGAGGCAAGTCGCTGCCCAAAGGCTTTATCGCGTTTGGCGAGGTCGGTCTGGCCGGTGAGGTGCGCCCTGCACCGCGCGGCCAGGAGCGCCTCAAGGAAGCGGCAAAGTTGGGATTCACTATCGCTGTGGTTCCCAAGGCCAATGCCCCCAAGAAGCCCATCGCCGGCCTGACCATTCATGCCGTGGAGCGCGTGGATGAGGCGATCAACATCGTGCGCGGCATAGGTTGATTCATTTTTGATAGCTGCTCACGATTTCTTGGCCTCAACATCGGGCTACAAATGATCTTGAATCATTGATTTCAATATGCATTCAGCTACTTTTTTTGAAGATCGCCTGATCAATGCCACCTGTGCGGGCATACGCACTGTCCGCACACTCAACCCCATACCCTCGTAAGACAATAAGCCCATGAATTTGCGCAATATTTTGGTTCCCCTGGGCTTGATCGTTCTGGTGATCGCGGCCTACAACTCGGCGGGCTGGCCCGGCGTGGCGGCCGTGGCAGGCGGCATCATCATGTGGGTGCTGCTGCACTTCACACGCCTGATGTCCATCATGAAGAAGGCATCGGACCGGCCTATCGGCTATGTGGGCAGCGCCGTGATGCTCAATGCCAAGCTCAAGCCCAAGGTCCCGCTGGTCCACGTGGTGGCCATGACCCGCTCCCTGGGCCAGCGCCTGTCCGAAGAAGGCCAGAGCCCCGAGATCTACCGCTGGACCGACGGTACACAGTCCCATGTGACCTGTGAGTTCGTCGCCGGCCGTCTCATGAAATGGGAGCTGCAGCGTCCCGGGCCCAAGGAAGACCTGAACCCGACTACTACGGAAGCAACTGCCCGGACATCGGAGCCGACCTCCCCCTAAAATGGCAGCTTCAGGAGACAAGCGCTGCCGCCGACCCGGCAGCAGCGCCCGCCGAACACACAACCCATAGAGGATGGTTTTATGAGCCCTGTTGTTCCCTCGATGTCCGACCGCGACGGCAAGATCTGGATGGATGGCCAGCTGGTGGAGTGGCGCGACGCCAAGATCCACGTGCTGACCCACACGCTGCACTATGGCTGCGGTGCCTTTGAGGGCGTGCGCGCCTACGAAACCGAAAAAGGCACGGCCATCTTCCGCCTTGAAGAACATACCAAACGCCTGTTCAACAGTGCCAAGATCCTGCGCATGCAGATTCCGTTCGGCCAGGAACAGGTGAATCAGGCCCAGGTCGAGGTGGTCAGGGCCAACGGCCTCAAATCCTGCTATCTGCGCCCGCTGACCTGGATCGGCGACCGCAAGCTGGGCGTCTCGCCCAAGGGCAACACCATCCACCTGATGGTGGCGGCCTGGGCCTGGGGCGCCTACCTGGGCGAGGAAGGCATGCAGCGCGGCATCCGCACCAAGATTTCCAGCTACACCCGCCACCATGTGAACATCACCATGAGCCAGGCCAAGGCGGTGAGCAACTACACCAACTCCATCCTGGCCAATACGGAGGCTCTGGACGACGGCTACGACGAGGCCATCCTGCTGGACGCATCGGGCTTTGTCTCCGAAGGCTCGGGAGAGAACATCTTTGTGGTCAAGGACGGCGTGATCTACACCCCCGACCTGTCCGCCGGCGCACTCAACGGCATCACCCGCAACACCGTGCTGCACATCTGCAAGGACCTCGGCCTGGAAGTGGTGCAAAAGCGCATCACCCGCGACGAACTGTATATCTCGGACGAGTTGTTCTTCACCGGCACCGCGGCGGAAGTCACGCCCATCCGCGAAGTGGATCGCGTGCAGATCGGCGAAGGCCGCCGTGGCCCGATCACCGAGAAAATCCAGGCGGCCTACTTTGACATCGTCAACGGCCGCAACCCCAAATACGCCCACTGGCTCACCTTGGTATAAATCATCCCCCCGAGCGGCGGTGCAGTCCCCCTCGAGGGACCGCACCGCCGCTGCGGGACGGCCCTTGCTTGGTGCTTCTGATCTTCATTGCGCCAGTATTGCCGGCCAAGCTTCATTATTGAAAACACGAAAGACACGAGAAATGACCACGAACGCCGTCGTCGAACTGGCCGCCAAAGACCTGAACGCCCAGGGTGGTGTGTTCTGCCCCAGCCCCAAGGCCGATATGAAGCTGTGGAACAGCCACCCCAAGGTCTACCTGGATGTGGCCAAGACCGGCGATGCCAAATGTCCTTATTGCGGCACAACGTACCGCCTGAAGGCTGGCGAGGTGTTTTCCGGCGGGCATTGAAGCAGCCATCGCCGATCAGAGAGGCTCCCGGCGGGAGCCTCTTTTTCTATGTGTCGGGATTGAGAGCCCGATGCCAGGTGCTTCCTGGCACCGCTGCTCCGTGCGCTTTGAACATTTCCGTGAAATGCCGTCGCTCACCGCCTCTGAGCTTGACGATGGGGGCGCTGATCCTCGGCCCCTGAACCCGACACAGCTGGGGGTACAGCAAATACCATTTCCAGCGCAAGGCATGGTGGTAGTAATAGGCCGAGTCCTCGGCCTTGAACAATGCCATGCGTGAAAACTGCCGTTGGCGCAGCACCTGCTGTGCCGTGACATGAATCAGCAGGTAATGGGGGTCACCGATGTTTTGCCGGATACCGGCCCAGTCCGGGCGGGCCTGAAGGCGCCGCAGATAGGCCTCGGTGCCCTCCACAATCAAGGCCTGGTGAAATTCCCTCTGCCAGGCCACGATGAAATCCGCGCCTGCCAAAGCGCCAAATGCCCAGCTTTCAATGACAGGCGTCTGCACCTGCGTGGTGAATTTTTCAAGATAGAAGCCCACAAACTCGGTCCTTGGGTCGGCGGCTGCCTGCATCCAGCTCAGCGAACGCGTCAGCAAGGTACTGGCATCCAGCCAGAAGCCCCCGTGCAGGGCCACGAGATACAGGCGCAGCCAGTCGGACTGCTTCGTGGGATGCAACTCAAGGAACTGGGCAGGCAACGCCCCTGGCTCCACGTACTCGGCCAAGTTGCCTGGATGCACAAGGCATACCTCATAATCCGGACACTGCAAATGCCAGCTCTGGATGCATTCGCGCACGAACGAATCCGGCTGAGGATGGTTCCAGTAGGTCCACAGCTTTCTGGGAATCGCGGCCCCCTGCGGGGCCGCCAGCGCCGGTGCGGTGGCCACCGACTCGCCGTCGACAATGAACGGTGCCACACCGCCGTAGCTTGCTGAAGATTTCAGCGTGCGGGGCTGAACCAGCTGTAATGCGCTTTTGAACAATTGGGCAGGAATCCGGGTCATGGCACCGACAAACAAGAAGAAACAATAGACACAAAATGATTTGCGCAGATTGTCTATCAGAACAATGAATTCATACCCTATTGCCGGACCCTGTACCGATGGCACAACGCCGGTGCGTATTCTTCACTTCGTGACCGGAGGGTTCTCCGGCGCGACCCAGGTCGCGGTGGACCTGAGTCTGGCTGCACTGCGCACGCCCGGCTATGAAGTTCTGCTGGTGCTGCGCCGCAAGCCCAGCACGGATGAGGCCAAGATTGAAGCCCTGCGCCAGCAAGGCCTGCGCGTTGTCGTGGTGTCCAACTGGCTGCATGCACTCACCGTCTGGGAACTGCGCAAGATCCTTCGCGGGTTCAAGCCCGATGCGATGTTCGCCCATGGTTTCAGCGACCATATCTGGGGCCGTCGCGCTGCGGCGGCCGAGGGGGTAGCACATATCTTCCATGTGGAACACAACTCGCGTGAGCGCTACACGCCGCGTCGTCTGCGCCAGGCTCTGGCGCTGGAGCCGTTCACTCAAGCCCATGTCGGCGTCTCCGAAGGCGTCAGGACCAGCCTGATCGAGCGGGGTTTCCCGGCTGAAAAATGCATTGCCATCTGCAACGGCATCGACCTGACACGCTTTCCCCAGGAGGCCATGCCATCGCTCTGGCAGGAGCGCGAGCCCGCCATCTATATGGCATCCCGTTTTGCGCGCCAGAAGGATCACGACACGCTGATCAGGGCTCTGGGCGCACTCAGGCAACGGGGCCTGACACCCATGCTCTATCTGGCCGGCGCAGGCAAGCGCTCGCTCAGGGCCCGGGCCGAGAGGCTGGTGGCGGAGCTGGGGCTTGAGCAGCAGGTTCGCTTCCTGGGCAACGTCTCGGACCTGCCACAGCGGCTGGCCAGGACGCAGATTTTTGTTCTGGCGACACATTGGGAAGGCATGCCTCTGGCCCTGGTGGAAGGCATGGCCGCAGGCTGCGCCTGTGTCGTTTCCGATGTCATCGGAGCCCGGGAAGTCGTCACTCCCGAGGTGGACGGCCTGCGAGTGCCGGAGTCAGACCCGGACTCCATGGCGGACGCACTGCAAAGACTGCTCCAGAACCCCGCGCTGGCCCAGCGTCTGGGCTCGGCGGCGCGTGCCCAGGCCCTCGGCCACTATGGACGCGAACAGATGTGGGGCCAGTATCAATCGCTGCTGACACTCAGGGCCTGAGAACTGCCGATACCTGGGGTTTTGCCGCGCGGAAATTGCCCCAGTTCAATGCCAGCTTCATCTTGAATTTGCGCATTTTCTGCAGGCGGCTCGTCGGTGCAGCCTGCTGCCCCCAGATGCTGCTGACCTCGCTGGTGTCGTCCAGGGCGATGACCGAGGGGTGGACCCCGAACACACGCAAATCGTTCTCAAACCAGAAGCGGATATCCACATCCACCGGCCTGTCGAAGGGAACACGTGTCTCCAGCATCTTGCGGGCCCCGGATCGGCTGATGACATAGCCTGCGGCGAAGCTCGGCACCCGTTGATAGGAAATCAGCTGCAGTGCCCCTTCGACCAGAGTCCCTTGGTTGGCAATCTTTTCCGACTCGCGTCCGTAGAGCTTGATCATGTCCCAGCTGCCGTCGGCAGGCAGGGCCTCGATCGCCGCCAGCGCCTGCGGCAACTGCGTCAGCAGTCGCACATCATCCTCGAAAACCACCATGGCGGGTGCATCTCCGTCCAGAAGCTGCTGCCACGACCTCAGATGGCTGGCATAGCAGCCCTTCTCTCCGTTACTCAGGGGTTTGAAATAGCGGCCGTGGCTTTTCCGCGCTCGGAAGTAATGCCTTTGCTCGGCCGGCGAGAGATCCGCCCACCACACGGCAGGCAGGCGAGATGCCGTCAACCCCATTTGCGCGAACTGGGCTGTCATGCGCTCGCGTCGCTCCGCGTCCTTGGACAAATTGATAAAGACAATGGGTAATGAGGACATACACTTCTGCACCGAACACAAGACCTGCAGTGTAGGTTGAAGCCCAATGCCTCGCAGAAGAACCCGATCACAACTATGAATGTGTCTACACCCGTCACGCCTGAACCCGGCCAGCCCGGCCAGCGGGCCACCGTCTTTGCCCATGCCCTGGATGCCGCCTGCTTTGCATTCTTTGCACTGAGTCTTTGCGTTCCTTCAGGCTACTCCTACGGATCCACCGCCCTGGCTCTTTTGACGCTGGCAGGCTCCATCGCCGCCCGACCCAAAGGCCCTGCCCGGCGTGAAACCTTGGCGCTGGTGGGGCTGATGCTGGTGCTGGGACTGCTCTGGAGCCTGTCCTTTGACCGCTGGTTCTCGGCGGCAGGCTGGGGCTACGGCGCGAAATATGCGCTGGCCTCGCTCAGCCTCTGGTATCTGAGCAAATCAGGTGTCCGGCTCTCTGCGATCGTCTGGGGCCTGGCTCTGGGCTGCGCAGGGGCTCTGGCCATTGCCATCTATCAGGCCGGCGTGCTGAAGATGCCTCGAGTATCCGGCTTTACCAATGCCATCCAGTATGGCGGCATTGCCATGTATCTGGGTTTTGCCACTTTGTCACTCGCCTTGCTGGGCCATTGGAGCAAGTCCCGGACGGCCACCCTGGGCGTGTTGGGTGCCTTTGGTGTCTGTGCGTCCTTTCTTTCCGACTCCCGCGGCTCCTGGGTCGTGATCCCGTTGCTGATCGCGGCCATCTGGCTGATGGCATGGCTCAATGGCTACAGGCGTCTGGCCAGCATGGCCGCCGCAGGAATGCTCATTCTGGGGCTGATCGTGGCAGTGCCCACCTACCAAAAGCTGGAACAGCGCAGCGCCGAGGCCGCCCGGGAAGTCTCCCAATATCTGGAGGATCCTCAGCAATATGCAATGACCTCGGTCGGCCAGCGCCTGGAACAATGGCGGCTTGCGATCCATCTGATTGAACAGCGCCCCTTCAGCGGCTGGGGACTGGCCGGCTACCCTGCGGCCAAGAAGCAGATGGTCGATCAAGGCCTGGCCCACCCCTCGGTCATGGAGTTTGGGCATGCCCACAACGAGATACTGGACATGTGGGTCAAGCGCGGGCTGCCGGGACTGATCCTTCTGCTGGCGTTCTATGCCGTGCCTGCCGCCATTTTCTGGCCCACGCCGCGCCGTCTGGCGCGTGCCAATGCGGCACAGCGCTCCAGTCTGCTGGCTCTTCGGGCCGCCGCCACGCTGCTGCCGCTGGCCTACTTCGGCTTCGGCTGGACCCAGGTCTTCTTCGCACACAACAGCGGAAACATGTTCTACATCTTCAGCCTGGCCGTGCTCTGGGGCGGTATCTGCAGGCTGGAGGCACCGTCTGCCCCTGCAGCTCAGTCCTGAGACCTGCCCGGCAAGCCCAGGGCCAAGGCTCCCAGAGCCCCCTGTCCCAGGGCAAAGACGCCATACAGGAGGCCGACCCCGACGGCCAGAACCGCAGGCACACCGAATGGAGCCAGCGCCGCAACGGCTGCGGCTTCACGAGTGCCCCAGCCGCCGACGCTCACCGGCAACGCCGCCATCAGAAACACCGGGGCGATGGCAAAGGCCCAAACAGCCAGCGGCAAATGCAGGCCCAGAGAGATCGCGCCACAGGCCAGCGCGCCGGCGGAAAGCAATTGCACCAGCGCCGAGGACGCCGCTTGCAGCCAGAGCTGCGACAGAAAGTCCGGGCTGCTGGCCGCCATGCGCACAGGCTCCAGCCATCCACCGGGCAGCTTGAACCAGTGGCGGCGCAAGCCTTGCAGAACGGCCCAGGGCAGCAGCAGCCAGATCATGGTGAGGGCGAGCAGCAGCGTGACGAAGATCGTGGTATCCATGCGCAGCCAGGGGGACAGCGTCGGCGCACAGGCCACCGCCCCCAGACCGCCGATCGCACACAGCATCCACAGACCGCTGACACGATCCAGAATCACCGACAGAGTGCTTGCCGCCTTGGCCTGCCCGGTCTTGTGCAGCGCGATCGCACGATAGACATCACCGCCCACGACAGCGCCAGGCAGCAGCACATTCAGGCCGATCGCCTGAAAGTACCAGCGCATGCTGGACGCTACCGACATCTCGGCGCCCAGCCAGCCAGCCATGGCACGCCAGCGCCAGGCCGACACGGCATTCGATGCAATGGAGACCCCAAACCCACTCAGCAGCCACCAGGGACTGGCCTGCTGCAGCCGCCCCCAGAGCTGAACCGGGTTGGCGAGATAGACCACGGCAGTCAGCAACGCAATGCCCATCAGGGCCCGGACAAACGCCTTACGCGCCTTGCTCACAGGATCGCGTTCTCGGTTTTCGCGGCCTTGCCTGAGGGCTTGTATTCGACAGCGCCGTAATCCTTGGCGTAGTACTGCAGGCCGCTGCCCGACTCGTAATAGATACGCGTGAGCAGCTCGCCGATCAGGCCCGCAGCGATGAACTGCATGCCCATGAGCACCAGCATGACTCCGGCCATCAACAGGGGACGGCCACCAATCGATTCGCCCATGATCTTCTGCGCCAGCAGCCACAGCAGGATCAGCACGCCAGGCGCAGCCATCCACAGACCCATGCCGCCGAAGGCATGCAGCGGACGCTGGCGAAAGCGCATGAAAAAGACAATGAAGATCAGATCCAGAATCACCCGGAAGGTGCGATCGATGCCGTATTTGGAGACGCCGCGCGTGCGTGCATGGTGGCGCACCGGAATCTCGGTGATACGGGCCCCGGCATCGCGTGCCAGCGAGGGAATGAAGCGGTGCATCTCGCCATAGAGGCGAATGCGGTCGATGATCTCGCGGCGATAGGCCTTCAATGCACAGCCGTAGTCATGCAGCTGCACATTGGTGAATCTGGAGATCAGGCGGTTGGCCAGCACCGAGGGCAGACGGCGTGACAGCGCCTTGTCCTGGCGGTTCTTGCGCCAGCCCGAGATCATGTCCACATCGGGGTCGTTTTCCAGGCGCTCCAGCAACAGCGGAATATCGCCGGGCTCGTTTTGCAGGTCGGCATCCAGCGTGACCACATAACGGCCACGCACCCGGTCGAAACCGGCTTGCAGCGCGCTGGACTGGCCGTAGTTGCGAACCAGACAGACGGCACGCACCCAGGGATGCTGTTCGGCCAGCTCGCGCAGACGCTTGGCACTGCCATCCGTCGAGCCATCGTCCACTGCAATCAGTTCGTAGCTCAGCGTCTGGGTGCGCATGGCCTCGTCAATGCGGGCCACCAGGTCGGGCAAATTATCGAACTCGTTATATACAGGAACAACGATGGAGACTTCGGGGTTTGAATCGTGCACGGACGTCATGCTGAATGATTGGGGATAACAGTCACCTATACTAACTGAATACCCCAGGTGCCATTTGCGCCAGACCCATTGTTTGGCCTGCAAAGCCAAGCGCAATCGTAAGTGCGCACTATCAAAACATGTGCACCCGCCAAATCCCATGGCATACAACTCCTCGACCTCTATTCGCCCCGACTGGCAGCAAGCCCTTTATGCCAAGCCATGGATATGGCTGGCACTTTTGGTCTTCGCCCATATCCTGTCCCGCATCGGCATTTCTGCAGGCATGAAATGGGATGAGTCCGAACAGATTCTCTGGGCCCAGCACCTGCAACTGGGCTATGGACCGCAGCCGCCTCTGTATACCTGGATGCAATGGGCGGTCTGCCAGATTCTCGGCCCCTCGGTGCTGGCTCTGGCCCTGCTCAAACATCTGCTGATTGCCCTGACCTATGGCCTGGCATGGCTGGCCGGCCGGCAGTTGCTGGACCAGAAAGGGGCCTGGTGGGTTGCCGCAGGTCTGCTGCTCATGCCCCCCTTTGGCTGGGATTCGCTACGCGACCAGACCCATACGGTGATGGTGACGGCCATGACCATGGGCCTGTGGTGGGCTGTGCTGCGCCAGGTGCAAAGGCCGCAGGCCGTCAATTTTGTTCTGATCGGCCTCTTCTGCGGTCTGGGCATGCTGTCCAAATACAGCTATGCCATGCTCATCGCAGCCCTGTTCATGGCCTCCATGACGGTGACGCAGGTGCGTCGCGCCCTCTTTGCCAGGGGCTGGTGGCTGGCGCCTCTGGCCGGTCTGCTGGTGTTTGCGCCCCATGGCTTCTGGCTGGCTTCGCACTGGGGAATGGCAACCACTGAAACCGTGCAGAAGATGTCCATCTCCGCCGACGCCTCACATCTGAAAGGTCTGGGCAATCTGCTCAAGGCCCTGCTTGCCACCTTGGGCCTGTGGCTGATTGCCGTTCTCGTCAGCTACCGCTCCAGACTCTGGAGAACCGGCGGCAATGCGTCCCTGCCGGCCCAGGTCTGGGCCTGGCCTTTGCTGCGCAACTACCTGCTCGTCATTGCCCTCTGCCTGCTGGGCATGGTGCTGGCGGCGGATGTCACGGACTTCAAGCAGCGCTGGATGCTGCCCCTGACGGCCGTCGCGCCCCTGGCCCTCTATGTCTGGCGCCCTGCACTGCTGGAGCAGGGCGTGGGCCGCCTTTTCACCGTATTCGTCGTCCTCTTCGCACTGGTCTTTCTGATCATGGCCACGCTGCGCCCTTGGCAGGGCGGCCGCAAGAACGATCCCGACGAGCTCAACCATCCGGTCAAGGCGCTGGCCCAGGAGCTGCACCGGGCAGGCTACAGCGGCCAGGGAGTCATTGTCGGCTCGGACCACATGCTGGCGGCCATGCTGCATTCGCAGTTCCCGCACACCTACGCCCTGAGCTGCTCCGAGGGCGCACAGCTGAGCGAATGCCTTTCCCGGTCGCGGGCCGATGCCACAGGCGGCCTGCTGCTGATCACACGCGCCGACAAGCCCGTCCCGGGCTGGTGGGACGGCATCTTCACGACCCGGGCAAAGACCGCGGTGCAGACACTGAGCATTCCTTTCGAGAAAATGCCTGCCAGCGCAACACCTGCGCAATATCAATACCTCTGGATTGCCCCATGAGTCCCGTTCTGATCACCGGCTGTGCCGGCTTTATCGGCATGCATTGCGCCAGGCGACTGCTTGAGCAAGGCGTGCCCGTGGTTGGCATAGACAACCTCAACAGTTACTACGACGTGGCGCTCAAGCACGCCCGTCTCGATGTGCTGCGCCCGCACCCCCGCTTCCGCTTCGTGGAGCTCGATGTGGCGGACAGGCGCGGCATGGCCGAGCTGTTTGCCGAAGTGGCTCCCTCCAGGGTGCTGCATCTGGCCGCGCAGGCCGGCGTGCGCTACTCCATCGACCAGCCCGACGATTACACCGACTCGAATCTGCTGGGTTTCGGCAATGTCTTGCAAGGCTGCCGCACACACCGTGTCGAACATCTGGTCTACGCCAGCAGCTCCAGCGTCTACGGCGGCAACACCAAGATGCCGTTCGCCGAGAGCGATGCCGTGGATCACCCCATCAGCTACTACGCGGCCACCAAGAAGGCCAATGAGCTGATGGCTCACACCTACTCCCACCTCTACGGCATACCCACCACAGGCCTGCGCTTCTTCACGGTGTACGGACCCTGGGGCCGCCCCGACATGGCCCTGTTCAAGTTCACCAAGGCCATGCTGGCCGGCGAGCGCATCGATGTCTATGGTGAAGGCAGGCTGGTGCGCGACTTCACCTATATCGACGATATCGTCGAAGGCATCATGCGCGTGCTGGACAAGCCCGCCACACCCGATGTCGGCTATGACAGCCAGAACCCCAACCCCGGCACCAGCACCGCGCCCTATCGCATCTTCAATATCGGCAACAACGCGCCCACCGTGCTGATGGACTACATCGCGGCACTGGAGGGGGCCCTGCAGATGACTGCCCACAAGCAGATGCTGCCCATACAGCCCGGGGACATGCACAGCACCTCGGCGGATACGCGTGCACTGCAGGCCTGGATCGGCTTCTCGCCGGCCATGCCTGTGGCCACCGGCGTGCAGCACTTTGTCGATTGGTATCGCTCTTTTTATCGCGTATGAAAGTTACTGTCTTTGGTACCGGCTATGTCGGTCTCGTGCAAGGTGCGGTCCTGGCCGATGTGGGCCATCAGGTGCTGTGCGTGGATGTGGATGAGAAAAAGGTGGCTGCGCTCAAGGCCGGCCAGATTCCCATCCATGAACCTGGCCTCGATGCACTCGTCATCAACAACCAGCAACTGGGCCGTCTCCGGTTCACCACCAATGCAGCAGAAGGCGTGGCGCACAGCGAGCTGATCTTTCTGGCTGTGGGCACGCCGCCCGATGAAGACGGCAGCGCCGACCTGCAATATGTGCTGGCCGTGGCCCGCACCATCGCCAGGAACATGGACGGCCCGCGCATCGTCATCAACAAATCGACGGTGCCCGTGGGCACGGCGGACAAGGTCTCGGCCGTGATTGCGGAAGGCCTTGCACAACGCAATCTGCAGCACCCGTTCGACGTGGTGTCCAACCCCGAGTTTCTCAAGGAAGGCGCGGCCGTGAGCGACTGCCAACGCCCGGACCGCATCATCATCGGCACCGGCAATCCGGCCTCCGAAGCCAAGTTGCGCGAGCTCTACGCTCCCTTCAACCGCAACCGAGACAAGATCGTGGTGATGGATGTTCGAAGTGCCGAGCTGACCAAATACGCGGCCAATGCCATGCTGGCGACCAAGATCAGCTTCATGAACGAAATCGCCAATCTGGCGGAAAAGCTGGGGGCCAATGTGGAGGCCGTGCGCCGCGGCATCGGCAGCGATCCACGCATCGGCTACCACTTCATCTACCCGGGCGTGGGCTATGGCGGCAGCTGCTTTCCCAAGGATGTGAAGGCGCTGATCCATACCGCCAGAGAGGTCGATTTCGAGCCTCTGCTGCTCAACGCGGTGGAAGAGCGCAACCTCGCTCAGCGCAATGTGCTGTTCGAGCGCATCAGCGCGTTCTACAACGGCCGGCTGCAGGGCAAGACCATCGCCGTCTGGGGCCTGGCGTTCAAGCCCAATACCGATGATATGCGCGAAGCGCCCAGCCGCAATCTGCTGGAGGCGCTCTGGGCTGCCGGTGCCAGGGTGAGGGCCTACGACCCCGTGGCCATGAAGGAAGCCCACCGGATCTACGGCGAACGTGCCGACCTGGAGCTGGCGGATAGCCCTCTGGCTGCCGTGCAGGATTCAGACTGCCTGGCCATCGTGACCGAATGGCAGATCTTCCGCGCTCCGGACTTTGATCTGCTGGCCGCAACGCTGCGCGACAGAATGATTTTTGACGGCCGCAACCTCTACGAGCCTGCCCTGCCTGCCAGC
This sequence comes from Comamonas sp., assembly GCF_009360615.1. Classification (GTDB taxonomy): domain Bacteria; phylum Pseudomonadota; class Gammaproteobacteria; order Burkholderiales; family Burkholderiaceae_C; genus Comamonas. Next base: position 13,172 of record NZ_SPEY01000072.1, read on the forward strand.
CACGGCCTGGGCTATGTCTCCATCGGTCGTCCCGCCCAGCCGCCGCACTGAAAAAAGCCCCGCCAGGGTGGAACCTGCGGGGCTTTTCCGGCGGGAGGATCAGACCATCGGCAGGCAGATGACAAAGCTCGCACCGCTGCGCCCGTCTTTGCGTGCCTCGCAGTGCACCGTGCCGCCATGTCGCTCGGCAATCGAGCGCACCAGCGACAGGCCCAGACCCACACCGCCGGATCGCTCGCTGGCGCCGGGCAGGCGATAGAACTTCTCGAAGATGCGTTCGCGCTGCGCCTGGGGAACCCCTGGACCGTGATCCTCGACACGGATCACGGCCATGCCGTCCTGCCTGGACAGCGACAGCGTGATCTCGCCTTCGCTATAGCGGCGCGCATTCTCCAGCAGATTGCGCACGGCACGGCGCAGCAGTTTGGCGATCCCCTGCACCTCCAGCGGACCCTCGGTCTGCATCTCCAGATCGGCATCGATGCGAGCACATTCCTCGGCGGCCAGGCCGATCAGGTCAACCGACTCCACCGTGCCCACATCGACCTCGCTGGAGTCCAGCCGGCTGGCCAGCAGGATCTCGTCGACCAGCTGGTCCAGCTCGCCGATATTGCGCTGGATCTCGGCCTTGGCGCGCGCACTGGCCGGATCGTCCCCCATGAATTCCAGGCCCATGCGGATGCGCGTCAGCGGCGAGCGCAGCTCATGCGAGGCATTGGCCAGCAGAGACTTGTGAGAGGTCATCAGGGTCTCGATGCGCGCGGCAGCGGCGTTGAACTGGTGTGCCAGATCCGCCACCTCGTCATGGCCGTGCTCGGGCACGCGTACCGACAGATCGCCCTCACCGAAGCGCTTGACGCCGCGCTGCAGGTTTTCCAGACGCTTGAGCAGGCGGCGAATGATGGGAAACACGCCCACCACCACCGCCACGCCGACCAGGCCCAGCATCCACAGAAAGCCGAATGGCGGCCTCAGCCAGAAGGCGACGGCACCGTCACGTGGCGGCGGCCGGCCCTCGCGCCATTCGCGTGGCGCCATCCACAGCTCGTAGACCTGACCGTCCCTGGCGGCGATTTCAAAACGCACGCCATCTACGGGCGAGCCGGAGACGCGGTTGCCCCGCCCCTCCACCACCACCTCGCCCTCGGGGCCTCTGAGCACCATCTCGCGCGAGGGCGGTGTGGTGCTGTTCTGCGCGCGCTGTTCCTCGGCGATATTCCAGGCCCAGGCCACGCACAGCGTGAGCACGGCCACGCCGACCACCACGGCCAGCCAGATGCGCAGATACAGGCGCTGAGAGAAGACATGCAGCAGCTTCATCAGTCTTGTTGCTTGGCAAAGACATAGCCCACGCCGCGCACCGTGAGAATGCGCTTGGGAGCCTTGGGGTCGGCCTCGATCGCCGCGCGGATGCGGCCCATGTGCACGTCGATGGAACGATCGAAGGCCTCCAGCTCGCGCCCGCGCACGGCCTCCATGATCTGGTCGCGCGTGAGCACGCGGCCGGCACGCTCGGCCAGCGCCACCAGCAGATCGAACTGGTAGGAAGTGAGATCGGCCTGCTGCTCGCCCACCGACACGGTACGGGCATCACGATCGATTTCCA
>NZ_SPEY01000114.1 GCF_009360615.1 Comamonas sp.
GAACTCTTCTGGGCCGCGAAGCAGTCATTGAATTCCCGGACAGTCAGGCCCAGGTCCGCTACACCGCCAGCGGGCAGATGCGCTGGCGCGTGGTGGATTCGCAGGGGCATATCTCCGAGGGTTGCGAAAACCTCAGCTATCTGCAACTCAGCGACCATCTGCATTTTCTGAACTGGATCGAGAAAACCGGCTTCACCGTGAGCCAGGTCATCGATTCGGCCAAAGGAACGGTGCAGGCCTTCTGGTCCTATGCCGACAATCAGTGCGAAACCGGTCATCGTTCCTCCATGTTCGTGGAGGGGCGCTTCCGCCTGCGTTGACAGTTGTCGGCTCTTGCCGGCCTGCTGCGGTGGCCGGGTCCAGCCACAGAGAGTGTGTGAGAGGTCAGTGTCTTCCTCTCTTGCCGACATCCAGGAGATGTCGGTTTTTTATCCGTGAAACATCAACAATGCATCCCATGCTGCATATTTTTTGATCGCTTCGCGCCAAGCCAATGCCCGCGCGGCTTTTTTCTGTTTTCCCGAGGTTTGTCCACAGGCGGCTCCACAGTCGCTGGGCATAACCTGCACTCGTGTTTGCCGCAACGCTGCCTTGCGCCAATGTCCAGTAAGTGGCTATGGCCAAAAGGAAATGGCATCCGGCAGCGAGCCGCTACGGATGAGCCTGCGGGTGTGAAACATTGGTGCCGTATCTGTGCATGAAAACGCAAAAAGCCGGCAACATGGCCGGCTTTTTTTCGGTGCCTGGGTTCAGGCTTACTTGCGCTTGTCGGCAATGGCCGAGGACACCACCATGTCCAGCACATAGACATAGCTCGATGCGTCGGCGGGCACGTTCTGGCGCTTGAAGCGGTTGATGCGCAGCACGTTGCTCACGCCGGCTTCGTGCTTGTAGCCTTCGATTTCGCTGTAGAAGTTCTCCCACTGGCCGGTATAGGTCTTGACGCCGTTGTCGCCATAGCGAATTTCGCGCACCTGCAGGCATTGGTAGTCCTTGACCACGCCGTGGCTGCAGGCCTTGCGCTCGGGAGCCACTTCCAGAAAGATGCGCTCGGGCGCGCTGCCGTACTGGGTCTGGGCGGTGGGCTTGCCGTTGAGTTGCCAGCGTGTACCGTCAATGAATTGCAGCGTCAGGCGGGGCTGCTCCGCCGCGGAGCCGCCGAGTTGCACGTTCCATTGCTTGGCCGTGGGCAGAATGCGCGCGACGCTCTGCTCCAGCATCATCAACTGGCTGTCGTTGCAGGCACGCAAGGTGCTCATGCCGCGTTGCAGATTGATGCGCTGGCCTTCGATGCTGTAGGCCGATGTGATGACGTTGCACAGGTTCCTGACAACGACACGCTGGTCGACAAAGTCCAGCTCGATAGGGGCCTGGCTGGAGCTCAGGAACCAGCTCTGGTCCTCATTTCCGGCCGGCGTGTAGGCCTGCTGCAGTTTCCAGTGGTAGGCGGTCAGCGAGGTGGCGTCACCTGCGGGGCCCGTGGGGCCGGGCTTGCCTGCGCTGCCGCCGCTTGTCGTGCCGCAGGCGGCCAGCGTCATGGAAGCAACAAGGGGAAGGCACCAGGTCCAGCGAAATTTCATAGGGTTTCCTTTGGGGGGAATAGAGGATTACGGCAAACCGTGTCAGCACAAACAGAGTCAGGCCGACCATATCAGTTCCCTGCGTGTTGTATCCGACCTTAACCCAAGCTTGGTCATTGTTTCGACGTTTGATGGCCTTGGAGTGTCAACAAATGCAGCGTGCCGGCGACCCTGGCGGCACCAGGTCGATGAATGTGCGGTAAAGATCGCAAAAATCCGTACAGACAGACAGCGCTTCGTCAAATTGGCCCATGCCAAGCTGCTACGCTTGCCAGTGCGGGCCTGTGAAGAGAGTACGGCCCGGGCATCAAGGAGTTTCTGTGCGCTTAGGTGGTGGTGTTGCTTTGTTCGGTCTGAATTGGGTTCGGCTGGGTGCGGCCGGCATATTGGCGGGATTGCTGGGCGCCTGCTCGGCAACCGCACCGCAGCAAATGCCGGTGCAGGAGACTTTCGACTCCAGCTCCACTTTCTCCCGCGGGTTTGACGCAACACCTGCACAGACCTGCGAAGCCGCGCGCCGCGCCTTGCTGAGCCAGGGCTATATCGCCACGGCCCGGACGCAGGAGCTGATCGAAGGGCGCAAGAACTTCCAGCCCAGTCTGGAGACCAATCTCGAAATCAATTTCCGTGTGGTCTGCGTACCGCAGACCACCGACGGCCTGGTCAGCCTGGGTTTTGCGACGGCGCTGCAGGATCGCTACGCGCTCAAGAAGAGCGCAACTTCGGCCAGCGTGGGGGTGAGTGCTCTGGGGTCGCTGTCACTGCCGTTTTCCTCCAGCAACGATTCTCTGGTCAAGGTCGGCAGCGAGACCATTTCCAAACGCAGCTTCTATGACAGCTTTTTCGAACTGGTGGAGAACTATCTGAAACAGGATCAGGATGCACCATAGTTTCCGGTAGCTTGGCTTGTAGCGCTCGGCGGTCGTGCGCCTGAGGGCTGATGGGATGGCAACAAGAAAGCGGCTCCGACAGCCGCTTTTTTGCTGGCGAGATCCCTTCAGATGAACAGCGCCGGGTCCACCATGGCGCGGTTCAGCATCACGCTCCAGTGCAGGTGGGGGCCGGTCACGCGGCCGGTGGCTCCGACCTTGCAAAAGGCATCGCCGGTCTGCAACTGGTCGCCCAGCTTGCAATCCACCTGACTCAGGTGGCAGTACATGGTGAGCAGGCCGCCGCCATGGTCCAGCCAGACCGTGCCCCCGTTGAAGAAGTAGTCGCCCACATCGATCACCTTGCCGGCAAGCGGTGCGCGCACCGGCGTGCCCGTGGGGGCTGCAATGTCCATGCCGCTGTGCGGATTGCGCGCCTGGCCGTTGAAGACACGACGCAGGCCGAAACTGCTGGAGCGGCGGCCCGGCACCGGCACGCGCATGTGCAAGCTGCCGGAAGGCGGCGGCTGGGTGAAGGTGGCCATCACGGTTTTCAGGTGGGCGGCCTCGCGTTCGTAGCGGGCATTGTCTTCGGCAGACAGGTCCACCGTCTTGGGCGAGACCTTGAGGCGCTGCTCCACATACTGTTTGTCGCGCACCGTAAAGCTCATGCTGCGCGAACGGCCATCGGTCTTCACGCCAACGCTTTGCTCACCCGGTGTGGTGGCAAGCGGTATGCCCACGAGTGCGGTCCACTCGATCATGTCGCCCACCACCAGAACCTCGGCCTCAGCGGCCGTGACCAGGGGACGTGCGGAAGCCGGGCCCAGCGACAGGCGCGCGACGCCACCGGGAACCCGGCTGTCCTGCGGCCAGAGCGCGCTGTCCGAGCTGGCGCTGCGTGCTGCCCAGGCCGGTGCGGCGGCACACAGCGCCGTTTGCGCCATCCATTGCAGCAGGCGACGGCGTTCGGGCTGGAGAGAGGGGCTGGTAAGTTTTTCGGTCGGCATGGTGCTTATCGGGTTGTGCAGGCATTGTGCTGTATTGCTATCGATAGCGGAGCTAAAGGCGATACAGGCATGTGAGCTTTACGCTGGCTATGCCTTGAAGACCGGCAGCGCGATCAGGGCTGGCGCATGTTTCGGGCCAGGTCCAGCTGTCCCCGCTGCTCCAGGGCCTGGGCTGCAGCAAGCCGGTCGCGCTGCTGCTTGTTCTGGCTCAGCTTGAACTTGCCTTCCAGCCGTTCCACGGCAATGTCCAGCCCCACGATGGCGCCGAGCATGCGCTGCAGATAGTCGCCCGGTGCGTCGCCCATCTTCCACGGGGACTGGGCATTGTTGCTGGCCTCGTGGCGGCGGGTGAGCCGGCCCACCACGCCGCGCACGAACTTTTCATCGTCGCGCACGCTGATGCGGCCATGCGCATGAACCACCCTGTAGTTCCAGGTCGGGACCTGCTCGTGGGTCTCGTGCTTGCTGGGATACCAGCTGGGAGAAATATAGGCCTGCTCGGCACGGAAGATCACCAGCACGGAGCTGTCGTCCCGGATCTGCTGCCATACGGGATTGGCGCGCGCCACGTGGGCGATCAGGCGTAGCAAGCCATCCTCGTCCTGCAGCAACTCGAACGGCAGGTGATTGGCATCCAGTCCCGCATCGGACTGGGTGACCAGGCAACCCAGCGGGTGAGCCTGGATCAGGGCATGCAGGGCGGTGGGGTCGTCGACCTTGAAATGGCTGGGGTTGTACATGAAGACCTGCTTCAGTGAGTGGCGCAAAAACGCATGGCCTTGTTTATACAGCCGTGCAGGCCGCGCACTCGCAAGCCGCCTGCGTGACAGGCGGCCTGGCATGAGGGCGAGCGACGTTTCAGCGGTGCTCGCGATCCCCGCGGGAGCGGCCCTCGGCGCGCGCCGCCTGCATGCGGGCCTGCTGCTCGGCCTGGTGCTGTTGAGCCTGCATCTGTGCCTGCTGCTGGCGTTGGGCCTGTTCCTGCGCCCGTTGTTGCTGCATCTGGGCTTGCTGCTGGCGCTCTTGCTGCATCTGCTGCTGGTGCTGAGCCTGCTCCTGGGCACGCTGCTGTTGCATCTGCTGCATTTGTGCCTGTTGCCGATGCTCTTGCTGTTCACGGGCTTGCTGCTGCATTTGCTGCTGCCGCTGGGCCTGCTCCTGGGCGCGCTGCTGTTGCATCTGGGCTTGTTGCTGGCGCTCCTGCTGCTCTCGGGCTTGCTGCATTTGCTGCTGGCGCAGAGCCTGCTCCTGGGCATGCATCTGTTGCATCTGCTGCATTTGTGCCTGCTGCCGATGCTCTTGCTGTTCACGGGCTTGCTGCATTTGCTGCTGGCGCAGAGCCTGCTCCTGGGGGCGCTGCTGTTGCATCTGCTGCATTTGAGCCTGCTGCCGATGCTCTTGCTGATCACGGGCTTGCTGCATTTGCTGCTGGCGCAGAGCCTGCTCCTGGGCATGCTGCTGTTGCATCTGGGCTTGTCGCTGGCGCTCCTGCTGCTCTCGGACTTGCTGCATCGCTTGCTGGCGTTGGGTGGGCTCCTGTGGACGTTGCTGCATGGCTGTCCCGGCCATGGCCGCCTGCATCTGCGGTGCCTGCGGTGGATGGCGATCATGCGGATCTTGCGGCGGCATCAAGGCATTGCCAATGGACGCGCGCGGCCCGCCTGGAGCCTGGTTGGGTCCCAGGGCAAAGCCCGGCCTGCCCTGTAGCTGTGTAGCCAGGGGGCTCTGTGCTTGCTGGCGCTGATTCAGGCCATGGCCACCGGCTGCCATGGCGGCGGCACCGACGGCAGCGCCGGCCGCTGCGCCCGCAGCCATCGTCCCCGGCCCAGCAAGGACGCCTGCCGCCTGGGGCTGCCCGGCCGGCTCGCGGCGCTCGCCTGTGGCATTTTCATGGATGCTGTTGATATAGGTGTTGTCCGTGCGATGGATGTTCTGCACCACGGTTCGCGACTGCGATATATAGGTGGTGTTGTTGTAGACCACGGCCGGACGGGCCTGCGGGGGCGGGGGACGCTCGCCGTGACGCCAGGGCCTTTCGGGATCGCCCCAGTGCATATTCCAGGCATTCCAGCCCCAGGACGGATGCCTGTCCATGGACCCGGCCAGCACGACGGCGGTGCCAAAGCCCATCAGGCCAGCCATCACGGGCACGCCAGCCACGGGAGCAGGAGGTGGCACCTCCACATAGCGGTAGCCGCCATATACGGGCAGCGGCTCACCGTAGACCGCAGCCGGGTCGTACTGAGGAACGTAGACGGTGTCCATCTGGGTGGGGCTGATTTCAATGAACTGCTCCGGTGGCTCTATGACCGGGTCGGGCAGCGGTGTGACCACGGCTCCTGGCGTATAGGCCACGGCGGCAGGCGTGGACGCCAGGTTGACCTTGAGCTGGCTGGAGGTCTTGAGCGTGCCGGCCTTGTAGGCCCGGTTGCGCATGACCTGTATGGCGTTCATCACATCCGAGGGGTCGTGGTAGTAGGCCTTGCCCAGCGCCGTTGTCCACGGCAGGTTGGAGGCCATCTGTTCCAGCACGTTGGGAAACTGGGTCAATGATTTGACGGACGGATCCCAGTTCTGGGCGTTGACGGCATTGCTCAGCGCCGACTTCTGCAGGCCGGGGTTCTGACCCAGCCAGGTTTCGGCGGCGCCGATCTGGTCCGGATAGGTGGCACCGGCCAGGATCTGGGCCACCAGCTTGTCCGGGTACAGCGCAATCGGTGCCACCATCCGGTAGAGCGCATCCGCACCGGGGGACACATAGGCTGCGGGCTGAGGCTGGGCGGCATCGGGCGTGGCAGCCGGCACCGAGGCTGGCGGTGCATTGTCTGCCTTGATCGGGGAATCCTTGTCGTTGCAGGCGCTCAATGCCATGGCGGCGGCCAGTGCGAGCATGGCCGGGGACCAATGGCGGGCGACGGTATGGGGTGGGAGTTCTGGCTGCCCTGGCCGGGTCCGGGGGGAATGCGACATCTGACGCTCCTTGCGCCGCGCCGTGCAAATCACGGTGCTTTGGCGGATGCTGATTTAACGCCAGTGTTCAGTTATTGTTGACAGTATGTTGTAAGCAAATAAGGCATGCGCCTGCAGTCCATGCGCCCTGGGTAGTCCGTTCATCCAGGCCGCGGCGATCCGTCTGCGGGGAGACTTCGGGGCTGCGGTGGCGGATATTCCTGGCAAGAAATGCGAGCCTGGCTGCCAGGGTTCACCGTCATGCTCGCACCGCCTTGTTCCTGTGAAAAAGGCCTGCGTGGAGCAGGCCTTGCGACGATCCGGACAAGCGAGCGCCTGACGGCCGGGCGTCATATCACTCGGCCATGCTGCCCATGAGTGTGCTTGTGCCCATGGCGTCCAGCGGCTTGCCGTTGACCTGGAACTCCCCCTTGGCATAGACGATCTCGGTGCGCATCTTGCCGTCCTTGTCTTCGAAGATGCCTTGCTCCTTGAGCATGTCCAGGCTGGCCTGAGCCTGGGCTTTGGCGGCTTCCTCGATCTCTTCGGGCTTGTATTCGCTCTCGTCCTCCAACATGGCCAGCAGGCTGGAACGCTTGCGAGAGAGCATCATGTTTTCCATGAAGGGCTTGGGCATGTCGGCCTTGAGGCTGACCTTCAGGTCCTGCAGCAGAGTGCCCATCTTCTCGCCGTCGCCCAGATACTGAATGGCTGCCGCGAACTCGCTCACGCCATCAGGGGTGCGCATGGACAGGCGCTTGAGTTCGATCACAGGCTGGCGTGCCAGCGCCTGCGTCAGCGACTTGAGCATTTTCTCGCGCAGATCGCCGCCGTCCTGCTCGTCAGTGCCTTCAACGTTCTCTGCGTCGTCAGCCGCGTCGGACAGCGGATTCTTGCGCTTGCTCATTTCCACGACCTGGTTGATCCAGTGGGCATCGACGTTGTTGAATGCCATGTCCAGCACCAGGTCATCAGCCTGTTTGTCTTCAAGCTTGGCGCTCTTGATGCCGGTCTTGAGCGTCATTGCCACCACCTCGCCCTTGAGGACGGTGTCCGAATCCATGGTGATGCCTTCGAAGTGGCTGGCAGAGCTTTTGCCGTCCTCATCCTGCTTGGTGGCGGCAATCCTGGCAATCGTCATGGCAAACGGGCCGGTCCAGAACTGCTGGCCCGGGGGCTGCTTCATGTCGAAGCGCATGTCGGCCTTGTCCAGCGTCACGCTGCCTTCCTCATCCTTGAACTGAAGGCCGGCGAAGCTGCCCGTGCCTTTGGCGGCCTTCATGCCGGCGGGCATGTCCCAGGTGATTTTCATGCCGCCCCAGTTCATTTCACTATCCTTGATCTTGCTGCTCACGGCAGGCGATGTCATGACGTTGGAGCTGCTGCGGCCCCAGCCCACCTTGGTGTCGACCTCCAGCGGAGAGCGGCCATTGAGCGCGGTTTTCAGCGCCGGGTCCACGTCCTCGGGCAGATTGAAGCGAGTGTGGATCTCGGCGGCATGGCCCAGTGGCAGCGGCCCGTGGCTGATCTTGTGATCGGCGGTGAACTGGACGGGCTCGTCGCCGCTGTCCAGGGTCCATACCGTCTTGGCCGTGGAAGAAAAAGCGCCGCGGTCATAGCTGGTGACCTGAATCTTCACGCCATGCTCGCTCCACTTGTCCAGGCCGTCGGTAAAGCTCTGCTGCAGCTTGCCGCCCATGTAATAGCTGGTGCCCAGTGTTCCTGCCACGATCACGGCAACGGCCGCTGCAATGACTGCTCCTGCTTTCCTGTTCATTCTTGACCCTTGATAAAAATAAAAAATCCGCGAATGAATTGCGGATTAGTAACGTTGTGGTGAACAGGATTCTAGAAAGAAAATAATGGAATGCTCTGAATTTCAGAACATTTGATGCAAATGATCGCCGAGTATTGAAAATCAATACCGGCGGTATTTATTTCAATATGTAACCGAAATTCAACGGCGCTATTCCTTTTCCGGTGGAAGCACCGAATATCGGCGATCCGGATCAATGCCGCGAAGTCTGCGCCATAAAAAAGGCTGCCAGGGTATCTGGCAGCCTTGCTGAAACCGGAGGGCTTGTTTACTTGCTCCAGCTGTCCTTGAGTCCGGTGATCTTGTTGAAAACGGGCTTGTCGATCTGGTGATCCTTGCGGTCGGCCACAAAGTAGCCAAAACGCTCGAATTGGAACTTGTCGTCGGCCAGGGCCGCCTTGAGCGAGGGCTCTACATACGCGGAGACCACCTTCAGACTGTCGGGGTTCAGCAGACTCAGAAAATCCTTGCCACCGGCATCGGGTTGCGGATCGGTGAACAGGCGGTCGTACATGCGCACTTCGGCCTGCAGGCCGTCAGCCACGCCCACCCAGGTGATGGCCGCCTTGACCTTGACGCTGTCGGCACCCGGTGTGCCGCTCTTGGTGTCGGGCACCACGGTGGCCAGCACCTTGGTCACATGGCCAGCGGCATCCGTTTCGGCGCCCGTGCATTCGATCACATAGCCGCCCTTGAGGCGAACCTTGTTGCCGGGGAACAGGCGCTTGTAGCCCTTGGGTGGTACTTCTGCAAAGTCCTCGCGCTCGATCCACACCTCACGGCCCAGGGTGAAGCGGCGCTCCGGAGCGGTTTCGCCGTCTGCTGCATGGGGCAGGGCGGGCAGGTGACAGTCCTCCAGGTGCTCGGCGCTGCCAAACACTTCGGCCCAGTTGGTGAGTTCGAGCTTGACCGGATCCAGGACGACCATGGCGCGATGGGCCTTGTTTTCCAGGTCTTCACGCAGGCAGCCGTCCAGCGTGCCGTAGTCGATCCAGGCGTAGTCCTTGGTCACGCCGATGCGTTCGCAGAAGTTGCGGATGGACGCTGGCGTGTAGCCGCGCCTGCGCAGACCGACCACGGTGGGCATGCGCGGGTCGTCCCAGCCGGTGACGAACTGGTTGTCCACCAGGTGCTTGAGCTTGCGCTTGCTGGTGATCACGTAGGTGAGGTTCAGGCGCGAGAACTCGTACTGGCGGGGCTGGGGTGCGTCGATCAGACCGCCTTCGCGCAGATGGTTCAGCAGCCAGTCATAGAAAGGACGCTGATCCTCGAACTCCAGCGTGCAGATGGAGTGGGTGATGTGTTCGTAGGCATCCTCGATGGGGTGCGCAAAGGTGTACATCGGGTAGATGCACCACTGGTTGCCGGTGTTGTGGTGCTCGGCATGGCGCACGCGGTAGATGGCCGGGTCGCGCAGGTTGATATTGGGCGCGGCCATGTCGATCTTGGCGCGCAGCACGGCGGCGCCATCGGCGAGCTTGCCATCCTTCATGTCGGCAAAGCGCTGCAGGTTTTCGGCCACGGAGCGGCCGCGGAACGGGCTGTTCACGCCGGGACGGGTGAAGTCGCCACGGTTGGCCTTCATCTCGTCGGCCGACTGCTCGTCCACATAGGCCAGACCCTGCTCGATCAGGTAGACCGCGCAGCGGTGCATGAAATCGAAATAGTTGCTGGCAAAGTACAGGTTCTCGTGCCCGTCGGCATCCTTCCAGTCAAAGCCCAGCCATTTGACGGCGTCGATGATGCCGTCCACGTACTCCTGGTCTTCCTTTTCCGGGTTGGTGTCGTCGAAGCGCAGATGGCAGACGCCTCCGAAGTCCCGTGCCAGACCGAAGTTCAGGCAGATGGACTTCGCATGACCCACGTGCAGATAGCCATTGGGCTCTGGCGGAAAGCGGGTGCGGATCTTGGCTTCATCGATCCGGCCGCTCTGGTGATGCTGGGCATCGCCAGGCGCGCCGCCCCAGTGACGGGTGGCATAAGTGCCCTTGTCCAGATCCGATTCGATAATCTGGCGCAGGAAGTTGGTGGGCTTGACCGCTTCAGGGGCGGAGTTGTTGGATTTGGAGGCGTCAGCAGAGCTCATCGCACCATTTTAGGCCTGCTGCCAAGACCTCGGGTCGATCTGCGGACACTGCAGTCTGGCCTCGTGTGCATTTGGTCACAATGTTTTTCAGGAACCATGCCATCCTGACGGGACTCTGAAACGTTATATCCACAAGGACCGAAGGTGCGGCACAGAATGTCAGGCCTGCCCCGGTGACTCATAAACAGAGGAGAGATTGTCATGTCCAGAACAACTTCCCCCCGCATGGCCAAGCTGCTTGCCGCTGGCTCTATCGTTGTCGCAGGCCTGATGGCTGCTGCAGGCGCCCAGGCGCATGGCGGCGTCAGCCTGTCGGTCGGAATCGGCGTGCCCGGCGTGGCCGTGGGGTTAGGCGCTCCTGTCTATGCCACGCCCTATGTGGCTCCGGCGCCGGTCTATATGCCGCCGCGTCCCGTCTACTATGCGCCTCCGGCACCGGTCTACTACGCCCCCCCGCCGCCCGTGTATCGTCCCGCACCCGTGATGGTCGTGCCCGGCCCGGTCTACTACGGCGGCCCGCGCTGGCGCGGTCATCACCACCATCACTATCGCTGATGGCATCGACGCCAGAGCCCTGAAAGGCTCTGCACCACAGACGGCTGCCCAGGCAGCCGTTTTTTATGCCTGCAGGCCAGCTGCCGCGCTCGCATAATCCGCAGCAGTCCACAAAAATCAGGAGCGTGCTTTCGTGAAAACCGTCTATGTCCTCAATGGCCCCAATCTCAATCTGCTGGGCATGCGCGAACCTGCCATCTATGGCTCGGCCACGCTGGCCGATGTCCGGCTGCTTTGCGAGAAAGCCTGTGCCCGTCACGGGCTGAATCTGGAGTTCCGCCAGAGCAACCACGAGGGCGAACTGGTGGACTGGATTCACGAGGCAGGCCGGCTGCACGCCAAGGGGGAGTTGCAGGCGCTGATCATGAACGCTGCGGCCTATACCCATACCAGTGTGGCGATTCTGGATGCCGTCAAGGGAACGGCTGTGCCGCTGGTGGAACTGCATATCAGCAATGTCCATGCACGGGAGAGCTTTCGCCACCATTCCTATCTGTCTGCCACGGCGCGTGCGGTGATGTGCGGCTTTGGCGTGGCCGGCTACGGCCTGGCCATCGATGCGGTGGCGCAGTGGTGACATCGGCAATTGAAGCAGCCCGATCCCTGGAGCAGGTCTCGCTGGAGCTGGGTATTGTGCTGCCGGAGGCCATTGCCCGGCTGCAGTCCATGGCGCGGCGCGTACGGACCCGGCTCGGCGAAGCCGCCGACAGCGGCTCGATGGTCTGGCACGGCTGGCAGCCCCCGGCTGGGGTGGCGCAGCGCGGCTTGCCGCTGGTGCTGCTGCATGGCGGCAGCGGCAGCTGGACCCATTGGCTGCGCGTGATTGAGCCGCTGACCGAGGCGGGCTATAGCCTGTGGCTGGCCGATCTCCCGGGTTTTGGCGAATCCGACGGTGTGCCCGGCGGCACGGATGTGGACACCATGCTGGAGCCTCTGGCCTGTGGCATCCGACAGCTGCTGGGCGACGGCGGCACAGCGCCGGTCTGCGATCTGGTCGGTTTTTCCTTTGGCGGCATGGCCGCCGGTCTGCTGGCCGCCGCGCATCCAGAGCTGGCCCGCAAGCTGGTGGTGGTCGGTGCACCCGGCATGGGAATGACCGAAGCTCGAAATGTCCGTCTGCTGGGCTGGCGTCATCTGCCCGGGCTGGAGGCGCAGATGCAGGCGCATCGCCACAACATCGCGGCCCTCATGCTGCATGATGCGGCGCGGATCGATGCAGAGACGCTGGCGCTGCATGCGCTCAATGTGGCTCGTGACCGGCTGCCGCGCAGACGGCTGTCGCGCACCGATGTGCTGGCCCGGGCGCTGACCCGTATCAAGGTGCCGGTGGCGGCGATCTATGGCGAGCATGACCCTCTGTATGCAGGCTGCCTGGACACGTTGCAAGCCCTGATGCAGCGTCAGTGCCAGGGGGGGCTGGACTGGCAGGTGATGCGGGGCGTCGGCCATTGGGCCCAGCACGAGGACTCGACCGCATTCTGCGCCGCGCTGCAGGAGGTTCTGCCGTGAGCCATGCCGCCGTCTTCGAGCTGACCGAGGCCGATGTGCAATGGAGTGCCGTGCGCTCCCAGGGGCCGGGCGGCCAGAATGTGAACAAGGTGGCCAGCGCCGTGCATCTGCGCTTTGATGTCCGGGCCTCGCGTCTGCCGGCCGATGTGCAGCAGCGCCTGCTGGCACTGGGCGATTCGCGCATCACCACCGATGGGGTGGTGGTCATCAAGGCGCAGAAATACCGCACCCAGGAACACAATCTGTGGGATGGGCTGCAGCGCCTCAATGCACTGGTGGCAACGGTTGCCAGGCCACCCCGTCCGCGCAGGCCCACCAAGCCGACCTGGGGATCGCAGCAAAGACGCCTGCAGGGCAAAAGCCTGCGCTCCGGCATCAAGGCCTTGCGCGGCCGGGTGCAGGACTGAGCTTGTGTAGCGCCAAAGCCACGCGCTGGCTGCGCAGTTGTATCAAAAAAACGCAACCCGCTTCCTCGGGACGCGGGTTGCCGCCTCGGTCGGCTGCGGGTCTGCGCTATATTGTTTTGATAGCTGCAGTCGCAGAATGCAAAGGCGCTACAGCCAGTTTACCTATCAAATTTCGTGCTGCCTTCGGGAGTTGTCCATGAGCACATTGCCTTTGACTTATCTGGAGCGGCCCGCGCAGCTTGCCGCCGGTCGGCCTGCCTGGCTGCTGGTGCTCATGCATGGCGTGGGCAGCAACGAGAAGGATCTGTTCGGCCTGGTGCCTTATGTGCCGCCGCAGTTTCACGTGCTCAGTCTGCGTGCACCCTTTGCCATGGGCATGGGCGCCTATGCCTGGTTTCAGTTCACCGTGGATGCGGACGGCACGCGCCATATCAATGTTCCTCAGGAGCAGCAGGCGCGCATCTTGCTTCAGCAGACGGTGGAACAGGCAGCCCAGCAGCTCGATATTCCGCCAGAGCGTGTGGTGCTGGGAGGCTTCAGCCAGGGCGGCATCATGAGCCTGAGCCAGTTGCTGACGCAGCCCCAGACCTTGCGTGCCGCTCTGGTCTGGCACAGCCGTCTGTTGCCCGAGATCACGTCGCTGCACGCGCCCGCTGCCGCCTTCGAGGGCAAGTCGGCCTGGGTCAGCCACGGCACGTATGACAATGTGATTCCGCTGACCAGCGCCCATGCCGTGCGTGACCGGCTGGCCTCCCTGCCCTTGCAACTGAGCTATCACGAGTATCCGGGCGCCCATGAGATCCGGCCCGAGGAGCTGCGTGCCAGCATGCAGTGGCTTCAGGAGCTGACGCAGTCGGCGGATGACTTCGGCAGCGAGGGCGATCAGTGACCGGCGGTCTTTGAAAACAGATTGATCACCAGCACGCCCCCCACGATCATGGCCATTCCGGCCAGCGCAGGGGCGTCGAGCTTCTGGCCCTGCCAGAAAAAGGCGACGGCCGAGACCAGAACGATGCCCACTCCGGACCAGATCGCATAAGCCACGCCCGTGGGAACGGTGCGCAGCGTCAGCGACAGCAGATAGAACGAAATCGCATAGCCCACCAGAGCCACGGCAGTGGGGCCGAGCCTGGAGAAGCCCTCCGACCTGGCGAGGAAGGACGTGGCGATCACCTCGCAGAGGATGGCCAGGCCCAGATACAGGTAATTTGTCATTCAGGGCACTGTAGTGGGGCCAAGGCCGGCTGCTTGCCGGCCGTCGTCAAAACCCCGGGCCGCTTCCGGCCGCTATTGCCAGAGTCCGGCAGATGTGCACACATCATCTTGGGCTCCGTCCCAGGCCCGGGCACGCAGGATCAGATGGCGGGGTATTCGCCTGTGCCCTCGGGCCAGGGGGTCAGCACCTCGAACCCGGTTTCCGTCACCAGCACCATATGCTCCCATTGGGCGGACAGCGATTTGTCGTTGGTGATCACGGTCCAGCCGTCGGACAACTCGCGCGTGGCGGCCTTGCCGGCGTTGAGCATGGGCTCGATGGTGAAGATCATGCCGGGTTGCAGCATCAGTCCCTGCCCTGGCGTGCCGTAGTGCAGCACCTGAGGCTCGTCGTGATAGACCTTGCCGATGCCGTGACCGCAGTACTCGCGCACGATGGAAAAACGCTCGCGCTGGGCCACGGTCTGGATGGCATGGCCTACATCCCCCAGCGTGGCTCCGGGCCTGACGGCGCGGATGCCGGCCACCAGGGCCTCATAGGTGGTATTGACCAGGCGCCTGGCCAGATTGCTTGGCTGGCCCACGTAGTACATGCGGCTGGTGTCGCCGATCCAGCCTTCGGGCGTGGTCACCGCGACGTCGACATTGATGATGTCTCCGTCCTTGAGGACCTGCTTGGCATCGGGGATGCCATGGCAGACCACGTGGTTGACGGAAGTGCACACGGTCTTGGGAAAACCGTAATAGCCCACATTGGTGGGCGTGCATTTCAGATCGTTGACGATGTAGTCGTGACAGATCTTGTCCAGCTCCTCGGTGCTCACGCCGGGCTGCACATGGGGCGTGAGCATGGCCAGCACCTTGGCGGCCAGGCCGCCGGCCTTGCGCGAGAGGTAGATGTCGGTCGCATCATGGATGGGCACGACTTTCTGCTTGCCGCGCTTCATTGCATGCCTCCCACCAGGCGCACTGGACGAGGGCGGCGCACGGCGGCGTCGGCCTCATGTGCGTTGACAGGCTGCAGTGCACGCTCGGCTTGCTGCAGCAGCATGGCGCAGATGCCTTCGTAATTGAGCTGGGGGTGATGCTCGGCCAACTGGCCTACACGCAGCCAGTGCTCGGCCTGGGCATTGATGGAGCGGCCGAGGGCAGCGCTGGAGACACGAATCTGGTCGTGCAACTGGTCTGAAATTTTGACGATTCCCATGGCCGAGCATCATAAGCCCGGTATACGTTTCGTATATTGACAAACGCAAATTGCATGGTTGAAGCAGCGGTTTTGCCGCTGCTTGACAGGCGCAGTTCGTCGCACAGGGTTTCAAGCCCCTTCCGAATGACATGGTGCTCAAGAAGTTGATAGCGCGCCACGCTTGATTGGCATTGCTTGTAGCTTGGGTCGTTCAGAAAACTGAAAGCTTTTGAAGCCAGGCTTGCGTCCATGCTGCTCAAGTCTTATAAAAGATATATATCATCAGTATTTGCCTTGTCCATATTGAGTTTCCTGCTATAAAAATTGAAGAACAATCAATGCGTGCCAGACATCTTGAGATGTTCTGGCGTCCGGTTACAACAGACGCAGAGTCAGGGTCGTTCATGGAAAACGCAGTCAATCAAGCAGAGCAGGGCGAGCAGCCCGTCACCGAATCCCAGGAGCCGCAAGCTCGAAAGCCTCAGCCTCCACACGATGGACACCGGGCGCGCATCGTGGTCGTGGGCGGTGGCGTGGCGGGGCTGGAGGTTGCCACTGCCCTGGGCAAGCTCAAGAGCGAGAGCATCGACACGGTGACGCTGGTGGACAGCGACTCCGCCCATGTCTGGAAGCCCATGCTGCACACGATTGCCGCCGGCACCCGCGATCTGGCTCAGCAGCAGACCACTTATCTTGCCCAGGCCACCGATGCCGACTTTGCTTACCAGCCCGGTGAGATGTGTGGCCTGGACCGCGAGGCGCGAGAAATTCTGCTGGCCCCCATCTATGCACCCGATGGTCGCGAGCTGGTGGCGGGGCGGCGCCTTGCCTATGACAAGCTGGTGATTGCGGTGGGCAGCGGTGCCAACGACTTCGGCACGCCCGGCGTGCATGAGCATTGCTTCATGATCGACTCGCGTCGCAAGGCCGATGCCTTCAACCAGGAAATCCGGCTGCGCATGGTACGCTGCATGACCAGTGGCGAGCAGTTGCAGGTCGCCATCGTGGGCGGCGGTGCCACGGGGGTTGAGCTGGCGGCGGAGCTTGTCCAGCTTGCAGAGAGTGCCACGGCCTACGGCGCGCTGGGCGAGGCGGCCAAGTTTCGCATCGTGCTGATCGAGGCAGGCTCGCGCCTGCTGCCCAGCTTTCCCGAAGAAATCTCCGAAGCCACGCGCGTGCGGCTGCAGGCCCTGGGTGTTTCCGTGATCGTCGGCGGCCGCGTCAGCCGTGCGACGGAGCAAGGGTTCGAGCTGGCCAATGGAGAGCTGATTCCCGCCAGCCTGCGTGTCTGGGCTGCCGGGGTCAAGGCGCCGGAATTTCTGATGCAGCTGGGTTTGCAGACCACGCGCAGCAATCAGCTGCTGGTCAATGACGAGATGCAGACCAGCGACCCCGATATCTATGCCTTGGGCGACTGTGCCAGCTATACCTTGCCGGGCAAGCAGGAGGCCTTGCCTCCCACGGCCCAGGTGGCCCACCAGCAGGCTCGCTATCTGATCGAGACCCTGCCCCATGTGCTGGAGCGTCCCGGTGCCAAACCCGTAGGCTTTGCCTACCGCGACTTTGGCGCCCTGGTGTCCCTCGCACATTACGACGCCTATGGCTCGCTGGGAAAGTTCGGCCTGTTCAACGGCGGCGTGATCCGTGGCCGAATGGCCATGCTCAGCCACATCATGCTGTACCGCTCGCACCAGGCGCGGCTCTACGGCTTCTGGCGCGGTGGCCTGCTGTGGCTGATCGATCTGATGAATGCGCGGCTGCGCCCCTCCATCCGTCTGGACTGAGCTACAAAAGCCCTTCGATGGGCAGCCAGCTCAGAACCCGCACCATGAAGCGTTGCCACCAGCTGGTGCCGGGGTCCGCACTGAAGACCTGGGTTTCATGGGGCGGCTGGGGATTCTGGCCCGTCCAGCTCAGCCTGCCCTGCGCGTCCAGCTGCACCTTGTAGGCCATGCGCGGCAGATGCTGATCCAGGCTGGTGCTGACCTGCTGGCTCAGGGCTGGGTCTTGGATGACCACGCCCATTTCGGTATTGAGCACGGCCGAGCGCGGATCGAAGTTGAAGGAGCCGACAAAGAGCTGCTTGCCGTCGACTGCGAAGGTCTTGGCATGCAGGCTGGCGCCGGAGCTGCCCGTGGTGGTGGAGCTGCCGCTCAGCGCGGCAGGTGACGGGGCTTCGCGCCTGGGGGCCTTTTCGGCAACCTCGCTCTTTGGCGTCTTGTCCGGACCGGTGGCTGCGGGCTGGCTGCGCAGATCGATCTGGCGGCGCATCTCGTAGAGTTCCACGCCCATCTTCAGTAGCGGCTTGCGATATTTCTCGTAGCCTGCGTGCACTACGGCCACATCGGTCGCCTCCAGGCTGTTGGTCAGAATGCGCACCCGCACCCCTTGCTGGCGCAGGAGTCCAAAGGCGTCGACCCCAGCCTGGGTGGGTACGAAATAGGGCGACACCACTTCCAGCAACTGCTGCGGCTTGCCAATCACCGGCTGGAGCTGGGACATCAGCAGGTCCTCGGGCGCTGCCTCGCGCAAGACCTTGGCCGGGTCGTCGCTGACCAGGGTGGTCTCCGCCCATTGCAGCGGCAGTTGACCCGCCAGCAAGTCGGTGCTGAAGCGGCTGCGGCTCACGGCCTGCACATAGGCCTGAGACTCCGGGCGATTCACATCGGCGTGCAGGCCTGCATAGACTTTGTCCACGGCCTGCTGCGGCATGGCAGGCAGCAGGCTGGCGGCCGGGTAGGCGGAGGGGCTATTCCAGTACCGGTCGAACTCCGCTGCCACCTCGCCCACCACCGAGCCGGTGGCCACCACGTCGAGGTCGGCGAACAGCACGCCATCGGAGGCGGCAAAGTACTCGTCGCCGATATTGCGCCCGCCCACGATGGTGGCGGCGGAGTCGGCCGTATAGCTCTTGTTGTGCATGCGCCGCTGGGTGCGCGCGAAGTCCGTGACGTAGCCGATCGCCTTGGGCGTGCGCAGGGCGAAGGGGTTGAACAGTCGTACCTCGATCTGCGGATGCTGGTCCAGGGCTGCCAGCATGGCGTCCATGCCACCGGTGCCGCCATCGTCCAGCAGCAGGCGCACCCGCACGCCGCGGTCTGCCGCAAGCAGCAGCTCGTCGAGCAGCAAATGGCCTGTGGTGTCGTTGCGCCAGATGTAGTACTGCACATCGAGGGTGCGCTGCGCGGCTCGGGCCAGCAGGGCGCGGGCAGCATAGGCGTCATGGGCATCGGCCAGCATGTGAATGCCGCTTTGCCCCGGATGCGCCTGTTGCAGCGGCTCGAGAGCCTGGCCGAGCCGGGTTTGCAGTGCCTGTTCGGCACTCAGCGCCTGTGTGGCAGTGCGATCCGGCATGGGCGGCAGGCCGCAGCCTGTCAGCAATCCCGCAATCAGCAGGGTTGCAGCCGTGCCGCGCCACAGGGGGATTTCGGGTCTCGAGGCCTGTGTGTTTTGCATGACCCGAGTATGCCGCAGCGCATCAGGCGATCTTCACAGGGCCAGGGCGGCGATCCTCCACCACAAAGCGTGCCAGTGTGTAGAGATTGCTGTCGGCCTGGAGCGGGTTGCTCACGGCGCGCAGCTCCGTGGTCATGGACTGCGGCGTGATCTCCACGAGGCTGTAGCCGCGCTCCTCGCAGCGTGCGAAAACCACCTGGGGGTTGTGGGCCACGATGGCATCGACCCTGGCCTGCGTCGTGCCGCTGTGCGAGCTGATGGAGGTGCCGCAGAATTCGCTGGCGATCACCGGATTGGCCTTGTCCGGAGCCTGGTCGGCCTGGGCTGCAATGGCGCAGACATAGTTCTGGTGAATGTCTCCACCGAGCAGCACGCTGTTGCGTGGCGGGCTTTCGGCAATCTGGCGCACCAGGCGCTGGCGGGCCAGGGGGTAGCCGTCCCAGCTGTCGGTCGACTGTCGTCCATTGGGATGCCTGCGGGTCGAGAACAGGGTGGTCTGCACCACAGTGCTCCAGCGGGGGGCATCGACACTTTGGCGTGCATCCCCCTGGAGTTGCCGGGCCAGCCAGCGCTCCTGGTCCCAACCCAGAAAGCTGCGAGCCGGGTCCAGAAGGGCCGGGCATTCGTCCGGGTCCACGGTGCCGGTGCTGGCCTTTCCCTCGGTGCGGCAGGCCTGCAGGTCACGATACTGGCGGCCGTCCAGCAGATGCAATCGGGCCAGCCTGCCCCACTGAAGGGTGCGGTACAGCGCCAGGCCCTGAAAGCTGCGCTGCAAGGCGCCGTCGCGCAGTGGCATGTTTTCGTAGAAAGCCTGCCAGGCCGCCATGCGCCTAGCCAGAAAGTGAGTGCTGTCCCCTTTTCCGAACTGGCCTGCGTAGTCGTTCTCGACTTCGTGGTCGTCCCAGATGACCGACCAGTTGCACACGGCATGGGCGGCCTGCAGATGGGGGTCGCTCTTGTGCAGTGCGTAGCGGTCGCGGTAGTCCTGCAAGGTCTGGGCAGTACGCAGCGGCTGCGCACGCGCCAGTCCATCGGGCTTGGCCGGTTGCGCATATTCATAGATGTAGTCGCCGAGAAACAGCACCAGATCGGGCGAGGCCTGCGCGGCATCGGCCCAGGCGCTGTAGAAGCCATGCTCCCAGCGCTGGCAGGAGGCCACGGCCAGGCGCAGCCTGCGCATATCGGCTCCGGCCGCCGGGGCGGTGCGGCAGCGTGCGGTGGTGCTGAAGGCATCGCCACAGCGGAAACGGTAGAAATACCAGCGGTCAGGGTTCAGGCCGTTGACCTGCACATGGACGGCATGGCCCCATTCGGCCCTGGCCTGGGTCTGCCCATGGGCCACGGTCTGGCGGAACTGGGCATCATGGGCCACTTCCCAATGCACGGTCTGTGCTGCCAGGTCTGGGGCGGCCGCTGTGCCCAGATAGGCCAGAGGCCCTGTCAGCCGCGTCCAGATCAGGATGTTGTCGGGCTCCGGGTCGCCGCTGGCCACCCCCAGTGTGAACGGGTTGTGGGTCAGTGACTCCGAGGCGCGGGTCCAGGCGGGCAGGGCGCCCATGGCCGTGGCAAGGCTGGAGGCCATCAGAAAGCGCCGGCGCTCCGGCGCGGGCGTGTAAAGACGAGAAAACATGGCGATGCTGTGGTGTGGGGTTTTTGTAGCCAGTGGCTGGAAGTATCTCCCCGACTCCACAGGCATCGCCGCGGTTTACCGCAGCTTTACGCGTTGACCAGTACCAGCTTGCCCTGTACCTGGCGCGATCCCATGCGCTCATAGGCGGCGAACAGCTCGCTCATGGGCATGGTGCGGTCGATCACGGGCTTGATCCTGCCCTGGGCCCACCATTGAGACAGCTCCTGCATCATGGCTGCATTGTTCTGAGGCTCGCGCTTGGCGAAGTCGCCCCAGAATACGCCGACCAGGGAAGCGCCCTTGAGCAGAGGCAGGTTCAGCGGCAGCGAGGGGATGGGGCCGGAGGCGAAGCCGATGATCAGATAGCGGCCGCGCCAGGCAATGGAGCGGAAGGCCGGTTCGGCGAAGTCGCCGCCCACAGGATCGTAGATCACGTCGGGACCCTTGCCGTCGGTCGCGGCCTTGATGGCTTCCCGCAGATCGCCCTGGCTGTAGTTGATGGTGACGTCTGCACCTTGCGCCTTGCACAGCGCACATTTCTCGTCGGTGGAGGCCGCAGCAATCACCTGTGCACCGGCCGCCTTGGCAATCTGTATGGCGGCCGTGCCGACGCCGCCCGCAGCGCCCAGCACAAGCACGGTCTCGCCGGCCTTGAGCTGACCGCGGTCCATCAGCGCATGATGGGAGGTGGCGTAGGTCATGATGAAGGCGGCGGCCTCGACAAAGGGGAAGTCGGCCGGAAGCGGCATGCACATGGCGGCAGGTGCCAGCGTATGCGTGGCGAACCCGCCCGTGCCCGAGAGGCAGGCCACATGCTGGCCCACCTTGAGATGTTTGACGCCTTCGCCCACGGCCTGCACCACACCGGCATATTCCGAGCCCGGCACAAAGGGCAGGGCCGGCTTGATCTGGTATTTGTTCTGCACGATCAGCAGATCGGGAAAGTTCAGGCTGGCAGCCTTGACTTCCAGCAGCACCTGGCCCGGGCCTGGCTGCGGCGTGGGCTGCTCGGTCCATTTCAGGGTCTCGACCCCGGTGGGGGTGGTGCAAAGCCATGCGTGCATATCTTGTCTCCTGATCTTCTTGAGGTGAGATTGGGGTGGAATCGGCTCGCAGATGATAGAAGTGTGGTGCGAATGCCGCGTGTCTCTGCCGTGACCTTGGAGCGGCCTACAATCCGCCTCATCCATGAAGATTCTTATTTGCAATGACGACGGCTTCCAGGCCCCAGGCATCGTGGCCTTGCACGACGCGCTGCGCACCGTGGCAGACGTCGAAGTGGTGGCGCCGGAGCACAACAACAGCGCCAAGTCCAATGCGCTGACGCTGAATGCGCCGCTGTATGTGCATCAGGCCTATAACGGCTTTCGCTACGTGAACGGCACGCCTGCGGACTGTGTGCATATCGCGCTGACCGGCCTGCTGGGATACCGGCCCGATCTGGTGGTCTCGGGCATCAACAACGGTGCCAACATGGGAGACGACACGATTTACTCAGGCACCGTGGGGGCTGCCATGGAAGGCTACCTGTTCGGCATTCCCTCGATTGCCTTCTCGCAGGTGGACAAGGGGTGGGCCGAGCTGGAGGCGGCGGCTGCCAAGGCCCGCCAGATGGTCCAGGAGATGCAGGCGCAGCAACTGATCGGCACGGCTCCCTGGCTGCTGAACGTGAACATTCCCAATATGCCCCTGGGTGCACTCAAGGGCGTCAAGCTGTGCCGCCTGGGGCGCCGCCACGCGGCCGAGCAGGCCATCCAGCAGCAAAGCCCGCGCGGCGAGACCATGTACTGGATCGGCAGCGCCGGGGCTGCCAAGGATGATTCCGAAGGCACGGATTTCCATGCCACGGCCCATGGTCATGTCTCCATGACGCCGCTCAAGGTCGATCTGACCGATCATGAAAACCTGGGCTACTGGGCGCAGACGGCGAGCAAGCTGGCGGGCGCGTCCACAACTTCGACGGCGGCATCGTGAGCGAGCGTCGTCCACCTCAGGTTCCGGGCTGGATTGCACGTTCCGTGCAAACGGCCACCAGCGTGGCGCGGCCGCCCGTCGCACCCAAACCCATCAATCCGTTGCGCGTGGCTGCCTCGCCCGTGGGGGTGGGGCTGGACTCCTCCACGGTGCGTTCCCGCATGGTCCAGCGCATCGCGGCGGCCGGGGTCAGCAATCCTGCCGTGCTGCACGCCATGGCTACGGTGGAGCGCCACCGCTTTGTCGACAGTGCCCTGGTCAACCAGGCGTATGAGGACACCAGCCTGCCTATCGGCCTGGGTCAGACCATCTCCAAGCCCAGCATCGTGGCCCGCATGATCGAGCTGCTGCTCGACTCCGATGCGGCCAGGAGCGGTCAAGGGCGCGTGCTGGAGATCGGAACGGGTTGCGGCTACCAGGCCGCCGTGCTGTCCCTGCTCACCAAAGAGGTTTATTCGATCGAGCGGCTGCGCGGCCTGCACGAAAAGGCGCGCAGCCACCTGCGTCCCATGCGCCTGTCCAATGTGCATCTGATTCTCGGTGACGGCATGGTGGGTTTTGCCAGCGGAGCACCCTATGCAGGCATCATCTCCGCTGCCGGCGGTGACGTGGTGCCGCAGGAGTGGTGCGATCAACTCGCCGTGGGCGGTCGCCTGGTGGCTCCGGTCGTGGTGGGCGCGGGCAAGCAGGCGCTGCTGGTGATTGACAAGAGTTCACACGGTTTTACGCAGACAGTTTTGGAAGCAGTCAACTTTGTCCCTCTAAAATCGGGGATCGCCTAGAAGGGAATAGCTTATGTTGGTATCGCGAAGTCTTGGTGCATGGGGAACGGCTGTGCTGGCAGGTGTCATCCTGGCCGGTTGTGCTGCCCAGGCAAACAGGGCTCCTGTGGAGGATCGCGGACAGTCGGCCTCCTCGTCTTCCGCTGTGGACGTCAAGTCGCTGCCCGGTGCTGAAAATGCCGGCAAGCCGGGTTACTACACCATCAAGCCCGGCGACACTCTGATCAAGATTGGTCTGGAGCACGGCCAGAGCTGGAAGGATATTGCTCGCTGGAGCAATCTGGACAATCCCAACGTGATCGAAGTCGGTCAGGTGGTGCGTGTGGTGCCGCCCGGACGTGACGTGCCTGCTGCATCGTCCGGTTCGGGCCGCGGTGTCGCGCCCGTCGTCGTAGGCGGCGGCAGCAACAGCAGCGCGGCGACGACCGCGCCCGTGACCCCTCCCGCGGCTACCGCAACGCCGGTTCCTTCCACACCGGCCACGAGCCCGGCACCAGTTGCCAAGGGCGCCGATGATGTGAACTTCATCTGGCCCGCCAGCGGCTCGCTGATTGCCGGCTTTGACGAGCAGCGCAACAAGGGTTACGACATCAGCGGCAAGGCCGGCGATCCCGTGCTGGCTGCGGCCGATGGCCGCGTCGTGTATGCCGGTGCCGGCCTGCGTGGTTATGGCAACCTCATCATCCTCAAGCACAACAACACCTATCTGACGGCCTACGCACACAACCAGTCCCTGCTGGTCAAGGAAGATCAGGCCGTGAAGAAGGGGCAGAAGATTGCGGAGATGGGCAGCACCGATGCCGATCGCGTCAAGCTGCACTTCGAGGTGCGTCGTCAGGGCAAGCCTGTCGATCCCTCGCGCTACCTGCCCTCGCGCTGAGCATGGCCTCGCAACGAAAGCAAGTCGCACAAGCCCCTGCCCTGCAGGGGCTTGTGCCTTCTGACACGGTCGAGCACAGCTGGGACGAGTCGGCCGATGACGGCCTGGCTTGTGCCGAGGTCGAGCACCGCGAACTCACGGTCGGCTCCGAGCATCATGGTCAGCGTGTGGACAAGGTGCTGGCACTGGGGGTGTCCGAATTCTCGCGCAGCTATCTGCAGCAATTGCTGGCCGACGGTGCGGTCACGCTCAACGGCAAGGTTCTGCTCAAGTCCTCGGTCAAGGTGGCAGTGGCTGACCGCCTGCGCGTGGAAATGCGGCCCACCCAGCAGAGCATGGCCTTCCAGCCCGAGGCCATGGATCTGCAGGTGGTCTATGAGGACGAGGATCTGCTGGTGATCAACAAGCCTGCGGGTCTGGTGGTGCATCCGGCACCCGGCAACTGGACGGGCACCCTGCTCAACGGTCTGCTGGCGCGTGACGAAAAAGCGCGTCAGGTGCCACGTGCCGGCATTGTCCACCGGCTGGACAAGGACACCAGCGGGCTGATGGTGGTTGCGCGCAATCGCAGCACCATGGATGCGCTCATCAAGATGATCGCCGCACGCGAGGTGAGCCGCCAGTATCTGGCGCTTGCCCACCACCCTTGGGGAAGCCGCAAGCACCGCGAGGTCGATGCGCCGATTGGCCGCGATCCGCGCAACCGCCTGCGCATGGCGGTGGTGGACCTGAATCTGCATCCCGGCAAGCAGGCGCGTACCGATTTTGACCTGCTCGATGGCGATGCCGCGCACAGCCTGGTGCGCTGCACGCTGCACACTGGTCGCACGCACCAGATCCGGGTGCACATGGCTTCGCTCGGCCATCCGCTGATTGCCGATGCGCTGTATGGGGGGCGCCCCGAGGGCGGGCTCGAGCGCCAGGCGTTGCATGCCTTCCGGCTTGCCTTCGCGCATCCGGTGACGAAAAAGCCGCTGGTCCACCATGCGCCGCTGCCACAAGACATGGCCGTCGCACTGGATTTATGGGGTCTGCGTTACAATCTGCCGGAAAGCCTCTGACCATCGCTCGCATGGCATCTCTGGGGCGCTTCCCTCTCTTCTTAGAATCAGGCGTCCCACCGAAGGCGGTGCGACAGCCTCTCCCGAAACGCTGCGCCCATGAATACGGTAGATGCCAAGCGGGTTCTTGAAACAGCATTGATTTGTGCCCCGCAGCCTGTGACGTTGCGGGAATTGCGCTCACTTTTTGATGATGTGCTGGGCTCGGACACGGTGAAGGATTTGCTGCTGGACTTGCAAAAGGACTGGGCCCTCAAGGGCGTGGAACTGGTGCAGGTGGCTTCGGGCTGGCGCTTTCAGAGCCGACCCGAGATGCGTGTCTACCTGGACAAGCTGCATCCCGAAAAGCCGCCCAAGTACACGCGGGCGACGCTGGAGACCCTGGCCATCATTGCCTACCGTCAGCCGGTCACGCGGGGTGACATCGAGGACATTCGCGGCGTGACCGTGAACAGCCTGATCATCAAGCAGCTGGAAGACCGAGGCTGGATCGAGGTCATCGGTCACCGTGAAACCGTGGGGCGGCCCGCGCTGTTTGCCACCACGCGCCAGTTTCTCGATGATCTCGGTCTGCAGTCGCTGGATCAACTGCCCATGCTGGAGGAAACCCAGGCCCAGCAAAGTCTGTTCAAGGCGCTGGATGGGGAGGAGGCTGAACCAGCCGCCGTGCCGGAGGCCGGTGCCGAAGAGGCCCCGCACCAGGAGGGCGTGGAGGCCGCAGAGCCGGCGGATGTCGCGACAGAGTCCGATGCGGCGGAGAGTGAGATCCTCCGTGCCCGGGATGAGGAAGATGGCGCGCAGGAGCTGCCGGGTATCGATGCCGAACCAGTGGCGCAAGCGCCGGCCGCGCTTGTGTCGGAGCTTCAGTCGGAGGTTGATGTACCAGAGCTGGAGGCATATCCGGATCAAGCGCAGGATGGCATTGCGAAGGCTGCTTCTGAAGAGATATCGGCCGGGTTGCCAGATCCGGAGCCTGGGCCGACCGAGGAGCCTGCGTCCGTGAGCCAGCCGAAGGCGGCCAGGCCCCCCAGGACTGCCAGGGAGGCAGAGCCGCAGCCCAAGCCGGCGGCCAAGAAAGCCGGACGTACCGAGTGGGTCGGTCTGAAGGCGTTTCTCGAGGATGACTACGGCAGCGACGACGACGAGGCCGAGGACGCAAAGACGAAAGCGCGGGCCGACGATGCCGTCGGGTCGGCAGAACAACGCATTGTGGAGGATGACGATGGCGTCATCCCCGAAGGAAAACTGGAATGAACAACGAGACATCGAACCCGATGCCCGAGACCGCAGCCGCTTCGCCCGAAGCCGAGCCGGTCAAGAAGACTCGCAAGCCCCGCGCAGCCAAGGCCGATGGTGCCAAGGATGCAGCCGAGGCCAAGAAGCCCGCAGCGCCGCGCAAGCGTGCCGGCGTCAAGAAGGACGCTGCTGGCGAGGTCAAGCCTGCGCGCAAGCGTGTCGCCAAGCCCCGTGCCGAAGAAGCCGCGGCCGTTGAGGAGCTGGCTCAGCCCGTGGCCGAGCACGAGCTGCAGTCCCAGGACCAGAGCCAAGACCAAGACCAGAGACGTGATGGGGCGGAGGCCGTGGTTGCCGAAGCGGCTGTGCAGAGCGTTGCCGCTCCTCATGGCTCCAGGGGGCGCAAGGGGCAGAACATCGACTTTGCCGATGTGATCTCGGGCGACTTCGACGACGAGGAAGAGAACGGCAGCGCCATGCCCGCCAAGCGCGTGCTGGCGCCCCAGGTTGACTCTCCCAAGCTGCACAAGGTGCTGGCCCAGGCCGGCATGGGTTCTCGCCTGGAGATGGAGCAGCTGATTCTGGAGGGGCGCATCTCGGTCAACAACGAGCCCGCCCACGTCGGTCAGCGCATTCAGTTCGGCGATATCGTCAAGGTCAACGGCCAGCCCATCCGCTTCCGTATCGATCCGCCGCCCGCACGTGTGATCGCCTACCACAAGCCCGTGGGGGAAGTGGTGACGCATGACGATCCGCAGAACCGTCCCACGGTGTTCCGCAAGCTGCCCAAGCTGCAGCATGGCAAGTGGCAGTCGGTGGGTCGTCTGGACCTGAACACCGAAGGCCTGCTGCTGTTCACCAGCTCGGGCGAGCTGGCGAACTCGCTCATGCATCCCCGCTTTGGCCTGGAGCGTGAATATGCGGCACGCGTGCTGGGCGCGCTGAGCAAGGAAGAAAAGCAGCGCCTGCTGGACGGCGTGCAGCTCGAAGACGGCGAAGCCAGCTTTGGTGCCGTGGAGGACGGCGGCGGCGAAGGTGCCAATTGCTGGTACCGCGTGACCATCTCCGAGGGGCGTAACCGCGAAGTGCGTCGCATGTTCGAGGCCGTGGGCCATGCGGTCAGCCGTCTGATCCGCATTCGCTATGGCGCCATGATGCTGCCGCGCGGTCTCAAGCGCGGCGCCTGGGTGGAGCTCGACCAGGCCGATATCCAGGCGCTGATGTCGGCTGCCGGCGTCAAGGAGCGTGCTCCCGTCGAGCGCAATCACAATGGCACCCGCGGTGCCAACAACCGCGGCGGCCGCAACAGCCGCAGCGGCGGTCGTGGCAACGGCATGAACGCCGATCGTGCACCCCAGGGTCGCCGCGAAGGCGGCGGTCAGCGCCGTGGCGAATGGGACGGCAATCGCCCGGCGCCCAGCGGCATGCTGGGCGACAGCCCGCGTAACAAGTCCGGCGGACGCTCCGGCGGCGCGGGCCGCGCGCAGGGAGGCGGTCAGCCCGACCCCATGCGCACTTCGGTGGGCTATATCGGCGGCGACAGCCTGTCGCGCGCTCGCCAGAATGCCAAGCGCCGCCCCGGCGGCGGCGGTGGTGGCCGCCGCGGTGGCCGCTAAAAAGGTATCCGTAAGGATTTGAGTGCTGCCTGGACTTCAAGGTCTCTGGCGGCACCGCTAAAATCAACTGTTTTGCTTTTTCGGCAAAAAACCATAGTAACCCTGATTAGGAAATAATCATCATGGCTATCGAACGTACCCTCTCCATCATCAAGCCCGACGCAGTTGCCAAGAACGTGATCGGTCAAATCTATGCCCGTTTCGAAGCTGCCGGCCTGAAGATCGTGGCTGCCAAGCTGGTGCACCTGTCGCGCGGCGAAGCCGAGCAGTTCTATGCCGTGCACAAGGAGCGTCCTTTCTTCAAGGATCTGGTGGACTTCATGGTCTCCGGCCCCGTGATGATTCAGGCGCTGGAAGGCGAGAACGCCATCCTGAAGAACCGTGAACTGATGGGCGCCACCGACCCCAAGAAGGCCGAGAAGGGCACCATCCGCGCCGACTTCGCCGACAGCATCGACGCCAATGCCGTGCACGGCTCCGACGCTGCTGAAACCGCTGCCGTGGAAGTTGCCTTCTTCTTCCCCGGCATGAACGTGTACTCGCGTTAATCCACGCTAGCTTTACAGCATGCTCTCGCTGACGCCAGCGCTTCGCCTGGGCGAAGCCGGTGTCAGCACTTGAAGATGCTGGCCACGGCGTGGCAAACACCGTTCGCAAGACGCCTCGCCACATGCCGATATGACTACTAATTTGCTTGATTTTGACCTCGAAGGACTGACCGCTTATTGCGAGCAGCTCGGGGAGAAGCGTTTCCGTGCGACGCAGCTGTTCCGCTGGATTCACCAGCGTGGCGCATCCGATTTCGACCAGATGACCGATCTGGCCAAGTCCCTGCGCGAAAAGCTCAAGAGCCGGGCCCACATTACCGCTTTGCCTGTGGTGACCGAGCATGTCTCTGCCGATGGCACCGTGAAGTGGCTGTTCGATGTGGGTGACGGCAATGCCGTCGAATCCGTTTTCATTCCCGAGGACGACCGTGGCACGCTGTGTGTCTCGTCCCAGGCCGGTTGCGCCGTGGGCTGCCGCTTTTGCTCGACGGGGCATCAGGGCTTCAGCCGCAACCTCGATACTGGCGAAATCCTTGCCCAGCTCTGGTATGCCGAACATTCGCTGCGCAAGCGTTTCGGTACCGAAGATCGCATCATCTCCAACGTGGTGATGATGGGCATGGGCGAGCCGTTGCAGAACTACAGCGCGCTGGTGCCGGCCCTGCGCGTGATGCTGGACGACCATGGCTACGGCCTGTCGCGCCGCCGTGTGACAGTGTCCACTTCCGGCGTGGTGCCGATGATGGATCGGCTGTCGCAGGATTGCGCCGTGGCGCTGGCCGTGTCGCTGCATGCGCCCAACGATCCGTTGCGCGACAACCTGGTGCCGCTGAACAAGAAATACCCGATTGCCGAGCTGCTGGACGCCTGCGAGCGTTATCTGGAGTTTGCTCCGCGCGACTTCATCACCTTCGAGTATTGCATGCTCGACGGCGTCAACGATCAGCCGGAGCATGCGCGCCAGCTGATAGAGTTGGTGCGCGCGCGCGGCGATGGCAAGAGCTGGTGCAAGTTCAACCTGATTCCGTTCAATCCTTTTCCGGCTTCGGGCTTGCTGCGCTCGTCCGCAGCGCGCGTGACCGAGTTCGCCGCCCTGCTCAGCAACGCGGGCATCGTGACCACGGTGCGAAAGACACGTGGCGACGATATCGACGCGGCCTGCGGTCAGCTGGCCGGTGACGTCAAGGATAGAACCCGCGCAGCCGAGCGTATGGCCAGGCAGCGCACCATCCCGCTCAAGCAGGTGTCTTGACGGAGCTTTGAATAAAGGACAATCGATGAGGGCAGTGGCACAGCGACCGGTTTGGCGACATTGGGGCTTGTGGGCCCGGTGGGGGGTACCGGTTGCGGTCGCGGCACTTGTGGGCTGTACCTCGACGACGACGACCACCACTTCCTCTACGTCCGTTCCCCAGGCTTCCGTGGTCAGCACGGGCGCAACCCAGGTCGCTGATGCCAATCGCCGTGCACAGATCCGTCTGGAACTGGCGGCCAACTACTTTCAGGCCGGGCGTCTGGACGTGGCCATGGATGAAGTGGGGCAGGCCTTGGCTGCCAAGCCCGATTACGCCGATGCATACGGTCTGCTGGGCCTGATCCTCATGCAGAACCAGGACTGGGTCCAGGCCGAGGTCGCCATGCGCAAGGCCGTGGACCTCAATCCGCGCGACGGCAACCAGATTCACAATTACGGCTGGATGCAATGTCAGCAAAAGCACTTCGATGTAGCCCAGCAATGGTTTGACAGGGCCTTGCAGGCGCCAGGCTATCGCGAGCAGCCCAAGACCCTGCTGGCCAAGGGCATGTGCTATCAGCAGGCAGGCCAGCTGGAGCCGGCCTACCAGAGCATGTTTCGCGCCTACGAGATGGATGTGGGCAACGCCGCCACCGGCTACAACCTGGCGAACGTGCTCTGGCTCAAGGGTGATCTGAAAAAAGCGCAGTTCTACATCCGGCGCTTGAATAACAATAGCAATCAGGCCAGCGCAGAAAGCCTCTGGCTGGGAATCAAAATAGACAGGGCATTGCACGACGACATTGGAGCGCGTCAACAGGCCGATCAGCTGCGCGAGCGTTTTCCTCAATCGCGTCAGTGGCTGGCCTATGAGCGCGGAGCTTTCAATGAGTGAGGCTGCGGTGGAAGAGGAAACTATGCAAAGCGAAGAGCAGGCGCCAACTCCGGCACAGACCACGGCGGGGGCCTTGTTGCGTCAGGCGCGGGAAGCGGCCCGCATGCAGCTGCCCGTGATGGCGGCAACATTGAAGGTGCCGCAGCGCAAGCTGGAAGCGCTGGAGGCTGATGACTACGCGGCCTTTCCCGATCATGTGTTCATGCGTGCCCTGGCCATGGGCATGTGCCGGACTTTGCATATCGAGGCCGATCCGGTGCTGGCCCTGCTGCCGCGCACCGAGATCAAAAGCCTGGCCAACACGGGCCCCGGCATCAACCAAGCCGTGAAGGTGCGCAGCAGCTTCAAGGTCACGGGGACATCGCTGGACTCCGGCAACAGCAGCTCGCGCAAGATCGCGGCAGGTGTGTTGATTCTGCTGGCGGCAGCGGCTGCCGTGTACTTTGTTCCATTCCATCAGGTGATCGACGGCACCGATGCGGCAGGCACTCAGGTTCAGGTGCCCGCGCCGCTCGAGTCCGGCGAGGCGGCGGTGGTGGCTGCTCCGGCGGCGATGCCCGCGACCCAGGCCAACGAGACTGCTCAGGGCGGATCGGCTGCGGCGTCGGAGCCGGCGGCGGTGGCTGCGGCCGGCGTGACGGGCGATGCTGCCGCTGCAACTCCGGCAGCTCCCGCAACTGCTGCCGCCGTGCCCCAGGCAGCCACTCCGGCGGCCGATGTCGCCTCGCCTGCGTCCGGCGCAGCCGGCCTGCTGGTGCTGAAGGCGAATGCCGGCCAGTCCTGGGTCAAGGTCAAGGACGGGACCGGCAAGGTGGTGCTGGAAAAGACCCTGTCCAAGGATGAATCTGCGACGGCCGAAGGCCCGTTGCCCCTGTCGGTGATCGTGGGCAATGCCAAGGGCACGCAGGTGACAGTACGTGGCGAACCCTTCGATATCTCGAGCACGCGCGACAATGTGGCTCGCTTCGAGGTGAAGTAACCGTTCGAGGTAAACAAGAGTGCAAGATTCTCAAAGTTCGCAGCCGCTCGGTCAGGCGATATCCATCGCCAGCCCGCTGCCGCGCAGATCGCGCCAGGCCCGTGTGGTGTGGCGCAACAACGTGGTCACCGTGGGGGGCGATGCGCCTGTGCGCGTGCAGTCCATGACCAATACCGACACGGTGGATGCGGTGGAAACCGCCATCCAGGTACGCCAGCTGGCCCAGGCCGGCTCCGAGATGGTGCGCATCACGGTGAACACGCCCGAGGCGGCGGCGGCCGTTCCGTACATCCGCGAGCAACTCGACCGCATGGGCGAGTATGTGCCGCTGGTCGGAGACTTCCACTACAACGGCCACCGTCTGCTGACCGATTACCCTGACTGCGCCCAGGCGCTGTCCAAGTACCGCATCAATCCCGGCAACGTGGGCAAGGGCGACAAGAAAGACAAGCAGTTCGGCCAGATGATCGAGATCGCTGCCCGCTACGACAAGGCCGTGCGCATCGGCGTGAACTGGGGCTCGCTCGACCAGGAAATCATGGCCGAGCTCATGGATCAGAACAGCCGGCGTGCCCAGCCCTGGGAGACACGCCAGGTCATGTACGAAGCGCTGATCACCTCGGCCATCACCTCGGCCGAGCTGGCCAGGACGATCGGACTGAATCCCGACAACATCATCCTGTCGTGCAAGGTCAGCGGCGTGCAGGACCTGATCTCGGTCTACCGGGAGCTGGCGCGCCGCTGCGACTACGCCCTGCACCTGGGCCTGACCGAGGCCGGCATGGGCACCAAGGGTACGGTGGCCTCCACCGCTGCGCTGTCGGTCCTGCTGCAGGAAGGCATCGGCGACACGATTCGCGTCTCGCTCACGCCCCAGCCCGGCGAAGCCCGTACCCAGGAAGTCGTGGTGGCCTCCGAAATTCTGCAGGCTCTGGGCCTGCGCGTGTTCGTGCCCAGCGTCACCGCCTGCCCGGGCTGCGGCCGCACCACCAGCACCACCTTCCAGGAACTGGCCAAGAGGATCGATGACTTCCTGCGCGGGGAAATGCCCGTCTGGCGCACGCGGTTTCCCGGCGTGGAGGCCCTGAAGGTGGCGGTGATGGGCTGCATCGTCAACGGCCCCGGCGAGAGCAAGCATGCCGATATCGGCATCAGCCTGCCCGGCAATGGCGAAGCGCCTGCGGCACCGGTGTTCATCGACGGGGAGAAAGCCCTGACGCTGCGCGGCGAACATATCGCCGAGGAGTTCCAGGCCCTGGTGCAGGAGTATGTACAGCGGCGCTACGGGCAGAAGGCCTGAGCGGTTCAAGCGCCTGCAGCGCCCCGGTGATTGCGCTTGCTGGCACAATGCCGGCGAGCCGGTACTTTGGAATTGATAGCTGCTTACGCACTATCTATATGGATTTGAATTAGGTTTCTAGCTAAAAAGCATAATTGCCAAGTTCAATGTGCTCTTTTTTTGCTAGTAGCCCAAGTGTGAGATTTCACGTGGCCAAGAACGAAAAACTGACTGCCGTCAAAGGCATGAACGACATCCTCCCCCCCGACTCGGCGCGCTGGGAGTGGTTTGAAGCCAAGGTGCGCGATCTGATGGGGCGCTTCGCCTATCGCAATATCCGCACTCCCATCGTCGAGCCCACGGCCCTGTTTGTGCGCGGCCTGGGCGAGGTGACCGATATCGTCGAAAAGGAGATGTACTCCTTTGAAGACAAGCTCAACGGCGAGCACCTGACCCTTCGCCCCGAAGGCACGGCCGGCGTGGTGCGTTCGGTGGTGGAAAACAATCTGCTGTACGAAGGCGGCAAGCGCCTGTTCTACATCGGCCAGATGTTCCGCCACGAACGTCCCCAGCGCGGCCGCTACCGCCAGTTCCACCAGGTCGGCGTGGAAGCCCTGGGCTTTGCCGGTCCCGAGCTGGATGCCGAGGTCATTCTGCTGGCTGCGCAGCTGTGGAAGGAGCTGGGCATCGATGGCGTGCGTCTGGAATTGAACAGCCTGGGTCAGCCAGAGGAGCGCAAGGCGCACCGCGCGGCCCTGATCGCCTACTTCGAGCAGCACACCGACGTGATGGACGAGGAAGCCAGGCGCCGCATGCACAGCAACCCGCTGCGCGTGCTCGACACCAAGAATCCGGCCATGCAGGACATGGTCAATGCCGCCCCCAGGCTGATGGACTACCTGGGGGATGCCTCCAAGGCCCACCTGAAGGCCGTGCAGGACATTCTGGATGCCAACGATGTGGCCTGGAGCCTGAACCCGCGCCTGGTGCGCGGCATGGACTATTACAACCTCACGGTATTCGAGTTCATCACCGACAAGCTGGGCTCGCAAGGCACCATCTGCGGTGGTGGTCGCTACGACTACCTGATCGAGGAAATCGGCGGCAAGCCCGCACCGGCCGTAGGCTGGGGCATGGGCGTCGAGCGCGTGCTCGAGGTGCTCAAGGAGGTGGGGGCCGAGATTCCCCAGCCCGCAGCCGATGTCTATGCCATCATCCCCGATGCCTCGGCGCTGCCCCAGGTCTTCAAGACCGTGCAGCAGCTGCGCGCAGCCGGCGTGGCGGTGCAGATGCACGCTGCCGCCGGCGGCTCGGCCGAGGGCATGGGCTCGATGAAGTCCCAGTTCAAGAAGGCCGATGGCTCGGGCGCACGCTTCGCCCTGATCTTCGGCGCGGACGAACTGTCCCAGGGCAAGGTCACCGTGAAGTCGCTGCGCGACGGCGAAGGCCAGCAGGTGCAGCAGACTCTGGCGGACGTGGCCCTGTGGGCCGCCAGCCTAAAATCGGCGGTTTGATTTTCCGCTTCCCGCTTTCGGACCAGCGTTCCACTCAATCTAAGTAGCCATGGCAAACCATCTCGATCTTGAAGAACAAGAGCAAATTGAGCAGCTCAAGCATTTCTGGAATTCCTGGGGAACCCTGATCACCAGTGTGCTGGTCGTGGTCTTTCTCGGACTGGCTGGCTGGAACGGCTGGCAGTACTGGCAAAAGCGCCAGGCGACCCAGGCCTCGGCGCTGGAGTTCGCGGTGGACGAAGCGCTGACGGCCAAGGACGCCGCCCGTGCAGACCAGGCTTTCGGCGAGCTGAGGGACAAGTACGCAGGTACGGCCCAGGCCGCCCAGACGGCCTTGCTGATGGCCAAGGCCTCGGTGGACGCCGGCAAGCTCGATGACGCCAAGGCGCAGCTGAGCTGGGTGGCAGACAAGGGTGACGAAGGTTTCAGGGCTCTGGCGCGCATTCGCCTGTCTTCGGTGCTGGAGCAGCAAAAAAGCTATGACGAAGGCCTGAAGGCGCTCGAAGCGGCCATGCCTGAATCCTACGCCGGTCTGCAGGCCGACCGCCGCGGCGACCTGTACGGTGCGATGGGCAAGCCGGCCGAGGCGATTGCCCAGTACCAGCTCGCCTACAAGGCGCTGGACAAGGATCTGGATTACCGCCACCTGGTGGAGTTCAAGCTCAATGCGCTGGGTGCGGCCCCTGAAACCGCCACTCTGGTCAAGACAACGCCGTCGGAGAAATAATCTTGAAGACTTTTGCCCATCCAGTGAAATCCGCTGCTCCCGCAGCGCAATCCGCAGCCCGTGTGCTGGTGCTGACCGCTGTGGCCGCCTCGCTGGCTGCCTGCTCCATGTTCGGCGGCAAGGACAAGCCCAAGCCTCAGGATCTGGGGCCCAACCCCGGCAAGATCGCGGTGCATCAGGCCTGGTCGGCCAAGCTGGGCAGCGAAGTGCCCCTGGCCATGCCTGCACTGGTGCAGGGCAATACCGTCACCGTGGTCACCAAGGATGGCAGCGTCACCACGCTGGACGGCAATACCGGCAGCCAGCTGGGCAGGTTCAGCGCGGGCGAGCCGCTGACCACCGGTGTGGGCAGTGATGGCCAGCGCACGGCGGTGGTCACGCGCAGCAATCAGCTCATGGTCTTTGCCGACGGCAAGCCGCTGTGGAAGAGCAATCTGAGTGCCGCCGTCTATACACCGCCTCTGGTGGCTGGCGGTCGCGTGTTCGTCATGGCTGCAGACCGTTCCCTGGCGGCTTTCGATGCGAACACCGGTCGTGAGCTGTGGTCTGTCGAAGGCCCCAGCAATGAACCGCTTATTCTGCGCCAGCCCGGCGTTTTGCAGGCCGTTGGTAATAATCTGGTGGTGGGCGTGTCCGGACGTCTGGCCGGTGTGGATCCCGACAATGGCGCGGTGCGCTGGATGGCGCCTCTGGCCGCACCGCGCGGCACCAACGATGTGGAGCGGCTGGTGGACCTCGTGGGCCCGGTCAGCCGTGTGGACGGCAGCGTCTGCGCACGCGCCTTCCAGGCCACTGTGGGCTGTGTGGATGTGAGCACGGCCAATGTGCGCTGGACGCAGACCTCCAAGGGCAGCGATGGCGTTGCCGGCGACGAGCGGGCCGTGTTCGGTGCGGAAAGCAATGGCACGGTACAGGCGTGGAACCGTGCAGACGGTCAGCGTCTGTGGTCCATCGACAAGCTGCAGTACCGCAAGCTGACGGCGCCTCTGGTGCTGGGCCGCTCCGTGGTGCTGGCCGATGATTTGGGGACAGTGCATATGCTCTCGCGTGAAGACGGCTCTGCACTGGCCCGTTTGGAAACTGACAAGGCAGGAGTTGCCACTTCCCCGGTTGTTGCCGCCAATACCCTGGTGGTCGTCAGCCGCAGCGGAACTGTGTATGGCTTCAAGCCGGATTGATAGGTTGTTTTTGGAATGAAGCCAGTTATTGCCCTGGTAGGGCGCCCGAATGTGGGCAAGTCGACGCTGTTCAATCGACTCACGAAGTCGAGGGATGCCATCGTCGCCGACTTTGCAGGGCTGACGCGTGACCGCCACTACGGCCAGGGTCGTCAGGGCAAGCACGAGTACATCGTCATCGATACGGGCGGTTTCGAGCCGGACGCGTCGCGAGGCATCTTCAAGGAGATGGCCAAGCAGACGCAGCAGGCCGTGGCGGAAGCCGATGTCGTGATCTTCGTGCTGGATGCGCGTGCCGGTCTGTCCGGCCAGGACCACGAGATCGGCAACTACCTGCGCCGTCTGGGCAAGCCCACCGTGCTGGTGGCCAACAAGGCCGAAGGCATGAAGGATGGCGTGCAGCTGTCCGAGTTCTACGAACTGGGTCTTGGCGAGGTCATGCCGGTGTCCGCAGCCCACGGTCAGGGCGTGCGCAGCCTGGTCGATGCGGCCCTGGGCCTGCTGAACCTGCCCGAGCCTGAAGAGGACACTTTCGGCGAGGAAGACCAGAAGCCCGTGCGCCTGGCGGTGGCGGGTCGCCCCAATGCCGGCAAATCCACACTGATCAACACCTGGCTGGGTGAAGAGCGGCTGGTGGCTTTCGACATGCCCGGCACCACGCGCGACGCCATCACCGTGCCTTTCGAGCGCAATGGCCAGAAGTTCGAGCTGATCGACACTGCGGGCCTGCGCCGCAAGGGCAAGGTCTTCGAAGCCATCGAGAAGTTCTCGGTGGTCAAGACGCTGCAGGCCATCGAAGGCGCCAACGTGGTGCTGCTGCTCATCGATGCCACGCAGGGCGTGACCGACCAGGACGCCCATATCGCGGGCTACATCCTGGAGAGCGGCCGCTCGGTGGTGCTGGGCATCAACAAGTGGGATGCCGTCGATGACTACCAGCGCCAGATGCTGGAGCGCTCCATCGAGACACGCCTGTCGTTTCTGAAGTTCGCGCCGCTGCACTTTATCTCCGCACAGAAGCGCCAGGGGCTCGAGCCCCTGTGGAAATCCATCATCCAGGCCCATCGTGCAGCCACCTGCAAGATGCCCACGCCGGTGCTGACACGCATCCTGATGGAGTCGATCCAGTTCCAGACACCCAAGAAGGTAGGGGCCTATCGTCCCAAGATGCGCTATGCCCACCAGGGGGGCATGAACCCGCCGATCATCGTGATCCACGGCAACTCGCTGGAGCTGGTCACGGATGCGTACAAGCGTTTCCTGGAAGGTCGCTTCCGCAAAGAATTCAATCTTGTCGGCACCCCGTTGCGCATCGACTTGAAAACCTCTCATAATCCTTACGCCGACAAGGATTAACAGCCGTCTGCTTGCCCCTGGGGAAAACCCTTTTTCACCGTTTTCCCCAGGCCCTGTGGTAATGTGTCGGTTTACAACAACACTCTTCGAACACGGAGAATATCGTGAGCAATAAAGGTCAACTCCTCCAAGATCCGTTCCTGAACGCACTGCGTCGCGAACATGTGCCCGTTTCCATCTACCTGGTCAACGGCATCAAGCTGCAGGGCCAAATCGAGTCGTTCGACCAATACGTGGTGCTTCTGCGCAACACCGTGACCCAGATGGTTTACAAGCACGCCATCTCCACCATCGTTCCCGGCCGTGCCGTGAACTTCTCGGCCGCTACGCCGGCTGACAACGACGCCCCCGCTGCCTAAGCTTTCTTGCGTCAACGCCCGCCGGCCAGCCCGGCGCGGCTCTTACCCTACGGGACAGGTATTTGAGTTCTGAATCCTTTGAACGTTCCGCGTCTGCGCCAGTGCTGCTGGTGGGCGTGGATTTTGGTGTTCCCCATTTCGACGACGAGCTGGAAGAGCTGGGCTTGCTGGCCCAGACCGCTGGCTTGCACCCCGTGGCGCGCTTGACCTGCAAGCGCAAAGCCCCCGATCCCGCGCTGTTCGTGGGCAGCGGCAAGGCGGATGAAATCCGCATGCTGGCCCAGATGCATGGCGCCAAGGAAGTCTGGTTCGACCAGTCCCTGAGCCCGGCGCAGCAGCGCAATCTGGAGCGCCATATCCAGATGCCGGTCAACGACCGGACCATGCTGATTCTCGAAATCTTCGCCCAGCGTGCACGCAGCCATGAAGGCAAGCTGCAGGTGGAACTGGCCCGGCTGCAGTACATCAGCACGCGCCTGGTCCGCCGCTGGAGCCACTTGGAGCGTCAGGCCGGCGGTATCGGCGGCCGTGGCGGCCCCGGTGAAAAGCAGATCGAGCTGGACCGCCGCATGATCGACGATGCCATCAAGCGCACCAAGGAGCGCCTGAAAAAAGTCAAGAAGCAGCGTTCCACGCAAAGGCGCCAGCGCTCGCGCCGCGAAGTATTCAATATTTCCCTGGTCGGCTATACCAATGCCGGCAAATCCACGCTGTTCAACGCCATGGTCAAGGCTCGCGCCTATGCTGCGGACCAGCTGTTTGCCACACTGGATACCACCACCCGGCAGATGTATCTGGCGGAGGCCGAGGAGTCGGTTTCCCTGTCGGACACCGTCGGTTTTATTCGTGACTTGCCGCACGGTCTGGTGGACGCTTTCCAGGCCACCCTCCAGGAGGCGATAGACGCCGATCTGCTGCTGCATGTCGTGGATGCATCGAACCCCGGATTTCCGGAACAAATACAACAAGTCCAAAAAGTTCTGGGTGAAATCGGGGCCGATGATGTGCCCCAGATTCTGGTTTTCAACAAGCTGGATGCCATCGAGTCCGAGCGTCAGCCTGCCGTGCTGCAGGACATGTACGAGCTCGATGGCGTGCCGGTGCCGCGTGTGTTTGTCAGTGCTCGCTCGGGGCAGGGACTTTCACAGCTGCGGCAGATGTTGGCTGACCGGGTTTTGCAGGTACGTGAAGAGGCGGCACGCGAAGAAGTCGGGGGGCAGGACGATCCTTGCCGGATGTCCCCTGATGACGACGCGCAATACTAGGGGC
Source organism: Comamonas sp. (assembly GCF_009360615.1). Taxonomy (GTDB): domain Bacteria; phylum Pseudomonadota; class Gammaproteobacteria; order Burkholderiales; family Burkholderiaceae_C; genus Comamonas. The sequence continues at coordinate 39,156 of NZ_SPEY01000114.1, forward strand.
TTGCGCCCCTATTGGGCACAATGCTTGCCATGGTCCATGTCTTTTTGAAAACACAGAGACGTCTCGCATGAATTTTTCTCAACGCGTCCATCGCCTGGCGATGCTGCCGCAACGCATTCGCGGGATGTTCAATTTGAACGATCCGCGCTGGGGTCGTGGCGACAACAACGAAGATAGCTCCAAGCCGGACAACTCGGCACCAGACAGTGAGCGCCCTCCGATGCCGCCTGCGCCCGAGCAGCGTCCCCGTCCTTCCTCTTCCCAGCAAGGCCAGCCGCCAGATCTGGAAGAGGTTTGGCGCGACCTCAATCGCAAGCTTTCGGGTCTGTTCGGAGGCGGCTCGGGCAATGGCCGCGGTGTGCCTCCCAGCCGCAGCGGCGGTCAGCCTGGAGAGCCCTTCAATCCCGGAAAGGGCATTTTCCTGATCGCCGGCGTGGCCGTGCTGATCTGGCTGGGCACGGGCTTTTTCATCGTGCAGGAAGGCCAGCAGGCCGTCATCACCCAGTTCGGCAAGTACAAGGGAACCGTGGGTGCCGGCTTCAACTGGCGTCTGCCTTATCCTGTCCAGAAGCATGAGCTGGTCTACGTTTCGCAGATTCGCTCGGCCGAGGTGGGCAGCGACAACATCGTGCGCGGGACGGGTCTGCGGGCATCGGCCATGCTGACCGAGGACGAGAACATCGTCGAGATCAAGTTTGCCGTTCAGTACCGCCTGAGCGATGCACGGGCCTGGCTGTTCGAGAGCCGCAATCCGTCCGAGGCCGTGGTTCAGGTGGCAGAGTCTGCCGTGCGCGAAGTCGTCGGCAAGATGAAGATGGACGCGGCCCTGTCCGAGGAGCGCGACCAGATCGCTCCGCGCGTGCGCGACCTGATGCAGTCCATCCTGGATCGTTATCAGATCGGCGTCGAGGTGGTGGGCATCAATATGCAGCAGGGCGGCGTGCGTCCGCCCGAGCAGGTGCAGGCCTCGTTCGACGACGTGCTCAAGGCCGGTCAGGAGCGCGAGCGTGCCAAGAACGAAGCCCAGGCCTATGCCAACGATGTGGTGCCCCGTGCAGCGGGTGCAGCCGCGCGTCTGAGCGAAGAGGCCGCGGCCTACAAGTCCAAGATCGTGGCGCAGGCTCAGGGTGATGCCGGACGCTTCGGTTCGCTGTATTCCGAGTACCAGAAGGCCCCTCAGGTCACGCGCGATCGCCTCTACATCGATGCGATGCAGCAGGTCTATACCAATGTGACCAAGGTTCTGGTGGAGTCCCGTCAGGGCTCCGATCTGCTGTATCTGCCGCTGGACAAGATCATGCAGAACGTGACCGGCGGTGCAGCTGCTGCGGCTCCCTCGGGGGATGCCGCTGCCGGTGGCGCAGCCTCGGCTCCAGCCAACGTTCGTGTAGTTCCCAATCCCGCAGGTGACGCCCGCAGCCGCGATGCGCGCAGCCGTGACCGTGACGCACGCTAGGAGAGAATGCTGTGAATCGAATCGGATTTTTTGTCACCAGCATTCTCGTGGTGCTGGCCTTGCTGAGTTCCACCCTGTTCGTGGTGGATCAGCGTCAGTTCGGTGTGGTCTATGCGCTGGGGCAGATCAAGGAGGTGATCACCGAGCCAGGGCTCAACGTCAAGCTGCCGCCCCCCCTGCAGAATGTGCGCTATATCGACAAGCGTCTGCTGACGCTCGACAGCACCGACACCGAGCCCATGCTCACGGCCGAGAAGCAGCGCGTGGTCATTGACTGGTATGTGCGCTGGCGCATCTCCGAGCCCTCGGAATACATCCGTAACGTGGGCCTGGATGAATCTGCCGGCGCCATGCAGCTCAACCGCGTGGTGCGCAACGCCTTCCAGGAAGAGATCAACCGCCGCACCGTGCGCGAGTTGCTGTCTTCCAAGCGCGAAGGTCTGATGACCGATGTCAAGCGCGAGGTTCTGGAGACCGTGCGCGGCTCCAAGCCCTGGGGCGTGGACATCGTCGATGTGCGCATAACCCGTGTGGACTACGCCGAGACCATCACCGAATCCGTCTACCGCCGCATGGAAGCCGAGCGCAAGCGCGTGGCCAACGAGCTACGCTCCACGGGCGCTGCCGAAGGCGAGAAGATCCGCGCCGAGGCCGATCGCCAGCGCGACGTCATCATTGCGAATGCGTACCGCGACGCCCAGAAGGTCAAGGGCGAGGGCGATGCCGAGGCTGCACGGGTGTATGCGGAATCCTTCGGCAAGGACCCACAGTTCGCGCAGTTCTACCGCAGCCTGGACGCTTACAAGGAGAGCTTCTCCAAGAAGAGCGATGTACTGGTGCTTGACCCGTCGCAAAGCGACTTCTTCAAGACCTACCGCAATGGCGGTGCCGCCGGCAAATAGGCTTGGCATGCGCGCACTCGGATCGGGGCGGTGTTCTGCCGGCAGCGGCACCTGCTGACCATCCTTGCATGCGCAAGTTCCGAAAGCTTTGACAACGATGAAAGCAATGGCCCCTCGAGGGCCATTGCCTATTGGGGAGATCGCGATGGATTGGCTGGAGTCCCTGGGGGTGGCGCTTGCCCTGCTGCTGGTGCTGGAAGGCGTGCTGCCGCTGTTCGCGCCCGGGCTGTGGCGGCAGCTGTGGATGCAGCTGCTGCAGCTCAGGGATGGGAGCTGCGCTTTTGCGGATTGCTCTGTATCGCAGCAGGCGCGGTCATGCTCATGCTGCTTTGAATACTGCCGATACCGGCTAGGCCTTAGCGGTCAAATTGGGCAGGGCTGGCAAAGCCGGTAGAATCGCATTTTTAACAGCCTCCCCATTTCTCCATGTCTGCTTGGGTCCTGCCGGATCACATTGCCGATGTTCTGCCCTCAGAGGCTCGGCACATCGAAGAATTGCGTCGAGGATTGCTCGATACTGCGCGCAGCTATGGCTATGAGCTTGTCATGCCACCCATGCTGGAGTATCTGGAGTCCTTGCTGACGGGTACAGGCGAAGCTCTTGCCCTTCAAACCTCCAAACTGATCGACCAGCTCTCCGGTCGCACCATGGGTCTGCGTGCCGACATGACCCAGCAGGTGGCCCGTATCGATGCGCATCTGCTCAATCGCAAGGGCGTGACCCGTCTGTGCTATTGCGGCCCCGTGGTCCATGCGCGCCCTGACCGTCCCCGTGCCACGCGTGAGCCGCTCCAGTTCGGTGCTGAGCTCTACGGCCATGAAGGTCTGGAAGCCGACCTCGAAGCCCTGCATCTGGCGCTGGACTGCCTCAAGGCAGCGGGCGTCAAGGACGTCATCGTGGATCTGGCCGACGTGCGTATCGTGCGCAGCCTGCTGGCTGGCGTGATGGTGGACGAGCAGGTGCTGCGCGGTGTTCACGCGGCCCTGGCCTCCAAGGATGCGACAGAGCTGGCCCGGCTGACCCGCGATTTCCCCGAGCCCTCGCGTGAGGGCCTGATGGCGCTGCTGCAGCTGTACGGCGGCATGGAAGTGCTCGATCAGGCTGAAAAGATGCTGGACCGAACTGCCGGTGTGCGCAATGTGCTGTCGCATTTGCGCTGGCTGGTACAGAGGCTCGACGGTGTCAAGGTCAGCTTCGATCTGGCAGATCTGCGTGGCTACTCCTACTACAGCGGTACACGCTTTGCCATCTATGTGCCTGGCGGCAGCGATGCGCTGGTGCGCGGTGGCCGCTATGACGAAGTCGGTGCAGTGTTCGGGCGCAACCGTCCCGCTGCCGGCTTCAGTCTGGATATCAAACAACTGGTGGCTGTCGTGCCCGAGCGTCCGCTCAAGGCTGCCATTCGCGCTCCCTGGGGCGATGACGCGCAAGTGGCTGCCGCCATTGCCGCATTGCGCCAGCAGGGTGAGACGGTGGTCTGCGTGCTGCCAGGGCATGAAAGCGAAGTGGACGAGTTCCACTGCGACCGTGAGCTTGCCAATGTCGGCGGGCAATGGGTCGTGCAAGCCATTTAAGGCATTTGACTAATTCTTCGATTTATCGGATTGGAATATGAATACATCCAAAGGTCGCAATGTGGTCGTCGTCGGCACCCAATGGGGTGACGAGGGCAAGGGCAAGCTGGTCGACTGGCTGACCGAGAGCGCCAACGGCGTCGTGCGTTTCCAGGGTGGCCACAATGCGGGGCACACACTGGTCATCAATGGCGTGAAGACGGCTCTGCACCTGATTCCCAGCGGCATCATGCGCCCCGGCGTGAAGTGCTACATCGGCAACGGCGTGGTGCTCTCCGTGGGCAAGCTGTTTGAAGAAATCGAAGGCCTGGAGAAGGCCGGCGTGCAAGTGCGCGACCGCCTGCGCGTGTCCGAAGCCTGCCCGCTGATCCTGCCGTTCCATCAGGCCCTGGACGTGGCCCGTGAAGCGGCCCGTGAAAAGGGTGGCGTGCAGAAGATCGGCACCACCGGCAAGGGCATCGGTCCCTCCTACGAAGACAAGATCGCCCGCCGCGCACTTCGCGTGCAGGACCTGAAGCATCCCGAACGCTTCGCCACCAAGCTGCGCGAACTGCTGAGCCTGCACAACCATATTCTGGTGAATGTGCTGGGCTCCAAGAACTTCGATTTCGGCGCCGGCCTGGCTGCGTACATGAAGGACGGCGAAGTGCAGTTCGAAGCCGTGTACGAAGAAGCCATGCGTCATGCCCAGCTGCTCAAGCCCATGATTGCCGATGTTTCGCGCGAGCTCAACGCGGTGCACGCCGAAGGCGGCAACCTGCTGTTCGAGGGCGCGCAGGGCACGCTGCTGGACGTGGACCACGGCACCTACCCCTATGTCACATCGTCCAACTGCGTGGCCGGCAATGCGGCCGCAGGCGCTGGCGTGGGCCCCGGCATGCTGCACTACATCCTGGGCATCACCAAGGCCTACTGCACCCGCGTGGGCGGCGGTCCTTTCCCTACCGAGCTGGAATGGGAAAAGGAAGGCACTCCCGGCTGGGTCATGTCCACCGTGGGGGCCGAAAAGGGCGTGACCACCGGCCGTTCCCGCCGCTGCGGCTGGTTCGATGCTGCGTTGCTCAAGCGTTCGGCCCAGATCAACGGCCTGTCCGGCCTGTGCATCACCAAGCTGGACGTGCTCGACGGCATTGAAGAGCTGCAACTGTGCGTGGGCTACGAACTGGATGGCGAGAAGATCGACCTGCTGCCTCTGGGGGCGGACGATATCGAGCGCTGCAAGCCCATTTATGAATCCATTCCCGGCTGGACCGATTCCACCGTGGGTGTGACCGAGTATGACAAGCTGCCCGTGAACGCCCGCCGCTATCTGGACCGTATCGCCGAAGTGACCGGTGTGCCCATCGCCATGGTGTCCACCAGCCCCGACCGCGATCACACCATCCTGATGCACAACCCGTACAGCCCCGCCTGATCGGGCCGGGTTTGACTGAACTTTCAAAGGAACTGTGCCCATGCTGACAGAAGACGGTAAGCACCTGTATGTGAGCTACGACGAGTACCACGGTCTCATCGAAAAGCTCGCCATCAAGATCCACCAGTCTGGCTGGGAATTTGACACCATCCTGTGCCTGGCGCGCGGTGGTCTGCGCCCCGGCGATATCCTGAGCCGCATTTTCGACAAGCCTCTGGCCATCATGTCCACCAGCTCCTATCGCGCCGAAGCCGGCACGGTCCAGGGCCATCTGGACATCGGCCGCTTCATCGCCACGCCCAAGGGCGATATTTCCGGCCGCGTGTTGCTCGTGGACGATCTGGCGGACTCGGGGGCCACGCTCAAGGCCGTGATCGCCATGCTCAAGACCAACTACGCACCCATCACGGAGCTGCGCAGCGCCGTGATCTGGACCAAGGGTGTGTCGACTTTCGAGCCCGACTACTCGGTGGACTTCCTGGCCACCAACCCCTGGATTCACCAGCCTTTCGAGGGCTATGACACGCTCAATCCCGAGAAGCTGGCGGAGAAGTGGAAGGTCTGAGGACCCGACACCCGCATTGGCTCAGGAGCCCCTTTCGGGGCTCCTTTTTTTATAGAGCAGTGATGTTCATCAATAGATGAGCGTCATGTGCCCTTATTCCAACGATTTCAGGCTTTTTATAAGCGGTATCGTATGAAAATCAGGCGCTAGCTGCTCCTGTTTTTGAATTGTTGTCATGATGCGGCCTGCGCCGGGCGACCAAGGCTCGCATGGCATTTCAACAAGCTTTGTAAACCAGAAGGCTTGTGTTGGCAGCGGCTGCATTGGCGCAGCTACACTGCATGGATTCTGAGAAGGTGGTGGTTGTGGGACGTCTTTCTATTGGGCGCACTGGCGCTGCTGTGGCATTGGTCGTGGGCGTGGGCGCTGCGGCGTGGTTGGGGGCTTCGGTCTTGCCCGGTTTCAAGTCTGCCAAGGCGGCCGCACCAGCGCCTGCCGTCGCGCCTGCCGTCGCTCCCGTGGCCGCGCCCGCAGCGACTGTTGCTGCCGGCGTGCCGGTACCTCCAGCCGCAGTCAGGCCGGCACAGGCAGCGCGTGCCGTGCAGGGCCCCACCCCCATCTTTGTGCTGAATTCCCTGGATGCCTCGATCAGCGTGATCGATCCTCTCAGCTGGAAGGAGCAGTCGCGCATCCCCACGGGCAAGGAGCCCCATCACCTGTACCTGACGCCGGACGAGAGATCGCTGGTGGTGGCCAACGCACTGGGCGATTCGCTGACCCTGGTGGATCCGCGCACGGGCGCCGTGCAGCGCGTGATCCGCGATATCGTCGATCCCTACCACCTGCGCTTTTCGCCGGACATGAAGTGGTTCGTCACGGCCGCCAACCGCCTCAATCACATCGACTTTTACCGCTGGGATGCAGCCACGCAGACGCCGACGCTGGTCAAGCGCGTCTCCACCGGCAAGACGCCCAGCCATTTGTTCATCGACGCGCAGAGCAAGACGCTTTACTCCACCATGCAGGACAGCGATGCACTGGTGGCCATCGATATCGCCACCCAGACCATCAAGGCGCGCGTACCCACCGGTCCCATGCCTGCCGACGTGTACGGCAGCCCGGATGGCAAGAAGCTGTTTGTCGGGCTGACGGGCGGCGATGGTGTCGAGGTGTTCGACATCACCGGTGCCGAGCCGCGCAGCCTGGGCCAGATCAAGACGGCTGCCGGTGCGCATGCCTTCCGCGCAGCCGGCGATGACCGCCACCTGTATGTGAGCAACCGCGTGGCCAATACCATCAGCAAGATCGATATGCTCAGCAGCCAGGTCGTGGCCCATTACCCGGCACCCGGCGGCCCGGACTGCATGGATGTGTCGGCCGACGGTCGCTACATCTTTGTGGCCTCGCGCTGGGCCCGCAAGCTGTCGGTGATTGACACGGTGGAGAAGAAGGTGGTCAATCAGGTCAATGTGGGCAAGTCGCCTCACGGGGTCTGGACGCTGTCCCACGCTGCGCGCTGAGCACTTGTCCCGGCCGCATCGAAGCGCCAGGGCCGGTTTTCGTGGTGACCACCTCAAGGAGGGTGGATGCAAAGACGTTGTTTCATGTTCGGCTCGATGGTCGGAGGCCTGACGGCCGCTGCGGCCCTCGCTGCCGAAACTTCCGGAAAGGCTGCCCCGGGCACCTGCTCAAAGACGGTCTACCTGACTTTCGACACCGGGCACATGGGCATAGCCCGGTGGGTTGCCCAGGTGCTGCAGAAGCACAAGGTTCCCGTCACCTTCTTTGCGGCCAACGAGGCCACGAAAGAGGGCGGCAGCAGCCTGGCGGACTTTTGGGCGCCCTGGTGGAAGGAGCGTGCCGATGAAGGGCACCAGCTCGCATCCCATACCTTCGACCATATGTACTGGCTGGCCGATGTCCGGGACAGCGCCACGGGACAGGTCACGCATTTCAGGGTCAGGCCCTCGGCCGGGCCCAGAGCCGGGCAGACCTTTGTGGTGTCAGCCGATGAGTACCGGCAGGAGATTGCGCGCTCCGCACAGCGCCTTACCCAGGTCACCGGCCGCAAGACCTTGCCGCTGTATCGTGCGCCGGGCGGCAAGACATCGCCGGCGCTCATTGCTGCAGCCCGGCAGGGCGGTTTTCAGCATGTGGGCTGGGCACCGGCTGGTTTTCTGGGCGACGAGCTGCCCAGCGACAAATATCCGAATGAACGCCTGCTCGCGCAGGCACTCAAAAACATCGGCAGCGGCGATATTTTGCTGGCCCACCTGGGGATCTGGTCACGTCAGGATCCCTGGGCCCCGGCGGTGCTGGAGCCATTGATTCTGGGTTTGCGGGATAGGGGGTTCTGCTTCCGTACGCTGGCCGAGCACCCTGCGTATCAGGGCTGGATCGCACAGCAGCGCTGAATGCTGCAGGAGGAGTGAGTCGTGGATGGGTTGGTTCAGGTGTTTGGAGAGGCGCAGCAACGCTTGTTTGAAGGCGTGGTGCAGCCTTTTCTGTTCCATTTCGGCATGGCAAACCTGCTGGAGGATGGCTATGCGGCCACGGGCTGGCTGCTGGTGGGCTTGCTGCAGATTGCCGTCATGGTCGCGGTGATCGTGCCTCTTCAGCGCTGGAGGCCGGTCGAGCCGGTGGTGGACCGACAGGCGATTCGCGTGGACATCCTCTACACGCTGATTCACCGTCTGGGACTGTTCCGGCTGGTTTTGTTCTTCACGACGGAGCCGCTGTGGAATGCGCTCATGGGGCGGCTCCATGTCTGGGGCTTGCCGGGATTCCATCTTGACGACCTCTGGCCGGGCGTGACCGACAATGCCTGGGTCAGCCTGCTGATGTACCTGGTGGTCTTCGATCTGGTCGAGTACTGGATCCATCGCGGCCAGCATGGCTTCACCTGGTGGTGGAAGCTGCATGCCGTGCACCACTCCCAGCGTCAGATGACGGTGTGGAGCGACAACCGCAATCACCTGCTCGATGACGTGATCCATGACGCCATCATCGTGCTGGTGGCGCAACTGATCGGCGTGGCGCCGGGCCAGTTTGTGGCCATCGTGGCCCTGACCCAGCTCAGCGAGAGCTTTCAGCACGCCAATGTGCGCATCTGGTTCGGCCAGCTGGGCGAGCGTCTTTGGATCAGTCCGCGCTTTCACCGCCGCCACCACGCCATCGGCATCGGCCATGAGCCGATGGCGCCGGTGCGCAATCCCAAGGTGCATGGCAACAATTTCGGCGTGCTGCTTCCCTGGTGGGATATGTGGTTCGGCACGGCCAACTTCGATCTGCGCTACGACCCGACCGGCATTCGCGACCAGGTGCAGCCCAATGCCAAGGGGCAGTTGCGCGACTATGGCCGAGGCTTCTGGGCACAACAGTGGCTGGCTGTCCTACGATTGATGGGTCGCGCATAAGTCAAACCTTGAGTATGCTAGCCGGCATGAGCTTGCTACTCGACTCTTTTTGGCGTGCCCTGGCGTATTGCCTGCATAAGCGGGTCATTGTCTGGTCTCTCCTGCCGCTGCTGGCCATGGCCTTGATGGCTTGGCTTCTGGGCTACTTCTTCTGGGCCGACGCGGTCATCAAGGTGCAAAGCCTGCTGGACGGAGTGGGCTGGCTGCATACCCTGTGGCTGTGGCTGCAGGAGCGCGGCGTGGGCTATGCCTCGGAGGTGGTGGCCTCCATCTTTGTGGTGCTGGGTGCCACGCCGGTTCTCGTCGTGCTGGTTTTGCTGCTGGTGGGCTTGTTCATGGCGCCTGTGCTGACGCAGCTGGTGGCCGAAAAACGCTTTGCCGGACTGGAGAAAAAGCATGGCGGCTCCACCATCGCCAGCCTGCTCTGGTCGGGGGGCTCCACGCTGATCGCGCTGCTGGCCCTGTTTGTCACCCTGCCGCTGTGGGTGTTTCCGCCTTTGATGCTGGTGGTTGCGCCACTGATCTGGGGCTGGCTCACCTACCGGGTCATGGCCTTTGACGCCTTGTCCGATCATGCCAGCAAGGACGAGCGCAGGGCGCTGTTTGCCCGTCACCGCGTGTCGCTCATTCTGATGGGGGTGATCTGTGGCTATCTCGGCGCGGCACCCGGTGTGGTCTGGATTTCCGGGCTGCTGTTTCTGGCAGCGTTCTGGATTCTGGTGCCCATTGCCATCTGGATCTATGCACTGGTATTTGCCTTCTCTGCCCTCTGGTTCGCTCACTTCTGCCTGGCAGCGCTGGAACAGATGAGGGCGCAGAACGTGCCGAGTGCTGCCGATCCGCGGGTGCCGTTCGCACCTGGTGCAGATGATGCCGCGTCGGCGGTTCGCTGAGAGGTGCCTGTCGACAGGCGAATCGAGTGCCGTGCACCAAAATCAAACCTGCTTGCGGCATGCACCATCATGGTGCAAATATATTCACCATGATGGTGCATTTCGGAAATCCGCTCCGGCAATGAGACAATGCGCGTCGGTTTGGTGCAGTGGGCGGATGCGGCTGGGCTAAGTGCTTATGTCTTGTGGTGAACAGGTTTCCGAGAGGGCCCGATTTCAGTGCACGGGGGCCGTGGCGAGGTGCTGAAGCAGAGTTGGCACGTAAACTGCTAGATACTATTCATTCTTTATTTGATCAGCCCAAGTTGGCAGGAGAGATCTAATGGCGAAGACCGTTGCAGACGTGATGCAGATGGTGCAGGATAACGAGGTCAAGTTCGTGGACCTGCGCTTTACCGATACCCGCGGCAAGGAACAGCACGTGACCGTGCCCGTGTCGCACTTCGACGAGGACAAGTTCACCTCGGGCCATGCCTTCGACGGTTCTTCCGTGGCCGGCTGGAAAGGTATCGAGGCCTCGGACATGCAGCTGGTTCCCGATCCCAACACGGCCAACATCGATCCCTTCTTCGAAGAAACCACGCTGATTCTGCAGTGTGATGTGATCGAACCCGGTGACGGCAAGGCCTATGATCGCGATCCCCGCTCCATCGCCAAGCGCGCTGAAGCCTATCTGAAGGCTTCCGGCCTGGGCGACACCGCCTATTTCGGCCCCGAACCCGAATTCTTCATCTTCGACGGCGTGCGTTGGGGCACGGAGCCTCACAACCCCTTCTTCGAAATCGAAGAATACGAAGCGCCCTGGAACACCGGCACCAAGTTTGAAGGCGGCAACCGCGGTCACCGTCCTCGCGTCAAGGGTGGCTACTTCCCCGTGCCTCCTGTTGACAGCACCCAGGACATGCGTGCCGAAATGTCGCTGCTGCTGGAAGCCGTCGGCATTCCTGTCGAAGTGTTCCACCACGAAGTGGCTGGAGCCGGTCAGAATGAAATCGGCACTCGCTTCTCGACCCTGGTCGAGCGCGCCGACTGGACGCAGCTGCAGAAGTACATCATCTGGAACGTGGCCAACACCTACGGCAAGACGGCAACCTTCATGCCCAAGCCCTATGCGGGCGATAACGGCTCCGGCATGCACGTGCACCAGTCCGTGTGGAAGGATGGCAAGAACCTGTTCGCCGGTGACGGCTATGCCGGTCTGTCCGACTTCGCCCTGTACTACATCGGCGGCATCATCAAGCACGCCCGTGCCCTGAACGCCATCACCAACCCCGGCACCAACAGCTACAAGCGTCTGGTCCCCGGCTTCGAAGCTCCCGTGAAGCTCGCCTACTCGGCCAAGAACCGCTCCGCTTCGATCCGTATTCCTTACGTGAGCAACCCCAAGGCACGTCGCGTGGAAGCCCGCTTCCCCGATCCTCTGATGAACCCCTACCTGGGTTTTGCAGCGCTGCTGATGGCCGGTCTGGACGGCGTGGAAAACAAGATCCACCCCGGCGAAGCCGCGACCAAGGACCTGTACCATCTGCCTCCCGAGGAAGACAAGCTGGTGCCCACGGTCTGCCACAGCCTCGATCAGGCGCTGGAAGCCCTGGATGCCGACCGTGCGTTCCTGACCAAGGGCGGTGTGTTCTCCGACAGCATGCTGGACGCCTACATCGAGCTGAAGATGGGCGAAGTCACTCGTTATCGCCAGGCCGTCCACCCTGTCGAATACGATATGTACTTCTCGCTGTAAAGCAGAGGTTCTCAAAGGCGGCGCAAGCCGCCTTTTTCATTGGACGGACGCGGCTCGGGACGTGGCGGCAGCGGAACCAAACAGGTGGGTGGCGGTCAAGTAGTCAATAAAAGCCGCAGGCTTGGAGCGATACTCAGGGCATTGCGGACTTGCGGCCGCCGTCTGCCTGAGAGGACCGAATGAAGAAGTTTTATGTGTTGTCGTTGCTGTGTCTTGCATCCGGGGTGGCCCTTGCCCAGGATGTGATCTACCGCTGCGGCAATGAATACACCAACAACGTTTCACAGGCCAAGGCCAAAGGTTGCAAACCGGTCGAAGGCAGTGGCGTCACGGTGATTCACGGCACCCGTCCATCGGGGGGCGAAGCCGGTGCGGCGGCGGCCAAGCCCAGGCCGGCAAGCAGCTCTGCCGCGAGCCAGCCGGTCTCGGCCCGCGCCGACAGCGCTGCGCAAAAGGCGCGCGACTCCGATGCCCGCGCGATCTTGCAGGGCGAGCTGAACAAGGCTCAGTCCCGGCTGGCCGAACTCAAGGCGGAGTACAACGATGGCAATCCCGTGCGCACGGCACTGGAGCTGCGCAATCCTCAGGGCTACCCGGAGCGCGTGGCCAAGCTCAAGGCCGATATCACACGCCAGGAAAGTGATATCGCAGGCATCAAGCGAGAGCTGGACCGGCTGCCTGCGGTCAACTAATCCGGCCCCTGGGGCTGGTCATTTTGGGTCAATCGCATGAGTTCCACTGCAGCCCCGCTCCCCGATATCTCCAGGCCCGATGCGGACCTGGCCAACGGTCCTGGTTACCAGTCGCTGGATTGGCTTTGCACCTTGATTGCCGTGCTTGACGAGTACGGCATGGTGCGTTTTGTCAATGCGGCGCTGGAGAATGCGCTGGGCCAGTCGCGCCGCATCATGGTGGGCAGTGACTTCGCCACCTGCTTTGCCGAGCCTGCCCTGCTGGACAAGGCGCTCAGCGGAGCCCGTTCCAACGACTTTGCAGCACTGCGCTTCGAGGCCAGCCTGCTGCGCCTGGGGCAGGAGCCCCTGCCGATTCACGCTGCCGTCTCGCTGGCCGAGAAGGCCGGCCATGTCATGGTGGAGATGTGGCCTCTTGAGCAGCAGGCCCGGCAGGATCGCGAGGAGCGCATTCGCGAACAGGCACAGGCCAACAAGGAGCTGATTCGCAATCTGGCGCACGAGATCAAGAATCCGCTGGGCGGCATTCGCGGTGCAGCCCAGCTGTTGCAGATGGATCTGGTCACGCCCGAATTGCTGGAGTACACCACGGTCATCATTCACGAGGCCGACCGCCTGCAGGCGCTGGTGGACCGATTGCTGGCCCCGCATCGTCATCCTCACGAGGTCGGAGACGTCAACATCCACGAGGTCTGCGAGCGCGTGCGTTCGCTGGTGCTGGTCGAGCACCCCCAGGGACTCAGGATCACGCGAGACTATGACATCTCGATTCCTGAATTCAGAGGCGACAGCGCCCAACTGATCCAGGCCTTGCTCAACATCGTTCAGAACGCTGCCCAGGCGCTGGGGCGGCGTATTGCGGAAGGCGATGCAGAGATCATCCTGAGGACGCGTGTGGCCAGGCAGGTCACTTTGGGGCGAGGCAGGTCACTTTGGGGCGTGAGCGCTACAGATTGGCACTGGAATTGCATGTAATCGACAACGGGTCAGGCGTGCCAGATGCCATCAAGGAACGGATTTTCTATCCTTTGGTTTCGGGCAG
>NZ_SPEY01000032.1 GCF_009360615.1 Comamonas sp.
CATCGAGGCCGTCGGTCAGGTTCACGGCATTGCTGGCGCCCACGATGACCAGGTAGGTCATGACGATGAAGCCCAGCACGCCCAGCGGGTAGCTGACTTCCTTGAAGAAGGGCACCATCAGGCCGGCCTTGGGCGGCAGGTCCATGGAAAAGCCCGACTGCACCCAGGAGACGAACAGCGCAAACACTTCGGCATTGCTGTTCTCCGAGATGCAGAAAACCAGATACAGGGCGGCCAGCAGGCCGATGACGGACTGCCAGAAATACTTCTCGCCCGAGCGCATGCCCTCGGGATCCTTGTTGACGACCTTGCGCCAGTCGTCCACCCAGCCAATCGCACCGAAGCCCAGCGTAACCAGCAGAACGATCCAGACAAAGCGGTTGGACAGGTCAAACCACAGCAAGGTGGAGGCGGCAATCGAGAACAGAATCAGCACCCCCCCCATGGTCGGCGTGCCGCTCTTGACAAGATGGGTTTCCATGGCGTAACCGCGTACGGGCTGCCCGATCTTGAGCGCGGTGAGCATGCGGATGGCCTTGGGACCGATCCACAGGCCGATCAGCAAGGCGGTGACGGCGGCCAGGACGGCGCGCAGCGTCAGATACTGAAAAACACGCAGAAAACCGAATTCCGGCGAGATACCCTGCAGCCATTGAGCCAGCATCAGCAGCATGCGGCCTCCTCGCAGTTGCCCTGCTTCTTGTCTGCACAGGCTTCAATGCGCTGCACCACTTGCTCCATCTTCATGAACCGCGAACCCTTGACCAAAACGCTACCTACCTTGGGTAAAACTGTGCACACCGCCTGCTGAAGGGCGGCCATGCTATCAAAATGCCTAGCACCACTGCCGAATGCAGAAGCCGCAAACGCGCTCTGCTCGCCCAGAGCAAAGACCTGGGCAATCCCGGACTGCTGCGCCAGCACACCGGCCTCGGCATGGAACTGCGGGCCGTTGTCGCCCACCTCGCCCATGTCGCCCAGCACCAGCAGCTGCGGAGCGGGCAGCTCGGCCAGCACGGCAATCGCGGCCGCCACCGAGTCGGGGTTGGCGTTGTAGCTGTCATCGACCACCGTGACGCCCCGGCCCTGGATCTGAACGGCCAGCGCGCGCGAGCGACCGGCGACCGGCTCGAAGGCGGACAGGCCCTGCGCAATCGCGGCCAGGGACACGCCCGCCGCATGGGCGCAGGCGGCTGCGGCCAGGGCGTTGCGCACGTTGTGACGACCGGCAATATGCAAATGCACGGCAGCCGAGCCTTGCGGCGTGTGCAGTGCAAGGCTCCAGGCCCCGTCGGCCCAGAGCACATCGCTGGCAAAGACCTGGGCCCCGGCCCCAGCCTCGCCGAACATCAGGCAGGGGCGGCCGGCCGCCAGCTGTGTCCACAGCGGGGTGTACTCGTCGCCCGCAGGGAAGACGGCCACGCCATCCCGCGGCAAAAAGCCCAGCACCGAGCCGTTTTCACGCGCCACGGCCTCCACCGTGCCCATGAATTCCTGGTGCTCTCGCTGGGCGTTGTTGACCAGCGCCACCGTGGGCTGGCCGATGGCAGCCAGCTCGGCGATCTCGCCGGGATGGTTCATGCCCATCTCCAGCACGGCGATGCGATGCGCGTCCGTCATGCGCAGCAGGTTCAGCGGCATGCCGATGGAGTTGTTGAAATTGCCGCGTGTGGCCAGCGCGGCCTCGCCCTGCCCGCCCACATGCGCGCGCAGGATGGAAGCGATCATCTGCGTGACCGTGGTCTTGCCATTGCTGCCCGTCACGGCAATCAGAGGCAGATCGAACTGCGCACGCCAGGCCCGCGCCAGCGCACCCAGCGCCTGCAGCGTATCCGGCACCTCGATGCCGGCCATGCCGGCGGCCTCCAGCCCGTGGCTGGCCACGGCGGCCACGGCGCCTGCGGCTTGCGCCTGGGACAGAAAATCATGGGCGTCAAAACGCTCGCCCTTCAGTGCCACGAACAAGTCCCCGTCCTGCAGCGTGCGCGTATCGGTGTGCACGCGTGCGAGCGCCTGCTGGCCGTTGCCGACCAGGCGGGCTTGGGGGATATGCGCCTGGATCAGCTCCAGCGCTTTTGCCAGGGTCATCATGACCGAATCTTTCCTTCGCGGGCTGCAAGCGCCTTCTGCGCCTCAGCCATGTCGGAGAACGGATGGCGCACGCCCTTCGTCTCCTGATAGTCCTCATGTCCCTTGCCGGCAATCAGCACCACATCGCGTGCATCGGCACGGGAAATGGCCTGGGCAATGGCCGCCGCGCGGTCGGCCTGGACATGCAATGCCTCGCCCGGCTGCATGCCGGCCAGAATCTGGTCGATGATGCTTTCGGGCACCTCACTGCGCGGGTTGTCGCTGGTGACGAAAACGCCGTCGGCATTCGCCTGGGCGACCTGCCCCATCAACGGACGCTTGCTGCTGTCCCTGTCTCCGCCGCAGCCGAACACGCACCAGAGCTGGCCCTGACGCTGCCGGGCGGCAGGCCGCAAGGCGCGCAAGGCCTTGTCCAGCGCATCGGGGGTATGGGCATAGTCCACGGCCACCAGAGGCAGGCCGGGTTTGACGATCTGCTGCATGCGACCGGGCACGGGCTCCAGATGGGCACAGGCCTGCACAGCCTGTTCAAGCGTCAGGCCCAGACAGCGCAGGGCAGCCAGCACCCCCAGCAGATTGGAGACGTTGTACTGGCCGACCAGACGTGTATTCATGCGCAGGCTGTGACCGGCTTCCAGCACGGTAAAGCCCAGACCTTCATCGCCCAGGCCGATGTCCTTGGCCTGCAGGCGTGCCGGCCCCTGGATGGAAATGCTCCACACATCCATGGCGCGGCCTTGCAGCCTGGCCCAGAGCTTCGCGCCATGCGCGTCATCGATATTGACCACGGCGGCCGGCAGCCCCGGCCAGTCGAACAGCTGGGCCTTGGCCTGCCAGTAGGCATCCATGCTGCCGTGGTAGTCCAGGTGGTCCTGCGTGAAATTGGTGAACAGCGCCACGCGAATCCTGCTGCCGTCCAGCCGGTGCTCGACGATGCCGATGGACGAAGCCTCGATGGCGCAGGCCGCGAGGCCCTGGTCGGCATAGCTGCGGAACACGCGCTGCAGCAGCACCGGGTCCGGCGTGGTCATGCCCGTCGACTCCAGTGCAGGCGGCACGCCCACACCCAGGGTGCCGACCAGCGCACAACCGGTGCGCGCGTTCAGCGTCACTTTCGAAAGTGCATGGGCCAGCCACCAGGCGGTGGTGGTCTTGCCGTTGGTACCGGTCACGGCCAGCACCTCGAGCTGGCCGCTGGGGTGGGCAAACCATTGGTCGGCAATCAGCCCCGTCGCTGCCTTCAGCCCCTTGAGCGCGGCGATGCAGTCGCCGCTCAGGTCAAAGTCCTGCAGGCCATCGGCCTCGACCAGCACGGCGGCAGCGCCCTGGGCCAGGGCCTGGCGCACATAGGCCCGCCCATCGGTGGCGGCACCGGGCCAGGCGACAAAGGCATCGCCCGACTTGACTTTGCGGCTGTCCGTCTGCAGATCACCCTGCACGCGGCTGCGCAGCCAGGCCACGGCCTCGGCTGCATTGTTCAGGATTTGGATGGGGGTGCTCATAGCACAGGCTCCTCAGCGGGTGCAGCCACGATCTGAGGCTTGACTTCCTTGTCGGGCTGAACGCCCATGAAACGCAATGTCTGCTGGACCACGTCCGCAAACACCGGACCGGCCACCGTGCCGCCGTAATAGGAACCGGCCGTAGGCTCGTCCACCATCACGGCCACGATGATGCGCGGCTTGTCGATGGGGGCAATGCCCGTGAACCAGGCGCGGTATTTGCCAGCGGCATAGCTCTTGCCCACCTGCTTGCGAGCCGTGCCGGACTTGCCACCGATGGTGTAGCCCTCGGCCTGTGCCTTCTGGCCGGTACCGCCAGGGCCGGCAGCCAGGCGCAGCATGTGCAGCACCGCCTCGGCGTTTTCCTTGGAGATCACGCGCACGCCCACGGGGGGTTCGGTCGTTTTCAGAATCGTCGAGGGAATGACATTGCCCTCGTTGGAGAACACGGTGTAGGAGCGCGCCATCTGGAACAGCGAGGCCGAAAGACCATAGCCATAGGACATGGTGGCCTGCTCGATGGGCTTCCAGGTCTTCCAGGCACGCAGGCGGCCCGAGACCGCTCCCGGGAACTGAATTTGGGGCTTCTGGCCGAAGCCCAGGGCACTGAAGTACTCCCACATTTCCTGGGGCGACAGCCTTTGCGCAACCTTGGTCGCGCCCACGTTGCTGGACTTCTGGATCACGCCCTCCACGGTGAGCGCACCGTAGTTGTGCGTATCGGTGATGGTGGAGCCCGTCACCGTATAGCGGCCCGGTGAGGTATCGATGATGGTGGAGGGCTTGACGCGCTTGAGCTCCAGCGCCGTGGCGATGGTGATGGGCTTCATGGTCGAGCCCGGCTCGAAGGTGTCGGTCAGCGCGCGGTTGCGCAGCTGTTCGCCCGTCAGGTTCTTGCGGTGGCCAGGGTCATAGCTGGGATAGTTCGCCAGGGCCAGCAACTCGCCGGTGTGCGCATCCATCACCACTACGCTGCCGGCCTTGGCCTTTTGCGACTCCACCTGCTGCTTGAGCTTCTGGTAGGCGTAGTACTGCACCTTGCTGTCGATGGACAGCTGAATGTCCTGACCGTCCTGCGGCGGCACTTCCTCGCCCACGCCCTCGACCACGCGGCCCAGGCGGTCCTTGATCACGCGACGCGAGCCGGGCCGCCCCGCAAGCTCCTTGTCAAACGCCAGCTCCATGCCCTCCTGGCCATGGTCCTCCACGTTGGTGAAGCCGACGATATGCGCTGCAGACTCCCCTTCGGGATACTGGCGCTTGTATTCCTTGCGGTTGTAGATGCCCTTGATATTGAGCGCCACGATCTTCTGGCCCACATCCCAGTCCAGCTGGCGCTTGACCCAGACGAAGGTCTTGTCCTCGACATCCAGCTTCTCCATCAGCGAGCGCAGCGGCATGTCCATGAGACGCGCCACCTCCTTGAGCTTTTGCTGCACGTCGGGATCCTTCAGATCCACATCTTCCGGAATGGCCCAGATGCTGGCCGCCGGTACGCTGGACGCCAGGATCAGACCGTTGCGATCCAGCAGGCGGCCGCGGTTGGCGGGCAGCTCCAGGGTGCGAGCAAAGCGCACCAGGCCCTGGCGCTTGAAGAAGTCGTTGCCGAACACCTGCACATAGGCCGCACGCGCGCCCAGGCCCACAAAGCCCAGCGCCAGCGCAGCGACGATGAACTTGCTGCGCCACAGCGGCGTCTTGGAGGCCAGCAGCGGACTGGTGGTGTAGAGCACGCTGCGTGTCATCGCGCCGCTCCCGTTGCAGATTCCTGCACGTACTGGGTGATCGCGGGCGAAGCAGGCTTCATCTGCAGCTTTTCACGCGCCAGGGTCTCGATGCGCTGTGGCGTGGCCTGAGCACGCTTTTCCACCTGCAGGCGCAACTGGTCGGTCGCCAGACGGCGCGCCTCGGCCTCGGCACGGTCCAGCTCGGTGAACAGCCGGCGCGACTCATACTGGGTGTGCACCAGAAAGATGGCGCTGGTCATGACCGCCAGCAGCAGCAGCAGGTTTATGCGCAGCATGGCAGCCCTCCCGCAGCCATGCTCTGAGCGGCATGGCGGTGCATCATGCAGGCACCTCGGTGCGCTCGGCGACGCGCATCACGGCAGAGCGCGAACGGGGATTGGCCTGCACCTCGGCTGCACTGGGCTTGATGCGCTCCAGCGCCTTCAGTCGCATCGGCACAGGGGGTGCAAATGGCGCACGGCGGTCGTAGACCTCCTTGGAGTGCCTGGCAATGAACTGCTTGACGATGCGGTCTTCCAGCGAGTGGAAGCTGATCACGGCCAGACGGCCGCCGGGTGCCAGCACGCGCAGGCTGGCCTCTAGCGCTTGCTCAAGCTCCTGAAGTTCGGCATTGATGAAAATCCGAAGAGCCTGGAAGGTCCGTGTTGCCGGGTTCTGCCCAGCCTCGCGGGTCTTGACCGCGCCAGCCACGAGCTCGGCCAGCTCGGCAGTGGTGCGTAATGGGCCCTGGCTTTCGCGCCTAGCAACAATCGCCTTTGCAATGGGGCCAGCAAACCGTTCTTCGCCGTAGTCACGTATCACCTCCGCAATCTGCTGCACTTCCGCGTCTTCAAGCCACTCGGCAACGCTTTGACCACGCGTGGTGTCCATGCGCATGTCGAGGGGGCCATCAAAGCGGAAGCTGAAGCCCCGGTCCGGGTTGTCGATCTGGGGCGAGCTCACGCCCAGGTCCATCAACACCCCTTGCACACTGCCTTCGGGCAGCTCGCTCAGATGGCGAAATCCTTCATGCCGAATCGAAAAACGCGCATCGGTGATGCGCGCCGCCTCAGCAATTGCGTCCGGGTCTTTGTCGAACGCAATCAGACGCCCGTCCGGCCCCAGCCTTCGCAAAATGAGCCGAGAATGACCGCCCCGACCGAACGTCGCATCGACCCACTGGCCGGCAGGCGGCTCAGCGGCACCACCCAGCAGGGCGTCCACTGCCTCGTCCAGCAAGACGGTGATATGTTGCAACGGCTGATTCACAAGCACTTCCTACAAAACAAAATCCTGGAAAGCCGCCGGCATCGGTTGCTGGCGCGCTTCCGCTTCGCGCATTTCATAAGTGGCCTTGTCCCAGACCTCGAAATGCGCCCCCATGCCCAGCATCAAGACCTCTTTGGTCAGACCTGTGGCCTCACGCAACTCGGGCGAAATCAGCAGCCGACCGGTTGCATCCATCTCCGCATCCATGGCATTGCCCAGAAAAATCCGCTTCCACCACTGAGCCGTAATGGGCAGTTGCGCGACACGCTCGCGAAACTGCAGCCACTCGGGGCGCGGAAACAGCAACAGACAGCCATCGGGATGCTTGGTGAAAGTGACCTGCCCCTCAGCCAAGGACAAAAGGGCGTCACGATGCCGGGTCGGCACTGAAAGCCGCCCCTTTCCATCGAGATTCAGCGAAGACGCCCCTTGAAACACGGCTGGTTACTCCGGTCATCTGGAGCCACTCACTCCCCAGAAATAGGGCGCGAAGGCAGCTTTCACCACTTAATTGCACTTTTTTGCACTGTAGCAGCAATTTCAGGTGATTCCAAACCCGAAGGAACAATTATTTGCAATGAAATCAAGCACTTAGAGAGAAAAAGAAAGGCCTTATTTCGAAAATACCTTTCCTTTACAAGCACTTAGCCAAGTCAATGCAAGTGGACTCTCATTAGGGGACGTCAATTGCAACCATTCAATTCAATGGAAAGAACTGATTGAAGTCTCGACCTTCTCCTACAAATGCAAACTGCCCGCACAGGCGGGCAGCTGCTTCCAGGCACTCCGTTCCTCAAAGAATGAAGCGCGACAGATCCTCATCCTTGCTCAGCATCTGCAGGCGCTGATCCACATAGGCCGCATCGATGACCACGGTCTGCCCCGAAAGCTTGGCCGCATCGAAGCTGACCTCGTCCAGCAGGCGCTCCATCACGGTGGACAGGCGCCGCGCACCGATGTTCTCGGTACTTTCGTTGACGTCGAAGGCAATCGTCGCCAGCCGCGTGATGCCCTCGGGCTTGAACTCCAGCGTCACGCCTTCGGTCGCCAGCAGCGCCTGGTATTGCTTGACCAGGGAGGCGTGAGTCTGCATGAGAATCGCCTCGAAGTCCTGAACCGACAAAGATTCCAGTTCCACGCGAATGGGAAAGCGCCCTTGAAGCTCGGGAATCAGGTCGCTGGGCTTGGACAGATGGAAAGCGCCCGAAGCGATGAACAGGATGTGATCGGTCTTGACCACGCCATACTTGGTCGAGACGCTGGTGCCCTCGACCAGGGGCAGAAGATCGCGCTGCACGCCCTGGCGCGAGACGTCGGAACCGCTGGTTTCCTGACGCGTGGCCACCTTGTCGATTTCATCGATGAAAACAATGCCGTTCTGCTCGGCATTGGCGATGGCGCGGGTCTTGACATCTTCCTCGTTGACCATCTTGGCGGCTTCCTCATCGGTGAGCAGCTTCATGGCCTCTGCGATCCTGAGCTTGCGCGTCTTGCGCTTTTCCTGACCCATGTGGCTGAACATGCCGCGCAGCTGCTCGGCCATCTCCTCCATGCCCTGGGGGCCCATGATCTGCACCTGGGGCATCTGCTCGGCAATGTCGATCTCGATTTCCTTGTCGTCCAGCTGACCCTCGCGCAGCTTCTTGCGGAAGACCTGACGTGCCGTATTGTCCGCCGGAACTTCGCCGGTGCGGGCCTGCGGGACCAGCACATCGAGAATGCGCTCCTCGGCGGCATCTTCGGCGCGGGCGCGCATCTTCTTCATGTCCGACTCGCGCGTCTGCTTGACGGCGACTTCGGCCAGATCGCGGATGATGGCGTCCACATCCTTGCCCACATAGCCCACTTCGGTAAACTTGGTCGCCTCGACCTTGATGAAGGGCGCATCGGCAAGCTTTGCGAGGCGGCGGGCAATCTCCGTCTTGCCCACGCCCGTGGGTCCGATCATCAGAATGTTCTTGGGGGTGATTTCCTGGCGCAGGCCCTCCGGCACCTGCTGGCGGCGCCAGCGATTGCGCAACGCGATCGACACCGCGCGCTTGGCACCATGCTGGCCGACGATGTGCTTGTCCAGCTCGGAGACGATCTCCTGGGGAGTCATGGCAGAAGACATGTGAATTCTCAGTCAAAAATGCCTCTGGCGCCCATGCATGAAGCGCCAGCAGCTATCAGTTCGAATAGACGAGTGCTTACAGCGTCTCGATCGTGTGATTCATGTTGGTGTAGATGCACAGCTCGCCGGCAATGGCCAGGGACTTGCGCACCACATCCTCGGCCGACAGCTCGGTATTGTTCAGCAAGGCCTTGGCGGCGGAGTGCGCATAGGCACCGCCGGAGCCGATGGCCACGATGCCCTGCTCGGGCTCCAGCACGTCGCCATTGCCGGTGATGATGAGCGAGGTCGTTGCATCGGCGACCGCCAGCATGGCTTCCAGCTTGCGCAGCACACGGTCGGTGCGCCACTCCTTGGTCAGCTCGATCGCGGCGCGGGTCAGATTGCCCTGGTGTTTCTCCAGTTTGGCCTCGAAGCGCTCGAATAATGTGAAGGCATCTGCAGTTGCCCCCGCAAAACCCGCCAGCACCTTGCCGTGATAGAGCTTGCGCACCTTGCGCGCAGTGCCCTTGATGACGATGTTGCCCAATGTGACCTGACCATCACCGCCGATGGCGACTTGCACGCCCTCGGGAGTCTGGCGGCGCACGCTCAAAATGGTGGTGCCGTGAAACTGTTCCATCTGCTGCAGATGGGGGTTGCCCGCGCCAACCTCAAGAGCGCCCGGAAAAGAAATTGCAGGGCATGTGGGGCGCGGCGCTGCAAGGCCGCTGCTGGGGACTAGTCCCGCCTTGGAACCACCTGGGCATGCTCCTGAATGCCCACGACATTGAAGAACACCGCCAGCAGCTGATGCAGCTGGCTGAACTGAAGCACATGGCCCAGCTCCTGCATCTGGGCAGCCCAGTTCAGCACCGAACCTGCGGCGGCAAAGTCCATGCGCACCAGGCGTGTGCAGTCAATCGCAACGGCTTCGCCAAGCTTGGCTTTCTCCTGGACCTCGGCCAGCCAGGGCAGTGCATCTCCGTCGATCACGCCTTGCAGCGCAAAACGCGGCTTGTGCTCTTTCCACAGCATGCCGGGCTGAAGCGTCTCCGGACCCAGAAGCCGGCTATCCTGGGCACGCGGGCTCTGCGCCTGCCCTTCATGGGCATACGCACACAGAGGATCCTCCCAGGAAGGCGGCGACAGCTCGTAGGTGACGCAGTAGTCGAGAGCCGTCAGTTCGAATTCGTCCTGCAGATGCATCAGGCGCAGCATGGCAAGACGCAAGTGCCACCAGTCCTGATCGACAGAGCGGTCACCGGAAGGGGTGTGCTTGCTGAGCACTGCCAGCAATCTCTCGTGACCCGCAAATACCAGGGTCCCCTTTTCGCCTGCCCAGCGCTGCACCGCATCCAGCAGCGGCTTCTGGATGCCGCGGGCCAGGCTCTCCAGGGTGCTCCAGTCCATGATCGCACTGCCGACGCAGCGTGCCTTGTGGGCCAGCAAGGCCCTGAAGCCGGCCTCGTCCAGCTGCACCGGCGCCTGCCAGCGCAGAGCGATCGGCGCTGCACCGACATCCGAAGGGGCCTCGCTGAGCCGGCCGGCCTGCTGCGGCATCACGAACCATTGCGGTGCAGAGCGACCGAAGCGCGCCACGAAGTCCATGGCCGCATCCTCGAAGCGGGCCTGCATGCCGGCTGCACGGTACATGTCCAGCAATGCCAGCCAGACCGGCAACTGCGCCGGCGCATCCTGGGCACGCTCGGCAATCAAGGCCTTGAGACTGGCCTCCGCCGCAGCGTTGTCACCGCTGGCAAACACTATCGCGGCATCCTCCAGCGCAGCGTCATGCTCGAAGCGCACAAAGGATGGCGGAACCATATGGACATCGGCCGGGGCTGCAACCTCGGTCGTCGCAAATCCCGGGGAAAAATCCGTCTCGCCACGCAGAGCCGGCATGCCCGCCGGATGGGCCTGCCCCCCCGGCTGCGGCAGCTTCAGGTCACTGGGCAGCACGTCCTGCAGCAGAGGCAGAGTGCCTAGCGAAGGCGGCTGGGTCTTGAACACCGAAGGCATGGTGTTCCCCTCCTCCGGCAGCTGCAACGGCATGGTCGCGGCATCGGCGGCCTGCTTGCCGCGCCACCATTGCTGGGCCATCTGCGCCTCGATCTCGTCGATCTTCCTGATGGTCTGCGCACGCTCGCCAGGCACGGAGCTCTGGGCCGTCTGCAAAAAGGAGGAAGCCGCCAATGGCGTGGGCGAATCCAGGGGCACCCTGGCGCTCAGCGCCGCCTTGGACAGCTGGGCCTGGCGCAGCTTTCGCAGCTGGTCAAACTCGCGCTTGCGCACAAAGTCGTTCTGGCGCTTGCGCTCCAGCATTTCCTTGAGCGCCTGCTTGCTGTACTGGCTTTCTTCGCTTTCCTGGTTGAGATTCTCCAAATCGGACCAGTTCACGGTCGGGTGACGCACAAAGCGCGCCACCTTGGACAGCAGCCCTCCCGATTTGTTTTCTTCTTTCACCATGGTCCTCTACTTTGCTGCCTGCTGTCCCACCAGCACCTGACGCAGATCAATCGCCGTACATCTTCTGCTTGAGTTCGCGGCGCTGCTGGGCTTCCAGCGACAGTGTAGCCGTGGGGCGCGCAAGCAGTCGGCCCACGCCGATGGGCTCGCCCGTTTCATCACAGTATCCGTAGTCGCCGGCATCGATGCGGGCGATGGACTGGTCAATCTTCTTGAGCAACTTGCGCTCGCGGTCGCGGGTGCGCAGCTCCAGGGCATGCTCTTCCTCGATGGTGGCACGATCGGCAGGATCGGGCACCACCACGGTGTCCTCACGCAGGTTCTCGGCAGTTTCACCCGCATTCACATGCATGTCGTTCTTGAGCGCGACCAGCTTGCGACGAAAGTAGGCCAGCTGGGCATCGTTCATGTAATCGTCATCGGACATGGCCAGCACTTCAGCATCGGTCAGCTCCTCTACCGACTTGGTCTTCCAGGCATTGGCCAGCTTGGGGTCTTTCTTGGGCACAGCTTGCTTTGTGTTGGTCATTGCTTTCGTATCTCTCATGGTTGCCGCTGCCTTGGCTGCCGAGGCGGTCAGGGGCGGAACATCTGTTTCAGGCTGCCGCGCAGGAGGCGATGCAGAACGCTTGGGTCTGGACGATTTGGAAGAGTCTCCCGCTGCTGCAGGTGCCAGCACCGGGTTGTCCAACGCGGCGTCCACCAAAGAGGTCTCGACGCTGCGGGTGTGCACAGCCGCTGCCACAGCCTTGACTGCAGCCTTGGGCGGTTTACTTTTCACAGCGGTCACGTCCTGTCTCCTTACAGTACAGAGCCCTTGCCGGGCCGGATTGCTCCAACACCCTCTTTAGGGGCGGCATTGTAGCCACGCAAGTCACCCCCGCCCGTCTCCGTTGCACATACCCCACAATTTGCAACAAAGCCTGCGCCTGTTTCGAGCAGTTTGCGAGAAATGACCGACAAAAAAAACGGCCTGCTTGGCAGGCCGTCAGTCATTGTCAGCAAACCGTTAGCTTGGGGCAAAACGGCAGGCAAACCCAGGGTTTACACCAGACATTGATCCAGCCCCTGACGGAGAATGTCCTGCGGCAGATCGATACCGATGAAGACCATTTTGCTGACTCGCTTTTCATCGGCGTCCCACTCGGGCCCCAGATCGCTGCCCATGAGCTGGTGCACGCCCTGGAAGATGACCTTGCGGCTGGTGCCCTTCATGTCGAGCACGCCCTTGTAGCGCAGCATCTTGGGGCCGTAGATATTGACGATGGCACCCAGGAAGTCCTCCAGCTTGGCCGGGTCGAACGCGCGATCGGCGCGGTAGACGAAGCTTTTCACGTCATCGTCGTGATGGTGGTGGTGCGGGTGGTTGCAGTGCTCGCCATGCTCGTGGTCATGGTGGTCGTGGCCACAATGCTCGTCGTGCTGGTGTCCATGATCGTGTTCGCATTGGCCATGGTCATGGTCGCAAGCGCTGTGGTCGTGATGATCGTGGTCATGGTCATCTTCCTTGAGGAAATCGGGGTCGATGTCCAGCTTGGCGTTCAGGTTGAAGCCACGCAGATCGAACACTTCGGTCAGGGGCACATCGCCAAAATGAACGGCACGGATGGGCGCACGCGGGTTCATATGCTTGAGGCGATGGATCAGTGCCTCCTTGTCCGCATCCGTCACCAGATCGGTCTTGGACAGGAACATCTGGTCGGCAAAGCCCACCTGACGGCGCGCTTCCTGGCGGTCGTCGAGCTGCTGGTCGGCATGCTTGGCATCCACCAGGGTGATGATGGAGTCGATCAGGTAGGTCTCTGCGATCTCGTCATCCATGAAGAAAGTCTGCGCCACGGGGCCGGGGTCGGCCAGGCCGGTGGTCTCGATGACGATGCGGTCGAAGTCCACCAGCCCCTTGCGGCGCTTGGCCGCCAGCAGCTGCAAGGCCTCGCGCAGATCTTCACGGATGGTGCAGCAGATGCAGCCGTTGCTCATCTGCAGAATCTGTTCCTTCGACTCGGTCTTGAGAATATCGGTATCGATGTTCTCCTCCCCGAATTCGTTCTCGATCACGGCAATCTTCATGCCGTGGGATTCGTGCAGCACGCGCTTGAGCAGCGTGGTCTTGCCCGAGCCCAGAAAGCCCGTGAGGATGGTGACTGGAATGAGAGCCATGCGTTGAAACCTCTTGCTGCGGCCAGCCACCACATGCGGCTGTCCAAAAAACACGGGCGGCGCATCCCTATGCGCGCTCCGGTGATAACAGCTGGGGAGTGTAGCGGCGCTTTCAAGCGCGCACGGACAGCAGGGACGGCAGAAATTTCACAAGAAATGCCGACCTATCGCTTATTCAGCAATCGCTTGCAGCTATCAATTCGAGACTATTCAGTCCTCGATCTCGCCTTCGGGCTTGCGTCGCGGCCCGGGCTTCTCGCCGGCATCGCTGCGCAGGGCGCGCGGGTGAGATTTTTCATAGGCCTGGGCCAGGTGCTGGAAATCCAGCCTTGTATAGATCTGCGTGGTGGAGATGCTGGAGTGCCCGAGCAACTCCTGCACGGCACGCAGATCGCCACTGGACTGCAGCAGATGACTGGCAAAGGAGTGGCGCAGCACATGCGGGTGCACGCCGGAGGCCAGCCCCGCCCGCTGGCCACGCTGCTTGAGCCGTGACCAGACCGACTGGCTGCAGAGCCGTTCGCCTCGACGACCGATGAACAAGGCCGCCTCGTCCTGTGCCTTGAACTGTGCCGCCCCGGCCAGCGCGCTGCTGCGCAGCGCCAGCCAGCGCTGCAAGGCCTCGATCGCGATGCGCCCCACGGGCACGATGCGGCGCTTGCTGCCCTTGCCCTGCACATGGGCGTCGCCCGCCTCCAGATCAATCCAGCCCCTGCCTTGCTGCAGGCTTTGCTGGTCCGGCCGCAGATCCAGCCCCACCAGCTCGGCCACACGCAGGCCGCAGCTGTAGAGCAGCTCGGTCATGGCGACGTCGCGCGCCTCTATCCACGGGTCGGCCTCGGGGTTCTGAAAGCTGGCCAGTTGCACGGCGTCGTCCACGGCCAGTGCCTTGGGCAGGGGCTTGGCAGCCTTGGGGCCACGCACGCCCTCCACGGGATTGAACGGCACCAGCTCCCGCTGGGCCGCCCAGCGGAAAAAGCTGCGCCAGCCCGAAAGAATCAGTGCGATGCCGCGTGCACTGCGGCCGGCGCTATGCATTTGCGCAGCAAAGCGGCGGATATGCGCCGGCTGCAGCGCCAAGAGCTCCTGGTCTGCCGCCTGCGCCAAGCCCTGCAGCTTGATCAGGTCCAGCGCATACAGGGTATGCGTGCGATCGGACAGGCGCTTTTGCACCCGCACATGCTCCAGATAGCTGTGGACAACTTCCGGAAGCTGCGCGTACTGCTCCTCAAAAGAGGGCTGCTCGCGCTCTTGCATCGGTATCTACACCCTTTTGCAGCTTCAGCCGTGCGCCAGCGTCAGCGCAGGAGCGCGCATTCGCGAAAGCGAGGCACTGGCCAGCTCGGAGATGCGTGAGAGAAACTCCAGCCCCATGGTGGCATCGAAGCGCAGCGGGTCGGGCGAGCCCAGCACCAGCATGCCAAAGGCGTTGGAAGTGCTGTCCATGGCGCCGTCATGCAAGGTCAGCAGCGCCACCGACTGCACCGCATTCGGATTGGGCAACCAGGTCACGGGCTCGAAACCCATGTTGGGGCCGCAGAAAGGCATCGTCAGCGACGAGGCAAAAGCCTTGGCATCATCGCTCACTCCCATGGTGTAGACGGTGCCGCTGTGTGCACCCGCCACATTCCACAGACGCAGCGCGACCTGGGGTACATCAAAGGTATGCTGCAGACTGGCAGTGAGCGCGTGGGGCAGCTCGCGCAGATCCTGCACCTTGACCAGGGCATGGGTCCACTGGTGAATCTTGTTGGCGATGGAGGCGTTCTCGCTGCCGTGGCGCACCATGTCCATGATGCGATGCTCCAGACCCTTGATCTTCTCGCGCAGCATCTCGGCCTGACGCTCCTGCAGGCTGACGGCACGGGGGCCGTGCCCGCTGACCAAGCGAACGCTCGTCAGCATCTCTGCATGGCGCTCGAAGAAATCGGGGTTTTCCTGGAGGTAGTCGGCAATCGACTCTTCAGTCATGGCGGTGTCGGTCAAGCTGTTCATAAGGTATCGGGTAGGTCGATCTGGCCTTCAAAAACAAATTCGGCAGGGCCTGTCATGCGCACGCGATCATGTGCGCCGCCCGCCCATTCAATGGTCAGCAGACCGCCGCGGGTATGCACATCCACGCGCTGATCGAGCAGACCCCAGCCAATGCCGGCCACTACGGCAGCGCAGGCTCCCGTGCCGCAGGCCAGGGTTTCACCGGCGCCGCGCTCATAGACGCGCAAATTGACTTCAACGCGGCTGACGATCTGCATGAAGCCCGCGTTCACGCGCTGGGGGAAGCGGGCATGGCTCTCGATCAGCGGCCCCTGCACCTCCACCGGCGCAGTGTCCACATCGTCCACCAGTTGCACCGCATGCGGATTGCCCATGGACACGGCGGCTATCCAGACTGTAGCCGGGTGCGCAGGAGTATCAAGCGTCAGCGGCCATTTCTGTGCTGAGCCCAGAGTGGCCGCCTGCAGTCCGTCGGACAGGAACGGCACCTTGACCGGCTCCAGCTGGGGCGCCCCCATATCCACCGTGACCCGGCCATTGTCATGGATCTCGGGAGCGATGACGCCGCTGAGCGTCTGCACGCGAATCACGCTCTTGTCGGTCAGGCCCTTGTCATGCACATAGCGCGCAAAGCAGCGAGCGCCATTGCCGCATTGTTCGACCTCTCCTCCGTCGGCGTTGTGGATGACGTACTCAAAATCCACGCCCTGCGAAGGAGCCGGACGCACGGTCAGGATCTGGTCGGCGCCTACGCCAAAGTGACGGTCGGCCAGGTAGCGGTACTGGGCGGCACTCAGGCCCAGACGGGCCTGGGTCTCGTCGAGCACGACAAAGTCGTTGCCCGCGCCTTGCATCTTGGTAAAACGAATCTGCATGATGCCGCACATTATCGCGCCGGGCGCAGGATCTGCGCCATGCCACGGGATCAGCGGTACAGCTTTTGCAACAACTCCATGAGCTGGGCCTGCTCGGCCGCACTCAGATGCGCAATGGCGCGGGTCTCGCTGTTCTTGAGCTCGGGCTCGGCGGTCTCCACCAGTTCGCCCCCGGCGGCGGTCAGATACAGCCCTGTGGCACGCCCATCACGCGGATGCGGACGACGCTCCAGAAAACCGCGCTTGCCCAGTGCGTCGATCATGCCCACCATATTGGGCGGCAGCACGGCCAGTTGCTGGCAGAGCTGGCGCGAGGTGATGCCCGGATTGCTGCCCACCAGCGACAGCACGGAGAACTCGACAATCTTGAGGTCGAAGCGCTCCATGCAGCGCATGAAGACACCCACCAGCGACAGCGAGGCACGCCGGGCGTTGTAGCCCAGCAGCGACTCCAGGAAGCTGGCATCGACCTGATCGACCGCAAAGACTTCGGCACCGCTCTTGGACTCGCTTTCCGGGCCCACCCCGGCTGCCTGCGCCTCTCTGGCGCGGGGACCGCGCAAAGAGCGCACTGGCTTGGAGTCTGGTTCGACAGTCTTGTGGGCGAGCATTGGGGATGTCAGCTTCGGTGGCAAAAGAGCAATCCAGGAGCACGATGAAAAGACTGTAATTGTGCCGGTCTTGCCTTCATCGTGCAGCCTTTTGGGTCAATGCGCAGGGCTGAACAGCTGATTGCCGTGTACGACAGAAGCCTGCGCCCACTGCGCCTTCATCAGGCCCAGGCGCCAGTCCATCTCGGGCAGGATGCGCTGCTGCACCTGCCTGCCTGGACCCTGCCAGCGCTCGTCATCACTGCCCCCGGTGGCGGTGATACGCGCCCACGCCCAGCCCAGAAGCACCACGGCCACACTGCGCAGATAGTCGTCGGCCACGCGCCAGGCCAGGGTGTCGTCCTCCTTGCATGCCTGCGCCAGCACCGTGGTGAAGTAGCGCAGCTGGGCCAGGCAGCGCAGCACCTCGGCATCGAGCGTCCGGCCCGCGTCCAGGCTCTTGCGCAGGCTCAGCAGCCATTGCCCCATGGCCTGGCCGCCATCCGGCAATATCTTGCGCACCAGCAGGTCAATGGCCTGGATTTCGTTCGTGCCTTCGTAAATCATCGCCACGCGCGAATCGCGCACGATCTGTTCGATGCCCCACTCGCGGATGTAGCCATGGCCGCCGAAGACCTGCAGGCAGGCGCTGGCACCCTCGAACGCCTGCTGGGTCCAGGCAGCCTTGAGGATGGGCGTGATCAGGCTGCACCACTGCTGGGCCTGCTCGCGCTCCCGGGCACTTTCGGCATGGCGCGCCACATCGAGATAGATGCCGGTCTGGTAGGCCAGCACACGCCCGCCATCCACCCAGGCGCGCTGCAGATCGAGCGTGCGGCGAATGGCCGGATGCTCGATGATGAGATCCGCTGCATCGTGGGGACCACGCGAAGCCGGCACCGCCCCGGGCGCACGCATCTGGCGGCGCTCCAGCGCATAGGCGTGGGCCTTCTGCCAGGCCGCGTCCAGCAGCCCTATGCCCTGCAGCGCCACATGGAGACGCGCCGCATTCATCATCACGAACATGGCGTTCAGGCCCGCTCCGGGCTGGCCGATCAACCAGCCTGCCGCCCCGTCAAAGCGCATCACACAGGTGGGGCTGCCATGCAGGCCCATTTTTTCCTCGATCCGCTCGCAGACCACGCCGTTGCGCTCGCCATCTGGCAATAGTTTGGGTACGAGAAACAGCGACAGGCCCCTGGGCCCTGCGGGGGCCCCGGGCAGCCGCGCCAGCACCAGATGCATGATGTTCGCGCTCAGGTCATGCTCGCCGCCCGAAATGAAAATCTTGCTGCCACTGATCTCGAAGCGCTCGCCCAGTTCGGATGCGCCAGCCGGCACGGCCTGAGTGCGAACCTGCCCCAGGTCGCTGCCCGCATGGGCCTCCGTCAGGCACATGGTTGCCAGCCATTCGCCGCTGGCTACCTTGGGCAGATAGGCACTCTTCAAGGCCTCGCTGCCATGGTGCTTGAGACACTCATAAGCGCCATGCAGCAACCCCGGAGCCATGGTCCAGCCATGGTTGGCGGCACTCAGCCATTCATAGAGCACGCCTTCCAGCACCCAGGGCAGCCCCTGACCACCGTCCTCCTCGGCACAGGCCAGCGCAGGCCAGCCCGCCTGCCAGAAGTCCTGATAGGCCGCCGCAAAACCGGGTGGCGTAGCGACTTGACCGCCCTCAAACCTGGCTCCGGTCTCGTCGCCCGAACGTGACAGCGGAGCCACCACCTCGCCCACCCATTTGCCGGCCTCT
Organism: Comamonas sp.; assembly: GCF_009360615.1. Taxonomy (GTDB): domain Bacteria; phylum Pseudomonadota; class Gammaproteobacteria; order Burkholderiales; family Burkholderiaceae_C; genus Comamonas. The sequence continues at coordinate 18,524 of NZ_SPEY01000032.1, forward strand.
TCCAGTACCTGCTGCATCAGCGCCTGATCCGTTGCGGCATGCGCCGGCAAGCGCTGCAACTGCTCATCGGCCTTGAGTACATCAAAAAGAAGAAACGCGTTATCGGCGCTGAGGGGCAAATAGGACATACAAAACCGGCTGCGTTTGCAGCAAAAACTCGACCAAAACGCTGGCTATGCAAGAAGCACAACCCTATAGTCAGAGGCGCCCAGCAAGAGCCGCCTCGCGGCGATGGCGCCGTCCCCCTCAGGGGGAAACGGCGCAGCCGTTCAGGGGGCATCAAGTATCCGCAGTAAAGCCAATCTGCTTGACCAGAGGGCCCCAGCGCTCGAACTCGGCCTGCTGCGAACGGGCCATCTCCTCGGGCGTGGAGCTGGTGGCGATCAGGCCGACCACCCCCACGCTCTCCTTGAGCACCTCGCTCTTGAGCGCCGCCGTGATCGCCGCATGGGCGCGTGCTCGCACCTCGGCAGGCGTCCTGGCATTGGCATAGAAGCCAAACCATTCCTCGGCCGTCAGGTCGGCAAAGCCTTGCTCGGCAAAGGTGGGCACATTGGGCAGATAGGGGTTGCGCTGGGGGCCGCTGGTGGCCAGCACGCGCAACTTGCCGGCCTTGTAGTAACTCAGGAAGTCACCGCTGGGCCCCATCACGGCCGCGATCTGGCCACCGGCCAGGTCGGACACGGCGGGGGCCGTGCCGCGATAAGGCACATGGCTGAGCTTGATGCCAGAACGCAGGCTGAGCAGGGAGCCGATCAGATGCGGCTGGGTGCCGGCACCGGGGCTGCCGAAGCTGGCCTTGTCGGGGTTGTTCCTGCACCAGGCCAGAAAGTCCTTGAGCGTCCTGACCTCGGCCGGCACGGCAGGGCCGACCGCCAGACCATGGTGCATGATGGCACCTATCGAGATCGGCTCGAAATCCTTGGCCTGATAGCTCAGTTTGCTGTAGATGTGGGGATAGATGGAGAAGGCCGAGACCTGCGACAGCACGATGACCGAGCCGTCACCCGCGGCGTTGCGCAGATTCTCCAGCGCGATGCGGCCACCGGCGCCGGGCTTGTTTTCCACCACCCCCATGTTCTTGGAATAGCTGGTGCCACCAATTTTCTCGGCCACGCGACGCGCCACCGAATCTCCGGCGCTGCCCGCAGGGAAGCCGTAGAGAATGCGCACCTGCTCCAGCGGACCACTGCCCTGGGCATGAGCACTGCGGCCGGCGATGCCGCCGAATGCGGCCAGCGCTGCACCAGCGCCCAGGCCTTTGAAGAAATTGCGACGATCTTGCATGGTTTGTCTCCTCGATTGTCAGATCGCTATGTGCAGGCTTGAGCCTGTCTGAAAAATTCCGGCTCGAATCCTATTCGATTCAGAGGGTCCATCAGGAGTCGCCTGTAAAACCGATCTGCTTGACCAGGGGGCCCCAGCGCTCGAACTCGGCCTGCTGCGAACGGGCCATCTCCTCGGGCGTGGAGCTGGTGGCGATCAGGCCGACCACGCCCAGGCTTTCCTTGAGCGCATCGCTCCTGAGCGCGGTCGTGATCGCCGCATGGGCGCGTGCTCGCACCTCGGCAGGCGTTTTGGCATTGGCATAGAAGCCGAACCATTCCTCGGCCGTCAGATCGGCAAAACCCTGCTCGGCAAACGTGGGCACATTGGGCAGATAGGGGTTGCGCTGGGGGCCGCTGGTGGCCAGCACGCGCAGCTTGCCGGCCCTGTAGTAGCTCAGATAATCGCCGCAAGGCCCCATGATGGCGGCGATCTGGCCGCCCACCACATCCGAGACACCGGGAGCCATGCCGCGATAAGGTGCATGGCTGAGCTTGACGCCGGAGCGCAGACTCAGCAGCGCTCCCAGCAGATGCGGCTGACTGCCGGCACCAGGGCTGCCGAAGCTGGCCTTGTCGGGGTTGTTCCTGCACCAGGCCAGAAAGTCCTTGAGCGTCCTGACCTCGGCCGGCACGGCAGGGCCGACCGCCA
>NZ_SPEY01000099.1 GCF_009360615.1 Comamonas sp.
TGTTGGCCTTGCCGTCTTCCACCACGTAGACATGCGGATTGTTGATCTGCACGCCATGCTTGCGATAGATGTCCATGATCGCGTTGAGCCGCTCGGCGGAGCTGAAGCGCACCAGCTCCAGCCCGCTGCAATTAAACAGTCCTTCCTTGGTGCGCAGGAACTCCAGGTGGAACAGGACCTCGTCCCCGAGCTCGCTGCGCAAGGCCTTGAGCTGCTCGCCGAATCTTGCGGGGTTGTAGCCGGTCTGCAGATAGGTCAGCTCCCGGTCCACCTTCAGCGCATGCAAGGTCGTATGGTTCCAGCAATACTCGATCAGCGATTTGTAGCCCGCAGCCGGCTGCGCAGACCAGCGCCCGCGCTCGCAGTAGCTGAGCGTGCCGCCGTGACGCTCCAGCAATAACTGCATGGCCTCCTCGGCTTCGGGCGCCACCAGCGCAATGACCGCGTGGCAGCCCGGGGGCAGATGCTCGGCCAGACTGGTGAAATAGGCCGGTACCGGAGCCGCCATCAGGCTCAGCTCCTTCTTGCGGATGCCTGGTGCTTGGCCCAGCTGCTGCGCAAAGCCCAGCGCCTCGTCAAAACCCGTGAACGTGGCAATGCATTCCGTCCAGTTCGTGGCATCTGCCAGCGCCACTTCGAGCTCGAGCACGATGCCGGTCGTGCCATAGGTATGGTGCAGGCGCATGGCGTCGGCACCGCGCAGTTCCAGAATGCGCGGCTCGGCCTCCACCGTCATCACGCGCGCAGCCAGCACATTGCCCGCAGAGGCGAGCGGCCCGTAGGTGATGGAGCCGGCGCCGCCGAAGCCTCCGCCGAACAGGCCACCCAGGGTGGCGCTGCGGTAGGTGGACGGCAGCCAGCGCAGCTCCTGCCCCTGCTCGCGCGCCAGCTGGTCGAAGTCCGCCAGGCGTATGCCGGCCTGTGCCCGGCCCACACTGCCGCGCACCCAGCACAGGCTGTTGTAGCCACTCAGATCCAGGATCAGGCCGCCGTGCAGCGGCGTGCTCTGGCCGTAATTGCCGGTGCCGCTGCCGCGCAGCGTGATGGGAACGCCACGTCGCGCGCAATGGGCCACGACCTGGGCAATCTCGGCCTCGGTGCGCGGACGCACCGCAATGTCGCCGCGCTTGCCCTGCAGGGCCTGCTTGAGCACCGGGCTGAACCAGGAAAAATCCTGGGACAGGCGCGACACTTTCAGGGAGTCGGTGATCCAGTCCAGCGCGGGCAAGGCGCTGGCCAGCTGGCTGCTGTTCTCGGCAATCGGATTGGTGTTCATGGTCGTGTCGCAAAAAGCAAGGCATGAGTCGGCCCATATGCCGCGCGGTGCGGGCATGACGGGAGCAGAAATGAAGAAAGGGGGAAGCGCTAGTCGCTACCGGACTCGCTGGCATGCCAGCCGCCCAGTGCCCGGCGTGTGCACCAGGCCATGAGCACGAACAGCGCCACGCCGGTCAGCGAAATCAGCAGCAGCGCAGCGAACATGCGCGGGATGTTGAGCTGAAAGCCTGCCTGCAGGATCTGGTAGGCAAGACCCGCTCCCTGCCCGCCGGTTCCGGCCACGAACTCGGCCACCACCGCGCCGATCAGCGCCAGGCCGCTGGAGATGCGCAGCCCCCCGAAGAAATAGGGCAAGGCACTGGGAATGCGCAAGCGCATCAGCACCTGCAGGCGCGTGGCCCGGTTGAGCTGGAAGTAGGCCAGCAGATCCGGCTCCACACTGCGCAGGCCCAGCGTGGTGTTGCTGATGATGGGAAACAGCGCCACCAGCGCTGCACAGATCACCATGGACAGCACCGGGTCCTTGACCCAGATGATGATCAGCGGAGCCACGGCCACGATCGGCGTCACCTGCAGCAGCACGGCATAGGGAAACAAGGCCGTCTCGATCCGCTTGCTCTGCACGAATACAAAGCTGATCAGCACCCCCGCCACGGTGGCCAGGGCAAAGGCCAGCAAGGTGATCTTGACGGTGACCCACAGGGACAGGCCGAGTGCCGCCCAGTCCGTCATCAGGGTCTGCAGCATCAGCAGCGGTGAAGGCACGAGATAGGGCGGCAGCTCCAGCAGGGTCACCAGAGCCTGCCAGACCAGCAGCAGCACAAGGCCCACCAGCGCCGGCAAAAGCACACGCTGCACCTTGGGCTGCAGCAGCCATGGGGTGGCCGCCTTGCCGGACTTGACGACAGCCACCGCACGCGCGCCGGTTACGGCAGGCCGGTTGTCGGCGGCACTGGCCGCATCATCGGGAATGGAAGCGGGCAAGGCGCTCATGACAGACTCTCCTCCACAATGGCACTGGCGCGCAGCAGGCTCGATTGCAACTGCTGCGCATGGCGGGCGAACTCGGGGCCGAGCATGAAATCGGCAGGCCGCGGATAGGGGGCATCGATGCGAAACTCCTCCACCACCCGTCCCGGCCGGGCCGCCATCATCACCACCCGGCTGGATAGAAAGACGGCCTCGTGGATGGAGTGGGTGACAAAGATCACCGTCAGCTTCTTCTTGCTCCAAAGCTCCAGCAACTCCGCGTCCAGCTTGTGGCGTGTGATCTCGTCGAGCGCGCCGAAGGGCTCATCCATCAGCAGCAGATCCGGCTCGGTCACCAGGCCGCGAGCAATCGAGACGCGCATCTGCATACCTCCGGACAATTCGCGCGGCAGGGCCTGGGCAAAGCGTGCCAGACCCACCAGTTGCAGTGCCTCCGTCACGCGCGCATCGGCCTCGGCGCGCGGCACGCCCGCCAGATCCAGCGGCAGCCGCACATTCGTGTGCACGCTGGACCAGGGCATAAGCGTGGGCTGCTGGAACACGAATGCCATCTTCTTGCCGCCGGCATGCAGCTGCGGCACCGGCTTGCGCCAGAGCAGCAGTCTGCCGTCGCTGGGCTCGAGCAGACCCGCAACCATCTTGAGCAAGGTGCTCTTGCCGCAGC
>NZ_SPEY01000070.1 GCF_009360615.1 Comamonas sp.
GAACAGGACAGTGAAACGACTTTGCGCCGATGATAGTGCGGGTTCCCGTGTGAAAGTAGGTCATCGTCAGGCTCTTACAGTGAAAACCCCGTAGTCGAAAGATTACGGGGTTTTTTATTTGATCAATCGGTATTCTTGATATTGCTTGCGCAGTAGCGGACATGGAAAGGATGAGCATGCAGCTGCAGGACATGTTGTATTCACAGGGTTTCGGTATTCGCCGCGTGTGCTCCGGCCTGGTGCAGCAAGGCTGGGTGGAGCTGTGGAACCCGCAGACTTCTGCCTGGGAGAAGGTTCTGGATTCCACCGAGGAGGTGAATCCCGAGGGGCTGCGATTCAGGGTGCAAGGCGTGGAGTGGGAGTATCACGCACTGGGTTATGTGCTGCTGCACAAGCCTGCCGGCACCGAGTGCTCGCAAAAGCCGTCGGCCTATCCCAGCATCTATACCTTGCTGCCGGCTCCCCTGCGCCAACGACCCAACAAGGGGGCGGTGCAGGGGGTTCAGGCGGTGGGTCGTCTGGATCAGGATACGACGGGTATGCTGCTGCTCAGCGACGATGGCCAGTTCATCCATCGCATGTCGTCGCCCAAAAAGCATGTCTCCAAGGTTTACCGGGTGACTTGCAAGCACCCGGTGGATGCCAAGCAGATACAGCGGCTGCTGGATGGTGTCGTGCTCGATGATGATCCCAAGCCTGTCAAGGCAGCGGCCTGCGCGCAGGTGGACAGCCATGTGCTGGATCTGACGTTGACCGAGGGCAAGTATCACCAGGTCAAGCGCATGATTGCGGCCGTGAGCAATCGGGTCGAAGGTCTGCATCGCAGAAGGATCGGCGGCATGGAGTTGCCCGCCGATCTGGAGCCCGGCCAATGGCGCTGGCTGACGGCGGATGAGCTGGAGCTGTTCAAGCCGGGCCAGTAGACAGAGAACCCTAAAAAGCCTGCTGGCGTGCGCCAGCAGGCTTTTTGATTGGTGGTACGGAAATCAGTGGTGCTGCATGCCGGGTGCCGATGCCTGCTGGAGTTTGCCCGAGGTTTGCAAAGGCGTGCCGGGCAGGAATTCGATGCCGGTGCGGCGCACCAGCTCCGCGTAGCTGATGGGCTGGCTGACGCGGGCTGCGTCATCATTGGCCTGCCAGTGCGCCCAGGCGCGCTGGCTCTGAGCGTCATAAACCAGCTTGTAGAGAAAGCTGGGCACACGCACCTGGTTGTTGCCGACAGTGGCCGCATCGTCATCAAAGACAGGGCCGGTGATGACGTAGACATCGCCCTGAGCCCGCTGTGCATAGCTGCGCGTGTCCTTTTCGATGCGGGCCCAGGGGCCGCTGTTCTGCTTGATGGCCTGAGGCACCATATTGGCCAGCGAGAAGCTCTGGGCCATGGCCTGTGCGGTCGGCATGTCGCCAGCGGGGGCCATGTGGCCGCGTGAGTAGCCGGAGCGCTTGTAGTCGTCGAGTTCGGCCCTTTCATCGCGGGGCAGGCGGGCGTCGCTGTAGAACCTGTTGGTGCGCTTTTCGTCGGCATCGGCGACCAGAGTCTTGTTCAGACGTTGAGCGACGAAGACGGGAGTCTTGCTCTGGCCGCTGTGCAGCACGGCAAACGCGTCATAGCACAGTGCACGCAGCTTGGGCTGCTCGCGGAGCACGGGGGCTCTGCCGTTGGCAAAGAACTGCGGGCATTGGTCAAAGCCCTGGGTGCTGCGTGTGGGATTGCTGACCTGGACGGGGGATGCGGGGCTGGCGGTTGCCGAGGATGCTGGCATCCTGGCGGAGCAGGCCACGCTGCCGATGGCCATAGCGGCGATGCCGGCATGGCGCAGCCATCGGGGGAGTCGTGTGCCAAAAGAGGAAAGCGGTGCGGAAAAAGCGGAAGACATGCGCGAAAAAGACCGAGGGAGACGAAAAGAGTGCCTGCAGCCCAGGCGCCAGAACGAGCCTTGCCGGCATTGAGGGGATTGGTTGCTACTCAAATAAGAGCTGCTGGCGTAGTCTTTGAAATATTTTCGAGATAAAAGTTTCCCGAAAAGCTTTTGAAAAAAGCGCTAAGTGCTCATCTTTTACAAGGGGCTTTGCCAGGACTCTGGCCCGCCCGCCCGTACGTCGTCAGGCTGCGGGCCCCTGGTGGCATTTCATGCATGGACGGAATGAGCAGTGCGGCTGGGTTCGCCGATGCAGTTGTTCGAGCGATTCATCTTTTTCGGGGGCATGATGTATTGACCCGGCACGTTCCCGGCCTCGGGCTTGCCCCGCATCCCGGCCAGGCCGATCAGCGCGTCGCTGCGGTCGCCATGTGGCCGCTTGCCATCGCTGCAGGACACAGGCGGGATCGCCTGGCTCTTTGCTCGTCGGCCAACGGATATGGCAGGTCAACGGTAGCGATTTCTGGCTGCAGGGCGAAATGCTGGCCCGTCGGATGTTCGGGGCAAAAGCCGAGGCTGCTGTCTGGCGCCTGGTCTGAGAAGTCAGGCGGCAAGGTGGCGCTTGTCGGCAACTCCCGCAGCCAGTGGCAGATCTCGGCCAGGAGCCCGGAATCAAAGCACGATTGCGAATGCGCGCGGCATGCGGGGGACCGAGCGTCGCCCAAGGGCTGCACAGGACCGAAGCGGGATGCCCTCGACGCCATGGGCATCCACTGCACCCGCAGCCGGCCCATCAACGGCAGATGCAGGACGCGCGGTAGCACCAGCGTCCGGCTGAAGAGGGTCTGGTGCACCGCTTTGCATTCGGTCCTGTGCCGATGTTTGCGCAGGCGCGACCCTTTCCCGCCGTCGCTTGCAGCAACTGCCGCAGCAGAGCACCTGGAGGCCCGCAGACCGCGCCTCATGGGCGAGGTTTGTCAATCCTCGATGGAGGCACTCCAGCGGTCGCCCCAGCCGCTGCTGCGCTGCACGCGGTCGATGTCCCGGCGGTCACGTTTGGTGGGGCGGCCGGTATGCTGGGCCGCGAGTGTCGCGGCCGGCTCGGGGGCCAGACGGCGCTGCTCGGCCAACTGTTCCCGCTGGGCGATGCTTTGCGCCGTTTCCTCGTACAGCTGTTGGGCTACGGGGGCCGGGCCGCGCATGCCGCTGAGTGCGCGCACGATGACCTCTCTGGGAATATTGCCCTGGCGCAGGTGGATGTGGTCGCCCGGACGGACTTCACGCGAGGCTTTGGCATTGGCGTTGTTGACCGTCACACGGCCTTTGCCAATTTCCTCCACTGCCAGGCTGCGGGTCTTGTAGAAGCGCGCGCACCATAGCCATTTGTCCAGACGCATGGATTCGGTTTCACTCATGGCGATATTTTGCGGCGTGAAGGGTTGGCGATTCAAGTCGGGGCCGTGTCCGCGTCGCGGGCATCGCCATTGTGCAGCGGCAGCCGGATCAGTGCCTGCAGGCCGCGCACGCGGCCGAGTCCGTCGTGCAGATTGCGCAGCTCGATCTGGCCACCCAGGGTTTGCACGATTTCCTGGCAGATGGCCAGGCCCAGTCCCGAGCCGCTGCGCGCGTTGCCCGCTGAAAAAGGCTGGAACAGCCGCTGGGCCAGTTCGTCGTCGATGCCGCTGCCGCTGTCTTCGATACTCAGCTGCGCCATCCCCTCGTGGGCGCGCACATCGATCTGCAGACTCCCGTGTCTGGGGGTGTGGCGTATGGCGTTGTGCAGCAGGTTGCGGGTCAGCTCGCGCAGCATCCATTCATGGGCCGCCACGCAGCAGGCCTGGGTTTCGATGCCGAAGTCCATGTCGTGATCGGCGATCAGCGGGGACAGTTCCAGCGCCACGTCGCGCACGATATCGTCGAGCTGGGCGAGCATGGCGCTGTTCTGGCTGCTGTCTTCCTGGCGCAGCTGCTCGACCTTGGCCAGGGCCAGCATCTGGTTGGCGACGCGGGTAGCGCGGTCTACCGTGTCGTCGATTTCGGCAAAGGCCTGGGCCGGCGGAATATCGCCGCGCTTGGCCGACTGCACCTGGACCTTGAGCACGGCCAGCGGCGTGCGCAACTGATGGGAGGCGTCGCGCACAAAGCGCTTCTGATTGCTCAGCAGTCCCTGCAGGCGCTGCATCGTCTGGTTGGTGGCTTCCAGCAGGGGCTGGACTTCACGCGGTACCTCGGGCGCGTTCAGCGGGCTCAGATCCCCCTGGGCTCGTCCCTGAAGGTCCTGGCTGAGCTGGCGTATGGGCTGGGTGGCGCGCTGCACCACGATGATGACGATCAGCGCCACGACCAGCACCAGCAGGGCCTGCCGAATCAGGGTGTCGCGCAGAATCTGCAAGGCCAGGGATTCGCGCAGTTCCAGGGTTTCGGCCACCTGGATCACGGCCATGCCCCGTCCGTCCGCACTGGCAACCGGCTGAAGCAGCACCGCCACGCGAACTGGGTGGCCGCGAAACTCGTCGTCATAGAAGTCCACCAGCGCCGCATAGGGGGGGCGCTGAGGAATCCTTCCGTTCCAGACCGGCAGCTCCGAAAAGCCGGAGATCAGCTTTCCGTCCAGCGTGGAGACGCGGTAGAACATGCGGCTCTGGTTGTCGGCTTCGAAGATTTCCAGCGCCGAATAGGGAACGATGGCGCGCAGCTGAGCCTGATCGTCGTAGCCCGTGACGCCGATCTGCTCGCTGATGCTCTTGGCCGAGGCCAGCAGGGTTCTGTCGTAAGCCGTGTGCAGCGATGCCAGGGTCTGCTGGTAGAGGCTCCAGGCGTTGAGTGCAATCAGCAGAAGCACGGGCAGCAGGATGCCGGTGAGCAGCAGACGCCGCAGCGACCAGGCGGTCCTGGCGCGCGTCCTTGCCGCACTGGCTGTCATGCCGCCGCCTCGGATTTGACCAGATAGCCCAGACCGCGCAGGGTGACCAGTTGCACGCCGGTGCCCGCGAGCTTTTTGCGCAGGCGGTAGGCCACGACCTCCACAGCCTCGTACTGCACATCGACCTCGCCGGGGAAGACCAGGCTGAACAGCCGCTCCTTGGTGACAGCATGGCCGGGGCGCGCCAGCAGCGCATGCATCATGGACAGCTCGCGCGGGGTCAGCTCCAGCACCTTGTCGTCGAGATAGATCGCACCGCTTTCCTTTTCGTAGCGCAAAGCGCCCAGTAGGACAGCTTCGGAACCCGATCTGGGGGCGAAGCTATCCTGGCTGCGGCGCAGCAGGGCGCGCAGGCGCGCTTCCAGTTCATCGAGATCGAAAGGCTTGGCCAGATAGTCGTCGGCACCGGCATTCAGACCCATGACGCGGTCACCGACGGTGCCGCGCGCAGTCAGGATCAGCACCGGCGTGCGCAGGCCCAGGGCGCGGGCGCGTTCCAGCACCTGCAGGCCATCGAGGCCCGGCAGGCTCAGATCCAGCACCACGGCATCGGGTTCACGGGTCTGCCAATGGGCCAGGGCGCTGGGGCCATCGGCCGCCACATCCACATTCAGGCCGCGACGCATCAGGGTGCGCTGCAGCGTGGTGCGCATGGCGGAGTCGTCTTCAACAAGCAGTAATTGCATGCTGCCGAACATAGCACTGCGCTGCGAATGCACAGACAAGTCGTGAAACTCCCTGGGGCGCTTAAGGGATAGCCCTAGGTGATTGGACAGCTGTTTGACAGGCAGGCTGTCCATGATGGCACCCACTAACTACATAAGGAGTACACCATGCGTCGTGATACGTTTCTGAAGTCTCTGGCAGCCTTGGCGGCCGCCGGTGCGTTGCCCCTGTCGGCCCAGGCTGCGGCAGCCATCAAGATGATGCTGCCCGCCAACCCCGGTGGTGGCTGGGACACGACGGGCCGTGCCCTGGGCAAGGCCTTGCAGGACGCAGGTGTGGCTTCTTCCGTCACTTATGACAACAAGGGAGGCGCCGCCGGTGCCATCGGTCTGGCCCAGTTCGTCAACGGCAGCAAGGGCGATCCCAATGCCATGATGGTCATGGGCGCCGTGATGCTGGGCGGCATCATTACCGGCAAGCCTCCCGTCAACCTGAGTCAGGCCACGCCTCTGGCGCGACTGACCAGCGAATACAACGTGTTCGTGCTGCCCGCCAACTCGCCGTTCAAGAACATGGCGGAAGTGGTCGCCCAGCTCAAGAAGGACCCCGGCTCCGTCAAGTGGGGCGGCGGCTCGCGCGGCTCCACCGAGCACATTGCCGCGGCCATGATCGCCCGCGAAGTGGGTGTGGATCCCTCCAAGATCAACTACGTGGCCTTCCGTGGGGGCGGCGAGGCCATCTCCGCCATCCTGGGCGGCAACGTCACCGTCGGCGGCAGCGGCTTCAGCGAGTTTGCCGAATACATCGCGACCGGCAAGATGAAACCCATCGGCGTGACCTCGGCGCAGCGCCTCAAGGGTGCAGCTTCCAGCATCCCCACGCTCAAGGAGCAGGGCATCAACGTGGAGATCGGCAACTGGCGCGGTGTGTACGGTGCTCCCGGCATTTCCAAGGTCCAGCGCGACGAGCTGGTGGCCCAGATCGAAAAAGCGACCAAGAGCAAGGCCTGGGCCGAAGCGCTGCAGAAGAACGACTGGACGCCTGCCTGGCTGGGTGGCGATGCCTTCGGCAAGTTCGTGGACGACGAGTTCGCCAGCCTGCGCGCCACCATGGCCAAGTCCGGCATGATCTGACGATCACGGGCCGCTGCGTTCTGCGGCGGCCTTCGAGTGTGTTCATGATTGATGTGCGGCCGCATAGAGATCGCGAATACGCTCCTGGGACCTGGCACGGGGCTGGCGACTGCAGCCCCGATCGCGTTGTGTCCCGCTGTCTCTCCCCCGCACTGATTGATGGCCTGCCCCGAAACGGCGCAAGCCAGGGTTTGTGCAACCCCATGATGCCGTGGGAGCTGCCGCAGGGCGGCTCTGGCGGGTTCCGAAAACCACTGAAATCACACACATTCATCATGTCTGATTCCTACCAAGATCTGGCTCGGGCCGCGGAGGCTGCACAGGTTTCGGCCTATGCAGACCCCGAAGAGCCGCAGAGCCCCAACGTACCGTCCGGACGAGCCCAAACCATCGTCGGTGCCGGCGTGCTGCTGGTCGCTGCGGGACTGGCCTTTGGCGCTCTGCAAATTCCTTCGGACTCCGGCTACGGCGGTGTCGGCCCCAATTTCCTGCCCTGGGTCTGTGCAGCGGTGCTGGGCATCTGCGGTGCCTTGCTGATCTGGGAGGCATGCAGCGGCGGCTTTCGGCATGCGGCCGATCCGGGCGGACAGCCCAAGGCCGACATCCTGCCCTTTGCCTGGGTCTCGGCCGGCCTGCTGGTGAATGCGGCCTTGATCGGCACCCTGGGATTCATTTTCAGCTGCACCATCTGCTACGTGCTGGCTGTGCAGGGGTTGCGGCGTGCGGCCCATCAGCCGCAGGCGTCCGCGGCGGGCACCTGGGTCAAGGATGTGATCACCGGCTTGCTGATTGCGGCCCCGGTGTTCTGGATGTTTACCAAGTTCCTGGCCATCAATCTGCCTGGCCTGACTGAAACGGGGTGGCTGTAATGGATATCTTCAATGCTTTGATGGCAGGCTTTGCCACAGCCATCACGCCCGCCAATCTGCTGTGGGCTCTGGTGGGCTGCGCCCTGGGTACGGCCGTGGGCGTGCTGCCCGGTATCGGCCCGGCCGTGGCCGTGGCCATGCTGCTGCCGATCACCGCCAAGGTGGATGTGACCGCCTCCATGATCTTTTTTGCCGGCATCTACTACGGTGCCATGTACGGCGGCTCGACCACCTCGATTCTGCTGAACACGCCCGGCGAAACGGCATCCATGGTCACGGCCATGGAGGGCAACAAGATGGCCAAGAGCGGCCGTGCCGGAGCGGCGCTGGCGACTGCCGCCATCGGCTCGTTTTTCGCAGGTACCTTTGCCACCGTGGTGGTGACCCTGTTCGCCCCCTATGTGGCCGACTTCGCCGTGAAGCTGGGCCCGCCCGAGTACTTCATGCTCATGGTGCTGGCGTTCACCACGGTCAGTGCCGTGCTGGGTCAGAGCACGCTGCGCGGCATGACGGCACTGTTTGTCGGCCTGGCGGCGGGTTGCATCGGCATGGACCAGATCTCCGGTGCGGCGCGCTATACCGGCGGCAAGATGGAGTTGCTGGATGGCATCGATATCGTGCTGGTGGCCGTGGGCCTGTTTGCCGTGGCCGAAGTGCTGTATGCCGCCATGTATGAGGGCAAGGTCGAGGAGTCGCAGAACAAGCTGACCCGTGTGCACATGACCAAGCGCGACTGGAAGCGTTCCTGGCCCGCCTGGATGCGCGGCACGCTGCTGGGCACACCGTTCGGCTGCATTCCCGCCGGCGGCACGGAGATCCCGACCTTTCTGAGCTATGCGACCGAGAAGAAGCTGGCCAAGGGCGAAGACAAGGCCGAGTTTGGCGGCAAGGGCGCCATCGAAGGCGTGGCCGGTCCGGAAGCCGCCAACAATGCGACCGTGACTGCGGCCCTGATTCCGCTGCTGACGCTGGGCATTCCCACCAGCAACACCACGGCCGTGCTGCTGGGCGCATTCCAGAACTACGGCATCAACCCCGGTCCCCAGCTGTTCACCAGCTCGGCGGCCCTGGTCTGGGCGCTGATCGCCTCGCTGTACATCGGTAACGTGATGCTGCTGGTGCTGAACCTGCCCATGGTGGGGCTGTGGGTCAAGCTGCTGAAGATTCCCCGTCCGCAGCTGTATGCCGGCATCCTGATCTTTGCGACGGTCGGTGCCTACGGCATGCGCCAGAGCGCCTTCGATCTGTTTTTGCTCTACGGCATTGGTGTGCTGGGCGTGATCATGCGCCGCTTCGACTTCCCGACCGCCCCTGTGGTGGTGGGCATGATCCTCGGCCCTCTGGCCGAAGCACAGATGCGCAATGCCGTATCGATCGGCGAAGGCAGCTGGTGGATCTTCCTGCAGCGCCCCATGTCGCTGACGCTGATCATCATCGTGCTGGCCGTGCTGATCATTCCACGTGTGCTCAAGCGCCTGTCCCAGGCCAGGCAGTCCCGGGAGGCTAGCGCCGCCTGACCCCCCTTTTTCCTAGCCTGCTGCGGGTGTTTCACGCATGGAGCCCGTTGCATTCATATCCCCTGTTCGGTGAGCTGGACAGGGGATTTTTTTATGGAGGCAGGCCTGGTGCCTGGGCCTGCATGCGTGGTTCATCCGGTCATTGTCGGCGCTGTCCTTGGCGGTAGCGAGGGCGCAGCTACAGGTCTGTGCTGATGGTTGGGCTCCAAAGTCGCCCTACCATGACGCGATGGAAACGAGCCCACTGTCACCCAACGATTTCGCTTGCGAGCTGCCCGCAGACGCCGATGGCATCTATGCCCTGGCAGCACGGTCCATGTTTCAGCTGTTCTCGTCCATGAGCCAGGGCATGTTTCTGGTCGACCGAAGCGGGTATATCGTCTGGGTCAACAAGGGCTACGAGCGCTTTCTGCCGCGCCTGGGCGTGGCCGGCGTGGCCGACTTTCTCGGGCATCGGGTGGAGGAGGTCATCCCCAACACCCAGATGCGGGGCGTGCTGGAGACCGGCAAGCCGGTCCTGATTGATCTGCTGACCAACAGCGCCGGAACCTTTGTCGTCAGCCGTCTTCCGCTGCACGACGAGGAAGGCGGCGTGATCGGTGCCATCGGCATTGTGCTGTTCGATCAGCCCGAGACAACCCTGCAGCCGCTGATCAGCAAGTTCGCGATGCTGCAGCGCGACCTCGATGAAGCGAGACGAGAACTGGCCGCCCAGCGCAGCCGCAGCCTGCAGGCATCCATGCAGGGCGCGCGCCGCAGCAAATACAGCTTTGCCAGTTTTGTGGGCAGCAGTCCGGCGGCGGTCGAGGTCAAGCGCCAGGCGCGGCGGGCGGCGCAGTCCATGAGCCCGGTGCTGCTGCTGGGCGAGACCGGTACCGGCAAGGAAGTGCTGGCCCATGCCATCCATGCGGCATCGGCCCGGTCTGCCGGTCCTTTTGTGAGTGTCAATATCGCGGCCATTCCTGAAACGTTGCTGGAAGCCGAGTTCTTCGGCGTGGCCCCGGGCGCATTCACCGGAGCCGACCGCAAGACACGCGATGGCAAGTTCAAGCTGGCCGATGGCGGCACCCTGTTTCTCGACGAAATCGGCGATATGCCGCCCAGCCTGCAAGCCAAGCTGTTGCGCGCCTTGCAGGAGGGCGAGATCGAGCCGCTGGGCTCCAACCAGATCGTGCATTTCGATGTGCGCGTGGTGGCCGCAACCTCCCGGGACCTGCTGCAGATGGTGCGCGACGGGCGCTTCCGCGAAGACCTGTTCTACCGGCTGCATGTGCTGCCCGTGCGCGTGCCGCCGCTGCGCGAGCGCAGCAGCGATATCCCGGCCCTGGTGGAAATGCTCTGTGAGGATCTGGCACTGCGCAACGACATGGTTCCACCGGAGCTGGGCAAGGGAGCACTGGAACTGCTGGTCGCACAGGCCTGGCGCGGCAATATCCGCGAGCTGCGCAACGTGCTGGAGCAGGCCGCCATGCGCTGCGATGACTCGCACATCGATGCCGGCCTGCTGGCGCAGGTGCTGCGTTCGTCCGGGGTCGAGCCTCAGGCTCCGCATCGGCCGCTCTTGGTTCAGGAGACCATGGCGGCGATGCCAGCGACGGGTGATCTGCTCAAGCCGCTTGCCGAGCAAATGGCCGATCTCGAAACCCGCGCCATACAGGCCGCGATGCAGGCCCATGGCGGCAACAAGCTGGCGGTGGCAAGGACGCTCGGCATATCGCGCGCCAAGCTGTACGACCGGCTCGAGAAGCTGAATTTCTGAGCCACGCTAGGGATTGCCCTTGGTGGGTAGGACTTGGTTTGTTTTTATAGTTATAAAAAATATCTAATTCGAGTCCGGAGACAGCATGGCATTGGTACAAGGGCAGGAGTTGTGGAGGCCTACGCAGCAGCAGCAGGAGCAAAGCGGCCTGCGGCATTACATGAACTGGCTGCGCGACAGCCGTGGCCGTGACTTCTCCGACTATGAGGCGCTGTGGCAATGGTCGGCAACCGATATCGAAGGCTTCTGGCGCTCCATCTGGGACTACTTCGACATTCAGGCGGATGGCGACCCGACGCAGGTGCTGGCGAGTCGCAAGATGCCCGGCGCGCAGTGGTTCCCCGACACCCGGCTCAACTATGCCGAGCATGTCTTTCGCCAGGCCAGCGAGCAGCGTCCTGCCATCATTGCACGCTGCGAGGGCCAGACTCCGGTCGAAGTCTCCTGGCAGCAGTTGCAGCGCGATGTGGGCGCCCTGGCGGCAACCCTGCGCGGACTGGGCATAGTGCCTGGCGATCGCGTGGTGGCCTGCCTGGCCAATGTACCGCAGACCGTGGTGGCGTTTCTGGCCTGTGCCAGCATTGGTGCCATCTGGTCCAGCTGTGCACCCGAGATGGGGGTCTCCGTGGTGCTGGACCGCTTCCAGCAGATTGCGCCCAAGCTGATTTTCGCGACCGACAGCTACACCTATGCCGGCAGGCATTTCGACCGGCGTGAAGTGTTGGACGAGGTGCTCCAGGGCCTGCCCGGGATCGCCCAGGTGATTCATGTGCCAGGGCCCTTGTTCGGCAGCGATGCGGGGCATGCGGCCGTACCCTGGCGTGACTGCATGCGCTGGGACGAGGCAACGCGCGATGCAGCGCCGCTGCAGTTCGAGCGCGTGCCGTTCTCCCATCCGCTGTGGGTGGTGTACTCTTCGGGAACCACCGGTCTGCCCAAGGCCATGGTGCACAGCCATGGCGGCATCGTGCTCACCCACCTCAAGACCAATCGCCTGCAGCACGATGTCTTGCCCGGTGATCGTTTCATGTTCCTGGGCAGCACGGGCTGGATTGTCTGGAACCTGATGATAGGCAGCCTGCTGGCCGGTGCGACCGTGGTGCTGTCCGACGGCAATCCGACAGCGCCCCATGATGATGCGCTCTGGGACTTTATCGACCAGTACCAGGTCAGTATCTTTGGCTGCGGTGCGGCCTTCCTCACCAAGAGCATGAAGGATGGTGTCTCGCCGAAGAAGGGGCGCCAGTTCGCAAAGCTGCGCGCCATCAACTCCACCGGCTCGCCGCTGCCGCTGGAGGCCTATGCCTGGGTCTATGAGAACGTCAAAAGCGATCTGTGGCTGGCCTCGATCAGCGGCGGCACGGATATCGCCTCGGGCTTTGTGGCTTGCGCTCCCATACTGCCCGTCAACGCGGGCGAGATCCAGTGCCGCGAACTGGGCGTGGCCGCCCATGCCTTCAACGAACAGGGCCATAAGGTGATCGCCGAAGTCGGCGAGCTGGTGATTACCGAGCCCATGCCCTCCATGCCCGTGTTCTTCTGGAACGACGAGAGCGGGGCGCGCTACCACGACAGCTATTTCGATGTGTTTGCCGGCTACTGGCGCCATGGCGACTGGATCGAGTTCAGCGAGCGCGGCACGGCCGTGATCTACGGGCGCTCGGACAGCACCATCAACCGCTTCGGCATACGCATGGGCACGGCGGAGATCTACCGTGTCGTCGAGGAGCTCGACGCCGTCAAGGACAGCCTGGTGGTCGACCTCGAATACCTGGGCCGACCTTCCTTCATGCCGCTGTTCGTGACTCTGGCCGAAGGCCAGGCATTGACGGGCGAGCTGACCGCCCAGATCAAGAACGCCATCAAGACCAAGGCTTCGGCACGCCATGTACCCAATGTGGTGGTACAGGTGGCCGAGATTCCGCGCACCCTCACCGGCAAGAAGATGGAGGTACCTGTGCGCAAGCTGCTGCTGGGCGCGGACGCCGCCAAGGTGGCCAGCCCCGATGCCATGGCCAATCCATCCAGCATTGATTTCTTCATTCAATTTCGAGAGCAGGTGCCGCAGGCGTGACAAGCGCTTGAGGCTGATTTGACTCAATACCCAAAGCAGACCCACCCATGAACCATCAAGATCTGATCGCCATCGACTTCCACACCCATGCGGAAGTCAGCTGCCGCAATCCCTTTGACAGCTATGGCGAGGAGTACGACCGCGCGGCCGACAAATACTTCGGCAGCTCGCTGCGTCCGACGATCGCCGAAACCATTGCCTATTACCGCGAGCGCAAGATCGGTCTGGTGATGTTCACGGTGGACAGCGAGGCGCAACTGGGTCGTCGCCGCATCCCCAATGAAGAGATTGCCGATGCTGCGCGCGAGAACAGCGACATGATGGTGGCATTCGCCAGCATCGACCCACACAAGGGCAAGATGGGCGCGCGCGAGGCCGAGCGCCTGATCACCGAATGCGGCGTCAAGGGCTTCAAGTTCCATCCCACGGTGCAGGGCTTTCATCCCTACGACCGCATGGCCTGGCCCATCTACGAGGTCATCAACCACTACAAGCTGCCCGCCATCTTCCACACCGGCCACAGTGGTATCGGCAGCGGCATGAAGTGCGGCGGCGGCCTGCGTCTGGCCTATAGCAACCCCATGCTGCTGGACGATGTGGCCGTGGACTTCGGCGATATGCAGATCGTCATGGCCCACCCGAGCTTTCCCTGGCAGGACGAGGCGATCTCGGTGGCGCTGCACAAGCCCAATGTCTGGATCGATCTTTCGGGCTGGAGCCCCAAGTATTTCCCCAAGCAGCTGGTGCAGTACGCCAACACCTTGCTCAAGGACCGTGTGTTGTTCGGCAGCGACTTCCCGTTGATCACGCCGGAGCGCTGGATGAAGGACTTCGAGGTCGCCGGCTTCAAGCCCGAGGTCATGCCGGGCATTCTCAAGGACAACGCCGTGCGGCTGCTGGAATTCGACAAAAAGCGCGATGCCGCGTAAAGAACACAAGGATCACCGCAGTGATCCTTTTTTCATGGCGCTTGAACCTTGGCCGAGGCTAAGCCTGAAGCAGTGTATGGAAAACGCGCAGTGTCTTTTTTGAAGACACTTTCTGTCTGATTTTCAGGCAATAGGGGCGCTGACCATCACAGTCCTCAGAGGAAAACCAGACTGGCACGAAGACTGCTAACTGCACACCATACAAAGACAAGCGGAACCACCGCAAACACCGTCAAGGAGACAAACCATGCACAAGCGCAGCCTGCTGCAGTTCGCGGCCCTGGCCGCCATGGCCGCCCATGTTCCGGGGGCTCTGGCTCAATCCGAAATCCGCATCGCCCATGTCTACAGCAAGACCGGGCCGCTGGAGGCCTACGGCAAGCAGACGCAGGCCGGGCTGCTGATGGGACTGGAATACGCCACAGGCGGCAGCATGACGGTGGCAGGCAAGAAGCTGGTACTCATCGAAAAGGATGACCAGGGCAAGCCCGACCTGGGCAAGAGCCTGCTGGCCGCCGCCTATTCGGACGACAAGGCCGATCTGGCGGTCGGCCCCAGCGCGTCGGGCGTGGCGCTGGCCATGCTGCCCGTGGCCGAGGAGTACAAGAAGATCCTGATCGTCGAGCCCGCCGTGGCCGACTCCATCACCGGCGACAAGTGGAACAAGTACATCTTCCGCACCGGCCGCAACTCCAGCCAGGATGCGATCAGCAATGCCGTGGCCATCGACAAGCCCGGAGTGACGATTGCGACACTGGCCCAGGACAATGCCTTCGGCCGCGACGGCGTCAAGGCCTTCAAGGAAGCGGTCAAGAAGGGCAAGCTGGTGCACGAGGAGTATCTGCCTGCGGCCACCACCGATTTCACGGCCGGCGCCCAGCGCCTGATCGACAGGCTCAAGGATGTTCCGGGCAAGAAGGTGATCTGGATTGTCTGGGCCGGTGCCGGCAATCCCTTCAAGATCGCGGACATGGACCTCAAGCGCTACGGCATCGAGATTGCCACGGGCGGCAACATCCTGCCGGCCATGGCGGCCTACAAGAATCTGCCGGGCATGGAGGGGGCCACCTACTATTACTTCGGCATTCCCAAGAACCCGGTGAACGAAGCCATGGTCTCCATGAGCTACAAGCAGTTCAAGGCTCCGCCGGACTTCTTCACGGCGGGCGGCTTCTCGGCCGCCATGGCCATCGTCACGGCACTCAAGAAGACCGGCGGCGACACCAAGACCAATGCCTTGATCAAGGCCATGGAAGGCATGAGCTTCGACACGCCCAAGGGCGTCATGACCTTCCGCAAGGAAGACCATCAGGCCATGCAGAGCATGTACCACTTCAGGATCAAGAACGATCCGGCCATGGCCTGGGGCGTTCCCGAGCTGGTGCGAGAGATCAAGCCTGAGGAAATGAACGTTCCCGTGCGCAACCAGCGCTGATCCGGCCGGAAGATCCTCCCGCGCCGACCCGTCCTTTCAATGGATGAACCCTCGGAGACACGAGGGCTGGCATTGCTCATTCCTATTTCAGCAATTCACGGAGACAAGGCATGCGAGTTCAATCCTGGAGAAGCGGCATTGCCGCACTGGCGCTATGGGGCGGCGTGAACCTGGCCGCGGGGGCGGCCGTGCCGCTGGGGCAATACAACATTGCCACCGACCAGATCAGCGTGTCGGGCCTGTCCTCGGGCGGCTTCATGGCCAATCAGCTGGGCAATGCCTATTCGGCAAGCTTCATGGGGGTGGGGATCTTTGCGGCAGGCCCGTACATGTGCGCCGGCCTGAACAATTACACGGCCTGCATGTACAACGCCAGCATCAGCAGCGCGCAGCTCAATGCCATGCAGTCCAGCATCGACAGTTACAGCAGCGCTGCCAGCATCGATGCCAAGAGCCGGATCGCGGCGCAGAGGATCTATATCTTCACGGGCACCAGCGACACCACGGTGGGGCCGAATCTCACCGATGCGCTGCAGACCCAGTATCTGAACAATGGCGTGCCGCAGTCCCATATCGCCTATGTCAAGCGCTCGGGGGCTGCCCATGTGCTGCCCACTGACTTCGACAGCAGCGGCAACAATGCCTGCAGCAGCAGCGCTTCGCCCTATATCAGCAATTGCGGCTATGACGGTGCCAAAGCCGCACTCACGCATTTCTATGGTGCGCTCAATCCGCGCAACGATGCTCCGGCCACCGGCAACTACATCGAGTTCAACCAGGCCAGCTATACCAATGCCAACCCCGGCATGGCCAGCACCGGCTGGCTCTATGTGCCGCAGAGCTGCGCCAGCGGCACGCAGTGCAGGCTGCATGTGGTGCTGCACGGCTGTCAGCAGAGCACGGACAAGATTGGCGACAAGTTCGTCAGGAACACGGGCTTCAGCCGCTGGGCGGACACGAACAACATCATCGTGCTCTACCCGCAGACCCGCATAGACAACAACAACCGCAGCACGAGCAAGAGCGGTTCGCTGGCCAATCCCAATGCCTGCTGGGACTGGATCGGCTGGTACGGCAATGATTTCGCCCAAAAGAGCGGCGTGCAGATGACGGCCATCAAGGCCATGGTCGATCGCATTGCCTCCGGCGCGGGCTCCGGCAGCGGTGGCGGCAACGGCGGAGGAAACCCGACCCAGCCAGTCCTGGCGGCTCCCTCGGGTCTGGGTGCCTCGGCGGCCACCAGCACCAGCATGCAGCTGGACTGGGCTCCTGTGACCAGTGCGGCGGGCTACAACGTCTATCGCAACGGCAACAAGGCCAACGCGCTCACGGTCTATGCCACCAGCTATGTCGATGCGGCGCTGAGCCCTGCCTCCAGCTACAGCTGGACGGTGCGGGCCGTGGACGGCAATGGCGCAGAAAGTGCCGACTCTGCTGCAGTGAGCGCCTCGACGCTGACCGGCAGCAATCCTGCGGGCACCTGCACCACGGCCAGCAATTACGCCCATGTGCAGGCCAGTCGCGCCTATCAGCAAGGCGGCTATGCCTATGCCAACGGATCAGGCCAGAACATGGGCTTGTGGAATGTGTTCTACACCACCACGCTGAAGCAGACCGGCAGCAACTACTACGTGATCGGAACCTGCCCTTGAGC
This sequence comes from Comamonas sp., assembly GCF_009360615.1. GTDB lineage: Bacteria > Pseudomonadota > Gammaproteobacteria > Burkholderiales > Burkholderiaceae_C > Comamonas. Next base: position 16,819 of record NZ_SPEY01000070.1, read on the forward strand.
AGCGACCGCGCGCATTCGAGAAGGAAAGATCCGCTTCCATGGGCATTCTGGCAACGCAAGATCTCACCATCCGCTTTGGGGGCCATGTGGCCGTGAACGCTGTGACCTGCTCGTTCGAGCCGGGCACGCTCACGGCCATCGTGGGCCCCAATGGGGCCGGGAAGACCACTTATTTCAACCTGATCTCGGGCCAGCTCAAAGCCAGCTCCGGCACGGTCACCCTGGGGGGGCGCGATCTGAGCGGCCTGCCCGCTTCGGCGCGTACGCGCGCCGGGCTGGGCAGGGCCTTTCAGCTCACGAATCTCTTTCCGAATCTGAGTGTGCAGGAAAACGTGCGCCTGGCAGTGCAGTCCAGCTTGAGCGGGGCGCATCGTCGAGGCCTGAACCTCTGGAGCGTCTGGAGCGATCACCGGGCGGTCACGCAGCGTGCGCGACAAATCCTGGAGCGGGTCTCCATGTCCGAGCGTGCCGACACCGTCGTCGCCAGCCTGCCGCACGGCGACCAGCGCAAGCTGGAGGTGGCGCTGCTGATGGCGCTGGAGCCTCAGGTCTATATGTTTGACGAGCCCACGGCGGGCATGAGCCATGACGAGGCACCGGTGATTCTGGACCTGATACGCGAACTCAAGAAAGACCGCAGCAAGATCATCCTGCTGGTGGAGCACAAGATGGATGTGGTGCGCGAACTCGCCGATCGCATCATTGTGCTGACCAATGGGCAACTGGTGGCCGATGGCAAGCCGGCCGAGGTCATCGCTTCGCCGGTGGTGCAGCAGGCCTATCTGGGCAATGCCGTGAAGGAGGGCGCATGAACCAGGCATCCAGCCCCTTGCTGCAGCTGTCCGGCGTCCACACCCATATCGGCGCCTATCACATACTGCATGGCGTGGACCTGAGCGTGCCGCAGGGCGAGGTCACCCTGCTGCTGGGCCGAAACGGCGCCGGCAAGACCACGACGCTGCGCACCATCATGGGCCTGTGGAAGGTCAGCCAGGGCAGCATCCGGTTTGCGCAGCAGGACATTGCCCAGTTGTCCACGCCGGCGATTGCACGCCTGAACATTGCCTATGTGCCCGAGAACATGGGCATCTTTGCCGATCTCACGGTCAAGGAGAACCTGCTGCTGGCAGCCCGTTCCGCCGCCCATGCAGGCCAGATGGATGCGGACCGGCTGGACTGGATCTACCAGCTGTTCCCGGCCGTGCAGAAGTTCTGGAATGCGCCTGCGGGCAAGCTCAGCGGCGGGCAGAAGCAGATGGTGGCCGTGGCACGCGCCATTGTCGAGCCGCGCGACCTGCTGATCGTCGACGAGCCCAGCAAGGGTCTGGCTCCGGCCATCATCAACAACATGATCGAGGCTTTCGCCCAGCTCAAGGCCAGCGGCGTGAGCATCTTGCTGGTGGAGCAGAACATCGACTTCGCCAAACGCCTGGGCGACGGCGTGGCGGTGATGGACAACGGCCGCGTCATCCACGCGGGGCGCATGGCCGATCTGGCGGCCGATGCGCAGTTGCAGCAGTCGCTGCTGGGACTGTCGCTATGAAGAAAATCACATCGGAAAAGCTGTTGGCCTTCATGCATCAGGCACGAGTCGCCACGCATGTTGAAGCGGCAGTGCGTCATGGGAGAGTGCCCGCATGAGCTTCAAGGATCTGGACTACAAGCCGCTGTTGCTGGTGCCGCTGCTGGCGCTGCTCACCCTGCCGCTGGTGGGCTCGCCCAGCACCTGGCTGACGCTGACGGTGGCAGGGCTGGCCATGGGCATGATCGTCTTCATCATCGCTTCGGGCCTGACCCTGGTCTTCGGCCTCATGGATGTGCTGAACTTCGGGCATGGCGTATTCATCGCGCTCGGTGCCTTTGTGGCCACCAGCGTGCTGGGTGCCATGAGCGACTGGACGGGCTCGGACCAGCTCTGGCGCAATCTGGCCGCTGTCTTTGCGGCCATGCTGGTCGCGATGCTGGTGGCCGGCACCGTGGGGATGGCCTTCGAGCGCTTCATCGTGCGCCCGGTCTACGGCCAGCACCTCAAGCAGATTCTCATCACCATGGGCGGGATGATCATCGGCGAGGAACTGATCAAGGTCATCTGGGGCCCGCAGCAGATACCGCTGCCCCTGCCCAATGCCATGAAGGGCGCCTGGCTGCTGGGCGAGGCGGCGGTGGAGAAGTACCGCCTGTTTGCCGTGCTGGTGGGTGCGCTGGTGTTTGCGGGGCTGGCCTGGACACTGACGCGGACCAAGCTGGGCCTGCTGATCCGTGCCGGCGTGCAGGACCGGGAGATGGTCGAGGCGCTCGGCTACCGGGTGCGCAGCCTGTTTATTGGCGTGTTTGTGGCCGGCTCGGCCCTGGCGGGGCTGGGCGGCGTGATGTGGGGGCTGTACCAGCAGAACGTGATCCCGCAGATGGGCGCCCAGGTCAATGTGCTGATCTTCATCGTGATCATCATCGGCGGGCTGGGCAGCACCGGAGGTGCTCTCATCGGAGCGCTGCTGGTGGGGCTGATGGCCAACTACACGGGCTTTCTCGTGCCCAAGGTGGCGCTGTTTTCCAATATCGCACTCATGGTCGCCATCCTGCTCTGGCGGCCCCAGGGTGTCTATCCGGTGGCGAACCGATGAGATCCCCCGTGAGTCGTTCCGCGCTTTCCCCATGGGGGACACAACCCTCGCTGCGAGGCGGCCCCTGCTTGGTAGCCGCTGGCCATGGGCATGCTCAGTTCGAGCAGCTCGCCACCAAAGAGATGAAAGGTTGATTGGATGTTGAACCGTTTGCTCTCCGGCGATCTGCCGCGCAGTCGCATCCTGGCACTGATGCTGCTGGCCATTCTCGTGGGCTTGTCAGTTGCGCCCTTTGTGTTTCCCGGCGTCAAGGCGCTCAATGTGGCGGCCAAGGTGCTGATCTTTGTGGTGCTGGTGGCCAGCTTTGACCTGCTGCTGGGCTATACCGGCATCGTCAGCTTTGCCCACACCATGTTCTTCGGCATAGGCGCCTATGGCGTGGCCATTGCTTCCGGCAAGCTGGGGGCGGGCTGGGGGGCGCTGGCCCTGGGGCTGGGTGCGGCGCTGCTGGTGTCGCTGCTCCTGTCCCTGGCCATCGGCCTGTTTTCCCTGCGTGTGCGTGCCATCTTCTTTGCCATGATCACGCTGGCCGTGGCGGCTGCATTTCAGACCCTGGCTTCGCAGCTGTCCGACTGGACGGGAGGCGAGGACGGCCTGACCTTCAAGATGCCCGAATGGCTGTCGCCCAGCTTCGAGCCCTTCGAGAACGAGATCTTCGGCACTCTCATCGACGGCAGGATCATCAGCTACTACCTGCTGTTTGTGCTGGCGCTGCTGCTGGTGCTGGTGCTGCTGCGCATCGTCAATTCACCGTTCGGCCGCGTGCTGCAGGCGATTCGCGAGAATGAGTTCCGCGCCGAGGCCATCGGCTACCGCGTGGTGGTCTATCGCACCACGTCCAGCGTGCTCTCGGCCCTGTTTGCCTGTGTGGCCGGCGCCATGCTGGCGGTCTGGCTGCGCTACAACGGGCCGGACACCACGCTGTCCTTCGAGATCATGATGGACTGCCTGCTCATCGTCGTCATCGGCGGCATGGGCACGATCTATGGCGCGGTGATCGGCTCCGTCATCTTTCTGGTGGCGCAGAGTTATCTGCAGGATCTGCTGCGGCTTGGCAGCGAAGCTGCCGTCAGCCTGCCTTGGCTGTCGCCCCTGCTGTCGCCAGACCGCTGGCTGCTGTGGCTGGGCCTGCTGTTCGTGCTCTCGGTCTATCACTTTCCCACGGGCGTGGTCGGAAGGCTGCGTGCAGCGGCGTCGCGCAAGGGTTGATTGCCACTTCTTATTTCATTGCTTGAAGCGCTTTATGCATCAGCGCTGAAGGTGAATTTCATTCGGAACCATGAGCCAGACATCTCACGCCTTGCCCCTGCCCGCATCTTGCTATGCCCTGTGCGCGGGCTATGAGATCCATTACCTTGACTGGCAGCCGCAAGGCCCGGCCAAGGCCACGGTGATCGCCTGGCATGGCCTGGCGCGCACGGGCCGCGACATGGATGCCCTGGCGCAGTTTCTTGCAGCGCAAGGCTATCGCGTCATCTGCCCGGATACGCTGGGCCGCGGCCTGAGCCAGTGGAGCCACCACCCGAGCGAGGAATATCGGCTGCGCTTTTATGCCCGTCTGGCGCGGGAGCTGATGGATGCGCTGGCACTGCAGCAGGTGCACTGGGTGGGCACCAGCATGGGGGGCGCCATCGGCACGGTCTGCGCATCCGGCCTGTTCGAGCCGGATCTCAGGCGCCGCATCCTCACGCTCACGCTCAACGACAATGCGCCCGAGCTGGCCGAGGCTGCACTGGCCCGCATCCGGAGCTACGCAGGCCGGCCACCGGTATTCGACACCGTCGCCGAACTGGAAGGCTTTTTCCGCGCGGCGTACAAGCCCTATGGCTGGCTCAGCGATGTCGAGTGGCGCAAGCTGACCGAGACCAGCACGCGCCGTTGCGACGACGGTCGCGTCACCCCGCATTACGACCCGCGCATGATCGAGCAGTTCACCGCGCATGACAATGACTATCTGATCTGGGATCACTATGACGCGTTGCAACTGCCCGTGCTGTTGCTGCGCGGCGAGCAGTCCGATCTGGTGCTCAAGCCGGTGGCCGAGCAGATGCTGCGGCGCGGCCCCGGTGCCTGCGGTCTGCTGACCTGGCTGGAAGTGCCGGACTGCGGCCATGCGCCGGCGCTCAACGTGAGTGCGCATTTCGAGGCTGTTCTGTCCCATCTGCGCCTGGCTTGAGGCGCAACACCCCCCCGGGACCCAGGATGTTCCTGTCTCGCTAGCATCGGGGCTCACCCAGGTCGGGTTGAGGAGCATGGGTCATGGGTTTTGTCGTGGATCTGATTCGGGAATACGGCTTCGGCATTGTCTTTCTCAATGTGCTGGTGGAGCAGCTGGGAGCGCCCATACCGGCCTACCCGGTGCTGGTGGTGACCGGCGCGCTGGAGGGCGGCAGCCTGGCACGCCTGGGCTGGCTCACCGTGATTGCGGTGGCCGCAGCATTGATGGCCGATGTGCTCTGGTACCACGCCGGCAGAGCCTATGGGCACCGGGTGCTGGGACGTATCTGCCGCATTTCGCTCTCGCCCGATGCCTGTATCCGTCAGACAGAGTCCGTCTATGGTCGCTGGGGAGCCAGGTCTTTGCTGGTGGCCAAGTTCGTGCCGGGCTTTGCCTCCATCGCCAGCGCGCTGGCCGGTGTGGTGGGAACGCCGCTGCGCACTTTTGTGCTGTTCGATGCGCTGGGGGCATTGATCTGGGTGGGGTCGGCGGTGTTTCTGGGCTCGCTGTTCAGCTCCACGGTGCAGGATCTGCTCGATGTGCTGACGGCGCTGGGCAAATGGGGGCTGCTGCTGCTGTGCGTGGCGTTCGCGGTCTTCGTGGCGCGCAAATGGTGGCAGAGGCAGCGCGTGGTGCGTTCGCTGAAGATGCCGCGCATGTCGGTCGAGGAGCTGGCGGGGCTCAACGCCCAGGGCATCACGCCGACGGTGATCGATGTCCGCGAGCCTCTGCTCTTCGGTCAGGGTCATATTCCCGGTGCCAGCTCCTGGCTTGAGCACCAGGGCAAGGGCAGGGCGGCCTACGAGCATTTGCTGCCGCGCGAGCAGCATGAGCATGGCCTGGTCGTGTATTGCGACTGCCCTGACGAAATCTCGGCAGCGCGCGTGGCCAGGCAATTGCAGCGTGCAGGATTTCACAATGTCCGGCCATTGTCCGGCGGCCTGACGGCCTGGGAGGCGGCCGGCTTCGAACTGGAAAGGCCCGAGGCCTGAGCTGGCCCCAAAGCAAAACGCCCTGACCATTCTCTGGGCAGGGCGTCGGGCGGGGTCGAAGCGCTTACTTGCCGGTCGGCATGGAGCAATGCCCGCCCTGAACGGCCTGGCCGGAGCCGGCGGCAATCAGCGGTGCTTCGAAGCGCAGGTCAATGGCCGGCGAGGCATGAAAGTCCCAGGCCAGAAAGACGAGCAGCGCGGCCCAGAATACGGTGCGCAAGGTGCTTGGTGAGGTCATGGTTGTTCCTTGCTCAGAAGCCGAAATGGCGGCGGATGCGCAGGCCGAAGATGGTGCCTGCAAATGCCAGTGGGACCCAGATCCAGCCGTGGATGGAGCCGGTGGAGATGCCCGAGAGCATGGCGCCCACATTGCAGCCGAAAGCCAGGCGCGAGCTGTAGCCGAGCACCAGACCCGCCACCAGGGCCACGATCCATTGCGTGCCGTTCAGGGTCTTGGCCGCAGCGGGCTTGCCGGCGGCAATCCACAGTGCGCCGCCCAGAATCCCGATATTGGTGATGCTGGTCACGTCCAGCAGCACGGTTTCGTGCAGGCGTGCCGCATTGCCGGGCTGGCTCCAGAACCAGTTGCTGGCCAGATCGACGGCGCCCGTGGCATTGGCGATCTTGGCGGCCCACAGACCAAAGCCGTATACCACGCCCCAGGGCTGGCCCGCAATGATCAGGTTGAGCGTGGCCAGGAGGGCCAGCAGCACGGCACCGACCAGCCATTTGCGCACCAGCAGCGGCTTGGCCGGGCGGCTCAGGGCGGCATTGGCCTTTTTCACGTACAGGGCCACGCCTGCCGCGATCAAGGCCAGTGCGGCCAGCGTGGCGATCAGCGCCGCAGGCCAGCCCCATTGCGTGACCAGGCCCACGGGGGCCGTATTGCCCAGGTCCAGCCACCAGCCCAGGTGCAGGCTGCCCAGAAAGCTGCCGATGGCAAACAGGGGCAGGATGGCCGTGTTCATGGGGATGCCCATGCCCGCCTTGTAGAGGGTGCCGCTGCCGCAACCGTCGGCGATCTGCATGCACAGGCCGAAGACAAAGGCGCCGACCAGCAGGCTGATGCTGGGCGGGCCCAGAGCTGCCGTGAGCTCCTGGAAATGGCCCAGCAAAGGCATGGCCAGGGCCGCGGCCAGCGCCAGAAGCAGCAGTTGGCCAAAGATGCCGCTGCCGTCCTTTTCCTCGACCAGCATGCGCCAGCCCGTGGTGAAACCAAAGCGCTGGCCGGCCAGCACCGCGCCCAGGCCTGTGCCCACGGCGAACAGCGCCGCCTGGCGTACCGAGACCGACCACAGCAGCCAGCCAAAGAAAACGGCCAGCAAGGCCGTGATGGGAAGTCGTTTCATGTTTTCAGTGTCAATTCAGTGCCTCAAGGGTTCGAGGCTTGTAAAACCGCCACACACCAAGTCAGAGGCACCAAGCAAGTCCTAGGCGGCCCCGCCGCTTCGCAGCGAAGCGGTCGACCCCCAAGGGGGGCACGACTTGGGAAGGTGCGAAGCCACTCAGGGGTTACTTGAATGTTTTTTCCCACCATTTTTGGGCGTCATAGGCCAGTGACTGAGCGCGGCCCGGCTGGTTGGCCATGCGTGGCGCGTCCTTGGACTGCGTCCAGTCCACCATGGAGCCCGCATACAGCTTCACATTGGGCAGGCCTGCCATTTCGGAGAGGCCGAACCAGTCGGTGGCCGCCCAGTGACCGGTGTTGCAGAAGGCCACCATGT
>NZ_SPEY01000064.1 GCF_009360615.1 Comamonas sp.
CCCAGATGTCCGGTTCCGCGCTGGCGCAAGCCTATCCGAGCAAGCCCATCACCATCGTCGTGGCCTATCCGGCCGGCGGCGATACCGATGCCATGGCACGCCTGTATGCCGAGAAACTCGGCCAGCGGCTGGGCCAGCCCGTGCTGGTGGAGAACCGCCCGGGTGCCAGCGGCACCATCGGCACCGTGCATGTGGCCAAGGCAGCACCCGACGGCTATACGCTGCTGCTGGCGCCCAATACCTTTGCCATTGCGCAGTTCGTGCTCAAGACCAATGCGGGTTCGAGCTACGACGTGCTCGGCGGCTTCACGCCCATCGTGCAGACCAGCGTACAGCCCATGTTCGTGGCCGCCAGCCGGGGCTCGGGCATCAAGGACATCAAGACCCTGGCGAGCCAGGGCAAGCGCGACGGCCTGACCTATGCCAGTCCCGGCAGCGGCTCGCCCATGCACATCCTGGGCGAGATGTTCAACAAGGCCGCAGGCACCAGGCTGTCGCACATTCCCTACAAGGGTGTGGCGCCCGCAGTCAACGACCTGATCGGCGGCCATGTGCCCACGACCTTCATGACCTGGGGCCCCATCGCGCCCTACGCAGGCGGCAAGGTCAATGTGTTGGCCGTGGCCGATGCCCAGCGCAGCCCGCTGGCACCGAATGTGCCGACGCTGGCCGAGCTGGGCGTCAAGGACGTGGAAGTGTCTGCATGGCAGGGACTGTTCGGTCCCAAGGGCATGAAGCCCGAGACCGTCAAGCTGCTGAACACCCACCTCAACGAGATCCTGAAGATGCCTGACGTGGTCTCCAAGATGGCCACCTTCGGCGCCTTGCCCGCGGGCGGCGAGCCGGCACGTCTGGAAAAGACCAACGCCGCGGACTACAACCGCTTCGGCAAGCTCATCAAAGACCTGGGCATCCAGGCCGACTGAACCACGATTGTTTTTGGAAGGAGATCCACCATGGCTGTAGATCGATACCTCGAACCCCACCAGGCGCGTCAGCGCCCGGGCACCCTGTTTGAAGACCTGCTGGGCGACGCCATCGAGCGCGCCTTCGGCGAAGGCGTGCAGACCTTGCCAGAGCTGGTCGCCTACCTGAACCGCAGCGGCCCCGGCTGCGACAACGGCGAGGTCTGGACCGAAGCCAGCTTCCAGGCGCTGATGGCGCGCCTGGGCTATTGAACCGAGCAGGACAGGAGAGCCCCCATGAACGTACAAACCATCACCATCGACCCGGTGGACCGTCTGCTCAACCAGGGCCTGAAGAACCTCTGGTACGCGGTCTGCCCCTCGGACTTCGTGAAGACCCAGCCCGTCTCGCTGCGCCGCTTCGGCCGCAAGATCGCGCTGTGGCGCGATGCTGCCGGTCAGGTCCATGCGCTGGAAGACCATTGCCCGCACCGCGGCGCGCCGCTGTCCCAGGGCGTGATCCTGGGCGACCGCATTGCCTGCCCCTACCACGGCGTGGAAGTGCGCTGTGACGGCACCGTGACCAAGGTCCCCGGCAGCCCCGGCTGCAAGCTCGAAGGTTCGCGCGCCGCGCTGGCTTTCCATGTGCGCGAGGCCCATGGTGCCATCTTCCTCTACAACAGCGACAAGCATGTGGACGAGGCACCCGAGTTCACGCTGCCCGAGGAATTGACCTCGCCCGCGTACTCGAACTTCCTGTGCTATGCCGAGTGGCGCAGCGATTACCGCTATGCGCTCGATAACGTCATGGACCCCATGCACGGCACCTTTCTGCACAAGCAGTCGCACTCCATGGCCGAGGGCGACAGCAAGGCCACTTTTCAGGTACGTGATACCGAGCACGGCTTTGTGTTCGAGAAGGTCGGCCAGCGTGGCGTGAACTTCGACTGGACCGAATACGGAGAAACCGGCGTGCAGTGGATGCGCCTGGAAATTCCGTACCCCAAGACTGGTGGCCCTGGCGGCAACTTCGCCATCGTCGCCTGCGTCACGCCCATCAGCGCCGAGCTGTGCTCCGTGTTCTTCTGGCGCTGCCGCAAGGTGGACGGCTGGATGCGCGACACCTGGCGCTTCCTCTACCGCAACCGTCTGGAGGCGCGCCACTGGGCCGTGCTGGAGCAGGACCGCATCATGATGGAACAGATGGAACTCGACGCCAACGCGCGCGAGAACCTCTACCAGCACGATATCGGCCTGGTGCGCCTGCGCCGCCATCTGCGCCGCCAGGCCCAGGAGCAGATCGACGAAGGCATCGCATCATGAGCAACACCTTGCAAGCCTTTGTGCACACGCTGCGCTTCGAGGCCCAGGACACCATCAGCGTCGAGCTGCGCCCGGTGGATGGCGGCGAGTTCCCGGCGTTCACGGCCGGCTCCCACATTGACTTGCACCTGCCCAACGGGCTGGTGCGCAGCTATTCCCTGTCCAACGACAGCCGCGAGCGCCACCGTTACGTGGTCGGCGTGCTGCGCGACCGCGCCAGCCGGGGCGGCTCGCGCTGCGTGCATGAGTCGCTGCGCGTGGGCATGCCCCTGGCCATTTCCGAGCCGCGCAACCATTTCGCGCTCGACGAGACGGCGGCGCATTCGGTGCTGGTGGCCGGTGGCATCGGCATCACGCCCATGCTGTGCATGGCTCGCCGCCTCAAGAGCCTGGGGCATTCGTTCGAGATGCTGTACTTTGCACGTGAGCGCAAGAGCGCGGCCTTCCTGCAAGAGTTGCAGGCCCTGGGCATGCCGCTGCACCTGCATTTCGATGCCGAGGCAGGCGGTCCCCCCGACCTGCGGGCATTGCTGGCGCAGCGCGCCCCCGCACCGGGCCTGCACCACTATTCCTGCGGCCCGACGCCCATGCTCGATGCCTTCGAGAAGTTCTGCGCCGAGCTGGGACATGCCAATGCCCATATCGAGCGTTTCACGCCGGTGGAGGTCAAGGCATCGTCGGATGCGCGCAGCAACTACACGGTGGAGCTCAAGCGCAGCGGCCGCTTCATCGAGATCACGCCCGACAAATCCCTGCTGGACACGCTGCTGGACGCCGGTGTCGATGTGGACCACAGCTGCTGCGAAGGCGTCTGCGGCTCCTGCGAGACCCGCGTGCTCGAAGGTGTGCCCGACCATCGCGACTCGGTGCTCAGCCCCAAGGAACGTGCCGCCAACAAGGTCATGATGGTCTGCGTCTCCGGCTGCAAGAGCGAGCGCCTGGTTCTGGACATCTGAGCCGGCACATCAGACCTGCAAAACACCCCCACCCCTAGAGGAGACACAACCATGAAATCCATCCATACGCCGTGCATCGGCGTGGCGCTAGCCTGCCTGGCGTCTTTGCCCGGTGCCGCTTCGGCACAGTCCAAGGTCGAGCTTTTCGGCGTCCTCGACGTCGGCGTGGCCCATCTGGGCGGCTCGGGTGCTTCCAAGACCGGTCTATCCACGGGAGGCGCCAACATCAGTCGCCTGGGCTTTCGCGGCACCGAGGATCTCGGCGGCGGTCTGAAGGCGGGCTTCTGGCTGGAGGCCGGTCTGGACGTGGACAGCGGCGCCGGCAAGGCCGCAGGCGGCAGCCTGAGCTTCAACCGCCGCTCCACAGTGAGCCTGATGGGCGACTGGGGCGAGGTGCGTCTGGGGCGCGATGATTCGGCCACCTTCCTGAATACGCTGATCTTCGACCCCTTCCTGACCAACGGCGTCGGCGGAACGGGGGCCTTCACCATGCTGGGCATTCCGGGCGTTCCCTCGACCGGCGGCGCTCCCATACAGATCAGCAATGCCGTGAGCTATTTCCTGCCCCAGAACCTGGGCGGCTTCTACGGTCAGGCCCAGCTGGCATTCGGCGAGCAGCCCAGCGGCGCACCCAACAAGCGCGAGGGCGACTATCGCGGCCTGCGCCTGGGTTACCGTCAGGGGGCGTTCAACGGCGCGCTGGCCACGGGCCGGCTCTACGGCAACACCAGCGCCACCAATCTGACGGCGAACAATGTCGGCCTGTCCTACGACTTCGGGGTGGCCAAGCCGATGCTGCTGTGGGCCTCGGAAAAGCGCGGCGGCACCAAGATCACGGCTGTGCAGCTGGGCGTGACTGCTCCCCTGGGCAATGGCGAGGCCCGTGCCTCCTTCGGCCACTACAACCTGTCCGGCAGCAATGCCGACTGGAACAAGATCAGCGTGGGCTATGGCTACAACCTCTCCAAGCGCACCCAGGTCTACGGCACTTATACCTTCCTGAAGAACAAGGGCTCGGCGGCGAAGTCCATCGGCGTGCAGGGGCTGAGCGCTCCCGGCACCACGCCGGGCGGCAACTCCAACGGCCTGGAACTGGGCGTCCGCCACTTCTTCTGATCCTGCCCCGCAGGGCCGGTCTTGGCCGGCCCCGGGGTTTCGGCGGCAGCACGGCTGCCGTACCGCGCGCCCGCCAGGACGTGCGCCCTGGCGGGGCCGGCGGGTGCCGGTCCCGGCTTTTCTCTCTCAACGCTAGCCGGACTCCTGTCATGAAAGACTCACGCTCGTTGCGCTGGTGGGGCGTGGTCACGCTGTTCGTGATCGTCGCCATTTCCTACGTGGACCGGATCAATATCTCGGTCCTCATCACCGATCAGGACTTTCTGTCGCACATCGGCCTCACCCCTGACGACCGAACGCGTCAGGGTCTGCTGGCCACGGCCTTCATGGTCGGTTACGGTGTTTCGTCCTTTGTGCTCACGCCGTTCTGCGCGGCGCTGTTCGGCGTGCGCCGCAGCCTCTTCGCGGGGCTGCTGCTGTGGGGTGTGGTGACCTTTCTGTCGCCGGCCATGAACAGCTACGGGCTGCTGCTGGCATCGCGCATTCTGCTGGGCGTGTCCGAGGGGCCGCTGTTCTCGCTGGCTGGCAGCTACATCAAGGCGCATTTCGAGAGCCGCGAGAACGGCAAACCCAACTCCCTGGTCAATATGGGCACCGGACTGGGCCTGGCGGTGGGCTATCCCTTCGTCGGCTACCTGGTCGTGGGCCACAACTGGGAGACCTCGTTCCATGTGCTGGGCCTGATCAACGTGCTGCTGGGCGTTCCGCTGGTCTGGGCCTTTGTGCGCATGCCCAAGGTGGAGACCGGCATGCCCAAGCCCCGGTCGCTGGGCGAGGCCGTGGGACAGGTGGGCCAGATCGTGCGCGGCGCCATGCACACGCGCTATCTGTGGCTGATCACCATTCTCACGGCGGCCTTTCTGTCCTATCTCTGGGGCAGCAGCAACTGGCTGCCCGCCTATCTCAAGGAGTCGCGCGGCTTCTCCATGCGCGAGATGGGCTGGCTGGCTTCGCTGCCCCAATATGCGAGCGTGGCGGCGGTCTTCGTGGGCGGCATGATCATCGACCGCATCGCGCGTCGGCAGGTGCCGCTGATCTTTGTCTTCGGCAGCCTCGGCGTGGCGATTGCCGTGTGGCTGGCCATCCATATGGAAGACCGTTATGCCGCAGCCTATTGCCTGATTGCCGCCAACTTCTGCTGGGGACTGATGAGTCCGGCCATTCCGAGCACCGTGCAGCACTGCGCGCGGCCCGAGCATGTGGCCAGCGCCTATGGCGTGGTCAACGGTGCGGGCAGTCTGGTCGCGGGCTTCATGCCGGCCATCATGGGCGCGGTGATTGGTGCGCTGTCGGCGCGCGGCGGCGTGGGGGCGGGATTTTTCGCGGGTTTTGCGGCGCTGATCGGCACGCAGGTGATCGTGATGCTGTGCGGCATCGTGCTCTGGGTGCGCGAGCGCCATGCCGAACCGCAGTCCTCGTGACGCACAGGTAAAAAAAGAGCGCCTGGGGCTCCTTTCTTGCCGGTTTCAGCATCTTCAGATGCCTGAGATGACGGTCAGTCAGGCGTTAACAGCTCCTGTTTTGATGGAAACGCCTTGAACCCGGCGCGTCGCACCTGAGCAGACACCGAGCAAGGGCCGACCCAGCAAAGCCTCCCCACCCACGGTGCACCTCCCTCGGGGGAAGGTGCCTGGAGCCACAGCGGTCTATTTCAACCAGCCGCGCTTGCGGAAATACAGCATGGGGCCGACGGCGCTGAGAATCATCAGCAGCACCACGTAGCCGTAGCCGAACTCCCATTCCAGCTCGGGCATGAACTTGAAGTTCATGCCGTAGACGCTGGCGATCAGCGTGGGCGGAAGCAGGGCCACGCTGGCCACCGAGAAGATCTTGATGATCTTGTTCTGGTTGATGTTGATGAAGCCGACCGTGGCGTCCATCAGGAAGTTGATCTTGTCGAACAAAAAGGCCGTGTGGCTGTCCAGCGATTCGATGTCGCGCAGAATCTGGCGCGCTTCCTCGAACTGCTCGGCGTTGAGCATCTTGGAGCGCATGAGAAAGCTCACGGCGCGGCGCGTGTCCATGACGTTGCGGCGGATGCGGCCGTTCAGGTCCTCCTGGCGCGCAATCGCTCCCAGCACTTCCTTGGCCATCTCGTCGGTCACATCGCCGGACAGCACCATCTTGCTGGCCTTCTCCAGGTCGTCGTAGATGCGCTCCAGCGTATCGGCCGAGTATTCGGCATCCGCGTCAAACAGCTTGAGCAGCACGTCCTCGGCGGCGTCGATCAGCCCTGGTGCGCGGCGCGCGCGCATGCGCAGCAGCCGAAAGACCGGCACATCCTCGTCGTGAATCGAGAACAGCACGCCATGGCTGCGCAGCGCGGCGTTGTGCTGGTTGAGGATGAAGGCCACGCGTACCGAGCGAGGGTCTTCGTCGTCATCGATCAGAAAGTCGCTGCGAATATGCAGCTCGCCGTTGTCTTCTTCGTAAAAGCGGGCCGATTCCTCGATGTCGTCATCCATCGCGTCTTCGGGGATGGACAGCTCGTAGTGCTGCTTGATCCAGCGCTTTTCTTCGACGGTGGGGGATTCCAGGTCGACCCAGATGGGACGAAAGCGTTCGAGGTCTGCCAGGGACTCGATTTCTTCCTGAACGAGTCGACCATTGGCTAGCGTAAAGATGTTGAGCATCAGCTCACTCCCGGTTGTTCTTGAGGTTCTGCAGGGATCAGGGCGCTTTCAGCCCCCACAGTCTTCAACGGGAGCTGAAAGCTACCAACTAGGGTAGGTTTCCACGGATGTCTTCCAGTAATTCGAAGCCGGTGATTATGCAACGTTGCACTGCAGCATGTCGCGTGCGGCATGGATGGGAGAGTGGGCAAGCGGGGCATGTCGCCCGCCTGTCACGGCCCCTTGGTAAACGCGTCGGCCTGCACCAGGTCGGCCCAGGCTCCGGCCTTGGCCTGCGGTGCCCGCAGCAGGTAGTTGGGGTCATAGGTCACCACGGTGGGCACGCCCGCAATGCGGTGCGGTTCGGCCCGCAGCCGGCCCAGCGCATCATGGCGGCCCAGCACGGCGCGTGCACTGGCCAGGCCCAGAACCAGTACGCAGTCGGGACGCAGTTCGCGCAGCAGCGCCTCCAGAGCGGGCTGCAGCGGGGCAGCATGGCGGAGATCGGCATCGGGCGACGCACGGTGCAGTGCGGCGCTGAAGACGCGCGGTTTTTCCTGCAGTCCGAGGGCACGCAGCATATTGTCCAGCAGCTTGGCGGCATCGCCCTGCAGCGCCGTCTGGGCGCTGTCGGCCGCCGGTCTTTGCGCCGGGCTCAGCAGGGGCGGGTTGGCGGCAGGCTCCAGCAAGATCAGCCACCCGCCTTGCTCGGCGCCCTGCACATGCTGCGGCGCATGGGGATAGACCAGCTGGGCGGGGCTGATGGTCCAGCCCAGGCCGGGCTCGCCGGCCGGGCCCGCGGCGGGTTGCTGCACAAACGGGCGAGGCTCGTGTGCCCGGTGGCCGGACAGATTCTGGGGCGGCGGACTGGCAGGTCTGGCGGTCTGGGCGGGTGGCTGAACCGGTGCAGGCGCTGCCTCGGCTGCGGGCGCAGCGGTCTGCGCCACGGGTGGGCTTGCGGGCGCAGGCGGCGCCACGCGCATTGCCGGTGCCGCGACGGGCAAGGGCTCGGCGACCGGTGACGGTGCGCCGGCAGTGACTGCATCCACTGCCGCGGGTTCCACGGGCGCGGGCAACCAGACGGTGATGCCCATGGCTTCCAGCATGGCCCGCTGGCGGGCGTCCAGGTTCAGGGCCATAGTTTCAGACTCATGAGTACCGCATGTTCGCGCGGGCCGTTGGGATTGGGATAGTAGTTCTTGCGCAGGCCGACTTCGGCAAAGCCATGCCTGAGATAGACCTCGCGGGCGCGGGCATTGCTTTCGCGCACTTCCAGCCAGATCCATTGGGCATTCTGCTGCCGCGACCACAGCGCCAGCGCATCCAGCAGCACGCGCGCCCAGCCCTGGCGCTGGCAGGCCGGATTGACGGTGATATTGAGCAAATGAACCTCGTCCAGCGCCTGCATGGCGACAAAGTAGCCCAGCAACTGGTGGTTGGCATCGACCAGCAACTGTATCTGGTAGCCGGCCACCATCGCGTCCTGGAAGTTGCCGCGTGTCCAGGGATGGACATAGGCTTGCTCCTCGATCGGCAGCAGGGTGTCGAGCCAGAGCGCAGACAGCGGCTCGAAATGCACCAGAGATGCCGCATCCTGGGTGCTGGCGCCGGTGGCGTGTGTGGAGCTGCTGGGCAATGTCATGGGGTGATCATCGGGAGGCAATGTCGGAGGCGGCGGCCGAGGCGGCCTTCTCGGCTTCGCGCTCGGCCGTGGTTTTGGCCACTTTATCGCGGATATAGCGCGGCAGCGCCTCTTCGGCCGGCACCGCGCAGCCTTTTGCCAACAGTGCCGGTGCCAGGCGCAGCATGGCCGTGGCCGTGGGCATGGCGTGCACATGGCGGGCTGCAGGGGCCAGCAGCTCGGGGTAGACGGGCTGGGCGTTGCCTGCCACGGCATGGCCGGCTGCCGGCCGCAGGGCCTCGGGGGCACACAGGCCGAAGTCATCGGGCTCGATCCACCGGCCGCCCTCGTGGCGGAACGCGGCGTGATAGACCTCGTTCATGCGTGCGTCGAGTACGGCCTCGACCTCGGTGCAGCCGTGCAGGTGACGGGCCTCTTCGGCCACTGTGAGCAGGGAGTCCACGGGCAGCACGGGAACCTTGGCGGCAAAGGCCAGGCCCTGGGTGATGGCGCAGGCCGTGCGCAGGCCCGTGAAGGAGCCGGGGCCACGCCCGAAGGCAATCGCGTCGAGCTGCGAGAAGCCCAGGCCCGCGTCTTTCATGAGCTGGCGGATGGCCGGCAGCAACTGGGCCGACGACTGCTGCGCGCCGGGCCCGCTGTGCTGCCAGATGGCATCGCCACGCTGGACGGCAACAAACAGGGTATCGGTACTGGTATCGATGGCGAGAAGATTCATGTTCGGCAGGGCGTCAGCCGCAGGAGGGCTGGAGCGCAATACGGCTGCACAGGGCAGCAAGGGACGGCAGCGTAGCCCTGCATTATCGGTTGCCGGCCGCCAGCGTGCCGCAGGCGCTGCCAATGCCCGGCATGGGTGCAGCCCGGCGTAGACTCTGGCCCCATGCCGAAGACTCCCTTCTTTTTTCGCAAGACCCTGAGCGCGCTGGGCGCATCGTTGCTGGCGCTGCTGGTCCAGCCCGCGCTGGCGCAGTCCCAGCCAGCCGACACCCGCATTCCCGCCGCCGTGGATGCGGCGCTGCAACGCGCCAGGATTCCGCGCGATGCCGTATCGATGCTGGTGATGAATGTGGATGGCAGATCGCCACCGGCCCTGGCCTGGCGCACGCACCAGGCCATGAATCCGGCCTCGGTCATGAAGCTGGTCACCACCTATGCGGCGCTCGACCAGCTA
Source organism: Comamonas sp. (assembly GCF_009360615.1). GTDB lineage: Bacteria > Pseudomonadota > Gammaproteobacteria > Burkholderiales > Burkholderiaceae_C > Comamonas. The sequence goes on from NZ_SPEY01000064.1 coordinate 9,723, forward strand.
GGCCCGGCCTTTGTCTGGCGTACGCCCGTCTATCTGGGCGGCCCGGTGGTCGAAGGCGCGTTGCGTGGCAACCTCTACATCCAGGGGCAGGGGGACCCCAAGCTGGTGCTGGAGCGCCTGTGGCTGATGCTGCGCCGCCTGCAAGGCATGGGTGTCAAGGTCATCGTGGGCGACATCGTGCTGGACCGCAACGCCTTCCAGCTGCCCGCGCACGATGCGGCGGTTTTCGACAATGAGCCCTGGCGGCCCTACAACGCCTCGCCCGATGCGCTGCTGATCAACTACAAGGCGGTGGCGCTGAATATTGCTCCTGATACGGGAGCGGGAGTCGCCCGTATTCAATACGATCCTCCTATGTTTGGCATGGATAATCAGCAAACGGTTGCCCTGTCTGCTCCCAATACCGATTGCGGCGACTGGCGCAGCAAGATGCAGCTGGACATGAGCCATCCGCAGCGCATCGCCTTCAACGGCAGCTATCCGGCAAGCTGTGGCGAAAAGAGCTGGTCCATCGCACCGGCGCAGCCCGAGCGCTTTGCGGCCAAGGCCATAGAGGGCATGTGGCGCGAGCTGGGTGGCAAGCTCACTGGCGCCGTGCGCGACGGCAGCGTGCCCCAGGGCCTGCAGCCGGCGTTCCAGCTGGAGTCGCCGGCGCTGTCCGAAGTGGTACGCGACATCAACAAATACAGCAACAACATCATGGCCCAGCATGTGCTGCTCACCCTGGGCATGCAGCGCACCGGTGTGGCCAGCTTCGACTCCGCCAGGCAGTCGCTGGCCCAGTGGTGGGCCGCACGCTGGGGCAATGCCGAGCAGCCCGTGGTGGACAACGGTGCCGGGCTGAGCCGCAATGCCAGCATCACGGCCAGCGGACTGGGGCAGATGCTGCAGAACGCCTGGGTCTCGCCCGTGATGCCGGAATTCGTTTCCTCCATGCCCATCGTGGGCGTGGACGGGACGTTGCGCCGCAGCAAGAGCCGGTTTGCAGGCGCGGCCCATCTCAAGACCGGCAGCTTGCGCGACGCGGCCGCACTGGCCGGCTATGTCGACGGTGCCAGCGGCCAGCGCTTTGTGCTGGTGGCCATGGCCAACCATGCCAATGCGGCGGCGGCACGCACGGCCTGGGATGCGCTGGTGGACTGGACGGCAGCTCAGTAGCCATCCGCGCGCGGCCGCGCTGTCGCCGCACCTTGCCTGTCGCGACAAACCGGACCCTCGTCCGGTTTTTTGTTGCGTGACACGGCGATGACCGGGTGATTCTGCGTTGGATTTTTGTCCGACCATCGGTAATTGCCCGATAACAGCGCCTCGATGAGTGTCGCTAGGATGACGCTGAGGAAAAAAGCACGACCGTGCGATTCACAACACCTCAGGAGAACATCATCTTGACAAGCAAACTCAAACTCTTGGCGGCTGCAATGGCAACGGTGGGCCTGCTGGCGGCCTGCGGCGGCGGAGGTGGTGCCGACACCACTCCCAAGGCCAAGGTCACTTCGGTCAAGGTCATGGGCGACAGCCTCTCGGACAGCGGCACGTTCGGGTACAAGTTCACCGTACAGGGCAACGATCCGACCACCGGCAAGCCGTATCTGGTCTGGCCCGAGCGCATCGCCGATCTCTACAGCACCTCGCTGTGCCCGCATTACAAGCCCACCAGCCAGACCACGTTCGTGACCGCCAGCGCCGGCTGCACCAACTACGCCATCGGGGGCGCGCAGATCAACTATGTCGATGCCTCCGGTCAGGTGGTGAACTCGCCCGTCTCCGTGCTGCAGCAGATCAAGGATGCGGGTGCGGCGGGCGTGTCCGCCAACGATCTGATCCTCATTGACGGAGGTGCCAATGATGCGGCCGCGCTGATCACGGCCGTTCTGACCTATCAGTCGGCGGCCGCAACCTATGCCGTGACGGGGTCGCCCGCCGACGGTGCCAAGGCCCAGGCGGCGCAGAAGTACCTGCAGGCCTTCCTGGCTTCCAAGATCGATACGGCAACGCTGACCGGACTGCTGGCCCAGGGCACGGACGGGATCGTCAAGGCCGGTGGCCTGTACATGCAGACACTGGCCCGGAATCTGGCGGCCAGCATGCAGTCGGAGCTGCTGGCCAAGGGAGCTACGCGCATCGCCGTGCTGAACATCCCGGCCATCCAGATGACCCCCAGGTTCACCACGGTGCTGGCCCAGATTGCCCGGGCCCAGGGCACGGCCGCCTCCAAGCAGGCGGAAGCCTTGCTCGACGGCTGGGTGAACGCATTCAACGCCACCCTGAAAGCCGCTGCGGGCAATGACAGCCGCATTGCCGTGGTGGACTTCTATACCGAGTTCAAGAGCCAGATCTCCGACCCTGCGGCCTACAAGTTCACCAATGCCACGGTGGCGGCCTGCTCCAAGATCGGTACCGACGAACTGTCCGCGTGCAGCGCCGACAAGCTGTCCGCGAATATTCCGCAGGGTGAAACCAGCCCCGACTGGTGGAAGAGCTATGTCTTCGCCAACAGCTTCCATCCCACTCCTTACGGATACCAGCAGATGGGCCAGTTGGTGTCGCGTTCGCTGGCACAGGCCGGCTGGCTGTAAGCCCGTCCGCAGAAAGAATCAGGAGACATGACCATGAAGAAACACATGCGGATTTCTGCCGCCGCCCTGGCCCTGACGGCCTGTGGCCTGGCCGGCGCCCAGTCGGCGGGAACCTGGTCGGCACGCGTGGGCATCACCCACCTGTCGCCCGACGTGAGCAGCGGCAATCTGTCGGCGCCATCCTTTCCCAACACCAAGGTCGATGCGGGCAGCAACACCCAGCTGGGCGGCGGCATCACCTACATGCTGACCGACAATCTGGCGCTGGACGTGCCTCTGGCGACCCCCTTCAAGCATGACCTCTCGGGAGCCGGCGCGATTGCCGGTGTGGGCAAGCTGGGAAGCACCAAGGCCATTCCGGCCACACTGATGCTGCAGTACCGCTTCAACGAGGCCAAGGCTGCGTTCCGACCCTATGTGGGAGCCGGTGTCACCTATGCCCATTTCTATGGCGAAAAGACCACGGCCACGCTCAATGGACTGAGCGGCGGCACGCTGGCCAATCCGACCACGGCCGAGCTCGACGACAAATTCGGCGCATTGGCCCAGCTGGGTTTCATCTACCAGTTCAACGAGCGCTGGTTCGTGGATGCGTCCTACGCCAAGAGCTTTCTGAAGACCAAGATCCACCTGTCCTCGGGCCAGAGCATCAGCGTCAGGCTCAATCCCGATGTGTTCAACCTGGCCATCGGCTACCGCTTCTGAGGCGGTGCAGCCTGCATCGAAAAATCCGGGCGGGTCCCGGATTTTTTTGTCATCTCCTTCAGTTGTAGTGTTGCGCCGAGGGCGCTTCGCCATGCACGGCCCAGCGGCCCAGGGCCTGGAGCTTGTAGTCCAGCGGGTCGTGCAGTGTATGGGTACGCACATTGCGCCAGAAGCGGTCGAAGCCGAGGTCGGCATGGGTGCCGCGCGATCCGACCACATCGAACATTTCCTGGGTCGCGAACAGGGTGCAGCGATGCGCCATGACCTTGGCTTCGAAGACGGCAATGGCCACCTCGGCGCGTTCCGCAGCGCTCAGTGACGGGCCGCGTTCCCAGGCTTTTTGCAGGCGCTCTGCCGCGTGATCGGCCATCAGGGCCGCTCCTGAAATCTGGGCCTGCATTTCGCCCATGCGGCGCAGCAGGTAGGGGTCGTCGGTGGCTCGCTCCACGGACGACCCCAGCCAGGGCCGGCCGTGTTCTCGCACATAGTCGCGTGCCTGGCGGCGCGCTCCCTGGGCCACGCCGACAAAAAGATTGACCAGCACCAGCTGCGCCAGGCAGTTGCGCAGGGTATGAAAAGCCGTGACATCGGCGTGCTCGTCGCGCATGACGGCGCTGGCGGGAAGCTGTACGCGATTGAACTGCACCGAGCCGCTATCGGTCTGGCGCTGGCCCATGGGGTTCCAGTCATCCTTGACGGCAATGCCCGGCGAGGCGGTTTCAAGCAGGCCCAGAACGGGCTGCGCGTGCCCGGCCACGCAGGCCGACACCGTCAGGTAGTGAGATCCGCGGGTGCCCGAGCAAAAGCCTTTCAGGCCGTCGAGCACATAGCCGCCGGCCAGCTCCGAGCGTTGGGGCAGGGCCTGCAGACGCGTGTCGCGAGGGTTCAGTGCATTGCCCCACCAGCCGTTCTCATCGATGGTACGGCGCAGCCAGAGTCGCTGCTGCTGGCGCGAGCCATAGATCAGCACGGTGGCGATCTGTAGCTGGTGAAACGCCAGCACATGTGCCAGTGCGCTGTCGACGGTCGCCAGGGCACGGACATGGCGGTAGATGTCGGGCCAGCCCAGCGCGTCGCCACCATGCTCGCGCGGAATCGCCAGGCGCAGCAGGCCGGCATCGCGCAGCATGGCTTTTTCTGCAGCGGCATGGCCGCCCTGGCGGTCGCGCGCGACGGCGGTTTTTTCCAGGGCGCCAAGGACATCGTTGAAGTGACTGGAGAACATGGTGAGGAAGATGGTGAGCAGAAAGGAGGCGGACGTTCAGTGGCAGATGGCTCCGTCTTCCAGCAACGTAGCTTCCAGGGCAATCGTGCTGACGCGGTTGTCCTGTGCGCGTTGCTGCAGACCGCTGCGCTGCCACCGCTGGACGGCGTTCCGCAGCCAGCGTGCCGACTGCGCGTCGGCCCGGCTCAGGCGGATATGGGCTTGATCCGATATGCGAAAGCGGCTGCCAAGAGGCGCATAGAAGCGCCAGCTGTCCTGTTGCAGCAGGCGTGCGATGACCTCGGGCGACTCGGCCAGAACATGGCACCTTCCAGCCAGGAAATCGCTGACCGCGTGAATGCTGGAGGGGGCGAACAGAGGGTGCAGGCCCTGGGCCTGCAATGTGCGCGCAGAGGCCTGTCCCCTGGCGACGCAGGCCGTGGGCTGAGGAGCGTTCTTCTGCGCCACATGCGGCAGCCAGGAGGCCCAGTGCCCGGGGGCATGGCGGCTCCAGCGGGAGGCCTGCTGCTTGAGTACCAGCAGCTGCAGGGTCTGCGGCATGTAGCTGCCGCCGGTCTGCCGATCAGGTTCGGACGGCCCGTCCAGTGACGACATGCCTTCAAGCACCAGGTCGGCATCGCTTTCGGGGGTGATGCTGACGCGAGTGCCCAGTTCCCTGCCCAGCCAGTCTGCCAGCGCACGGTCGTAGACATCGGACTCTGGCGGCAAGGGGTGGCCGGGCAGGGATGGGCGTGCATAGCTGCGCAGGGCCACATGGAGCACGCCATTGAGCCGGGCCTGCTGCAGCACCGGGCCGGCTGCCTCCACGCCCCCGAGCCCCGGCAGTGCCGGCCACAGAACGCCGGCCCCTGCGGCTGCGGCCGCGAGTGCGGTGCAGGCCAGGGCCAGGCGTCTCCAGGATGCAGTGGCGCTACTCATGAAATTCCAGTCCGCTGCGCCAGCGCGTCAGACGCCTTTCGAGCAGGGCCAGTGCATAGTTGAGCGCCAGGCCCAGCACGGCCAGCAGCACGATGCCTGCGTACATGCTGGGAATCTGGAAGATCTCCTGCGAGTTCAGCGTCAGAAAGCCCAGGCCGGCATGCGAGCCGATCATTTCGGCAGCGACCAGTGCGGTGATCGAATAGGCTCCCGCCAGCCGGACGCCGGTGAAGATGGACGGAGCGGCCGCCGGCAGGATGACCTTGAAGAAGATGAAGCTGCGCGAGGCACCCATGGACAGCGCCGAATGGATCAGCAGCTTGTCCACCTGCTTGACGCCGCTGATGGTGTTGAGCAGCACCGGCCAGAAGGCCGCCCAGAAGATGATGGCGATCTTGGACGCCTCGCCGATGCCGAAGAACAGCAGAAAGACCGGAAACAGCGCCAGGGCCGAGACCTGGCGGAACAGCTGCAGCAAGGGATCGACAAAGGCTTCGAAACGGCGCACCACGCCCATCAGCAGGCCCAGCGCCACGCCTGCCACGACGGCCAGAATCAGCCCTGCCAGCGAGCGTTGCAGGCTGGCCGCCACATGCTTGCCGAGCTGGCCGGTCTGCGCCAGCTGGACGATGGTCGCCAGCACGGCGGATGGCGGGCTGAGAAAGGCCGAGTTGACCAGCCCTGCGCGCGGCAGGAATTCCCAGATGGCAAAGAACAGCAGCACGCAGGCCGAGCGTTCCAGCCATCGGAGCCCGAGTTGCCGGGAGGAACGCAGCGATGCCGGCTGGGCAGGACGCCGGGATGGGGATGCGGCCAGTGGGCTCATATGGCAAATCCTCGCAAGGCCAGACTGAAATCAGGGGCGGTGGGCAGCAGCGGTGCCAGCGGTTGCTGGCGGTGGCCGCTGGCAAAGGCGACTTCGTCGCGCAGCACCTCCCAGGCCTGTTCACGCAGCTGCACAAAGGCCGGGGCGTGGCGTATCTCGGCGGGGCGCGGACGCGGCAGCGCTATGTCCAGAACGGATTTGATGCGACCGGGTCGGTGCGTCATGACGGCGATGCGATCCGACAGATAGATGGCTTCGTCGAGGCTGTGGGTGATGAAGACGATGGTGGTCTTGTGCTGCTCCCAGATGCGCAGCAGCTCGGACTGCAGGATTTCGCGTGTCTGGGCATCCAGGGCGGCAAACGGTTCGTCCATCAGCAGCAGGCTGGGCGAATAGGCCAGGGAGCGGGCGATGGCCACACGCTGACGCATGCCGCCCGAGAGTTCGTGCGGGTAGCGCTGGCCGAAGCCGCTGAGCCCCACCAGGTGCAGAAACTGCTCGGCAGTCTCCCGGCGCTCGCGTTTGGGAATCTTGCGGATCTCCAGCCCGACCTCGATGTTCTCCAGCACGGTGCGCCAAGGAAACAGCGCATAGCCCTGGAACACCACGCCCTGCTCGCGGTTGATGCCGCTGGCCGGCTGGCCGTCGATGCTGATGCTGCCGCCGGTCTTGCGCGCCAGCCCGGCGAGCACATTGAGAAACGTGGACTTGCCGCAGCCTGAAGGGCCGAGGAGGGTGAAGAACTCGCCTTCACGGATATCGAGATTGAAGTCCTGCAGGGCGGCGATCTGCTGCTTGCGGCCGCGCTCGTCGGCAATGGCGAAATCCATGCGCACATCGCGTGCCCGGATCTTGATGGCGGAGCCGGAGTCGTCCAGAGCCGTGCTCATGTCGCCGCTCCCTGGGCAAAGGGGTTGAACTCGTTGGTGTACACATCCTTGACCGCCACCTTGCCCGGCTGCAGCTTGCCTTCACGCTCCAGCACGTCGATGTAGTACTGGATGGGCGGCTCGGTGATGATCTGGTCGTCCACATAGGCATAGCGCTCCACATGCTTGAGCTCCATGCCGAGACGCTCGGCCGTGTAGCGGCGCGCTTCGTCGGTGTGGGCGTTGACCCAGTTGCCGGCCTTGGCGATGGCGGTGACCACGTCGCGCACGGCCTGCGGGTTCTCGCGCGCAAACCTGCCGTTGACGCTGTACGGCGCCATGCCGCCCAGGCCGCGGTCCAGGTCGTAGTCGGTCCACAGGCGCTGCAGCTCGGGGTTGGCCTCGGCACCGCCGGAATGGGGCGGGTGGATGATGGCCAGATCCACATTGCGGCCGATCACGGCCTGCTCGCCCTGGTTGTCCGGAACGACCAGGAAGTTGATCTTGCTGACATCGGCGCCGTGCTCGCGGAAATAGGTCTTGGAGACAAACTCGGCGCAGGCGCCGAAGCTGTTGAAGCCGATGGTCTTGCCTTCCAGATCCCTGGGCGTGCGAATGCCCGAGTCCTTGCGCACGAAGTACTTCATATGGGGTGCCTCCTGCAGCGTCTTGCTGCCGGCGGCAATCACCTTCACGTCGGCCCCTGCCGCGATGGCCGAAATCACCAGCGGCACCATGCGCGAGCCGAAATGGATGTCGCCCGTGCCGACCAGCGGAATGATCTGGGGGGCGGCAATCTTGCCCACGTAATTGGGGCGGGTGGAGGTTCCGTCGAAGTAGCCCAGTCTGTCGGCCAGATAGATCAGGTCGAAAGAGGGGTTGTCGGGGTAGTTGAAGGGAACGACCTTGCCATTGTGTGCCGTGCGGGGCGTTTCGCTGCCGGCCTGGTTGTCGGAGCGCGAGCAAGCCGCCAAGCCCAGGGATGCAGCACTGATGGACAGAAGCTTGCCAAGCGCGTCGCGACGGGTTCCCATGGTTCTAACCTTTGAAGTTGCTGTGGAAGCAAGCAAGGTTAGAGAAGGCGTTTAATAAAGAAAACGAATAAAAATTTGTATCTTTACTTGAAAATCAGCTAAGAGGCCGCTCAGCCCGCAGCCGCCGCACGCTGCAGACGGTCGCGCACGCCTTCCCAGTCGGCGGTGTCGGGCGGGGTCTCGATCCAGATCAGCTTGGCGCCCCAGTCGTCGAAATTGCGCAGCATGCCGAACAGCTCGCGGGCCACGTCGCGCGGCTCGCCGGACATGCGGCGCAGCAGCAACTGGGCGGTGGCGACATTGAGGGGGCTGCGGTGATAGATGGCAATATTCCTGCCATCCTTGCCCAGGATGTCCAGTGCCGATTGCAGCTGCCCGGCATCCATGAGCCGCACCTTGGCGTTGGGCGCGTAGTGCGCCAAAAGCGTTCCCGATGCACGTGGGGTATCCGCAGTCAGCTCTTCTTTCGAGAGCGGTCGCAGGCCGCAGGCACGCTCGATATCGTCACGGGTGATGGCGCCGGGGCGCAGCAGCACGGGCACGCCCCGCGTGCAGTCGACGATGGTCGATTCAATGCCCACTTCGCAGGCGCCGCCATCGAGCACCAGCAGTTCTTCGCCAAACTCGGTGGCCACATGCTCGGCCGTGGTGGGGCTGACGCGACCGAACTTGTTGGCGCTGGGGGCCGAGACGCCCCAGACCGGCGGATCGAGCTGCTGGCAGGCCTGCAGCACCGCATGGGCCACGGGGTGGGACGGGCAGCGCAGGCCCACGCTGTCCTGGCCCCCGGTCGATGCCCTGGCGGCATGCGGCAGGCGCGGCAGGATCAGGGTCAGCGGGCCGGGCCAGAACGCATCGATCAGCTGCTGGGCAAAGACCGGGACTTCCCTGGCGTAGCGCGTGATGGCGGCGGCGTCGGCCACATGCACGATCAGCGGATGGTTGGCCGGGCGCCCCTTGGCGGCAAAGATCTGCGCCACGGCGGCGTCGTTGTCGCTGTCTGCGGCCAGGCCGTAGACCGTCTCGGTGGGCAGGCCCAGCAGCCGGCCTTGCTGCAGGGCGAGCGCAGCGGCCTGCACCGAGGCTTCCAGCGTTCCATCCAAGATCATTTCAATTCCTCTTTCATGCACTGCGCCGCCGTATGTGCGGTGCTTTTGCGCTTGCAGAGCATCAGCGAATGACGCCGAGCAAGGGCCGCCCCTTACGCTCAGGGCGTCGTCCCCCTCCCGCGTAGCGAGAGAGGGGCGCCCAGCTAGGGGGAAGCGGCGGGCCGCCTGGGCAAAGCCGCTCAGGGGGTGTTATCAGAACGCTTCAATGCCCAGGATCTCGGCCGCCTTCAAAGCGGTTTCACGCGCTTTTTCGGGACTGGCCGCGGTGATGTTCAAGTGGCCCATCTTGCGGGCTGGCTTGGCATCGACCTTGCCGTACAGATGCAGGTGGGCGCCTGGCAGGGCCAGGATCTGATCCCAGGCCGGAGCCTTGGCGGTTTCGCCGTCCTTGAACCACAGGTCGCCCAGCAGGTTGAGCATGACGGTGGCGCTGTGCTGGCGCGGCTGCACCAGGGGCAGATTGGTCATGCAGCGCACTTGCAGCTCGAACTGCGACACATCCATCGCGTTCTGGCTGTAGTGGCCGCTGTTGTGCGGGCGCGGGGCGATCTCGTTGACCACCAGCTGGCCGTTGTCCAGCACAAAGAATTCCACGCAGAGCACGCCGACGTAGTCGAGGCCGATGGCTACGGATTTCGCAGCGGCTACCGCTTGCTCTGCCTGCGCTGCGGGCACGTTGCCTTCGTAGACCTCGGTCACGGCCAGAATGCCGTCGCGGTGCAGATTGCGCTGCACGGGCAGGTTGACGATGTCGCCATTGCGGCCGCGGGCCACGATGACCGAGCACTCATGCGCCAGCGGCAGCATTTTTTCGAGCACGCAGGCCACTTGCTTGAGCGCGTCCCAGGCCTTGATCAGCTCGTCGCGGGTCTTGACGCGGATCTGACCCTTGCCGTCATAGCCCATGCGCGCGGTCTTGAGGATGCCGGGCAGCAGCGCGTCGTTGACGGCCGCCAGCTGCTCGGCCGTCTCGATCACGGCATAGGGGGCGCAGGGCACGCCGCACTTCACGAAGTGGGCTTTTTCGGCGGCGCGATCCTGGGCGATCGCCACGGCCGAGCCGGCGGGCGATACGGGCAGGCTCTCGGCCAGCTTGTTCAGCGAGCCGGCGGGCACGTTTTCGAATTCAGTGGTCACGGCCGCGCAGAGTCCGGCCAGCTCGGCCAGGCCCTTGGCGTCTTCGTAGCCGGTGCGCACATGCTGGTGGCTGACCAGACCGGCGGGGCTGGTCTCGTCCTTGTCCAGCACGGCGGTGAAATAGCCCATGGCCTGTGCGGCATGGGCAAACATGCGGCCCAGCTGGCCGCCGCCCAGCACGCCGAGGGTCGCCCCCGGCAGTATTACTTGCGTGTCGCGGGCGCTCATGCGTTCACCGGCAGGGTCATGTTGCGGGCCGCTTCGGTCTGCTCGGCGCGGAAGGCATCGAGCTTTTGGCGCAGCTCGGCGTCTTCGTTGGCCAGCAGGGCCACGGCAAACAGGGCCGCATTGGCCGCACCGGCATTGCCGATGGCAAAGGTGGCCACGGGCACGCCCTTGGGCATCTGCACGATGGAGTGAAGCGAGTCCACGCCTTGCAGGTGGCGGCTGGCAACGGGCACGCCGAGCACTGGCACGGTGGTCTTGGCGGCAATCATGCCGGGCAGGTGGGCAGCACCGCCGGCACCGGCGATGATGGCCTTGAGGCCACGGTCGGCTGCGGCTTCGGCAAAGCGGAACATGTCGTCCGGCATGCGGTGGGCCGATACGACCTGGGCTTCAAAAGCGATACCGAATTGCTGGAGGATGGCAACTGCGTGTTGCATGGTGTCCCAGTCGCTGCTGGAACCCATGACTACGCCAACTTGGATGGGGTTCATGTTCTTCAGGGCGCTGCCGCCCGGCCTAGTGGAACCCCTGATTTTACGTTTTCGCTGCATTGCCGGGCAGCTGTGGGGCAAAGCCACCCGGTCAAAGCATCTATGACCCCCGGATGCGGGCGGCCGCGTTGTCGCGTGCAAAGCCCAGCACGCGGTCCCTGAAGACATGGACGACCCAGGCCAGCGCAGCCAGGGTCTGCAGGCTCAGAGAGGCCCAGGGCAGATAGCTCAGCCAGGAGCCGGCCTGTGTTGCCGCATCCGAAGGAGCCATCCACATGGCCACGACCGGCTGGACCAGCATGGCGCCCCTATGGCCGCCTGCGCCATAGGCTAGCAGCGGAGCGGCGATGTTGAGGATCAGCCAGGCGACGACAAACGAGGCCAGGGGAGACTTGAGCTTGCCCGCCAGCAGGGCGAAGCCGGTCAGCAGCAGGCAGTCGCGCAGCAGATGCAGGCACAGATAGAGAGTGAAGCGGTTGAGTTCGCCGCGGATGGCTGCTTCCAGGCTTTGGGGGGCGAACAGCAGCAGCAAGGCCGTGGCAAAGCCCAGCAGCAGGCTGACCGGCCACAGCGGCAGCGCCTCCAGTGCCTCACGCCAGCGCCGGCGGCTGACCGACCATTGCACCTGGCGCCAGGCGCGCAGATGCTGGTCCATGTGCTGCAGGGCGACATAGGCAGTGCCGATCAGCGCGATCCAGGCGGTACTGCTGAAGAATGCGGCAATGCCTAGATTGATCGTGCCGGCCGCGAAAAATCCCGTCAGCGCCAGGCCCAGAGGCCAGGCCCAGGGCAGGGTGTGCACATCGAGCCGGGTGCAGAGCTGGCGCCACAGGCCCAGCAGCCCCAGGCCCAGTATCAGCGCGCCGGCCAGATAGGCCAGGCCCAGTCCGCCGACGTCCAGGCCCCACCAGAACACCGGTGCGGCGTCGCTGTCCATCATGCCTTTGTAGACATGGTCGATGAAGGGGCCGGGCGCGAAAAACAGGATCAGCAGAGGCAGCAGGGCCGCGCGCCGGCGGTTGATCGGCCGGTCCCTCAGACCCCAGCTCATGAGCACGGAGTTCATGGCCCAGGTCTGCAGACCCAGGCCCCAGAGCACGGCCAGACCAATCGTGTGCTGCAGCTTCAGGGCCTCCAGCGCCCAGAAGTGGGTCACTCCGGCCACGGCCAGCGCGAACCACAGCACATACAGCCAGGCTGGCAAGGTGGCCCCGAGCAGCTTGCCCCAGGCCATCTGCCAGGGGGTGAGCACGGACAGGCGTTGCCAGTCCCAGGTGTTCTGGCTGGCTTCCTCGGACAGGCTGCGCCCGGCCAGCACGCTGCCGTAGACGATGGCGGCCAGGTACAGGCCGGCCATGGCGGTCATGCTCAGCGTGCCGGGCAGGCTTTTGGCCGAGGACAGGGCAAAGGGCAGGGTCAGGATGAGCAGGCTCAGGCCCAGGCTCCAGGCCAGCAGCGAGGGGCGCCAGTTCAGCCACAGCTGACGCTGGAATTCGGGATTGCGTTGGCTCATGCTGGCTCCTGACTTTCGGTATCGCGGGCCTGGGCCGTGCGGGCATAGCGGTCCTGAAGCCGCTCGCGCACCGGGTACAGCGCGGCGACAGGAATGCCGGCCTGCACCAGCTGGGCCAGCCATTGGGCGCGTGCGCCGGCGGAAGCTGGCAGCCATAGCTGGATCGGTCGGCGGCCCGTGGTGTCGAAGTCCTGCACCGAAGTGTTCAGCAAGGCCTGACGCAGGCGGGTCTCCAGCCCTTCGCCTGGCTCCATGGCCACTTCCAGCGCATAGAGCTGGGGCTGCTGGCCGGCGACGGCGGGCTGGCCCTCGCCATGGGCGTTCTGCAGCGCCTCGTGGCTTTCGATGCGGCCGTCGCGGATGCTCAGGATGTGGGTGCAGTACTCGTCCAGCTCGCTGAGGATGTGGCTGGAGACGATCAGCGTCATGCCCTGGGCCTGCAGCTGGCGAAACAGCGTCGAGAGGCTGCTGCGCGCATCGGGGTCGAGGCCGCTGGCCGGCTCGTCGAGCAGCAGCACGCTGGGCTGGTGGACGATGGCCTGGCCGATCGCCACGCGCTGGCGCTGGCCGCGCGAGAGTTCGGTCGGGTGGCGGTGCAGCAGCTGCGTCAGGCCCAGTTGCTGGGCCACCTGCTGCACGCGGGCCTCCACCCCGTCGGGCGCCACGCCCATGGACAGGGCCGAGTACTGCAGGCAGCGCATCACGCTGAGCCGGTCGTACAGGCCGTAGAAATCCGAGAGATAGCCCAGGTGGCGATGTACCTCGCGCGGCTGCTCCTCGACCGACAGGCCCCTGACGCGCACCTGGCCCGACAGCGGCTGCTCCAGTCCGGCGATGCAGCGCATCAGCGTGGACTTGCCGGCGCCGTTGGGCCCGACGAGTGCCGTCACGCTGCCCGCCGCGATGGACAGGCTCACGCCGTCGAGGGCGCGGTGGCCCGGATATTCAAACACCAGTTGTGAAACTTCGATCAAGTCTGCGCTCCTTGGTTCGCAAGCAATATAGCCCAGGGGCGAGGGCGGCTGCGGTGCGGTTACTCTTGAAACCGTAGCTGTTTGCGCATGCATTCCATTGGTTTTCTCCATAAACCACCTCGAATCGACCTTGAAACATGCGCAAGCTGCTCTCATCTGAGTAGCAAAGACCCGGTCCGTTCCGGTCTATGGCGTGCCGGCGCGCATTTGCGTGGAGAATCGCAGCATCGCGCGGTGGACACTCTGCTGGAGTGGCCGGTTCGCAGACTTTCAGCGCCGCTGCCCGGGTGGCAGCGCACAAGCAGCAATGGGAATCACATGATTGACGTCACCCTCGAGAATTTTGAAGCCGAAGTCGTAGCCGCCTCCATGGCCGTGCCCGTGCTGGTGGACTTCTGGGCACCCTGGTGCGGCCCCTGCAAGACGCTGGGCCCGGTGCTCGAAAAGCTGGAAGTCGCCTACGAAGGCCGCTTCAAGCTGGTGAAGATCGATTCCGATCAGGAGCAGCAGCTGGCCAGCATGTTCGGCATCCGCTCTATCCCGACCTGCGTGCTCATGATCGGGGGCAAGCCCGTGGACGGTTTCATGGGGGCCCAGCCTGAAGGCAAGCTGCGCGAGTTTCTGGACAAGCACCTGCCCTCCGAAGGCGAGCTGGCGGCCGAGGCCGATGCCGACGAAGCCCAGGCCCTGCTGGAGTCCGGCGACACTCAGGCCGCGCTGCAGAAGCTGGCCGATGCGCTGGCGGCCGATCCGGCCAACGACGATGCGCGCTTTGACTATGTGCGTCTGCTGATCGCCACCGGCAGCTTCGAGGAAGCGGCGGCCCTGCTGGCCGAGCCCGTCAAGCGCATTCCCCAGCCGCTGCGCTTCGAAGCGCTGAACCAGTGGCTCAAGGCGCTGGAGTTCGCCGTGCAGGACGACAATGCCGACCTGGCCAAGTACGACGCCGCCATCGCAGCCAACAAGCGCGACTTCGACGCGCGCTTTGGTCGCGCCCGTGCCCTGCTGGCCCACAGCCAGTGGACCGGTGCCATGGATGAACTGCTGGAAATCATCATGCGCGACAAGACCTGGAACGACCAGGCAGCGCGCAAGCTCATCGTCGCCGTGCTGGAGCTGCTGACCCCGCCCAAGCCCAAGAAGCAGGATGCCGTGCCCGGCAAGACCAGCGGCGGCATCGAGCTGCTGGGCAAGAACAGTGCCGAGCAGGACGAGGCCACGGCCCTGGTCAACAGCTATCGCCGCAAGCTCAGCATGGCGTTGAACTAGAGATTGCCCTGAAGCGCTGCGCGCTTTTCCCCTGACCGGGCGCCCTTCGCTTCTCGCTGCGCGCTATGGGCGGGTGGATGCAGCCTCGCTGCGCGGCGGCGGGGCGCCTGGGTCCTGCGCGCTGTCCTGGTCTTGGGGCGCGCCGGTTTTGGCGATTGCGTTGCGTGAGAGTCGTGATGGATCGGATTTTTGCAGCGGCCTTTCAGGGCCTCTTTGTCTATCTGGGGCTTGCGCTGGCATTCGCGGTGCTGGCGGGCGTGCTGCGCTCGCCGCGCTTCAAGGGCTGGCGTGGCGAGCGGGCCGTGCAGGCGGCGATTCGCCGGCATCTCAATCCGATGATCTATGTCGATGTGCACAACGTCACCTTGCCCACCCCGGACCGTGGCAGCACGCAGATCGATCACCTGATCTTTTCCCCCTACGGCCTGTTTGTGCTGGAGACCAAGAACTACCAGGGCTGGATTTTCGGCACGGAAAAACAGCGCGAATGGACGCAGCAGATGTTCAGGAAACGCAGCCGCTTCCAGAACCCGCTGCGCCAGAACTACAAGCACCTCAAGACCCTGCAGTCTCTGCTGGATATTGCGCCCGAGCATCTGCACTCGGTGATCGTCTTCGTGGGCGGCTGCGAGTTCAAGACCGAGATGCCGCCTCAGGTCACGCGCGGCCTGGGATTTGTCGGCCATATCCAGAGTGTTGTCCAGCCTGTGTGGAGCCCCGAACACATGCAGGCGCTGCTGGACAAGCTCGAAGAAGTGCGGCTGCAGCCCGGTCGTGCCACCGACAGGCGGCATGTGGCGCATGTCCGCCAGCTGCAGGCGGCCAGCAAGGCACGCAAACCCAGGCTGGAGCCGGCGGCGGAGGCCGCTGCCCAGCGGGTCGAGCCGCCCGCTCCCGAGGGCGTGGATAGTCCGCCGGAGCCCGTCATGTCGGCACCGCCTTCGGCCGCAGTCGATAGGGATCTGTCGGCACAGGTACAGTCCGCACCGCCAGCCGTGGCAGCTCCTGTCAGCTTGGCTGACGCTGCGCCTGAGGCTGCAGAGCCGGTGTGGCCCGGACGGGGCGATGCCGTTCCGGCCTGCCCGCAATGCGAATGGCCGCTGCGCAAGTTGCTGATGCGGCGCGGGCCGCTGGCGGGGCAGGCCATCTGGCGCTGTACGAATGCGGTGGCCTGTAGCTTTGTGCACGGTGAACAGGTGCTTGCGCAAGCGTCCGAGACTGCTGAACAATGAGCTGCAAGCGCCTTTTCCTGTATCCGTTGAAGGCTGCAAAGGTGTTTGTGATGACCGCTTTCCCGAACCGGCGTACCTTTCTTGTCCCTGCATTGAGTGCACTTTTGCTGTCGGGGAGCCTGGCAGCTGCGGATGCAGGGCCCGCAGCGACCGAGGGCGACGCCATGGCAGCCGTGCCGGCACCGCTGCTCGATACCTACTGGAAGCTGGTGCAGCTGGGCGACGGCCCGCATGTCAGCGCCTACGACAACCAGCCCGAGCCCCATCTGGTACTGGAGACCGGCAGCGGCCGATTTCATGGCGCAGGCGGCTGCAACCGCCTGCGCGGCAACTACAGCCTGGACGGGCGCTGGCTGCGTTTTTCGGCCGTGGGCGGTACCCGCATGGCCTGTGTGCAGGGCATGCGAAGGGAGCAACTTCTGGTCGCAACCCTGGCTCAGGTCAGCAGCTACGCCATTCAGGGGCAGAAACTGGTGCTCAGCGATGCCGAGGGGCGTGTGCTGCTGCGACTCGAGGCGGTGTACCTGCGCTGAATTCAGTGTGTCAGTTGGGCACTGGCGGACTGGGGGGGCGAGGCATTGCCCAGCGAACGAATCGGTATTCCCATGTCCTGCGGAATCTCCCCCGCCAACTGCAACGCCAGATAGCGGGTGCTGCAGACTCGCAGAAAAGAGCTGAAGTTGTCCACCGCACCCCGTTCGGCCAGCAGCTCGTCGTAGAGCCGGGTGCAGAGCTGGGGCACGGTATAGCCGTCACGTGCGGCAATCTCTTCGAGCACCTGCCAGAACAGGTTTTCAAGCCGGATGCTGGTGGCAACACCATGCAGCCGGATGGAGCGGGCCCGGTGGGCCCAGAGCTGCGGATCGGCGCTGATAAAGACCTGGCACATGATGCGACTCTCCAGAACAAAACCGGGCCATGGTGTGGCCCGGAGCGTTCGGCGTCAATAGCAGAACTCTTGAATGGATGGCTTGCTGCGCGTTTCGGTAAAGCGCCGGAGGCCCATTTCAGTGCGAAATCTTTGTGCCCAGGAGCGCGAGAAACTGGGCGATCCAGGCCGGATGGGCGGGCCAGGCCGGGGCGCTGACCAGATTACCTTCGGTATGGGCCTGGTCGACGGGAATGTCGGCATAGCTGCCTCCGGCCAGTTCCACTTCGGCGCGGCAGGCGGGATAGGCCGAGCAGGTGCGGCCCTTGAGCACGCCGGCACCGGCGAGCAACTGCGCGCCGTGGCAGACGGCGGCCACGGGCTTGTCGGTGTCGAAGAAGTGACGTACGGCGGCGCGCACGCTTTCATAGCCCCGCAGATACTCGGGGCCGCGGCCGCCGGGGATGACCAGGGCGTCGTACTGCTCGGGCTTCACATCGGCAAACGTGGCGTTGAGCGTGAAGTTGTGGCCGGGCTTTTCGCTATAGGTCTGTGCGCCTTCGAAGTCGTGGATGGCGGTCTTGATCTGGTCGCCGGCCTTTTTGTCGGGGCAGACGGCGTGCACCGTATGGCCCACGGCCAGCAGGGCCTGGAACGGGACCATGGTTTCATAGTCCTCGCAGTAATCGCCGCAAATCATCAAAATCTTCTTGCCTGCCATGGTCTGTCTCCTTGTGGTTGGGTCAGGCCATTGTGGGCAGTCAGGGCACGCGGCGGGTATTAACGGGCTACTACATCGGGACGGGCGGGCGGATAGTGGGTGCCGTAGTCCGACGAGCGCTGGTACAGCGTCAGCCCGAACTGCGGCAGCACGCCGATCAGATGGTCGAAGATTTCGCCCTGTATGCCTTCGTACTCCACCCAGATGGTGGTGTTGGTGTAGCAGAACAGCTGCAGCGGCAGCCCCGTGGGCGATGTCTCCATGGTGCGCACCATGAGGAACATGCCCGGGCCTTTGCCAATGCGCGGATGGCCCATCAGATAGGCGTAGGCATAGGCCTTGAAGGCGGCCAGATTCGTGACCTGGTGGGCGGCGATGGCCTGGGTTGGCATGGCGGCCTCGGCTGCGCCCGGCATGGCCTGCAGGCCGTCGCGCTCGCTCCAGTAGGGCTGCAGCAGCGCGATATGGCCCATGCCTGCGCGTTCCTCGGGAGAGAGCAGATGCACGGTGTTGGCGTCCAGGTTCAGCGAGCGCATGATGCGGCGTCCACCCGAGTCGAACATGCCGCGCCAGTTCTTGAAGCTGTCCGTCATCAGCCGCCAGGTGGGAATGGTGGTGATGGTCTTGTCCCAGTTCTGCACCTTGACGGTATTGAGCGCGATGTCGGTCACAAAGCCGTCGGCGCCTACCTGGGGCATCTCTATCCAGTCGCCCACGCGCAGCATGTCGTTGCTGCCGAGCTGAACGCCGGCGACAAAGGAGAGGATGGTGTCCTTGAAGACCAGCATCAGCACGGCCGACATGGCGCCCAGGCCGGAGAGCAGCAGCAGTGGCGAGCGGTCCATCAGTGTGGCCACGATGAGCACCACGGCAAAGCTGCAGACCAGCAGCTTGCCCAACTGCACATAGCTCTTGATGGAATGGGTCTGGATGGCGGCCTTGCGTGCCTCGTCGCG
This sequence comes from Comamonas sp., assembly GCF_009360615.1. GTDB lineage: Bacteria > Pseudomonadota > Gammaproteobacteria > Burkholderiales > Burkholderiaceae_C > Comamonas. The sequence goes on from NZ_SPEY01000064.1 coordinate 28,374, forward strand.
TTCATGGGCCTCGTTCGTGGCATTGAGCAGGTCGCAAAGCACGCGCGCCAGGTGGTAGAGCGTGAAGGCCACCGCCACATTGGTGATCAGCGTGGTCCAGCGCGGCTCCAGATGCGGCACGCCCTGGACGCCGAACTGCACGATCAGCGAGGGAACGACCTTGGCCAGGCGGCGCAGCACCTTGTCGTGCATGAGGATCTGGGCCCAGCCGGTCCTGAGGGTGTCGCGCATACGGCGAAAGACCTTGAGCCCCAGCCACTGGGTCAGCCAGCCGGCCACAAGAGCGGTCAGGGCCAGGACGCAGAGCGAGGCCAGCATTTGCATGGCGGGATTCCAGTCAGAAACAAAAGACCAGCGGGAAAGCAAGAGCAGCTCCTCAGAAGAATGGACCGGGGCAGGAGCGCAAGTCTGGCAACTTCGGGCAGAAGGCAGGCGATGGCGTCGGGCACGGAAACAGGCCGGTCAGACCGGCAGGCGTGCAAAAAGTTCAGCAATGTGTGAACAACCACTAGCTTACGCAAAGCCGTATTTCCCAGCGTGGTGTGCAGGAAGGCCGCAGGGATGGCGCAGCGGGTTCTGCGGTCATGCGGGGCTAAAACGGCGCAAGCGGTCGGGCAGCCTAAAATCCCTGCTGATTTCAGATTTCTACCTTGCCGGGTCCCAAGTGGGGCTGGCGGCCACTGCACTGCACCATGCAAGAAAAATTCAACCACATCGAGGTCGAGCGCGCCGCGCAAGACCACTGGCAAGCCAAGGACGCCTACCGCGTCACCGAAGACGGCAGCAAGCCCAAGTATTACGCCTGCTCCATGCTGCCCTACCCCAGCGGCAAGCTGCACATGGGCCATGTGCGCAACTACACCATCAACGACATGCTCACGCGCCAGCTGCGCATGAAGGGCTACAACGTCCTCATGCCCATGGGCTGGGACGCCTTCGGCCTGCCTGCCGAGAACGCTGCGCTGAAGAACAAGGTGCCGCCTGCCAAGTGGACGTACGAGAACATCGCGTACATGAAGAAGCAGATGCAGGCCATGGGCCTGGCCATCGACTGGAGCCGCGAGGTCGCCACCTGCGACCCCGAGTACTACAAGTGGAACCAGTGGCTGTTCCTCAAGATGCTGGAAAAAGGCATTGCCTACCGCAAGACCCAGGTGGTGAACTGGGACCCGGTGGATCAGACCGTGCTGGCCAACGAGCAGGTCATCGACGGCCGCGGCTGGCGTACCGGCGCGCTGGTGGAAAAGCGCGAGATTCCCGGCTACTACCTGGGCATCACCAACTACGCTCAGGAACTGCTGGACCATGTGCAGGTCGGCAACGAGAAGGCCACTCTGAACGGCTGGCCCGACAAGGTGCGCCTGATGCAGGAGAACTGGATCGGCAAGTCTGCCGGCGTGCGCTTTGCGTTCACCCATGACATCAAGGGGACTGACGGCCAGCTGATCCAGGACGGCAAGATGTATGTCTTCACCACGCGTGCCGACACCATCATGGGCGTGACCTTCTGCGCCGTGGCACCTGAGCACCCTCTGGCACAGCATGCTGCTGCCGACAAACCCGAACTGGCTGCCTTCATCGAGGAGTGCAAAAAGGGCGGCACGACCGAAGCCGAACTGGCCGTCAAGGAAAAGGAAGGCAGGCCCACGGGCTTGTTCGTCACCCACCCCATCACCGGCGCACAGGTCGAGGTGTGGATCGGCAACTATGTGCTGATGAGCTATGGCGACGGTGCCGTGATGGGCGTTCCGGCCCACGACGAGCGCGACTTTGCCTTTGCCAACAAGTACGGCCTGCCCATCAAGCAGGTGGTGTCCGTGGAAGGCCAGGCCGCTTATGACGACAAGCAGTGGAGCGACTGGTATGGCGACAAGGAGCGCGGCGTTCTGGTCAACTCCGGCGACCTTGACGGCCTGAACCACAAGGACGCGGTCCAGGCCGTGGCCAAGATTCTGGGCGACAAGGGTCTGGGCGAGCTCAAGACCACCTGGCGCCTGCGCGACTGGGGGATCAGCCGCCAGCGCTACTGGGGCACCCCCATCCCCATCATTCATTGCGCCGACTGCGGTCCTCAGCCCGTGCCCGAAAAAGACTTGCCCGTGGTCCTGCCCCAGGATCTGGTGCCCGACGGCTCCGGCAATCCGCTGGTCAAGTCCGAGGCCTTCCACGCCGGCGTGGTCTGCCCCTGCTGCGGCAAGCCCGCACGTCGTGAAACCGACACCATGGACACCTTTGTGGATTCGTCCTGGTACTTCATGCGCTATTGCGACGCCAAGAACGGCGAGCAGATGGTGGCCGGGGGCGCCGACTACTGGATGCCCATGGACCAGTACATCGGCGGTGTGGAACATGCCATCCTGCACCTGCTGTACGCGCGCTTCTGGACCAAGGTCATGCGTGACCTGGGCCTGGTCAAGATCGACGAGCCCTTCACCAAGCTGCTGACCCAGGGCATGGTGCTCAACCATATCTACAGCCGCCGCACGGCCAAGGGCGCCAAGGAATACTTCTGGCCCAAGGATGTGGAACATGTGTTCGACGACTCCGGCAAGATCATCGGCGCCAAGCTCAGGGTCGAGGTGGACAGCGCCGACGGCCTGCTGCCCGTGGGTACTGCCATCGACTATGAGGGCGTGGGAACCATGTCCAAGTCCAAGAACAACGGCGTGGATCCTCAGGACCTGATCGAGAAGTACGGCGCCGACACCGCGCGCCTGTACACCATGTTCACCTCGCCGCCCGAGCTGACGCTGGAGTGGAACGACGCCGCCGTGGAAGGCAGCTATCGCTTCCTGCGCCGCGTCTACAACTTCGGCACCAGGCTGTCGGGCATGGACATGGCTTGCGCCGTGCAGGGTGTGGCCGGTGCCACCTCGCTGGACGATCTGGAATTCGGCAAGGCGGCCAAGGCATTGCGCCTGGAAATCCACAGCGTGCTCAAGCAGGTCGAGTACGACTACTCGCGCATGCAATACAACACCGTGGTTTCCGGCGCGATGAAGATGATCAATGCGCTGGAGGACTTCAAGGCCCTGGATGACGCAGGCGCCCAGGTGGCGCTGATCGAAGGCTTCGGCATTCTGCTGCGCGTGCTCTACCCCGCCACGCCCCATCTGGCCCATGTGCTGTGGAGCGAGCTGGGCTATGCCAACCACCTGGGCGATCTGCTGGATGCCCCCTGGCCGCAGGTCGATCCCAAGGCCCTGGTGCAGGACGAGATCTCGCTGGTGCTGCAGGTCAACGGCAAGCTGCGCGGTGCCATTCTGGTGTCCGCCACCGCTGACAAGGCGGCCATCGAGGCGGCAGCACTGGCCAATGAGGAGTACCAGAAGTTTGCCGAAGGCCGCGAGCCCAAGAAGATCATCGTGGTGCCGGGCCGTCTGGTGAATATTGTCGTGTGACGGGAGTCACCCCCTGAGGCGCTGTGTGCGCCCAGGCGGCTCCGCCTTCCCCCTCTCTCGCTGCGCGGTAGAGGGGCCATACCTCCGCTGCGGGCGGACCTTGCCCGGTAGTTCCGGGGCAGTAGGCGATGCTCGCACAGGGCTTGAAGATTAGAGGACCGTTGATGCAAAAACGTACGCTGCTGGCCGCCATGGCCTTGACGCCTTTGCTGGGGGCCTGCGGCTTTCGCCTGCGGGGTGCACCGAATTTCGTGTTTGGTTCCATCTACGTGCAGGCGGGACGTGGTTCGCCCGTGGGCGTGCTGCTGCGTCGCAGTCTGGAGTCGGCCAGCGACAAGTTGACCGTGATCAAGGACCCGGCTGCGCCCGATACCGCCGAAGTGATCTGCCAGATCATCAGCGAGCAGGCCCAGCGCGTGATCATCGGCTCCAACGTGGCCGGTCAGGTCCGTGAAATCGAGCTGCGCCTGATCGTGCGCTTCTCGCTGCGCACCCCCGGTGGCGACGAGCTGATCGAGCCCGTCGAGATTCGCCAGATCCGCAACGTGACCTATAACGAAACCAATGCCTTGTCCAAGGCCTCTGAAGAGGAAATGCTGAACAAGGACATGCGCAACGATGTCGTGCAGCAGATCATTCGCCGTCTGGCAGCAGTCAAGAGCCTGCAGGTGTCGTGAGCCTGCTCCGGGTCGCTGCACGGCGGAGTTGCTGCCGCCTGCGGCGGGGGCGCGCTCCTCCCGCAGGGCTGCCGGCCCTCTGCCTGTGACGTCTGTGGGATGCCCGCGCTGGCTTGATGAATTCGATAGCGGCCGAGACTTGATCCCGTTGCGTTTCAGATACCTTTTATAGAAAACAACTATCCATGCAGCTTGCGCTGAACCAGCTTTCCTCCCATCTGGCCAAGGGCTTGCGCTCGCTCTATGTGCTGCATGGCGACGAGCCGCTGCAGCAGCAGGAAGCGGCCGACGCGATTCGTGCTGCGGCGCGTGCGCAGGGGTATACCGAGCGCAGCAGCTATACCGTCATGGGGGCGCACTTTGACTGGAGCGGCGTATTGGCGGCCGGCGGCAGTCTGAGCCTGTTTGCGGACAAGCAGATTCTCGAGATCCGCATCCCCAGCGGCAAACCCGGCAAGGACGGCAGTGCCGCGCTGCAGCAGCTGGCCAGCAGCGCCCAGGGCAACGACAGCACACTGGCCCTGATCAGTCTGCCGCGCCTGGACAAGGCCACCCGGACCGGGGCCTGGTTTGCGGCGCTGGACGGCAACGGGGTTTCCATCCAGATCGACCCGGTGGAGCGCAGTGCGCTGCCGCACTGGATTGCCCAGCGTTTGGCACTGCAGAACCAGCGTGTGGCAGCCGGTGAAGAGGGGCAGCGCACGCTGCAGTTCTTTGCCGACCGCGTGGAAGGCAATCTGCTGGCCGCGCACCAGGAGATCCAGAAGCTGGCCTTGCTGCACCCCGAGGGCGAACTGAGCCTGGCCCAGGTGGAGCAGGCGGTGCTCAATGTGGCGCGCTATGACGTGTTCAAACTGTCCGAGGCCGTGCTGTCGGGTCAGGTGGCGCGCAGCATGCGCATGCTGGACGGCCTGCAGGCCGAAGGCGAGGCCGAGGTGCTGGTGCATTGGGCGCTGGCCGAGGACATTCGCAATATCAAGCGCGTCAAGGACGCCATGGCGGGCGGCAAGCCTCTGCCCATGGCACTGCGCGAAAACCGCATCTGGGGTCCCAAGGAAAGGCTGATGGAGCGACTGCTGCCCCGTGTCAGCGATGCACGTGCGGCCGAGTTGCTGCAGGCAGCCCATGCCGTGGACGGCATTGTCAAAGGCCTGCCCTGCGAGGGCTGGCCCCGCGACAGCTGGCAGGCCCTGCGACAGCTGGCCATGCAACTGGCCCAGGCCGGGCGCTGATTTCGTGGCTCAGGCCGGATTGCCGGCGAGCTGGGCCTGCGCCTTGTCGGCCCACATGCGCAGATTGTCCAGCAGATCCTTCTGGCTGAAGGAGCAGCTTTCCTCGGTGAACAGCGCGCTGGATTCGAGCCGGTCCAGCAGATTGAGCAGCACCTCGCCATAGCGCGGCGGCAGTGCCTCAAGCAAGGTGGTCGCAGCGCGTGCCTGCCGGCCGAGGGCGCTGGCGCTGATCTGCGAATGGGCGAGTTGCTCGAATCCGATGCGCAGTTGCTGGAGCTGGTGGTCGCGTTCCTGCAGCGTTGCGGTGATGTGGCTCATAAGTCTCCTTGCGATTCAGAGGCCGAGTGTAGGTCTGCACAGGGCCATAAACCCCCTCATGGTCGGGCTTGTCTGCGCAACTTGCGTATCTCGGCGAAAATCACCGAATGAACGCGCTCAATACCGTCGAATACATGCACAACCTAGGCGTGCAGGCAAAAGCTGCCTCTGCGCTGATGGCGCGTGCGTCTGCAGCTACTAAAAACAAAGCACTCAAGGCCCTGGCCCGCCTGCTGCGCGAGAATGTCGAGCCGCTGCAGATCGACAATGCCCGCGATCTGGAGCGTGCCGTGGCCAATGGCCTGTCGGCACCCATGGTCGACAGGCTGCGACTGACGCCCAAGGTGCTGGAGACCTGCGCCCAAGGCTGCGAGCAACTGGCAGCCATGCCCGATGTGATCGGCGAGATCAGCGGCCTCAGGCAAATGCCCAGCGGTATCCGCGTGGGCCAGATGCGGGTGCCTCTGGGCGTGTTCGGCATGATTTATGAAAGCCGCCCGAATGTGACCATCGAAGCCGCCAGCCTCTCGATCAAGAGCGGCAATGCCTGCATCTTGCGTGGCGGCTCGGAGGCCATCGACTCCAACAAGGCCCTGGCCAGGCTGGTGGCCCAGGCGCTGGCCGAGGCCGGCCTGCCCGAAGACGGCGTCAAGCTGGTGGAGACCACCGACCGTGACGCCGTGGGCCAACTCATCGCCATGCCCGACTATGTGGACGTCATCATCCCCCGTGGCGGCAAGGGCCTGATCGAGCGCATCAGCCGCGAGGCCA
>NZ_SPEY01000019.1 GCF_009360615.1 Comamonas sp.
ATCCTGTCTGCGTATGAGTACATGAACTACCTCCCCTGGTAGTCCAAGTTTTTGTCCGCATCCCCCGCGGGTCAGTTTTGCGTGGAAATTAACAGCCACCTATTCGAAAGTACTTGAACATCATCAGAAGGCTGCCATGAAGCACCTTACCGATCACGGAGCCGATCCCAATAAATGCCTCGTCTACTTCGTCGTCGTCCCTGACGCGGATGAAGTACGTGAGCTGTTCTACGGCGCCATGGGGTATGTGCCCAAGAAGGTTCAGCCATGAGCACATTTGCCTTCGAACTTTCTCAGCGCTTCACACGCAATGACATGTACTGGCAGCTGCTGGCCGGCCTGCAGTCGGCAGGTGTTTCCAAGACGCTGGCAAAGGCCCCTGAGACCGAGGATGTTAGTGCCGACGACCTTGCCAAACTTTTGTACTGTGCCGAGGTCTTCGTTCAAACCGAAGATGAAACCTTGCACCGTCAAGCTCAAGAGATTGCCATCCAGTCGCTGTTGGTCACTGAGGCTGGACAGGCGCGTGAGCGCGCGCTGCGTCTTCTGGGCGAGTTAGGAAACTTTCCTAGCCTGAAGTTCGCTGAGCAAAACATTGGTAGGGGCGACGAGACCCTGCTTGGGCTTGTCAATCGGCGGATATCCGAGCGGGCTAGCAGTGTCGAGATTGGAAAAGAAACTCTTGCGCTCACTGCGTATCAGCGCAGGGTTTGGCAGAGCCTGCCAGCAAAGTCTGCTCAAGTCATCACAGCGCCGACGTCGGCTGGCAAGTCCTTTCTAGTGCTCGAACACATTTGCCGGCAAGCCGAGAGCAGCGATCACTTCACTGCGGTGTACCTTACGCCGACGCGCGCTTTGCTGTCAGAGGTCGAGACCAAATTACACGCCCGATTCGGTGGGCAGACCGACATCAGAGTCTCGGCAGTTCCATCTTTAGACCAGCTTGAACGACCAAAGCAAATCTTCGTACTCACCCAAGAACGACTCAGCAGCCTGCTCTCAGTGGCTCCGGGAGGCATGTCTTTTGACATCGTGGTTGTGGACGAGGCCCAGAACATCGCTGACGACGCCAGAGGCATGATTCTTCAGGACTGTTTGGAGAGGATTGCGGAGCGATCCTCGGCAACCAAGATCATCCTGCTAGCGCCAGGCGCCGAAGGAATGCCGGCTGTGGCACGATCTTTTGGTGTCACTGACTTAGTACCGCTCTCAACCAAGCTGTCGCCGGTCCAACAGAACCGCATTGTTCTTAGTAAGGTTAAAGGCAAGCACTTCGAGCTAAACATTGCGCTTATGGGGCGCGATGGCGTTCGGATGCCAATGGGCAATGTACGGGTTGAGCATTCGCTTGAAAACAAGGCGAGCCGCCTCGCCAATGTGGCTGTTGAACTTGGCGGTAACGGCGGGTCACTCCTCTATGAGACTGGACCTCGTGAGGCCGAGAAAACTGCTGCGCTGCTTGCTACACGTCTTAAGTCAAAGCACGGGGAGCTCAGAGATGGATCGCTGGAGGAGCTGTCAACGTTCATTCAAGAGCATGTCCACCCTGAATACCAGCTCGCATCCATGGTGCGGCAAGGTGTCGCCTATCACTACGGTCGCATGCCGAGCTTGCTTCGCGAGGCGATAGAAGCTTCTTTCAAGCAAGATGCGGGCGGTGTCAAGTACCTGGTCTGTACCACTACTCTTGCCCAAGGGGTCAACCTACCGGCTCGCAACGTCTTCATCGACACACCTACTCGAGGGGCAGGCAAACCGCTAGACCCAGCTCTGCTCTGGAACTTTGCAGGCCGGGCAGGCAGGTTAAACCACGACATAGTCGGCAATGTGTTCCTCCTCAACTATGAGGAGTGGAACTCCAAGCCAATGGACCAGTTCGTGCCGTTCCGAGTCAAGCCAGCTCTCGCGGAGACTCTTGTCAACCATGGAGCATCGGTCAAGGAGGCTTTGCTCGACGGTGTGCTGCCAGCAGAGCAAATCAGCAAGCCAGAGACGTTTCGCATTCGCGCCTGTGCCGGCCTGCTGGTGGCACATGCAGCTCGAAAGGATCTCAGACCCTATCTCGCCCGCGTAATGCCGACATCGGACGACAAGGTTGTCGATGACCTTGTGTGTGCTGCGGAAAGTGCTTACGCAAGCATTGGGCTGCCGGACAATATTTTGGCGGAGAACTGGACAATTGACCCGTTCGGGCTGCGTAAACTCTACGATTTCCTCGTAGCCAAGATTGGCGAGGGTGCTGCCCAGGAGTTCATACCCGTCCCGCCGGCTGATGCGCCCAGTGGGCACTACGAGAAGATTTTCGGTCGTATGGTCGAACTGGTGACAGGCAAGTCGATTAAGTTCGGAATGCTCGCTGCCCCGTTAGCCGTCTGGTGGATGAAGGGCATGCCTTATCCGGTGATGCTAAAGCTGTGGGCCGAGCGTCGCACAAGGACGGAAGCGCGAGAAGCGGCTACAGCTAAAGCTAAAGGAAAGAAACCAGCGAAGCCGAAGACCATTAACCAACACATCTACGAAGCGTTCTCGCTCATTGAAGATGTCGTTCGATTCCAATTTGTGCAGCTTGGCAAGGCCTATCAAGACGTTTTATTACTCGCGCTGCACGCCACTGGGAACAATGCCCTAGTGCCGAAGGTCTATCCGTTCGCACTAGCCCTCGAATTAGGGGTTTCTACTGAAGCTGGGATCGCCTTCGTGGAGCTGGGGCTTTCGAGAATCGCCGCCGCAACACTTGAGGCTCTGGCTCCATCGGGCGAAATCTTGACCGCTGCCGGTGCAAGACAGTTGCTGACCGACCTGGACCCAACCAAGACAACGCTAGACCCCATCATCTTGGGAGAGTTGCGTCGGTTAGGACTTGTGGATGAGACAAAGTTCGCGAGGTCAGCGGAGGCTTGATACACCCGATCAATTGCCACGGAGGCCGCTTTGCTAGGAACGCCTTACGTTCTCAACCAATCTCATGCGAAGCACAGCGACATTTGTAGGCCTGTAGATAGCTAACGACGGAGGCAGGCCAAAGTCAGCTATCCTCGATAGTCGACAGTCCCTGACATGGAGTGACCAGCCGTACCCAGCCTCAAGCTGCCGTTGGCAGGCAACTCAGTCAAGGACTACTTCTTGACAAACTACCCTTCACGCATTGCATGCGCGCCCCTCCCCTCTCTGCCCCCCTCAAAGTAGGCAAAGCAAGAAGCAAATAAAAAAAGCCAACCTCTTAGGAGGTTGGCTTTTTTATTCAATTTGGTGGGCCTCCCGCGAGTCGAACACGGCACCAACGGATTATGAGTCCGCAGGGTATGCCCATGCATAGTTCGATGAGCCTGGAAGGGTGAGAGGGTTAAGCAGTCTGATTCGCTTCCTACGTTGCAAAACATCAAGTGAGTCCGGAATCGATTCATCTGTTCCAAAGCCGTCCAGCCTTAATTAAGCTATGTATGGGGAACAAAATGGGGAACAATCGAGTAAAAATTTCCTGTTAAATCTTTATTTCATGAGGTTTATAGGTGAAGATTCAATAGACGCCAGCGGTAGATATTTTCTCCAGGCGGTATTGCGTGGGGAGGCGGTCTTTGATGTTGGCGTAAAGACGGTGCGAACTGCGACCCACTGGGCAGCCTCGCGTCAGGTGCTGCATTTCTTGCGTTGTTTCACTGCCTGCCCCATCGTCCGCTGACTCCCTCTCACCCGGAGGCCATAACCCGCTGCTCAGTGTGAACAGGCGCATTATTGGCAGTAGGTGTGGCATCTCGCATATCTGAATGCTTCATGGATCAACGCCTCATCAGCAGTTGGGGCGACGATAAGGATGTGCTGAGAGAACACGACTGGCCAGCATGCCGGTAGACCGCTGTGGCGGCGACACTGTTGGGGCGTGTGATTCATGGGGGGCCGCATGCAAAAATGTCCCAATAGTGATGACCTATGAGTAAACTCTTGCTGATGAATTCAGCGAGGCATGTATGGATCAGATGGATGCCGGTGCAGCGTACGCAATGAGCCCACGCAGGGTGGTGTTTGCCTATATGGCCAACGGTGAGAGTCGATCAGCGGCTATCAGTGGCGACGCGCTGGAGCGTTTGACTGGCATCAAGGACCTTGCTGGAGCAGCGCAGAGCCTGGCGGCTTACAAAGCCCATTGGCAAGCGATCCACGGGCTGGCGGCGATGAAGCACGATCAGGGTCAGGAGCCTGTTGTCATCCGTGTCGCCGATATCCCCGCCCCTTAGGGCATCTAGGGCCAGGGAGGGCTTTGGGCACTCATGCACAAGCTGGCCGCCGTCCACCTGTCGTCTTGAGGATGGGTCTCCGAAATCCGGTCGTGACGGCCATTTCAATGTATGACATCGCTGTTATTGGAAAGAAGCATGCCTCTTGCTGCCGGCATCAGTGCGCTTGAAGCGTCCAAGCCGTGCGGTCTCATCCAACGACTCAGGCAACCAGCCGCCGGCTTTTGCGGCCCCTTGTCCCACACTTGCGTCTGCCTTGGTGCCTTCATTTTTTCGGACTGAATGACTGAACGTGGCAGCGATTGTGGGCTGACGCAGGATCTGCCTTGACGGAAATCTGCCCCGGCTTTCGCATCCTGCTCCTGGGCTTGCATGTCAGCCCTTTCTATCCTCGGGGCGCTGTGGGTCACAAAAGTCAGACGTTGTGGAGGCTTCGTGGAAAAGACTGTTCGATGGCGGGTAGTAAGAGTGAGTGGCTCAAGGAGTGCGGCACTTGGCGAAATCCATGAAGCGATTGCGGCTGGTACTCAAGTCGTAAGCTTGGGCGCCTGTGTTTAAAAGCGGTGCGGTTTCTGGCTGCGCGCTGCTTATAGGTCATTGATATACATTCAATGCACTCGCTATCAATTGAAATATATGTATAGTAAAAAAGTAATGTATTGAAACAAATTGTAAGATATGATTAATAAGACTCATTTGTAGGTTGGAAACATCTACGTGGTTTAAAGGCGTGGAGTAATTTAAATTGGTAGATGTGGAAAATGAAAAGCAGACGCACTATAGAGAGGTGGAGTGGCTGGGAAAGAAGTTTCCGAAGAGCGATAGAGCCATTAAGATCAGAATTCTTTTACAGCTGAATACCCTGGTATGTACGGTACTGGGAATTTTCTGGGCAATATGCTATTCATTTTTTTCCAGAATTGATCTGGCCTTTATATTTCTGGCCTTGTTTCTTGTGGGGGTTTGCTCTTATTTTTCTGCAAAGAAATTCAGCTATCACTACCTGGTGGGGATAGCGCATGCATTGCTGCTGATCGTGACAGCCATCTCTTTGATTGACAGCCCCATCGAAGACGTTCCGCGTTCTGCACATGTTTACTTTCTGCCTCTTGCGATAGGGGTGGTATTTGTCTTTAATCATAAGCATAAGTACATGGGAATCATTTTTCCCAGAATGTGCTTGATGCTGTTTGCGATATTTGGAGTGGGATTTTTGGATATGGATGTATCAAGCATATCCCCTCCGGAGAATATAAGATGGATCGGTTGTATCAGCAATTATCTGTTTTCCATGATGGTTCTCGCATGCATTCTGAAATTGCATATATCGAATATCAATGAGAAGGTGGATCTGGCATTCAGTCTGGCACAGGCTGTGTCCAATAATGAAATAGTGGTTCACTATCAGATTCAGGTTGATAAATATGGAAATCCTTTGGGTGCAGAAGCTTTGGTGCGATGGATGCACCGGGAGCGTGGCCTTTTATCCCCAGACAAATTTATTCCATTGGCAGAAGAGAGTTTTCTGATCAGAGATATTGGCCTGGAAGTTTTGCGTCAGTCCTGCGAACTGCTGCAAAAGTGGTCTGAAGATCCGTTGCTGCAGAAAAAGTACATTGCGGTGAATGTCAGTCCCGTGCAGCTCATCGATGATGGTTTTGTGTCTGATGTCATCGAGGTCGTAAAGGCTGCCGGCGTGGATCCTGGTCTGATCGAGCTTGAGCTGACGGAGTCGGCTCTGAGCATGGAAGCTGAAAAGGCAAGCTTGAAGATTCAACAGTTGAGAGACTTCGGCATCCGATGGGCTCTCGACGACTTTGGATCGGGGTTCTCATCGCTGGCCATACTGAAGTCATTGCCAGTCCAGAAAATCAAGATCGACCGGCAATTCATCAAAGATGCCAAGGCAAACGAATCTTCGAAAAACCTGCTGAAAAAGATCCTGGAGATTTCCGAGCTGATGGGGATGGAGGCGATCGTGGAGGGCGTCGAAGACCAGAGTCAGCACGCGATGCTCGTTGATCTCGGTTATGCCCAGTTTCAGGGCTACTTCTTCGGACGTCCCAAGCTGGCTTCAGATTTGACCGATTCCATCCGGTCCTCCAAAAGCTGACGGTCTGGAACGTGCATCTGACCCCCATTGCGTCAATCAGGTCGGGATCCTCGACTGCCTGGGATTGGCCTGGGCTCAGCTCCTTTTTCGGTCGTCTTTGAAGCCGGCGGGCGGTGCCCGCACAGCAGTCAGTGCGCTATGGTGGCAAGGGCGGGCGTTCCGCAGGATCAGAGCAAAGCCGGGCGGGCCTTCGACCCGTAGCGCCATCACCATTGTCTGCGGGACCCAGGGCACGGGTATCCAGCACCAGGGTGGCTGCCTGCGGACCGATACGGACCGGAATGCGTTTCTTTTGCTGCATGCCGGACCTGCTCTTTCTGTGCTATCGATGTGCACGGCCTGCCCATTGCTCTTTCGATTGAGCACGCAGTCCGGCTGTATCTGGACAGCCGTCATGAGGCGCATTCCCCATTGTCTGGCCAAGGATTCGAGCGGGGGCCGTGGGCGGCCTCCCAACCTCAGATCGCCTCTGTGTGGCGTCGCATTTGCCAATGATTGCTCTTGCCGGGCATCCTCCAGCACGGGTATGTCACCCTGCCAGCGATCGGAAATGCGGTAGAGGCTCATGTATTCTTCGATTACGGCTGCTCATTCGGTGAATGAATCCGTCGTCGGGGGCGTTTGTCAAGCGACGACCACCTGCCGGCGAACATCGTCTTACAGAGGTGTTTTCCGGGCGGCATAGGCTGTTGTCAGCAACACTTTCAGGAAGGCTGCCATGAAAGAGCTATTTGCATTGGCTGCGTGTGCCTTGATGCTGGCTGGATGTGCAACGCAGTGGCCCATCAATAGGCAAGGCGCGCTGCCGGGTCCCAACCCGGTGGAGAGAAATGCGGATGAGGATTTCCGAAACAGCGAGATCAGGGAGCCAGGTCGTCCAAGTGACCTTGATAATGACTGGAGCCGACATCCCCTACCTGATCGCGGCAATGAAGGTCATGAAAATCAGGGCAGCATCTGGCCATGGCCAGGCTCGGGATTGAGCGGCGGTCCCACGTACCCGGGAGGCCGTGGTTGGGCCTATTAGGCCGAGGGGGAGTCTTTGGCATGCCGCCCGGAATTTTCCAACCCCTGCAGACTTTCTCCCCCAAATTTCGGCATTGCGGTAAATGGGCATTTACCTGCGTATAGAGACGCCGGAGATAATGCGCTGCTCCTGAGAGCTATGGTTTTCCATGAGGAAATGAAATATTGCGGCCGCTCTGCTGTGACCTCTGAAAGCCGGCCGGTTAGTTTCAAAATGATATAGTTAAATTGCTTTTTTAAAACTGTATCAGGCCATGAGATTCAAAGCTTTTGCAGTGAGTATCGCATCGATGTGTGCTGCTTCACTTGCCTTGCAGTGTTTCGGGCAGAACGCAAATGTTGTCGCCACGGAGGTCAACAGGGCAGCTTCAGAAGCCTTGAAGATTAATCGAGAGCATGGCATGGCCGGGCTAAAGGGGATCGTGTCTGAATGCTGGCGACAGCCGCGCGATTTCTGCCTTTATCTGGACGTGGCTGCGCAGCGGATTGCTGCAAACGCCAATCGCAGCGGCACGGCTGTGGACAAGTATTTCTACACGTCGGCCGCACTGGAGCGATCCCATGGATGGCTGTCGCAGAGTGCGCGAAGCCCTGCAGCCAATGTGCAATATTTGCAGGCGGTAGAGCAGGTCATGGATAGTCTCTTGCGCTCCCATCAGGAAAAAATGACTGGCAGAGTCCCGTAGTTTTGGCGACTGCCTGCTTCAGGCCCTACGAGTTTTCTTGTCGAGCCTTTTCGCATGGCGGCCGCGACGATGGGTGCTCTTTGCAAAGCAATCCGCCGAGTGTGAACCCGGTATGTTGGGTGGCACTGCAATAACAATAGACTGTGGGGCGCCATTGAAGTGGTTGGAAATGCTGTGTGTCATGTCTTGAAAACACAAGCCTTCGCGATGTTGCGGATATCTCTCGCCTGGATTTTCTATCCGATCGCGGAATGCCATGGAAACCCGCTCCATCGCAAAAGATGTAAAGGAGACTGCCAGGGGGCGTGGAAGGTCTATCTGCAGGGCGGTGTAGCCGGGTTGGCCCGCACTGTGAGCGACCATGGCAAAGCGCCCCGTGACGTCTGCTTCACCTGGACGTTGCGTTGCAACATCTCGCGGGGGACGATGCACACGCGCACTGTGCCGGATGGTTGGTCAACGCTGCGTCCGCAGCTCGCAGGTCGCACCTGGCTCTTGCCCAGCGGCTGCAGGCCGTTGGCAAACAACCCATCTTTTGTGCAGTGGAGCCTGTGATGTGCCGCACCCTGTTCGCACATCGATATAAGAGGTCCGAAGGCAGGCGCGGGTGCCGGCGGATATCCACGATCAGGCATACGAAATGGGTAGGCAAACAGGTGGGTCAACAAGAACTTACAAGCGCGAGGCGTGTCAGTACTAGCCTCATAGACTTCATCTTCTCAAGGGGTTGTCATGAAAGCGCTACTTCTGATAGGTGCAGTGGCCAGCATGCTGGCGGGATGCTCGATGATGCCGGGGCGTGATTCGGGCTCGATGCCGGCCCAGGGCGCCAGTCAGCCCATGGGGTCCATGAGCATGGGCGCAGACAGTGATCGCTGGATGTTCGGTCGCAACATGCAGCCGTGGACCGGCGGAGACGGTCCATTCTTTGTGCGCAGCAATATGTAGTGGGATCGCAGGTTGCTGCGCGGTTGCACGGGGTTTTTTCAGGCCCAGTCAGGCTGTCATCCATAGCCTTCGGGAGGCATGTCCGGGCCCGCAAACGCGTCAGACAGCGTCTCGATCGGTAGGGACGGCTCACCGGCCTGTGCCCGAGGACTGGCCGGTCGGGCCCCTCCCATGCAGGGGGCTGCAATGAGCATCAGGTCTTCAAGAGTCCTGGTCGTGGGGGCTTCGAGATGTCTGCGATCGGAATGGGGTCGGTTGCTTTGAGGTCTGCCATGGAACGGGGATGAGGGTCATCTCCATGGCGGCACCGATCAGGCAGAAGAACCCGATCAGGCTCCATTGCCCAGTGAAGGGCGATCGCCCGCGTTGCTTCGAGCAAGGGGCAGCGCAAGCGCGTGGGCGTGTAATTGCCGCCATCTCACAGGCCTCCATGCATTCCCCCGCGCCGCACGAGGATCTCATCGATAGACTGTTGATCGGTATGGGGGATGAGATCTTGCGTGGGCAAAGAAAAAGCCCGCAGCAAACGCCTGCGGGCTCGAATAAAGAGCCGGTGACCTTTCGGGTCTGCCTGGGGAATGGGTAAGAGAGGGAGGGAGGAGAGACGCCCAGGCCCGGCGAATGGAGGTATTTTTCACTGTGTCACCTTTACAAAGGCTTAAAGATGGTGACTTGTGCCATGCGCATTGACGTGGCCGTGCTCGAAGGTCGATCGGGGGGCACTGCCGCCACGATGCGCAGGCCGCGTCGAGTCTGGATTGACACACCTGCCTGAGTGGGCGCTCCGGATGGTTCTCTCGTTTCGCGCAAGAAGCCACCAGGTGGGCGGCGTCACGAGGTATCCGCTGCGTCCGGTTCGTTGCGCTCCATCCAAAAACCTTGCCGTAAACACGCTCACCAGCGGGAGAGGGTCACCGAGGAGCCCGGCGTGACTCCTTCCAGCGACGACAGGATCTATGCCGGCCAAGCAGCTGACTTCAAAAGGAAGTGGGGCACCTTGACTGCAGCAAAACAGAAAAGCAGCTGTGATCAGATGCAGCGCTAGCCACGCCCTGACTCCTGCATGTCTGCCCGCCTCGGCCGGCTACTCGCAGGCCTTCAGCTGTTGCACGGCTGTGCGTTGCACCGACGCCCTCTCAATAGCCTTCGACCAAAGGCATTTCCGTCCCATCGACCGCAATCATCACGCCCGTGGTGTTGGTGTCGATTTCAATGGGGACGCCCCAGAGTTCGTTGGGCTTGCCGAAGGAGTTGATGTGATTGAACTGTCGCAGCTCTTCAGGTGGCATCTTGATGAGCCTGGGGTAGGCGTTGTCGTAGGCCTTCCAGTGCCTCAGAAACGTCTGGCAAACGCGCTTGTGGATCGTGTGGATCGGTGATTCATCGGTCATGGCGGGATTGTCTCAGAGGAGGCTGCATCTGCTCATTTGTGAGCAACTGCAGACTGCCGCCAGCCGCTTTCCATCCGCACAGCATTTGTCCCTCAGACCTGCATCCGCCGAGACATTTCACATAATTATTCAACAATAATTGTATTATTGAATAATGAAAGAAGATCAAGTGATTCGTTCCCTGTCCGCGCTCGCCCATGAGGCACGTCTGCGCGTCTTTCGCGCGCTGGTGGTTGCGGGGCCGGCGGGGCTGACGCCCGGCGCCTTGGCGGAGCAGTTGGGTATCGCTTCCAATGCCCTGTCATTTCATCTGAAGGAGCTGTCCCGCGCTGAGCTTGTGAGTCCGAAGAGAGTAGGCCGAAATGTGTGGTACAGCGCGGCGTTCCCCGTCATGAATGGCCTGCTCGCCTATCTCACCGAAAACTGCTGCCAGGGTGCAGCCTGCTCCCCAGAGGCCGCCGCTTTATGCCGGTGCTGACGTGGCTGTTGCGACGAGCAGTTCAATGTTGATGACGGCCATCCTGATTTTCATCTTCACTCTGACGCTGGTCATCTGGCAGCCGCGCGGTCTTGGTATTGGCTGGAGCGCCTCCGCTGGGGCCGGTATCGCGCTGCTGTTGGGCGTCGTGCACTTCGCTGATATGGGGGTGGTCTGGCATCTCGTCTGGAATGCCACGGCGACCTTTGTCGCCGTCATCATCATCAGCCTTTTGCTCGATGAGGCCGGTTTCTTCGAATGGGCTGCCTTGCACTTTGCCAGCTGGGGTGGCCGCAGCGGAGTCAAGCTGTTTGCTTTCATCGTGCTGCTGGGGGCCGCCGTATCGGCGCTGTTCGCCAATGACGGAGCTGCGCTGATTCTCACGCCTATCGTGATGGCCATTCTGGTGGCGCTGGGCTTTTCTCCGGCGGCAACGCTGGCGTTTGTCATGGCCGCCGGATTTATTGCCGACACGGCGAGCCTGCCGCTGATCGTCTCCAATCTGGTGAATATCGTGTCTGCCGACTTTTTCAAGATCGGCTTCGACGACTACGCATCGGTGATGGTGCCGGTCAACATCGCCTCGGTCCTGATCAGCCTCGGAGTGCTGCTGCTGTTTTTCCGACACGATATTCCTGCCACCTACGATGTGGCCCAGCTCAAACAGCCGTCGGCTGCGATCAAGGATGTGGCCACCTTCCAGGCTGGCTGGGTCGTGCTGGTCTTGCTTCTGGTCGGCTTCTTCGCGCTGGAGCCCCTGGGGGTCCCTGTCAGTGCGGTGGCCGCCGTGGGCGCTGCGATTTTGCTCGCGGTGGCTGCGCGTGGCCATGTCATCAGCACCAGGAAGGTGCTTCATGGCGCGCCGTGGCAGATCGTGGTGTTCTCACTGGGGATGTACCTGGTGGTCTATGGGCTGCGCAACGCGGGCCTTACGGATTACATCGCCATGTTGCTGAACCAGTTTGCAGTTGGCGGCGTTTGGACCGCTTCACTGGGCACAGGCGTGCTGTCTGCGGTGCTGTCCTCCATCATGAACAACATGCCCACGGTCTTGATCGTGGCCTTGTCGATCGATGCATCCACGGCCAGCGGGGCGGTCAAGGAGGCCATGGTCTACGCCAATGTGATTGGCTGCGATCTCGGCCCCAAGATCACGCCGATTGGCAGCCTGGCCACGCTCCTGTGGCTGCATGTGCTCGCCAGGAAGGGCACAACCATTGGCTGGGGCGGCTACTTCAAAGTCGGTGCGGTGCTGACCATGCCCGTGCTGCTCATTACACTTGCAGCGCTGGCCTTGCGGCTCAGCGTGGCGTCTTGAATCTTTGCAACCGAAATCTACGCTATGAGCGACATCACGATCTACCACAACCCTGCTTGCGGTACCTCTCGCAATGCTCTGGCCCTGATCCGCAACAGCGGGGAAGAGCCCACGGTCATTGAGTACCTCAAGACACCACCTGATCGCGCCACGCTGGTGGGCCTGATCCAAGCCTTGGGCATGCCGGTGCGCGCTGTGTTGCGCCAAAAAGGCACGCCATATGACGAGTTGGGTCTGGGCGCGCCCAAATGGACGGACGAGCAATTGATTGATTTCATGCTCCAGCACCCCATCCTGATCAATCGTCCGATTGTGGTGAGCCCTCTGGGAACCCGCCTGTGCCGCCCCTCCGAGGTTGTGCTGGATATCCTGCCGCAGCCACAACAGGCCGCGTTCTCCAAAGAAGACGGGCAAGTTGTCATTGACTCGAAAGGAAATCGAATTGGCAAGCGCTGATCTACCGAACCTCGACGAACAAGCCTTTGAAAGGCCCAGCCTGGAAGGCCTGTTGCCCGCACAACGTGCTGCGCATGCGCCGCGTATTCTGCTGTTGTATGGCTCGGTTCGCGATCGCTCCTATAGCCGGCTGTTGACCGAAGAGGCGGCACGCTTGCTGCGCAGGATGGGCGCCGAGACCAGGATCTACGATCCGCGCGGTCTGCCTCTGCCCGATGGCGCGCCTGAGGATCACTCCAAGGTCCAGGAGCTGCGCGAACTGGCGCAATGGGCCGAGGGCATGGTCTGGACGTCTCCCGAGCGTCACGGTGCGATGAGCAGTATTCTCAAGGCGCAGATTGACTGGATTCCTTTGTCCGTGGGTGCGATACGACCGACACAAGGCAAGACATTGGCGGTGATGCAAGTCTCGGGCGGCTCGCAGTCGTTCAATGCGGTCAACCAGATGCGGGTGCTGGGCCGCTGGATGCGGATGATCACCGTGCCCAATCAGTCCTCCGTGGCCAAGGCATTCACCGAGTTCGATGAGGCTGGCCGGATGAAGCCGTCGTCGTATTACGATCGGGTCGTGGACGTCATGGAAGAGCTCGTCAAGTTCACTCTGATGACGCGGGACTGTGCGGGCTATCTGGTAAATCGCTATAGCGAGCGCTGTGAAAGTGCGGAAGAGCTGTCCCAACGAGTCCACCAGCGAAGCATCTGAGCGATACCCGCTTAGACAAAAGGCCTTGGATTTCTCAACCCAAGGCCTTGAATCGTTTGGTCGGAGCGGCGGGATTCGAACTCGCGACCCTCTGCTCCCAAAGCAGATGCGCTACCAGGCTGCGCTACGCTCCGAAGGGAGTTAATGTAGCGCTAAATTGATCGCGGAAATTCGAAATTCCAGTTTCTGCAGGGTGCAAAGTGATATTTCGGGCACTTCGTGGACGCAAGCATTGGCTCGTTTGTTGCTGCAACCCCTTGTTGCCCCTGTTCTGGTTCCTGCTGCAGAAATCGCACCGATTTCGCACCGACGCCTTGGAAAACGCTTGGAACAAGTGCGACATGCTGGTTCCATTCCCGCGAGACTCATCACTCTCCGCCCACGCAACCAGCAAAGCCGGGTTGTTGCAGCCAGACTGGCGTAGCTCAGCTGGATAGAGCAGCAGCCTTCTAAGCTCACCTCACAATCCAGCGCAAAAGCGGGTTCCCCGAGGCTTTATGCTCGGCTTTGCTGTATGCATCAACGATGCGGAAGTGCTGCCGCATAAGCCATTGCGGAGCAACCGGGATGCATTCGGTGACGGTCCTCCAACTTTTGAAGTTTGGCGGGCCAGGTTGCCGCATCGCAGACGGCAAACGAGCCATCGCTGTCATCCGCGCTTTGAGGATCGCTGCCAGGCATGCGGCGATTGCTGTGGCTCATGGCTGCGTCGTGACCTATCTCTCAGCCATCAGCAGCCAAGATCATGATCGTGACGAAGTCACTCCTGTCATAGGCAAGGCAACAACGAAGCGATGCCCCCTGGGGGCATCGCTTCGTTGTTGCTTATTCTGGCCGGGATGGCCTTCAGATCGAGTTTGCTGATTGTGCCGTACCGACGACTAGCGGCTCCAGCCGATCAATCATTCTCCAGGACACTTCCTGGCGTCCATGAGATGCTCTATTGAACCGGATGACGGTCGTACCAGCACTCATGTTTGAGAGAGGATTTCTGGATCCTTCTCGAGGCCTTGGGAAGCGACCGTATTTCCGGTTTGGGCCTGCCAGGGTTTTCCGGGGGACATCAAGCGATGCGAGCCAACCGCAGATCCGGCCAACCGACCGCTGCCCGCATCGTGGGCCTGCAGCTTGAAGCCGGCCACCACTTCGGCCAGCTGGTGCGCCTGCTGCTGCAGCGACTGCGCCGCTGCGGTGGCCTGTTCCACCAGAGCGGCGTTCTGCTGTGTGCTCTGGTCCATCTGGGTAACGGCGCTGCCGACCTCGGCAATGCCCCGGCTCTGCTCCTGGCTGGCATTGCTGATTTCGGCCACGATGGCCGTGACGCGGTTGACACTGTCCACCACGTCCTGCATGGTGGTGCCCGCCTCATGCACCAGGCGGCTGCCCGAGCTGACTTGGCTCACGGAATCGTCGATCAACGCCTTGATTTCCTTGGCGGCCTCGGCCGAGCGCTGCGCCAGCTGACGCACTTCGGCCGCCACCACGGCAAAGCCGCGGCCTTGCTCGCCAGCGCGCGCGGCCTCCACAGCCGCATTCAGCGCCAGGATGTTGGTCTGGAAGGCGATGGAGTCGATGACCTGGATGATGTCCACGATACGGCGCGCCGAGGCCTCGATGCCGCCCATGGTCTGCACCACCTGGCCCACCACGGCACCGCCTTGTGTGGCCACTTCGGAGGCATTGCTCGCCAGCTCGCTGGCTTGGCGTGCGCTGGCCGCGTTCTGCTGAACAGTGGCAGTGAGCTGCTCCATAGCGGCAGCGGTCTCTTCGAGCGAGCTGGCCTGCTGCTCGGTGCGCGAGGACAGGTCTTGGTTGCCGCTGGCGATCTCGCTGGTGGCAATCCGCACTGACTCCGAGGATTGGCGGATGCGCAGCAGCACGGCGGCTATCTTGTCGGTGAAATGGTTGAAGGCCGTGGCGATCTGGGTCAGTTCGTCCTTGCCCGCGGTATCCAGGCGCCGCGTCAGATCGCCTTCACCCGAGGCAATATCCTCCAGCGCATCGCGCACGACGAAGAGGCGGCGCAGTAGACGGTTCACGCTGGCCGACAGCAGCGCCACGGCCACCGCCACGCACAGCGCCGCGATCAGCATCTCCATCTGCAGCAGCTGGCGTGCAGCGGCCGTCGCTTCGGCTTTGTCCACGGCCACGCCCAGCAGCCAGGGCGTGCCGTCCACCCGCGACGCATAGACCAATTGCGTTGCGCCATTCACGTCCACTTCGGCGCTGCCGCCGTCCTGCGCCAGTTTCTGCAGCAGCCCGCCATCAAGCTGCGGCGCGATGCCGGTGGAGGGCTTCATGACCAGTTCCGCCTTGGCATAGGCCAGGATGTTGGACTGCCCGTCCAGCAGGAAGGCAAAGCTCTTGCCAGTGGCGTGGATGGAGTTCACCTTGCGCGTCACGGTATCCAGATGCATGTCTGTCCCAACCACGGCCGTGTACTGGCCGGCCGGCCCCACGGGCTCGACGAAGCTGATCGTCAGCTTGCCGGTGCTGGCATCGATATAGGGAGGTGTGACGCCGGGCCTGCCGGCCTGGACGGCCTGCTTGTACCAGGGGCGCTCCGTACCGACATAGTTCTCTGGCATGGGGTGGGAGAACACATGGGCACCGCTGGCGTAGACGAAATAAGTGTCGTCGAAACCGCCGGCCTGCTTGGCCGCCAGCAGAAAGGGCACGGGCTCCTGCTTACCCACGGCCTGCTGCAGCGAGCTGGTGATGCGCTGCTTGTCTCGCACCCACTCGGCCAGATCATTGGCATGCAGCTTCGTGAGCTGGCTGATGCGCTCGTCGAGCGAACGCTCGGTACCGCTGCGCACCGAGAAAAAGGTGGAGAGCGCCAGGGCAAGCAGCGAGAGTGTGGTGATGGCTACACAGATTCCGATCAGGCGAGCGCGCAGGCTATTTAACATGAAAACAATTCCACAAAGCGTAATATTTTGTGGGAAGTCAATGTACATTGATTCAGGTAATGGAAATTTCTTCGCGAGGGAGGCAATTTCCCTAAGACCGTTCAATGGCTCTCATGGCGGCAGCGCTATCAGTCACGTCACTCACAGACATGCACTGACGACAAGAAGCAGACCGCCAGGATTGAGTGGTAGCAAGTCGAACTGGCTGCAGCCCGCAAGACTATCGTGAAGCTGCCGTCTGGGACAGGCGGCCTTCAACGACCGGTGTTGGCGGTCGCTGCCGTTCAGGCACCGGATCGTGAATGGCTCGGTTCAGTCTGATGCAGACCCCGGTCGGAGCACCCGCAAGGACTGCTTTGGGTCGATAGTGTGAGCGCGGTAAAGCGCCAGGAAGCAGGCACCGAGACACGCGAACCATTTCGGAAAGGTCAGGTGCCAGCGGGCTCCACGAACTGGTGCTATCGGCCACAATCGGACGCTCGCGGCGGACTGCTTCGCATTAAGCTGGCCGTATTCCGAGGTAATGCATGCATCAACGAATCACACTCAACGTCGGATATGACCAGCCGCAAGAGGCGTGGGACGCTGTAATGGCCGCCTACAGAGCTATGCCTGGCTGGATTGAATCAGACGATATGCCGCATTGGTTCGGAACTGAAAGTGATGAGAGGTACGTGATGGCGTCCGTGGAGCCCAGTGGGATCGTGCTTGAGGGAAAAATGGAGGCCTTTGAGTGGGAGCACTGGGTCGCAGACCTGTGCACTCGGCTCTCAATTGTCCTCGGTCGCCCTGTTGGAGACGCGGAGAGCTAACCGGGGGGGAGCTACGCGCCTATTTATCGAGGCGGGGCAACGGCTACAAAGGGTCAAACAATGACAGCCGCAACCGGCCAGAAACAGCCATACTCTGATCAGAATAGACAGCTTTATTTTGTCCAGCCATATGCCTTTGCCAACTCCCATTACTGTCCAGAGTCACCCCTCTTTCCTGACCGTCTATATGTGTTGGGGTATGGCAGTGTTTGGCTTATTGCTGGGATTCTTGCATACCGAAAACCTGATCATGGCGGTGGTTTTTTCGGGAGTCGGCTTGATACTTTTCTGGAATAAGTTGATTGCAAGCCGGCGACAAGTCACGTTAAATGCATCTAGTGGTCAAGTGACCATTTTGAGCGTCTCAGCCTTCTTTAAGCCAAAGCAGTGCTCCTATCCTCTAGAGATGTTTGGCTCAGTTCAGTCATACGTCCTGCAAGGCAAGAGTCCCGTCAACCGCGTAGAACTGCTCACTAAGACCGGGGGCGAGGCATTGTTGCTTGCTCTATTCGAACCGGCAAATGTTGCCCCTTCGTTCTTCTCTTTCCCGGCAGACGGGGAAAACAAGAGCGCAGAGCGCCTCCGGCAAGAGATCGCTGGTCAGTTAGGGCTTCTTGATCGAGGTTTTCTCGGAAACAGGATGTTCGGCGTGCAACTAAAAGACTGTTGTGGATGCTCAGTTGCCAAAGGATGAGCTTGAATGGCGGCAGGGGATCGGTCAGCGACGGTCCCAGATCGGCCAGAAGCGGTCCTTGGCCGTAGGTTGCCGCAGCGAAGAGTGGCGGCAAGTGGAAAGCTTCTCTGTCTTACTTGCCGCCGCAGTACATGAGCGTGTTACATACGACGACTTGATTGAATGTAATGGCCAGGAGAACAGAACACAAAGCCGCCATGGTTGTGGCAAGTGATCCTAGGTTGGCTTCACGATTCTGAATGTATAGGGCAATCCCTGCACCTGCCAGTGCACCTGGCAGTGTGAACAAATAGCCCAGCCATGCCATGGAGTCTGGATGCAGGCGCGTAAGAGCCCAGATACCGAATGCAGCCAAATAAATGGTCATTCCAAAGGCAATACCAGCAATGACGGCAGAGCGGGGTTTGCACATAGAAACCAGCGCGAGCACGGCGAAGTGAGGCCCCCAGTACCAAGCCATGTTGCCCAAAACGTAGTTCTTGGGGGAAAGCAGGAAGGCCACAGCTAAACCTGAGATGCATGCTGCCACTGCGATATGACGCTCAAAGCGGCGAGAGGTTTCAAGAGGCATGGAGCACCCGCTGGTACGTCTTACTTTTCAAGAGTTCGGAAACAATCGCATATCCCCCTTGCTTTCCACTGAAGATTTAGCTCAAGTGCATTTGCTTAATCCGGTTGGTGGCGCGATTCAATACCGGAATGCCTGCAGTCGATTTGCGACAGTCACAGATCGGCTGTGGATTCATTCCATCATTGGTCTTTGACGACTCACAACAAGCTCCAATCTTGAAATTTTTAGGTTTTTCTGAAATTTTTGTTTGCGATTGCTTACTGCCATAAATACGGATATGGTCATTTTTATAAGAGCGACGAGTCAAACCTTTTTGGCCTGTAGCGCTTATGTGCCGTACGGTAACAGCTCTTACCTTGTTCGTATTGCTTTGACCGCCCCGCCCCCTATTCACCAGCGTTGGGTCTAATCTGGCGCTTAAGCCAACCCGCCTACGCCGGTATTTCATAAGATCTCACAAGCAATGCTCTCTCCCGGCGAACAACCTCGAACGCGTCCCCTGAGCCTTCGAAGAGTCTTCCTCCTACTTTGCTTGTGTGCTGGCATTGCCGGCTTGTTGTTGTCGCAGGCAGGGAACTTGAGGGAGTACAAGCGGTACTTCACGGAAGCTCGCAAACCTGCATCGCTCGATATCTCGGCACTATCCGAGGAGTGGACAGAACGCCGTCTCAAGGAGCACTTCAGCGGCTATCCCGTCAGTTGCTATCCCTATCGAGGCCCCCTCGCAGTGCAACATGTCTGTGCTGTGGAGGTCAGTTCGACGAATGGCGTTCCCACTCTCTACATGTCGTTCTTCTTTGCGGGCGGTCTTCTTGACCAAGTCTCGATCAACGTCCCGTGGTGGTCCCATCAAGCAGCCTACAAGCACCTCGTCACATCGCTCGGGTCACCGCCCGCTTCCCAGTTTCTTCCCCGTAGTGGGGTCCGTTTGCACGGCTGGCAGCTTGGCAACGGCTCGGCCGTCTTTCTCAATCGCGACCGCCCCATGAACCCGCTGCAGTGGAATGCAATCTACTGGCGTAGTTCGACTGGATGCAAACATGAAGGCTGCTTCCGCGAGTAAGCCTGCCAATTCATTCAAGCCGACGCCGCTTCGCGGCAAGGCTTAGCTAAGGCGTCAGTGCCTAGACTGTCCGCTCAGGGCCGATCTGCGACTGTCGCAGACCGACCCAGAGCCGTCACCCGGTCCAGGATCGTGTCAAACGTCTTCCCAAGCTCTGCTTTCAGATGGCGCAGGAAAATGAGCTGGCGTCGCTGACCTACCGGGGCTCCGACGTCTCCCCGGAATTGAGTAGCAGGTGAGCTTGGAGTCCAATCCCATGCAACAGGAGATTGGACGTGAAGAAGAGATTTACGGAAGAACAG
>NZ_SPEY01000120.1 GCF_009360615.1 Comamonas sp.
GGCGCGCACTGATTTCTATGAACCAACTGCATTTGTTTCTGCCCTGCGCCGCCGGCGTCGAGGGCTTTCTGGCCGACGAGGTCCACGCCATCACCGGTGCCAGCGGGCAGGATCTGCTCGTGGGCCGGGGCGGCGTCATGCTGCGCGGCATGTGGCGCGATGCCTTGCTGCTCAATCTTCACAGCCGTCTGGCCCAGCGCGTGCTGATCGAGCTCTCGCACACCCTGTACCGCAGCGAGAACGATCTGTACCGCGCCGCCAGCGAGGTGGCCTGGGAGATCTGGTTCACGCCCAAGGAAACCTTCAAGATCGAGGTCACGGCCCAGCACAGCCCGCTGACCAGCCTGAACTTTGCGGCGCTCAAGGTCAAGGACGCGATTGCCGACCGTTTTCGCGCCAAGCGCAACGGCGTGCGCCCCAGCGTGGAGACCCACCATCCCGATGTGCGCGTGCATCTGCACCTGACGACCGACGGCGCCACCCTCTATATCGACACTTCGGGCGAGGCGCTGTTCAAGCGCGGCTGGCGCGAGGACAAGGGCGATGCCCCGCTCAAGGAAACCCTGGCTGCGGCCATGATTGCGGCCTCGGGCTGGAACCCGCATGGCGACCATCCCCAGCCGCTGTACGACCCCTGCTGCGGCAGCGGTACCCTGGTGATCGAGGCCGCCCAGATCGCGCGCAGGATTCCGGCCGGCATTCTGCGTCGCTTTGCGTTCGAGAAGCTCGTACCTTTTCAGCGCCATGTCTGGGAAGCCATGCTGGATGAAGCCGAGAGCCAGATCCTGCCCGAGTCGCCGGTGGGCATCTACGGCTCGGACATCGCCTTCCGCATGGTGGACTTTGCCCAGCGCAATGCCGAGCGGGCGGGTGTGTCCGATACCGTCAGCCTGCGCGGTGGCGATGCCTTGCAGCGCATGCCGCCCAGCGAGCAGCCCGGCATGATGCTGCTGAACCCTCCCTATGGGGAGCGTATCGCGGCGGCCGGTAGCGCGGGCCGCAATGCGGCCGAGCGCATGGATCAGGTCGAACGTGCCGGCCGGGAAACCGCGCAGACCGACGACGGCGGCGAGTTCTTCAACCAGCTGGCCAGCCACTGGAAGAAGAACTACAGCGGCTGGAGCGCCTGGATGCTGACGCCGGACCTCAAGCTGCCCAGCAAGATGCGCCTCAAGGAGTCGCGCCGCACGCCCATGTGGAACGGCCCCATCGAATGCCGTCTGTTCCGCTTCGACATGATCAAGGGCGCGGTCAAGGCGCGCAAGCCTGCGGAGGATGCGGCACGGAGCGCAAAGCCGGAAGGCCGGCCTCAATGAAGATCGCCCCGCTGCGCTGGCCGGCCTGCAACGCCGGCTATGACGGCCCCTTGCCGCGCCCCATGATTCTGGACACCAATGTGGTGCTGGACATGCTGATCTTTGACGACCCGGATATCCCCGCCATCCGCGAACTGGTCGCCCGTGGAGAGGTGCGCTGGATTGCCGACGAAGCCCAGCGCATCGAGCTGGGGCGCGTGCTGCACTACAGCCAGATTGCGCCGCGCATCAGCTACTACGGCAAGACGCCCGAAGGCGTGATGGCGGCGTTTGATGCCGCCGTCGAGTATGTGCCTGGGGCACCCAAGATCCGCTTCACCTGCACCGATCCCGACGACCAGCATTTCCTCGACCTGGCCAGCCAGCACAAGGCCTTGCTGGTCAGCAAGGACAGGGCCGTGCTCAAGCAGCGCAAGCGCGTGGCCACCCACTATGGTGCAACGGTGGGCAATGTGGTGGTGCTGGAAGAGGAGCGGCTGGCCGCCTAGTGTGGCGCAGCCAGGCTGGCTCCCCTGTATCGACTGGCCGCGCTCCTTGGAGCGCAGCTGTGTCAGACAGGCTCTTGCACCCGGTCTTGCCTGAGTATTGCCTCCGTTGCCTGCTCGTTGGCTCAGTCGAAGAACCGCATGCCCGCATAAGGCCGCAAGCGGCATTGCGCCAGGCGGCTTTGCAGCGAACCGACATGGGCTTCGAGCAGGTGGCCATCCGGGTCCAGAAAGTAGAAGGAATCGCCTTCGCTGCGGTTGCTCTTCCATTCCTGGACACCGCATGACCTGGCATGCTCCACAAAGTGCGCGAAGTCGCGTTGGGCAATCGTGAATGCGTAGTGGGTGTAGTCAGAGCTGCGGGCCTGGCTTCGCTGTTCGTCTGACGACAGGCACAGCCACAGATCGCCGAGTTCCAGATAGGCTCCCGCATCCCACTGCGCCCGCAGGCGAAACCCCGGTACGCGCACGTAGAAGTCCACGCTGCGCTGCAGGTTTGCGACGGCCAGCGTGAGGTGATTCAATCCGGTAAGCATGGTGGCGATGGGCGGGCTTGGCACAGCCATCCAGTGTGCCATTGCCTTGCATCGGCTCTGTCCCTGCATGGCGCAGTCCTCGCGGGCCAGCAGGAGCTGCGCACCGCCTGTGTTGCGCCCACGGCATCCATAAGTGCCATGGCGCCGCTTCTGCCTGCATCGGGCCTGGCGAATCCGTCGCAGTCCGTCAAACCTTGCACTGCCTCATGGAATCCGCAGGCACCGCCGGACGGAGCCAACGAAGCGCCGGCCCATGGTTGTGGCGGCCGAACCACCCATGGCTGGCCCGGATTAGCGCATGCGGATTAGGATTCATGCCGCAGGGACGACCTTGCCGGGCGATGCGATGCATGGCCTGAATTCCTGCCGGGACGGCCTGGCCATTCGATCTTCAAAGAGGTTTTCCATGGCTTGGGTTTATCTGCTGGTGGCCGGCGTTCTGGAAGTGGTCTGGGCCTTCACCATGAAGCAGTCCCATGGTTTCACCAACCTCAAATACAGCGCCATCACCATCGTGGCCATGATCGCCAGCTTTGGTCTGCTGTCGGTGGCCATGCGCAGTCTGCCTCTGGGCACGGCGTATACGATCTGGACCGGTATCGGTGCCGTGGGTGCATTCCTGGTGGGCGTCACGGTGCTGGGAGAGCAGCTCAGTGCCATGCGCGTGGGAGCGGCTGTCCTGATCGTCAGCGGTCTGGTGCTGATGAAACTGTCGGCCGGGGAATAAAGCACCGCCCGTATGCGCTGAGTCAGCGCGCCATGGCGGCTGGCGTCTCCGGTTCCATCGGGCACTTGCTCAGCCACAGTGCCAATCCCTGCCGGTAGGCGGCCGGGTCCATGGCATCGCTGTGGCGGGGGATATGGTAGGCCTTGCCCTCGGCCGCGAGCCGGGCGCAGGCCACCTTGTAGAAGTCGGGCGTGGCCTGCAGGCGCGCGATCTGCGCCCATTCGAGCCGTTCTCGCGCACCCCGGTCGTGGATCAGCGTGAAGCCCTGATCGTCGAGCTGCAGGCGGTAGCCGCCCTCCAGGCGCCGCAGGCGGGCCCGCAGGCCTGCGCGCACCAGCTTCCGGTGCAGGCCCTGCAGCGGCGCCTGGCGCATGGCTTGGTGCTGACGCAACGCGCCGAGTAGGCGCGCTGAGTAGCGCTTCCACAGCAGGATGCAGAGCACGGTCGAGACCAGCATGGCGATGATTTTTTCGGGGCTCAGCTGCTGGCCCGGCCGGGCGATGGCCAGCAGGCCGCCGCCCAGGCCCAGGCCGAGCAGCAGCGGGGCGAGCCAGCGCTCCTGCCAGCCTGCCATCCGGGCCTGCAGGGCGGCCTGTTGTCGCGCGTGTTGCTGCATCTCGCGCTGCAGCGCGGCCTGCAGCCGGCAGTCGGTGTGGGCCGGGGTGATGGTGAACAGCAGTTCCATGGGCGGTGGCGTTCGATCTTCTAGGGGCCGCCAGTCTACCGGGGCGGGGCGCCGTCCAGCCTTGCCCGGCTGGCGGCAGCAGGCCGCTTTCCGCAGCCGCCGATGGGGGCGAGCGCGCGGGTGAAAGCGCATGGCGCGACAATAG
Source organism: Comamonas sp. (assembly GCF_009360615.1). Taxonomy (GTDB): domain Bacteria; phylum Pseudomonadota; class Gammaproteobacteria; order Burkholderiales; family Burkholderiaceae_C; genus Comamonas. The sequence continues at coordinate 3,895 of NZ_SPEY01000120.1, forward strand.
CGGGATGACATCCTCCACGACGCCCCTGCATCCCAGCGCCGCTCCGGTCCGCAAGGCACCGCCCAAGCTGACCACGCTGGACAAGACCCGCATTGACGATACACGCATCAAGATCGTGCGCCCGCTGCTGACCCCGGCCTTGCTGGAGGAATGGCTGCCCGTGACCGAAGAGGCGCAGCAGCTGGTCGAAACCAGCCGTGCCGCCATCTCGCGCGTGCTGCACGGCCAGGATGACCGGCTGGTGGTGGTGGTCGGACCCTGCTCGATTCACGATCACGATCAGGCCATGGATTACGCGCGCCAGCTCAAGGTCCAGGCCGATGCGCTCAAGGACGATCTGCTGATCGTGATGCGCGTCTATTTCGAGAAGCCGCGCACCACCGTGGGCTGGAAGGGCTATATCAACGATCCGTACCGCGACGGCAGCTTTGCCGTCAACGAAGGGCTGGAGCTGGCACGCCGCCTGCTGCTCGATGTGCTGGCGCTGGGCCTGCCTGCCGGCACGGAATTCCTGGATCTGCTGTCGCCGCAGTTCATCAGCGATCTGGTCAGCTGGGGCGCGATTGGCGCGCGCACCACGGAGAGTCAGAGCCATCGCCAGCTGGCCAGTGGTCTGAGCTGCCCCGTGGGCTTCAAGAATGGCACCGATGGCGGCGTGAAGGTGGCCAGCGATGCCATTGTGGCCGCCCAGTCTTCCCATGCGTTCATGGGCATGACGAAGATGGGGCAGAGCGCGATCTTCGAGACACGCGGCAATCAGGACTGCCACATCATCTTGCGTGGCGGCAAGGCTCCCAACTATGACGCGGCCCATGTCCAGGCCGCATGCGAGGTGCTGGAAAAGGCCGGTCTGCACCCGCAGGTGATGATCGACTTCTCGCATGCCAACAGCAGCAAGCAGCACCGCCGCCAGATCGATGTATCGACGGATGTGGCAGGGCAGATTGCTGGTGGCGACACCCGCATCACCGGTGTGATGATCGAAAGCCATATTCACGAAGGCCGTCAGGACATTGTGGAGGGTGAGGAGCTGGCCTACGGCGTCTCGCTGACCGATGCCTGCATCAGCATGGAGCAGACGGTGCCGGTGCTGGAGCAACTGGCTGCCGCCGTGCGTGCGCGTCGCCTCAAGACGGCCTGAGGCCGCCAGGACGAGGCTGAAAGAGCAAGAGGCGCCGCGGCGCCTCTTGCTCTTTGCGCTTTTCAGCAGGCACCCGGCCTTCCGGATCTCTTCGGCCGGCCGCCCATGCTTTCAGAGATCCAGTGTCAGCTTGAGCATGTCCTTGTGCTGCACGCCGCGCTCCCACAGCGGCGTGGTGTAGTTCTGCAAAAAGAAGTCCCGCTCGATGTCGGTGACGCGAAACCCCAGGCGCTGATAGAACAGCAACTGGTCTCCGAAGCTGCCCGTTCCCACATCCAGCTGCTGCACGCCGCGTTCTCGCATTTCGCGGATGGCGCGTTGCAGCAGGGCCGAGCCTATGCCCTGGCTCTGCCAGGCTGTGGACACGGCCATGTTCATCACCTCCCATCGTTGAAGCCCGTCGCCCTCGGGGACCAGCACGCACACGCCGATCAGGGCTCCAAGGCCGCTGGGCGTGAACTGGTCCGTCTGGCGGGCTCCGAAGCAGGTGGAGCCGGGCAGATAGCGCTTGACCCGCTCGCGCGAGGGGTCTGCCAGCAGCAGCAGATGCCAGGGGGCCTCTGCGGGGTTCATGGTGGTGATGTGCCAGGCAGCGGGCGTGCCCGGGCCGGTCAGCGTCGAGGTCATGCGCGCGCTCCGCAGCGGTGGAAGACGGGCGCTGCATAGTGGCCGGGCTGGATGTCGGCATTCATTCGATGGGACGCAAGTCCGCCCATCTGCTGCAAACCACAATCTCGCGCCATTTCCACTTTCCGATTGCGGGAGCTGTCAACCCGCCACAAATATTGTCAACAGCCCATAGCGTAGCAGTCGGCGGGCGGATTCGGTGACGCACTGGTGAAAAGTACAGCGTCCTGCGGCAATTTTGACGCAGGAATTTCGCAAATATGGATCTGCACAGGCCTTGCGACGGCATGTGCACGCTTATCGCGTCATTGCACTGAAGAGTGCGGGCTTTGCGCGGGACGCGCGTTTGCACAAACGAAGATAGTGGTTTATACTTAGTTCCAAGGGTTAACCCTTAAGGTTAAACCCGCGAGTGACAGTACATGAGATGCGTGCTGTCCGTCGCTTGAAGTGCATCTCTTGATTTCATAGAAAGTTCATCATGCGCCAAGCTATCAACTCCCTGATCGAATTCATTCAAGAAGCTCGCGAGTTCCATCTGGATCTGGCCAACCAGTAATCACCTGCTGGTTCGAGAAACAGCCGCCCCCTGGGCGGCTTTTTTCGTGCTGAGGAGGCTGATCAGGCTGCCAGCAGGCCCTGCTTCTCGATGAAGGCCACCACTTCGTCCAGCCCCTCCAGTGTCTTGAGGTTGGTCATCACAAAGGGCTTGAGGCCCTTGGGCGTGGTGCGCTGCTTGACGGTGTCGCTGCGCATGATGTCCAGATTGGCGCCCACATGCGGGGCCAGGTCGGTCTTGTTGATGACGAAGAGATCGCTTTTGGTGATGCCGGGACCGCCCTTGCGCGGAATCTTCTCGCCTGCTGCCACGTCGATCACATAGATGGTCAGATCCGACAGCTCGGGGCTGAAGGTGGCCGCCAGGTTGTCGCCGCCCGATTCGATGAAGACGATGTCGGCATCGGGGAAGTCCTTGAGCATGCGGTCAATGGCTTCCAGGTTGATGGAGGCATCCTCGCGAATCGCCGTGTGCGGGCAGCCGCCGGTTTCCACACCCATGATGCGTTCGGCGGGCAGGGCGCCGCTGATGGTGAGCAGGCGCTGGTCTTCCTTGGTGTAGATATCGTTGGTGATGGCGACCAGGTCCCATTTGCCGCGCATGGCCTTGCAAAGCATCTCCAGAATCGTGGTCTTGCCCGAGCCCACGGGCCCGCCGATGCCCACGCGCAGCGGAGGCAGCTTCTTGGTGCGGTTGGGGATATGGTGCAGTGCGGTCGACATGGTGAGTTCTTTCGAGAATGAGAGGGTTGCGATCAGCGGGCCTTGCCGTAGGCTCGCTCCACCTTGGCAATGCGCAGCTCGAAATGCTGGTACCAGGTGGCGTGGCCTTTTTCCTGGGCGATCTGGTGCTCGGCGTTGTGCTTCCAGCGGCGGATGGCTTCCTCGCTTTCCCAGTAAGACACGGTGATGCCGAAGCCTTGGGCATCGCGGGTGCTTTCAGCGCCCAGATAGCCCGCCTGCTGGCCGGCCAGCTCCACCATGCGGTCGGCCATCTCGCCATAGCCCTGGTCCGTCGGGGTGCGCAGGGAGGTGAAGATGGCGGCGTAGTACGGTGGCTGGGGCGTGGCGGCAAACAGTGCAGACATGGCGGATGGCGGTTCAGCTACGGAAAAGCCGAGAATACTGGTGTTCATGCTGGGCCGAGAGAATGGCCAGCATGGGCGAGAAAGCCTGTCTTGCGTCGTCCGGCAACGCCAGCGCGTACTCGACGGCGGCGGGAATCTCGGACGTCAGTCGCGCCAGGATGCGCTGGCCGGCGCTCTGGCCCAGGGGCACGGCCTTGATGGCGGCCTGGACCATGTTCTCGGCCCAGCCAAAGGCATAGGCCAGCAGCGCATCGCGCGGTGTGGCGCCGGTGCACTGGGCTGCCAGCGAGAAGGCGATGGGGTAGCTGGCATCCTGCGCGGCCAGCCAGTGGACGGAGGCCAGCGCGGCTGCTTCGTCGGCGTAGCGGTTTTTCAGCCACTCGGTCAGCGAGCGGCCCATCTGCTCGGTCTGCAGGCGCAGCTCGCTGGTTTCGCGCGTGACCCTGACCCACTGGTTGAGGCTGGCAATGCGCGCCAGATCCGCGCCTTTCCAGGCCGGCATGGCCTGCGCAATCACGGCCATGTCCCCGCGTGACTGGGTCAGATGCAGCTGCTGCACCAGCCAGCTGGCAGCCTCTGCTTCCGTTGTGACCAGCGCCGCATTGATGGCCGCTTCAAGCCCTTCCGAATAGGAGAAGCCCCCGATGGGCAGGGCCGGCGAGGCCAGCCACATCAGCTGCAGAAAGCTCTGCGCGCCAAGCGCCAGCAGCGGCTCAGTGGGCGTGGTCATGCGAGTGTCCATGGGCGTGATGATGGTGGCTGTGGCCATCGTTGGTCACATGGCCGCCATAGGCGCCTCCTTCGGGCTCGAAAGGCAGATCGGCTTCGACCACCGTCATGTGCATGCTGCGCAGCATATCGGCCAGTACATGGTCGGGTTCGATCTTCAGATGGTCGGGCTGCAGCTCGATCGGCACATGGCGGTTGCCCAGGTGGTAGGCCGCGCGCATCAGGTCAAACGGCGTGCCGTGCTCGGCGCAGGCCGTGATATGCAGCACTTTCTGCGGTGCGGCCCGCACGCAGATCAGGCTGCCGTCTTCGGCCACCAGCACATCGCCACCGCGCACGGCCTGGCCGCGCGGCAAGAAGACGGCCAGCTCGCGGCCCTGGCTGTCGGTGGCGGCAAAGCGGCTCTTCTGACGCACATCCCAGTCGAGTTCCACGGACGCGGCGCGTTGGAGGATGACGGTGGAAAGGCCCTGGCCCTGGAGCAGCAGTTTGTTGGCAGTCAGCATGTTGAATTCACAATGAAATAAAAGGCCAGAACCAGATTGGCGCGCATGTTGCATGCCCTGCGCATATCAGTGATTTTGATGGACAACTCTTTTGGAAACTTCGACAGAAATGGCAGCACCGACCTCTTTGCTGGTTGCGCCTGCTGACTGGCAGGGCTGTGGCGCAGCCTATGTGGCGGTGTATGGCACCTTGCGTGCCGGTGGCATCAACGATATTGCAAGGCTCCAGCCAGGCGTTGCCTGTGTCGGCAGGACCCAGCTGACCGGCACCTTGCATGACCTTGGCTGGTACCCGGGCCTGAGGCTGCAAGGCTCGCAGGCCGTGCTGGCCGAGGTCTACCCCATGGACGCAGCGCTGGAGCGGGCCATGGATCGCATCGAAGGCCTGTGGCCCGAAGACCTGGGCGAATACGCCAAGCGCATTCTGACTCTGCCCGTGATGCTGACCCAGGGCGGTCAGCAGTCCATCACCGTGCTGGTGTACGAGGCCTTGCCCGCCACCGTGAAAGACGCGCCGCAGCTCGCCGTCAGCGACTGGCTGGCCTGGTTTGAGGGCAAGGGCATGCTGCATCCGGATTCGGAGTTTCAGCTCAACACCGCTCAGAACAGAAAGTAGCGCTGTGCCATGGGCAGGCTGACCGCGGGCTCGCAGGTCAGCAGATCGCCATTGGCGCGCACGGCATAGGTCTGGGCATCCACCTCCATATGCGGCGCCAGATCGTTGTGGATCATGTGCTGCTTCTTCACAGTGCGTATGCCCTTGACCGCCGACAGGGTCTTGTGCAACCCGAAGCGCTGGCCGATACCGGCGGCAAGCCCTGCCTGGGAGACAAAGGTCAGCGAAGTTCTGGCAACCGCCCCGCCAAAACTTGCAAACATGGGGCGGTAATGCACGGGCTGAGGCGTGGGAATGGAGGCATTCGGATCGCCCATGGCCGCCATGGCGATGCTGCCGCCCTTGAGGATGCAGAACGGCTTGACGCCAAAGAAGGCCGGCTTCCAGATCACGATATCCGCCCACTTGCCCACTTCGATGCTGCCCACCTCGTGGCTGATGCCATGGGCAATCGCGGGGTTGATGGTGTATTTGGCGATATAGCGCTTGACACGGAAGTTGTCGTTGCGCGCGCCGTCGCCGCTCAGGGCGCCGCGCTGCAGTTTCATCTTGTGCGCGGTCTGCCAGGTGCGCAGTATGACCTCGCCCACGCGGCCCATGGCCTGGCTGTCGGAGCTGAACATGCTGATCGCGCCGATGTCGTGCAGGATGTCCTCTGCCGCAATCGTTTCCTTGCGGATGCGGCTTTCGGCAAAGGCCAGGTCTTCGGCAATGCCGGCGTCCAGGTGGTGGCAGACCATGAGCATGTCCACATGCTCGTCCAGCGTGTTGATGGTGTAGGGGCGCGTGGGGTTGGTGGAGCTGGGCAGCACATTGGCCTCGCCCACCACTTTCAGAATGTCGGGCGCATGGCCACCGCCCGCACCTTCGGTGTGGAAGGTGTGAATGGTGCGGCCCTTGAATGCGGCCACGGTGTCCTCCACAAAGCCGGACTCGTTGAGCGTGTCGGTGTGGATGGCGACCTGGGTGTCGGTGTCCTCGGCCACATCCAGGCAGTTGCTGATCGCTGCCGGCGTGCTGCCCCAGTCCTCGTGCAGCTTGAGGCCGATGGCGCCGGCACTGATCTGCTCGTGCAGGCCGCCGGGCAGGCTGGCATTGCCCTTGCCCAGAAAACCCAGATTCATGGGGAAAGCGTCGGCGGCCTGCAGCATGCGTTCCATATGCCAGGGGCCTGGCGTGCAGGTGGTGGCGAAGGTGCCGGTGGCCGGGCCGGTGCCGCCGCCGATCATGGTGGTCACGCCGCTGGTCAGTGCTTCCTCGATCTGCTGTGGGGCAATGAAATGGATATGGGTGTCGATGCCGCCTGCGGTGACGATATGGCCTTCGCAGGAGATGATCTCCGTGCCCGGGCCGATGATGATGCTCACGCCCGGCTGGGTGTCGGGGTTGCCGGCCTTGCCTATGGCCACGATGCGGCCGTCCTTGAGTCCGATGTCGGCCTTGACGATGCCCCAGTGGTCCAGGATCAGTGCATTGGTCAGCACGGTGTCGACCGCACCGCCTCCGTCAGGGCCGGCTCCCGTCCCGTCGCGTGTGCGCTGGCTTTGCGCCATGCCGTCACGGATGGTCTTGCCGCCGCCGAACTTCACTTCCTCACCATAGCCGCCAGCGGCCAGGGTGTAGTCTTTTTCGACCTCGACGATGAGCTCGGTGTCGGCCAGGCGCAGACGGTCGCCCACGGTGGGGCCAAAGGTTTCTGCGTAGGCTCGTCGGTCCATGGTGGCCATTGAGGAATCTCCGATTCAGGTGTTCAGCGCAGGGACTGCTGCTGGACCGCCGGTGGCAGGGCGGCGGGGTTTGTGCCGAGCAGGTCGCGCAATGTGCCCAGTGCCAGGGCCAGCAGCAGTGCAGCGCAGCAGCGGTAGGTAAAACGGCTCCAGTGCGCAGCGGCGCGGCGGAAAAGCCGGTCCACCAAGGCTGCGCAGACAAAGCACCAGAGCAGGGACGAAGTCATGAATCCCGCGAAGAACAGCCCGTAATCGCTGGCGCTGGGCTGGGTCACTCCCACCGCCCCCAGGGCACTGCCCATGGCGGCCCAGTAGGCCAGGTTCTGCGGATTGGTCAGCGACAGGGCCATGCCGCGGCGCAGGGCCTGCTTCTGCGTGGCGGCGACGGTGGCCGATACATCGAGCCGGTGTTCGGTACGCCCGGCCTTCCAGCTGTCCCAGGACAGCCAGAGCAGGTAGGCGGAGCCCGCCAGACCAATCGGCCAGCGCAAGGCGTCGACCTGCATGACCAGACCAATGCCGGCCAGGCCCAGCAAGGCCCAGCTCGCATCGCCCACCAGGGAACCCAGCTGCACCGCCAGCGCAGGGCGATAGCCCCCGCGCACACCTTGGCGCACGGTCTCTGCAAACACCGCACCGGGCGCAGCATTGAACACCAGGCCCAGCACAAAAGCAGAAGCAAACAGCATCAGCATGGCCGGTCAGTCGCTGGCAATTACGGGCAATGCACCCTGGACCAGACCGCGAAAGCCATAGATCTGGCGGTCGCCGCCGACCTCGACCAGTTCCACCGTGCGCTGCTGCCCTGGCTCGAAGCGCACCGCCATGCCGCTGGCAATGTTCAGGCGCATGCCATGGGCGGCGGCGCGGTCGAAATCCAGGCCTGCATTGGTTTCGGCAAAGTGGTAATGCGAGCCGACCTGAATCGGCCGGTCGCTGGCATTTTTCACCACCAGCGTGAGCGTGCGGCGGCCGGGGTTGAGTGCATGGCTGCCCTCGTCAAGAATCAGTTCGCCGGGGATCATCTTT
>NZ_SPEY01000089.1 GCF_009360615.1 Comamonas sp.
CCATGGCCATCGGCGAGCGTCTGTTCATGAACAACTGCGCGCAATGCCACGGCTCCGATGCACGCGGCAGCAAGAGCTTCCCCAATCTGAGCGACGGTGACTGGCTGCATGGCGGCACGCCCGACAAGATCAAGGAAACCATCACCAACGGCCGCATCGGCGTGATGCCTCCCATGGCAGCTGCCGTGGGCTCGGCGGAAGATGTGCGCAATGTGGCTCACTATGTGCTGAGCCTGTCGGGCAGCCCTCACGATGCCGTCAAGGCTTCGCAGGGCAAGTCCAAGTTCGTGGCCTGCGCGGCTTGCCACGGCATGGACGGCAAGGGCAACCAGGCGCTTGGCGCCCCCAACCTGACCGATGACATCTGGCTGCATGGCTGGGGCGAGTCCGTCATTGTCGACATGGTCAACCATGGCAAGATGAACGAGATGCCTGCCCAGAAGGACAAGCTGACCGAAGCGCAGATCGCGGTGCTGGCCTCCTATGTCTGGGGGCTGTCCAACGCAAGCGCCCAGAAGTAAGACGGGTGATGAAGGCGGTGCCAAGGCACCGCCTTTTTCTCGTTTGAGTTTTCAGTAATTACAAAAATATTAAGGAACTGCGATGCCCTGCGATCCGGACAAACCTCGCAAAGTCATTCCGATCACGGCTGAGCCCGTGGACGGCGGCCAGGAATATATGCCCATGTTCGCCTCCGAACAGAAGGTGTACTCGCGCGCCATCAGCGGCGTCTTCTCGCGCTGGCGCTGGATCATGGTGTTCCTGACCCAGATTGTGTTCTACGGCCTGCCCTGGCTGCAGTGGGGCGAGCGCCAGATGGTGCTGTTCGACCTCGGGGCGCGACGCTTCTATCTGTTCGGGCTGGTGCTCTACCCGCAGGACTTCATCTATCTCACGGGGCTGCTCATCATCAGCGCGCTGGGGCTGTTTCTGTTTACCGCGGTGGCCGGGCGTCTGTGGTGCGGCTTTTCCTGTCCGCAGACGGTCTATACCGAGATCTTCATGTGGATCGAGAGCAAGGTGGAGGGAGACCGCAGCGCCCGCATGCGCATCGACAAGCATGGCTGGACCTTCGAGAAGCTCTGGAAGAAGTCGCTCAAGCAGTTCCTCTGGATTGTTCTGTCCCTGTGGACCGGATTCACCTTTGTCGGCTACTTCGTGCCCATCCGTGAACTGGGTGTGGAGCTGATGGCCTTCCAGGGCAGCTGGCAGATTTTCTGGGTGCTGTTCTACGGCTTTGCCACATACGGCAATGCTGGCTATATGCGCGAGCAGGTCTGCAAGTACATGTGCCCCTATGCACGCTTCCAGAGCGCCATGTTCGACAAGGACACCATGATCGTCAGCTACGACGTGCAGCGCGGTGAAGCACGCGGCCCGCGCAGAAAAGACGTGGACTACAAGGCGCAGGGTCTGGGTGACTGCATAGACTGCAAGCTTTGTGTTCAGGTCTGCCCCGTGGGCATCGACATCCGCAAGGGGTTGCAGTACGAGTGCATTGGCTGCGGTCTGTGCATCGATGCCTGCAACTCCGTGATGGACAAGATGGAGTACCCGCGCGGCCTGATCCGCCTGACCACGCAGAACGCCGTGGCCAGGCTCTGGAAGCAGGCGCAGGTGATACGGCGCATCTTCCGCCCGCGCGTGCTGATCTATTCGGCCGTGCTGCTGGCGCTGAGCGCAGCCATGATCGCCAGCCTGGTACTGCGCGAGCCGCTCAAGGTTGACGTGATCCGCGACCGTGCCGCGCTGGCGCGTCTCGTGGCGGGCGGCAAGCTCGAAAACGTCTATCGCCTGCAGATCATGAATGCAACCGAGTCAGAGCAGCGCTATCGCATCAGCGCCACGGGGCTGGATCAGCTGGAGGTCGTATCCGAGCAGGAAGTCTCGGTCGGTCCGGCCGAGACGCGCGGCATTGCGGTGCGCTTGCAGATCCCCTATGGCTCGGCCGATTCCGGCTCGCACCCCGTGCATTTCAATGTGGATGCGCTGACGGCTGGGGCCGGGCGCATCTCCGAAAAGTCCGTGTTCCTGGTGCCGCGCTAGGCCTGCGGCATGCATCGCGACAGCCACGCAAGGGCATCGCGAATCAGCAACAATTGATGCTGCCCGATTGCAGATTTGCAATTGGGCAGCCAGATTTCTGAAAAGAGGTTTCACCATGTCGGCAACACAAGCCAATGTCGCGCACAAGGCCAAGATCATCCACCCCGAGGACGGCAAGCCCTGGTGGAAGTTTGCCCATGTCTGGCTCATCATTGCGGGCCCCGCCGTGGTGGTGGTCGCGGGCATCGTGACCGCCTATATCGCCATGAGCAAGCCGGATCCCGTGATCGACCCCGACTACTATCGCCACGGTATTGAAATCAACCAGCGTCTCACGGAGCGCGAGAAAAGCCTGGCCCCGGCAGTGACGGGGCGCAACCACGCCGCAACGCCGGCCAAGGACCACCCGCTGGATCGCTGATCGCGTTCACCGCAGTCTCAAGGCCGCTTCTGCGGCCTTTTTTGCAGCCCTATCCGGAGCACGATGGTCGTGACGTCGCACGAACCCTGATCGAGCGCTCCGTCGCAGGAGCCTGCATCGCCGGTGGGTGTCGCAGTCCCCCTGCTTTGCCGGCCGCGTCAGCGCGCAGAATCCGCTCCATGATCGGAGGGCTTCAGGGACAAGAACGGATGGCAAGCCATTCAGGACGATTTCGCATGTCCTTGGACTCGGAGCAAACCATGGACATTGCCGCATGCTTTGACATGGCGCGATCCAGGGTTTCCCATCTGAGTGCATGCCCTTGGTATGCGGGGAAAGTCATGGCAATTGGGCAAAATAGGTTGATACCCACTGGCCAAGGAGAATCGCGATGGATGCTCGACGCTGGATGTGGATTGTCTGGCCGGCTTTTTTGGCCGCGGCAATCATGGAGATGGTGGTATTTGCCTTTGTGGACCCGTTGGACATGCGCTGGCTGGGGACGTCTCTGGACGGGTCGCGCAATGCCGTCTACACCGTGGCCTTTTTTGTCTTCTGGGCGGTCTCCGTGATCAGCGGGATGATGACCGTCATGCTGGGGCGTTCTGCCAGCGATCTGAACCAGGGCGCAGGCACGGAGCCTCTGGCCGAATAGCGCGCGCTGCAAGAGTCCGCAGCGTCGGGACGGGTCTCAGTCCCGGTTCCTGGCCCGTCGCTTGCGGTACCGACCGTCTCGAAGACCAAATCCCTGGCGGGCGTGTCGCCATGAAAAGCCCGCTTTCCGCAGGCCTTGTCCTGAAGTCAGCCTGTCGTACTCAGTTTTGACATTGCTGGCTGTTGACGATGCGCTTGAGTGCTTCCGTATCCAGAATGCGCAGATGGCGCTGTCGGACTTCGAGGATGCCTTCTTCGGCGAACTTGGAGAAGGTGCGACTCACGGTCTCCAGCTTGAGGCCCAGATAGCTGCCGATTTCTTCACGGGTCATGCGCAATACCAGCTCGGACTTCGAAAAGCCGCGTGCCGAAAGGCGCTGCACCAGATTCAGCACAAAGGCCGCCAGACGCTCTTCCGCGCGCATGCTGCCCAGCAGCAGCATCACGCCGTGCTCACGCACGATTTCGCGGCTCATGACCTTGTGTACATGATTCTGCAGGGCTGTGACTTCCCGCGAGAGCTGTTCGAGCTTGTCGAAAGGCATGACGCAGACTTCGGCATCTTCCAGCGCCACGGCATCGCAGGTGTGGTGGTCGTTGACGATGCCATCCAGGCCGATGATCTCGCCCGCCATCTGAAAGCCGGTGACCTGGTCGCGACCGTCCTCGGTGGCCACGCTGGTCTTGAAGAAGCCGGTGCGAATGGCATAGAGCGAGGTGAACTCCTCGCCGTTGCGAAACAGCAGCCCGCCCCGTTTGACCTTGCGGCGAGTCGCCACAATCTCGTCAATGCGCTCCATTTGTTCATCGTCCAGGCCCATGGGCATGCACAGTTCACGCAGATTGCAGTTGGAGCAGGATGCTTTGATGGTCTGAAGATTCATGGGCTTTTCAGCAGCGGCACAGACAGACTTTCAATGGATAGTCGCGCCGGTCATTGACCTCGTGGTTAGGGATGAGTTGGATCAAATTGTCGCAGCACTTGCCTCGCGCTCTCTTGATATTCATCAAGGACAGCATGATTGCCTTGGTGCACATTGTTTGCATTGATTCAAAAACATGTGCTTCTGCCCATTATGGGCATGATTTCCAGGATTCGATTTCCTTTGGAATCTGCTTAATGTGGAGTGTGGGCGCACCCTAACTTTCAGTTATGACCGTAGTCACGCCCGAGTTGCTGAGCCGTTTTGATATCCCCGGCCCACGCTACACATCCTTCCCAACAGCCGACCGTTTTGTTGAGGCTTTTGGTGCAGACGACTATATCTTGGCATTGAAACAGCGCAAGACGCATTCGGGATCACGTGCTTTGCCCTTGTCGGTTTATGTGCATATTCCTTTTTGCGAGTCGCTTTGCTATTACTGCGCCTGCAACAAGATCGTGACCAAGCATCATGAAAAGGCTGCCGAGTATCTGGATTATCTGAGCCGCGAACTGTCCATGCATACCGAGCATTGCGGCAAAGGCCAGTGGGTCAGCCAGTTGCATTTGGGGGGGGGGACGCCGACCTTCTTCAGCGATGCTGAACTGCAGCAGTTGATGGCCCTGATGCGTGAGCATTTCAAGCTTGATCCTGCCGGCGAGTACTCCATCGAGGTCGATCCGCGCACCGTCAGCAACGCGAGGCTGAAGGCTCTCAGGGAGATGGGCTTCAATCGCCTGAGTTTTGGAGTTCAGGATTTCGACCCTGTGGTGCAGAAGTCGGTGCACCGCGAGCAGCCGTCCGAGCAGGTCTTCGAGCTGGTGGCCGAGGCGCGCCGCCTGGGCTTTGTGTCCATCAATGTGGATCTGATCTACGGTCTGCCCAAGCAGACGCCCGAGTCTTTTGCGCGCACGTTGGCGCAGGTCAATCAGCTGCGTCCTGACCGCATCGCGCTATACGCCTATGCGCACCTGCCCGAGCGTTTCAAGCCGCAAAGACGTATTGCATCGGCTGACCTGCCCGTGGGCAAGCAGAAGCTGAACATGCTCTCCGACGCCATCGACGCCTTCATGAAAGGTGGCTATGTCTATGTAGGCATGGACCACTTTGCGCTTCCTGACGACTCTCTGGCCATCGCCAAGCGCCAGGGCCGCCTGCATCGCAATTTCCAGGGCTACAGCACCCAGCCCGATTGCGACCTGATTGCGCTGGGCGTCTCGGCCATCGGCAAGGTGGGGGCCACTTACAGCCAGAACGTCAAGACACTGGAGGAGTACTACGACGCCATCGATGGCGGCATGCTGCCCGTGCAGCGTGGATTGGCGCTCTCGCGTGACGATCTGGTGCGGCGAGCCATCATCATGGCGGTCATGTGCCAGGGCTCTGTCCTGTATGAACCGATGGAGCAGGCCTGGCTGATCAATTTCCGAGAGTACTTTGCCAAGGAGCTGACCGCGCTGGAGGAGATGCAGCGCAATGGCCTGGTGCAGTTGTCTGACGAGGGCTTCAAGGTCACGGGTCTGGGCTGGTTTTTTGTGCGCGGAGTAGCCATGCTGTTTGATCGATATTTGCAGGCCGACCGAAACCGGGCGCGCTTTTCGCGCATCATCTAGCGCATGTTGTTTTCGCTGGTCTGGACTGCTTTGATCATGGGGCTCGTGGGTGGGCCCCATTGTCTTGCGATGTGCGCTGCACCTTGCAGTGTTGTCACGGCCGCAAGGCCTGCCGGCGGCGGGCAGGTCATCGCCATGCACGGGCTGCGCAGCCGCCAATGGCTGCGTGCCAGTCTGTTTCACCTGGGACGCGTTGCCGGTTATGCCCTGCTGGGAGGGGTGGCGGCGGTGGCCATGGAGAGTCTGGCCTGGCTGACCAGCCAGACCACGGCCTTGCAGAGGTTGTGGACGCTGATGCATGTGGCGGTCATGGCCTGGGGTCTGGCCATGGTGGTGCAGGCGCGGCAACCGGCCTGGCTGGAGCAGGCGGGGCGCTCTGTCTGGACCAGGGTTCAGCCCTGGGTCGTTGCGCCGGGAGGTAGCCTGGCTGCAGGCTTGGCCTGGGCCCTGATGCCTTGCGGTTTGCTGTATTCGGCAGTACTGGTGGCGGCGCTGAGTGGCGGCGTCTGGCAAGGTGCCTTGTCCATGGCAGCCTTTGCCGTGGGCGGAGCATTGTGGTTGCTGGCGGGCCCCTGGTTGTGGCAGCTGGGGCAGTCGCATGTCAATGCATGGCGCGCACGCTGGGGCACCAGGATTGCAGGGTTGATGCTGATCGGTGTTGCGAGTTGGGCTTTGTGGATGGATCTGGTCTACAAACCCAGCCTTTGGTGCCGATAAGTCACACAGGAGGGGGAATGTTGGTGCCGTTTGCATCCCAACAGACCCTAGTCATGGTCGGGCAGTCATGGAACTGCGGAATAATGTCTCATCTTGTGTGTAGCGCTCAAAGTGAATCGTTTCGTTGCTATTGATATCGGACAACTGCGTATAGGCATGTATGTCCACCTGGAGACGGGCTGGTTGCGCCATCCGTTTCCCGTTAGCAGCTTCAAGATTGCCAATGACGAGCAGTTGCAGACCCTCAGGACCCTGAAGCTCAAGGCCGTTCAGGTCGATCTCTCCAGAAGCGATCTGGAAGAGGCCGTGAGGCCTGCCGTTGAGCCGCCCCGTCCTGCAGCCAGCAGTCCCGACAACGATGCCCATGCCTGGCGCGACAGCATTTTGGGTGTGCAGTCCCGGTTTCTGGGCGCGGTTTCCGTTTTTGATGATGTTCAGGCCTTGTTGCCAGGCAACCCCGAGCGGGCCCGCGCGACGACGGACATGCTGGTTGCGCAGCAGGTCGTCAAGCTGGCGCAGGCCCGTGATCTGAGCCTGCACCTGCTGGCGGATACGGGGGGAGCCACACTCGGCGTCCATGGTGTGAACGTTTCCGTGCTGAGCCTTTTGCTGGGCAAGACGCTGGGCTTGCGCAGCGATGTGCTGCAGGATCTTGGCACGGCCGCCTTGCTGCACGACATCGGCAAGCCGGGACTGGAGATCTCCGCATCGGCCAATGCGCTGAATCAAGGCTCCGATCGCATGCCGCTGCGAGAGACCGCCTATGCACGACATGTCGGAGAGTCGGTGGCATTGGCCCTGTCCATGGGCTATCCTCCTTCGGTCACGACGGCCATCGCCCAGCACCATGAATGGGCCGACGGATCGGGTTTTCCCCTGGGCCTGCTCGCGACCGATATGGATATTGCGGGACAGATACTGGCGCTGGCCAACAATTTCGAGCGTTTGTGCAATCTGCCGCTGCAAGGCAACGAAATGACGCCCCATGAAGCCATGGCCGCACTGTACGGGCAATATCGACAGCGTTATGCCCCCGATGTGCTCAAGGCATTCGTGCAGACCCTGGGGGTCTATCCGCCGGGCTCCTTGGTGGAGCTCAGCGACGGTCGCATGGGCGTTGTGGTGTCCGTCAATACCAGCCAGTCTCTCAAGCCGCAGGTGCTGACCTATGACATGAAGGCTGCGCACAAGTTGCGGTTTGTCGATCTGCTTGAATATGTGGGCCTGGGTATCCGCCGCGGTTTGACGCGTAATCAGCTATCGCGTGGCGCGCTTGAAGCTTTGCAGCCACAAAGGCGTCTTTGCTATTTTTTTGATAGTTCTGCAGCGCCTGCTGTCGAGAAAGATCTCGCGTGAATATGCCGCAGAGTTTTCTGATTGACCCTCTGCTTGCCTCCATGCTTGATGGCCTGCAGGAGGCAGTCTGGCTGCTGGATGCGCAGACCCTGCGCGTGCTTCATGCCAATGCAGCCAGCATGCAGCTCACGGGCTACAGCCCGAAGCAGGCACAGGAGCAGTATGTCGATGTGCTGTGCGCTTCCCTGGTGCAGAAAGCGTTTTGGCAGGATGCGTCCAACTGGGTGGGTGGCGCGAAATTTCTCACGGAGATCTGCAGGGCAGATGGGGCGTTGACGGCCGTGGAGATGGGGGTTGGCACCATTGCCCAGAATCCGCGTTGGCTGATGCTCACCATGCTCGATCGCAGCGAGCAGCTGCGGCACGAGAGCGAGCTGGACATGCTGCTTGCGGAACTGCGCGCGACGCTGGAGTCCACCGCAGATGGCATGCTGGTCTGTGATCTGCGCGGCGGCATCCGCGCCTTCAACCACCGTTTCGCAGAGCTTTGGCAACTGCCCGAATCCCTGCTCGTGCAACGCGACGACGAGGCCATCTTTGCCCATCTCGCGGCGCAGACCATCAGCAGCGAGAGTCAGTTCACGTTGTTGCAGGAGGCGCAGGATCTGTCGGCACCCGAGACCTCGGAGGTGCTGCAACTGCTGAGCGGGCGGGTGCTGGAGCGTCGCTCCGTGCCCCAGCTCAGCCGTGGCGTGGCAATAGGGCGTATCTATTCCTACCGGGATATCACGGTGGAATCCAGTTCGGCGACGGAGCTGCGTCTGGCGGCACGCGTGTTTGAGTCCAGTCTGGACGGCATCTTCATTGCTGACGCCGCAGGAGTCATTGTTCAGATCAATCCGGCGGGTGGGCAGCTGCTGCATGGCAGGCCGGTGCTGGGTCTTGCCGCCTGGGCTCTGTTCGAGTCCGAAGGAGGACCTGTTTCCGATCTGCTGGAGCTGGCGGCGGCACGCTGGGATGTGGGCAGCTTCTGGGAAGGCAATCTCTGGCTCAAGCAGAGCGACGGTCAGCGCTGTGCAGTCTGGCTGTCCTGGGTGGCATTGCGCGACGGCTATGGTCGTCTGGTGCAGAGCATTGGCTTCATGCGCGACATGACCTTGCAGCGCAGTGCGCAAAAGCAGATCGAGCAGCTTGCCTATAGCGATGCACTGACGGGACTGCCCAACCGCCTGAGCTTGAGTCGACATGTGCAGGCCGCCATCACCGCCGCGCGCTTCACGCAACAGCCCTTCAGCATCCTGTTTCTCGATCTGGACCGTTTCAAGATCATCAACGACTCCCTGGGGCATGACTTTGGCGATCGTGTGCTCAAGCTGGTTGCGCAGCGCCTCAGTGGATTGCTGCGCCCTGCAGACGTGCTGTGTCGGCAGGGAGGGGACGAGTTTGTGCTCTACCTGCATGACTGCACCGGAGAGGGTGCTTCGGCGGTGGCAGCGCGCATCCTGGAAGAGATGCGTCAGCCCTTCATGCTCGACGGCCTGGGGTTTTCCGTGCAATGCAGCATCGGTGCGGCGCAGTTTCCTGCAGATGGGTTGACGCTTGACGAGCTGATCCGTCAGGCCGATATCGCCATGTACCGCGTCAAGGAACGCGGGCGCGGCAATTTCAGCTTCTACCAGCCTCAGATGAGTGCGGGCCTGCTCTCGCGCATGAAACTGGAGCATGCCATGCGGCAGGCTCTGGACAAGGGGCATATGGCCGTGCACTTCCAGCCTCAGGTCCATATCCGTTCGGGGCGCATTGTGGCGGCGGAGGCTTTGCTGCGCTGGACGGACCCTGAGCTGGGTGTGATCTCTCCGGCCGCCTTCATTCCGTTGGCCGAAGAGTCCGGCTATGTGGTTGCGCTGGATGCCTGGGTGCTGGAGCAGTCGGTGCAGGAGGCAGCGCGCTGGCTGGCCATGGGCAAGCCCGTGAAGGTGTCGGTCAATGTCTCGGCTCTCGAGTTCAGGCAGCCGGACTTTGTGGATCGCCTCAAACGCGTGCTGGAAGCCAGCGGCTTGCCGGCCCTGTGGCTGGAGCTGGAGCTGACCGAGAGCATCCTGCTGCAGGAGGCCCAGGAAATGGCCTTGCGCGTGCACCAGATTGCAGAGCTGGGCGTGGGCCTGGTCATTGATGACTTCGGTACCGGCTATTCGAGCCTGGCCTATTTGAAAAAACTGCCGATCTCCAAGATCAAGATCGACCAGAGCTTTGTGCGCGGCCTGCCTCACGACGCGGGAGACAAGGCCATCGTGGGGGCCATCATCAGCATGGGGCAGGCCCTGGGAGTGGAGCTGGTGGCCGAGGGTGTGGAAACGCAGGAGCAGTGCCAGGCCATCGAGCAGTTGCAGGGCGACTACTTCCAGGGCTATCTGTGCTCGCCCGCCCTGCCTGCGGAGCAGTTCAGGAAGCGTCTGGAGCAGGGGGCCGCCGAGCTGGCATCCGGCACGCGTCCTTACTTGCCGGACGAAGATGGCAGCGGCATCCAGGTTGCAGGACTTCAATAGACAAGGGGAAAGCAGCCTTGCGAGGTGTTCCATCGTCTGATTTGACGATGCGCGAGCCGTGCGGACCCGGCAGGATCAGGGAATTTCCTGGGCCGGCTGCTGGGCACCTGCAACAAAGAGCAATGCCTGCGGAGTTGAGCAACTGAGCAGTGCTGATGGGCCGGTTTTTTTGAGATAGCCAATGCCCAACAGCGAATACGCACCTTTCGATTTCTACAACTGCCGTTCGGCGGCTCTCGGTGTCGCCAATGGCATGCCTGTCGGCTTTTCTGTCCCGGGGCGTGCCGAACCGGATGCTGCGCGATCGCTGGATGAGGCCTCGGTCATCAGCACCGAAGCCGTGAGTCAGCTGATTGCAGCGCTGTATGAGTCAGCCATCGATCCGCAGAACTGGAAGGTTTTTCTGGAACTGCTGCGTTCGTGCACCAATGGCAACTACGCCTCGCTCGTGGTGCGAGACCCCCACGGCGAAAATGTGGGTTGGGTCATCTCGGCAACCGGCGGCCGCTCCGAGGTGATTCCGTACGACCCCTATGCACAGTGGAGTCCGTTCCTGGGCATTGCCAAGGACAAGGTGCTCACTTTGCGCGATGTGATGACGGAGTCGGAATGGCATGCCTGCCGCTACTACACCGACTGGTGCAAGGGGGTGGACATAGAGCACATTCTGGCGGTTGACGTCATGACTGACAACGGTTGCTCCTATGGCTGGCGCATCACGCGGTCTGCGTCCGCTGGTGCATTCGAATCACGGCAGCTCGACTTGGTACGCATGCTGTTGCCCCACCTCAAGCGGGGCCTCAACATGCAGCTGGATCTGCATCGTGACCGGCAGGTCATATCTCTATACGGGCGTGCCACCGCGCAGCTGATGATGGGGGTGGTCATTCTCGATCAGGCCGGGAAGATGATAGAAGCCAACCCGGCGGCAAAATCCATTCTGAACCTGGGTGATGGAATACGGGTCAGCAACGGAGCGCTCGAGGCCGTCTATGCGAATGACAATCGCAAGCTGCAGCGTCTGATCCGCGATGCCCTGCTTTCGCCCAGGTTGGGGCATGTCTCCATGACGGAGGGCATGTCCATCACCCGCCAGTCCGGTGAGATGAACTGGGGTGTGGTGGTGCAAAGCATCTCTCCCGATGAGTGGACTGAGGGCAAGCAACGTCCCAGCGTTGCAGTTTTTCTGCGCGATACGACAGGCAAGGCAGAGCCGCCCGTCAAGCTGACGCAGCAGCTGTTCCATCTGACGCCCGCCGAAACCGCAGTGGCCACGCACCTGAGCAACGGGATGTCCCTGGAGGAGGCAGCGGAGACGCTGGGCATCAAGCCCAATACCGCGCGCGCCCACCTTCGCTCCATCTTCTCCAAGACCGGGGTTCGTCGCCAGACAGAACTGGTGCGACTCTTTCTCAACAGCGTGGCCTGGCTGGGCAATCAGTGAACCCTTCTGTACACCCGGAAACGCCTTGTGGCTTGGGACGCGCGGCTTGCGTCTCTCGCAGACAGATGTCCAGTGCAAGTCCAGGTATCCGGCCCCCGCTGCCGCAGGCGAACCGGCGGCCGGTGCTGCATGGATGTCTGGAGAGGCGTGCATTGCTTGCGTCAGCCGGGGCGCGGCACCGGGTCAAGCGGCAGGTCTGTTTCTCTGCTCATGTGCGTCGTCGGAATCATCCGGATAGACAGCGCCCGATACATGTACTCGATCGCGTCCCGCGTTTTTGGCTTGATACAGGAGTTGATCAGCTTCCTTCAATGCTTGCGCAAGCTGGGATGCCTGGGTGATAGGAGAAATGCCGAAGCTCATGGTCAGTTTGGGGCCCGATGGAAGAACCGCATTCCTGGACCCGAGGTCACGCTGTATGCGCTGGGCAATCTGCTTTGCATCGCTCAGCGCGATGTCGGTCAACAGCATCACGAACTCTTCGCCGCCGAATCGGGCGACCAGGTCCTGCTCTCGCACATTGTTCTGCAAAGTCGCAGACACGAGCTGCAGCACCTTGTCCCCGCGTTCGTGACCCCAGGCATCGTTGATGCGTTTGAAGTGATCGATATCACAGGCCAGAACGGCCATGGGATAGAGCCGTGGATCATCCAGCCGCTTCTGGGCATGTTCCTGAAAGGAGCGACGATTCAGTATCTGGGTCAGTGCATCAAAGTCACGTTCCATGCGCAGCTTGTCCACGGTTTCCTTCACGGCGATGGCGGTCATCACCACGGTGAAAAGCAGCGAGAAGTTGAGAATGCTCACCAGCGTCAGAATCCAGTAGGGCGATCTTGGCAGGGAGCGCAGATCCGAGTATCCGAGCAGCCAGATCAGCGCCGGTCGAGTGAAGGTGTAGGCGGTGAAAATGATGCTCAGCCAGAGCAGCGTCTTGTCGAGCCAGTCAAACGAGTTCTTTTTCGAGCGGACCTGCAGGATGGGCAGCAGCAGAACAAGACCGGAACCAATGCTGAAAGAGCTCACCCGGGCCCAGACGTTTGGATCGACCCGACTGAACTGATAGAGCGCAGCCAAGGTGACGATGGAGATCAGTGACACCGCATAAGGCTGGGTCGATACCCGCCACCTTTCCGACCAGCTTTTGGCAAGGCACCAGGCGCTCAGCAGGTAGAAGCTGCCGATGTGCAGTGCATAGTGATTGAGCTCCTCCAGGGGCAGCAGGCTTTGCACCCCGAGAGGCAGGGCTGCCAGCGAATAGGCGCAAGCTTGCCAGAGCAGAAAGCGCTGTGATCTTTGGGTGAGCCAGGCAACGATCAATATGGCTGCAAGAGCCAGTATTGCCAATGATGGCGTCAGAACCAGGAGGAAGTCGTTGTTCGCGAACATCTGACCAGAGCCTTCTCGATCAAAGACCGAAACGCAGCACCATTGCCTGTTCTGCAGGGGCAAACCGGCAGGCGACAGGCGCTATTCATACATCCTGACGCGTGACTTCACAAGTTATCGCTATGCCTAGTGCCGCACTGTGTCCGCAGGGTTTCTGTGACGCATGGCTGTCAACCGGCCTGCTCGCAGAGGCACGGGCACCGGATTCCGGCAGGCCCCCGACGCCAAATTCCGCTGGGTCGTGAGCGGTCCGAGTGGGCCAATAACCGGGTGAGTCCCTTGGTTGGAGGGCGGCCGTCACTTCATGCCGCTGTGCCGACCGGTGCGGCATTGATGGCCTTTGCGGCCCATTCGCCACGGTGTAGGCTGGCACTGCAACTCCGTGCCATCGATGCCGCAAGCTTCACTGCGGTTTGCCTGGCATCCGGCGCAGCAATGCTTGTGCTGGTAGTGCGTCTGAGACGCTCCTCCCCGTTTGGTGTTGGCGCCTGGGGGCGGTGTGGTGGCTGTTCGCCGATGCCGCCGCGTTTTCCTTCGCCGATCGGCACCCGTCGGCTGCAGTTGGCGCTTTGCTGCCATTCCACGCGGTCCAGGCTCCCATGGCGGGCGGTGGCCTCTGTCGCGGCGAGAGGCCGGGGCCGCGGCAGTGGACGGGTTTGACCCTGGCCTTCGGCGGCTTGAGGGTGCTGCTGTGGCCCGGATTGTCCGCGCGCCCCAGGGGGGCTTGACTCATGATTTTTGCAGGAGTCTCCTGGGGCTGGTATCGCTTGCGTGCAAAGGGCGGCACTGATCCCGTTGGCGTGACGGCAGGCAACTGTCTGCGGACCTTGCTGTTTGCATTGCTGCGGGCCGTGATGGTGCAGGAGCGAGCCCCTTCGAGTGCGCAAGGACTGGCATATGCGCTGTGCTCCGGGAGGCTCATCCCGGGCTTGGGCTACGTCGCGTGGTAGGCGGCACTGCCTCATCTGAAAGCGTGAGCAGCGGCATCCCTGCAGCTCTGTGTCCCGTTGCTTGCCGCCATCGGTGCTGTTTCATTGCTGAGGGAATCTGGGACCCTCTGGCTGCCGCTGGCCGGCACAGCCTTCTTGGAGGCATTGCGCTGGTGATGGTGTCTTCCTCGCCCGGCGCAACTGTGTCTTCCACGAAGTAGTCGCTCCTTTTTCCTGCCCCTTGCGGGCGCCAGCGCGACATCCGTACGGTTCCCGGACAGGGCGTCAAGGCGCAAGCTCTCGGACAGGAAAGCTCGCGCTGCATAAAAGCCGCCCATCAGATGGCCTGTGGCAGTTCCAAGGGTGGTTCAGAAGGCATCGACGCTGTATTCACCTTCTGGCGGGTTTTGCGAAAGCAGGCTCAGCACCTCTTCCGGGGAGCGCGGATCAGGCATCGGCGCCATGATCTCTTGAGTCGTCGCTTTGGGTTCCGGATAGGCGGCGTACAGGTAGGTCATGGAAACTCCTTGACAGTGGTAGGGCGCTGATTTGTCTCTTTCTAACGCCTGATGATGTCAGTTGTTTGACAGAAAGGTGGAGCCGGAACGCAGGCATCTCCTTCAGCCTGCCATTGCTTGCTCCTTCCGTCCCGCCATTGGTCGGACATTTCTTGCGCGTCGGCATGCGCAATGCAGTCTCCTTGCCGGCAATGATGTCTCCCTCGTATCGGCCATGGTCCGCGCCGCTCCAGGAAGCCGGCCAACGCCCCTGCGCCAGGGCATCAGGGCTTCAGAAAGCCAAGCGCTCGATGTCCAGGCCGGTGTACGCCTTAGGTAGGCAAAGCGGCCGTTCAACAAGAACTTACAAGCAGCACGGGAAGTCGCAATAGCCTGAAAGACTTCATTTTTCAAGGAGTTGCCATGAAAGCGCTACTTTGGGCAACGGCAGCTGCCAGCATGCTGGCAGCTTGTTCTGCGATGCCGGGGCGTGATTCCGGCCTCGATGCAGGCCCTCATGCCCAGCAGTCCGTGGGAAGCAGCGATATGCGCTATGAATGGGGGCGTGGGGCTTATCAGGGGCCGGGCGGCACGGGCCTATGGTCCGGCGGGGATGACACTTCAGGAGGTCTGGGCTGGCGCCGTGACTAGAAGCCAAGGCTTCAGGAGTCGTGGGCCCGGGCCGGGCCAGACCCGGTGGCTCGCTTCGCGCCGCTGCCGGGTCAGCAAAGAGTGCCGACCCGGCAGCGGCCGCTTTTTCGGTGGCGGGCGCCGGCCTTGCGGCCCTGATCCTGCGTCGCGGTCGATCCCGACCGCCAGCGTCAGGGTGACTTCCTCGCATGACCTCGCATGACAGCGGGACGGGGTCCCTGGGCAAGCGGTGCTCCGGTCGCTGCGTTTGCGGCCCTGCCTGCGGCGTCCCTGGCGTGCCTGGATGCCGCTACCAAAGAACGATCTGCGAGCAGCGGAACAGCGACAGCTTGCGCCCCTCGTCATCGAATACGGTGGCCGACCACACCTGTGCAGTCCTTCCCAGATGTTCTGCCACGGACTCGACCCGCAAGATGCCTTGTTTCGCGGTACGGAGAAAGTTGGATTTCAACTCCAGGGTGGTGAATCCCTTTGCCCCTTCGGGCAGATGTGCCAGGCTGGCATAGCCGGCGCAGGTGTCGGCCAGCATGACCTGCGAGGCGGCATGCAGGAATCCGTTGGGGGCCATCATCCAGGGCGCAATGGTCAGCTCCATGCTCATGCGGCCCTCGGAAAGGCTCAGCGGCCGCACGCCAAAGGTATCGGGCAGCGTGCCGTGCTGGCGTTCAAAGAGGCTGTCCAGGGTTTCGGTGGTCCTTGGCATCATGCGGTCCTTGAGCGGGTTGGAGGTTCAGGCGGCGAGGTCTTCACAGACGCTCCAGCACCGTGGCAATGCCCTGACCGCCGCCTATGCATTGGGTGGCCAGGGCGTACCTGCCCTGCCGTCGCGCCAGCAGTGCGGCGGCCTTGCCGGTGATGCGGGCCCCGGTGGCGCCCAGCGGATGGCCGATGGCCAGGCCGCCTCCATCGATATTCACCGTGGCCATGTCCAGGCCCAGGTCACGGATACAGGCCAGCGCCTGTGAGGAAAAGGCTTCGTTGATCTCCACCACGTCCAGGTCGGCGACGGTCAGACCCGCGCGGCTCAGCGCCTTGCGCGTGGCCGGGACGGGGCCTATGCCCATGATTGCCGGGTCCACGCCTACGGCCGCGAAGCTGCGGATGCGTGCCAGGGCTGGCAGACCATGGCGCTGGGCAAAATCGTCACGGGTGACCAGCACGGCCGCAGCGCCATCGGTCAACGGCGAGGAGGTGCCGGCGGTGACCGTGCCATCCCCCCGGAAGGCTGGCTTGAGAGCTGCCAGGGCCTCTGGCGTGGTGGCTGGGCGTATGCAGCCATCGCTGTCCACCACCTGCGCGTCCGCCAGTGGGATGGGTATGATTTCATCGGCCAGTCGGCCTTCATCGCGGGCGGCGGCGGCCTTCAGATGGGATTGCAGTGCCAGCTGCTCCTGGTCGGCCCGGCTCACCGCCCATCGCTGCGCCACGTTCTCGGCGGTTTCGCCCATCGAAATATAGGCCTCGGTACCTGCCTGCAATCCGGGATTCGGAGAGAAGTTGAAGCCCCCCTGCGGCACCATCGTCATCGACTCCACACCCACGCAGACAAAGGCGTCGCCCATGCCAGCCTCGATCTGTGCCGCGGCAATATGCACCGCCTGCATCGATGAGCCGCAAAAACGGTTCACCGTCATGCCGCCCACGGTCTCGGGCAGACCCGCCAGGAGGCCGACAATGCGTGCCAGATTGTTGCCTTGGGCGGCCTCCGGGTAGGCGCAGCCGAGAATCACATCCTCCACCAGAGAGGGGTCGAGGTCGGTGCGTTGCAGCAGGCCTTGCACAACCTGGGCTGCGAGCGTATCGGGCCGCACTCCGGCGAGGCGGCCCTTTCGGGCGAAGTGGAACGGTGAGCGTGCGTAGGCAGCGATAACGGCTTTCATGACAAGGGCTCCTCGCGGTAATCAGGGTGCGGCGGCGTAGCGCCTGGCAACGGTATTGCTGGACAGCTGGCCTGCCATGGCGCGGCGCGCGGTCTCATAGGCATCCCATTTCTCTTGGGCATGCAGCGACGGGATGGTGACCTTCTCCCCCCGCGCAAAGCCCAGCAATGCGGCATCGACCAGGTCTTCCGGGTTCATCACGATGCGGGCATCCAGCTTCTCCAGCGGCAGACCCCCTGCCGCCCAGAAGTCCGTTGCCGTGGCGCCGGGCAGCACGGCCTGTACCTGAACCCCTTTGTCGGCGAGCTCGTGCTGCAGCGATTGACTGAAGGCCAGAACGAAAGCCTTGCTTGCGCCGTAGACGCCATTCAGCGTTTCCGGGGAGATGGCGACGATGGAGGCAATGTTGATGATTGCCCCACGGCCGCGCGCCACGAATCCGGGGACTGCCGCATAGGCGAGCCGCATAGGTGCCATGACATTGAGATCGATCATGCGGCTCATCTGGTCAATGTCGCTGTGCAGCAAAGGCGTATGGGTGCCCATGCCGGCGTTGTTGACCAGCAGGGTGATGCCGCTGTCTGTGCGCAGCTGCTGCTCTACCAGCGCCAGCCCGGCTCGATCGTTCAGGTCCGAAGGCATCGCTTTCACAGATCGGCCGGTGCGCGTGCTGATGCTGCCCGCAAGGGCGTTCAGCCGCTCGTGATTGCGTGCGACCAGGATCAGGTCATAGCCGCGCTGCGCGAGTTTTTCTGCATATATTGCACCGATGCCGGCAGATGCCCCCGTGATGAGAGCGGTACCTGGATGGGGTTGTGCCATGTTGAAGCTCCTTGAGGTTGATGGCGGTTGTCCATGGCCTCAATGGTGCGATATGCAGAACATGTCGTAAATGACGTATATAGTCATGAAAAAGGACGCACAAAGGACAATCCCGATGCATCGCATTGCCTACCTGTTGCCTGAAGGCTTTCAAGTCATGGCGCTGGCCACACAGGCCGTGTTCGAGCTCGCCAATCTGATGCTGGATCAGCCCTTCTATGCCGTGGAGACCTATGCGATGGGCGGCATGGCCCGCGCTTCTGCAGGGCTGGTGTTGCCGGCAACGCCACTCTCGGCGCACAGCAAGGCAGATACCTGGCTGGTGGCGGGCAACCTCACGCCCCAGGAGCCTGCTGCGGCCCCCGAGCTGATCCGTTTGCTGAGCACGGTGGCGGTATCCGCGCGGCGCATGGCAGGCCTGTGCACGGGCGCCTTCCTGCTGGCCGACGCAGGGCTGCTCGATGGTCGCCGTGCCACCACGCACTGGTATTGGGCCGAGGCTCTGCAGCAGCGCCACCCACAGGCCCGGATCGAATCCGACCGCATCTACATTGCGGACGGAACGATCTGGACCTCCGCCGGCATGACGGCAGAGATCGATCTGGCGTTGGCGCTGGTGGAGCAGGATCTGGGCGCAAAGGTCGCACGCTCGGTGGCGCACCGTCTGGTCATGCACCAGCGCCGTTCGGGTGGACAGTCGCAGCACTCGGAGATGCTCAGACTGGCACCCAGGTCAGACCGTATCCAGCTGGCCCTGGAGCACGCCCGGCGCAATCTTTCCCGGCCCTTGAGTGTGGAGGCCCTGGCGGAAGCCGCCAACCTGAGCCCGCGTCAGTTCAGCCGCGTGTTCACGGCCGAGACGGGGCAGTCCCCAGCCAAGGCGGTTGAAGGCCTGAGGCTCGAAGCCGCGCGGCTGATGCTGGAAAGCAGCCGGCACCCGCTGGAAGTCGTTGCGCAGGAGACAGGCTTTCGTGACCGCCGCCGTATGCGAGAGGCCTTTCTGCGCGGATTCGGCATGCCTCCACAGGCCATCCGGCGTGGTGCCAGGGCGCAGCCCTGAAGTCGCGCCTTCCGCTCCGTGTCGCTGCGCGAAGCGGTGGCGATGAGCATCCGCTGCTTGACCCGATGCCGGGCACGGAGTGCCATTTCACGTGCCTCATATCCGACCGTGGAGAAACCGATCACATCGAAGAAGCCGGGGGAGGATGTCCAGGGTGCGCTTTGCCGTCTCTTCAACCGAGCTGCGGCCAGAGCGATCTCCTCGGATTCGCGGGCGACATGTCTGCAGGAAAGTGGGGATGTGGGGGCATGAGCCTGCGCGTGATACCTGCCGCTGCCTGCGCAGCCAGGCGGGCCGATCCCGCTGATCCATCGGGGGATGAGCCGTGTTCAGGCCGCATGCAGGACATGCAGCAGCATCAGCAGCAGAGGCAGGGTCACCAGAGCCAGCAAGGTGGAAAGCGCAATGCCGGCGACGACTTCGTCCTGGGCGACACGGTAGCGCTGAGTAAAGAGCAAGGCGTTGGCGCCCACAGGCAAGGCCGAGCAGATCAGCATCACTCCCATCGCCGGGCCGCGCAGCTGCAGCAGCCAGGCGCAGGCGAGAAACACCAGGGGATGCACCAGCGATTTGACCAGTGTGATGCGCATTGCGGGGCGCCAGTGCGCGCCGATCTTGGTATAGGCCAGTGTGATCCCGACCAGCAGCAGTGCCATGGGGCCCATGGCGGAGCCCAGCATCTTGAGCGAGGTATCCAGGACATCCGCTAGAGGCCAGCCGGTGAGGGACCACATCAGACCCGCGAGAATCGGCAGCGGCACGGGATGGATGATGCTGTTGCGTACGGCCTGCCAGGCCGTGCGTCCCAGGGATCGGCTGTCATGGGTATCGTCTGCCTGCTTCTCGCGCGAGGAGGCCAGCTCGAAGAGCATGGTCGCGGCTGTCAGCAGGACCAGGGCATGCACCGAGATCAGGGTGAACAAGGTCACCAGTCCCTGCTCGCCAAAAGCCAGGCCCACCAGCGGCACGCCGATCATGGCGGCGTTGCTGAACATGCTGGCCAGACCACGCGCTGCAGCCAGAGTGTTGAAGCCATAGACCAGCATGGTTGCCACGAACACGAGGATGGCCGAGAGAAAGTACACGCCAATCGGGCGGTAATCGAGCTCTGCAATATGCACCTGCGCCATGGTGCGAAACAGCAGTGCTGGCAGCAGCAGCAGGAACACCAGATTGGACAGGTCCTTGACGGCGGTCTGTCGTACCAGTCCGGCTCGCGCCACTCCGAACCCCGTACCGATCAATGCAATCACTGGCAGCAGTGCCGCTATCGCGGAACCATTCATTCAACTCTCCAACTAAACTGAGCCGCCGGTCACAACTGCTCTGGGTGTGAGCACTATGCATTCACCGGGCGCAGAGCTTAACTCTTCTTTTCACCGGTTTAGGGCTCCTGCCTGTCTTGCTTGTCAGGCCTGCCGCCGCGGGCCAGTCCGTCGGTGTCACGGCCCCTTGAGTCCCCCTGTTCACAAGGGGCCCTGAAGCGTCTGGAGCAGGCGCTACTTCCAGTAACAAAAACCTTGAGGCTTGGCTGCCCCGGCCTCGGTCATCGCCGAAAATAGCTGGTGTCGGGACGGCTCGCGCATGGGCGAGCCTCTGGTCCCGGACATTGATGGTGGTCGGGAGGCCCGGTCAAGATGGCCGCCATCGCGCAACCCCTCAGAGAGAAACCCGGACACAAGCCATGCTGCGCAGCAAATTGGGAACCCTGTTGTTGGTCAGTGCTGCACTGTCGTGCGCGGCAGGAATTGCCTTGGATGCCCAAGGCACTATTGCCTACCTCGAACTTTGGCTGGCTCTGGCCGTCCTGCTGCTGCTCGGCGGCGCGGTTCTGCTGATCCTGGGACAGGACGACTAGCCGCTCCAGGTCTGTCGGCAACTGCCGCGGCCGATTCTGGGGCCCAAGCATGACGCATGCCGGGATATCGGTTATGGTGAGTGCCACACATCTCCCAGAAAGTCTCCGATGCCCAAACCAAACTATCCCTTCGAAAAACGGCAGCGCGAGTTGGAAAAGAAGAAAAAAAAGGAGGAGAAGGCTCAGCGCAAGTCGGCGGCCGCCGAGGCAGCGCCAGCCAATGCGGTGCCTGAGGTGGTTCAGGAACACCGATAAGTCCCGGATGGGCTGCAGGCCGTCGTGACTGAGGGACCATCAGGCCTCCAGGCATTTGGCCAGTTGCACGGATGGGGCAGGGCATGGGGAAGACTTCGCGGAAGTCGTCTGCCTGCACGCCGCCTCGCCCGCGCAATGCATGCAGATGCAAGCTCAGGTGCCCGCACGAGCGCCCAGCTTGCATGCCAGCTTGATCCATCGAGCACGTACGGCATCGCTGGAGTGGACCACCGGGCCGAAGCTGTGTATGCGCACCGGACGGATCCCGCAGAACTGCAAAATGGTCTGCTTCATTTGCCGGTGACCGGGTTGGCGCTGTATCCATCGGTAGTACCACGGCGGGGAGTCCATGGTCACCAGCAGCTCCGCGCTGCGGCCCGTCAGCAGGCGATCCCACAACACGGAGTTGGTTCGGTACTTGTAGGCGAAACCTGGAAGGAAGATTCGATCCAGAAAGCCCTTGAGCAGCGCCGGGAGTCCGCCCCACCAGATGGGATAGACCCATACCAGATGTTGCGCCCAGCGAATGTCCATCTGTGCGTCGTTCAGATCCGGCTCCAGCGGCTGGACATGCGCATATCCCTGGCGCAGAACGGGGTCGAAATGCATGTCTCCCAGGGACAACAGCCGCACTTCGGCTCCCGACTGGCGCGCAGCGTCTGCATAGGCGTGAGCCAGGCTTGAACACAGGCTGTGGGAAGAGGGCTGGCCCAGGATGACAAGAATGCGGCGGGACATGGTGATAGAGGCTCGCGGAGTTTGAAGGCCGCCAGCATCACCTTGCCCCGTGGGACAGAGTCAAGTCCTGGGTTGGAGTAGATGCCTGTCGGCTGCGCTGCATCCGCTGGAGTCCTCGCAGCCGGCCAACTCTTCGCTCAGTGCCGCGAGAGCGGCGTCGGCAGCCTGCAGGCATGCCAGCTCCCGGGCAATGGCGCGTCGCCGTGACCGGATCAGAGCCTGGACGGCTGCTGCGCCCGCAGAGGTGTCGATGGCGCGCAGCGGCTGAAGCGCAGCCAGGCGAAATCCCAGGGCCTGCGCCTGCCGAATCCAATGCACGCGCTGCACGTCTTCAGGTCCATAGCTGCGGTAGCTGCCCTTGCGAGCCACGGTGCCGAGCAGGCCATGCGCCTCGTACAGGCGCAGCGCCTTGGGCGTGCAGCCGGTGAGTGCGGCGAGTTCACCGATGCGCATCAGTGACCACCGGATGTTCCCAGGCCTGACCGGTGATTGCGCAAACGGCGGGTGAGTGAGATGTCATGCATGTCTGAAGTCGCTCGAGCATGTTGCGGGTGTGCAGGCCTTGGCACTGGTGACGGGGACGTCGATGTCTGCGCCCGGCAATTTGAGCTCATGGTGCTGGCGGCGCAGACCAGGGGCTGCTGTCTGAACGGCTTCAGACCATCGGACAAGAAAAAGGCCCGCCATGCGGGCCCGATCATCAATCCTGATGCGCAAGCTGTTGATCCCTGTGCGTGGCCCGGTTTTGATCGTTAGCCCATCTTCATGGCTGCAAGCCCACTGCATCGACAGCTTGTCGGTAAAGGTGTCTGCAAATGCCACCGGCTCGTCATCCTGAACCGGGGGTTCAGGTGGGCAAGAGCAACCTATCGTTGGGTTCATCTAACGCGAGACGATCACGCTCAACAGGTGATGTATCAAGCCCGTGCTCGTGGAGCATTGGTTCAAGGAAATATAAAAACCGGCAGATTTGCAGACGACTCGATTCTAACGGGTATTGGCCGTCGTGCGGAGCTCATGACTGCTTTGCCGCCGAGGTTAACTGATCAAAGCAGCCTGGCATCAGCGTCCAGCGCCTGATCGAGCCTGAGCACCAGTTGCTCTGCCAGCTCCTGCTGACGCTGCAATTCGGCCTGAGCAGCTGCATTGACTTCGGGGGGGACAGTCTGCTCCTGGGCGAGTGCCTGCATTTCCGCCTGGGCGCTGGCCATATGGGCTTGCTGGGCGTCACGGTCAAGGACATCGAACGCCATGTTGAGGGCTGCCAGCACCGCGACGCGCTCGCGTGAACGGACCTTGCCGCTGTCGCGGATGCGGGTCATCGCCTCGTCCACGCGACGAACGGCTTCCTGCACACGTTCTTCTTGACCATCGGGGCAGGTCAGCACATAGCTTTGCTGCATGATTTGCACATCGATCTGCTTCATGGGCGTCAGTGGCGGGTCTGGTGATGGAGGGTGACGGCTGTCACTCTCCCTGGTTGGCGGGCAGGCGTTCGATCAATGCATCGACGCGCGCACGAGCGGCCTGCAGGCGCAGACGCAGCAAATCGCGCTCTTGCGTCAGAGCGGTGACCTGATCGGTGAGCAGGGTGTTGGTGCGCTGCAGTTCCTCGTGGCGCACCAGCAGACGCTCCACGCGCTCGGCAATGAGATCAAGAGAGGGCTGGGTGGTCATAGACTCTGCCATTGTAGGTCTTGCAGTCCGTGGGTGAGTATAAATGTGCAGGCAAATTCGCAGTTTGCGCCAGAGCACGGCCTGCTTGACTGTCGCAGTCGGGAAACTGCAGTATTTCTCCCAAAATCGTAGCGTGCTGCGCAAGTTCTGTGTGCCTCAAACGCAGGTTTAAGGTAAAAAATCGTCACCTCACCCGCGCAAGGCTACTTCGAATGAAGGATTCGCGCCGCGTGGCACTCATTACAATGGACGCCTGTTGGTGCTCGAGGCCGCTTTCCGGTGGTCTCAGTTCAACGGGAAGCAGGGAGGGGCTGGCCAGATGCACTGGCACTCCGAACCTGCGCTGCCCCCGCAACGGTCGGCGAATGGAATGCTGCGGCACTCCGCCTTTTCCCCCATGGCCACTGGCGCTGCGCGCTGGGAAGGCCGGCAAGAGGATGATTCGCCTAGCCCGGATACCGGCCAACATGGGTTGCCTGCATTCTGTGCAGGTATGTTTGCTCAATGTCGGCGGGTAGGCTGGCGTGGGCGTATTCAAGTGTGCTTTCCATGAGTCCGCAATTTTCGTCCCTGCGCCTGGCGCAGGTGGCTTCGCGCGCACGCGCCTCCTCTTTTGTTCTCCGTCCCACCTTGCTGGCATCTACGTTGGCCATGGCGTTTGCCGCACAGGCTCAGTCAGCTGCGCAGGCCGATGCGGTGCAGATGAAAGAAACCGTGGTCACGGCCAATCGCATCGAACAGCCTTTGTCGGATCTGGTGGCCGATATGTCAGTGGTGGGTCGTGAAACGATTGAAACTGCGGGTGCCGTGGGTGTGGCCGATGTGCTCTCGCGTCTACCGGGTGTGCAGATGGTGCGCAACGGAGGTGCTGGCGCCAACACCAGCGTTTATCTGCGCGGTGCCGACACGCGTTTCACTGCTGTCTATATCGATGGAGTGCGTGTGGACTCCCAGTCCACGGGCGGTGCATCCTGGCAGGATATTCCGCTGGAAGCGATCGACCGCATTGAAGTGTTGCGCGGCCCGGCGGCGGCTGTCTACGGCTCAGACGCCATGGGCGGCGTGGTGCAGATCTTCACCAAAAAGGGCGAGGGCAAAGCCAAGCCTTATGTGGGTCTGGGCTGGGGCAGTCGTGGCACGGTGAAGGCTCAGGCAGGTATCAGCGGTGGTGTTGCAGGCTGGGATTACAGCCTGGGTGTTTCGCATGCCAGCAGCAACGGCTTTAATGCCAAGACCTCTGCGGGTTTCAATCCCGATGCCGATGGCTATCGCAGCAACGCCTTCAACGGCCGTGTGGGCTACCAGGTCAACAGCAACCAACGTGTGGAAGCCACGGCGCTGACCAGCTACATGAACGCGGGTTATGACGCCACGGTCTCCAAGACCAGTCCCATGGCCGACGACCGCAGCATCTACAAGATGAATGCGGTGGGCCTGAGCTGGCTGGCCAAGTGGAGCGATGCCTACAGCACGCGTCTTCAGTACACCCAGTCCCGCGATTTCTACCAGACCAAACCCAGTGTCTATGAGACCGATACGCGTTTGCACAGCTACCTGTTCCAGAATGAATGGCGGCAGGGCGCGCAGACCGTGACGGCCGCGCTGGAACGTCGCGAGGACAAGCTGGTCAACAACGGCCTGGACACCGGCAGCCGCAATCGCTCTCAGAACGCGCTGGCGCTGGGCTATGGACTGCATATGGGCAAGCACACGGTGCAGTTCAACGCCCGTCATGACCGCGACAGCGAGTTCGGAGGCCACACCACCGGCAGCGCTGCGTATGGCTATGCGTTCATGCCCAACTGGCGCGTCACTGCGTCGGCCGGCACTGCCTTTCGTGCACCCACCCTCTATCAGCGCTTCAGCCAATATGGCGACGCCAGTCTGTCGCCGGAAAAAGGACGCAACGTGGAACTGGGCCTGAAATGGGGACAGGGCAGCGATAGTTTCTCGGCCACGGTCTATCGCAACAACGTTTCGAATCTCATCAACTATGTCGGCGGGACGGGCTCCTGTGCGGGCAATACCGGTCCCTACGGCGGCTGCTATGCCAATGTGGCGAAGGCGCGCTACGAAGGCATCACCCTGGCCGCCACCACCCGCTTGGGTATGGTGAATCTGCAGGGTTCGGTGGACTTCCAGGATCCGCGAGATACCGACAAGGATCTGCAACTCGCTCGCCGCTCCAAGCGTTACGCCAATCTGTCTGCCGACACCACACTGGCTGGCTGGAGGCTGGGCGTCGAGATGCAGGCCGCCGGAAAGCGCTTTGACGATGCTGCCAACAAGACCGTGCTGGGCGGCTACACGCTCTGGAATCTGAGTGCTCAAAAGCAGCTGAGCCGCGAATGGAGCCTGGTGGCGCGCATCAACAATCTGGCTGACAAGCGCTATGAGCTGGCCCGAACCTATGCCACCGAAGGCCGCAGCGGCTATATCGGTGTGAAGTGGGAAGCTAACTGAACAGGGTCGCCATGACATCCATCGCAATGCCGGAAAAAACCACCCGCTGCCCCGCGCTGCTGATCAGTGCCCCGGCCTCTGGTCAGGGCAAGACCACTGTGACGGCGGCCTTGGCACGGCTGCATGCGCGCCAGGGGCGCCGGGTGCGTGTGTTCAAATGCGGGCCGGATTTTCTGGATCCCTACTGGCATGAGCTGGCCAGTGCCGCGCCCGTGCATTCGGTGGATTTGTGGATGACGGGCGAGGCCGATGTGCGCCAACGCCTGCATGAGGCGGCCCAGGAGGCCGACCTGATTCTTGTCGAGGGCGTGATGGGCCTGTTCGACGGCAACTTCAGTGCCGCAGACCTGGCGCAGCTGTTGGGCTTGCCGGTGCTGGCCGTGGTTGATGCCTCGGCCATGGCGGGCACTTTCGGGGCACTGGCCTACGGCTTGCAGCATTACCGGGATGGCCTGCGCTGGGCCGGCGTGCTGGCCAACCGGGTGGCCACCTCCCACCATGCCGATCTGCTCAGGCAAGGCCTGCGTGACCAGTCACTGTGGCTCGGTGCCATGCCGGGGGTGCAACTGGGCGATGTGGCTGTCAAGGCCAGGTCTGCGGCGCTGCTGCCGGAGCGCCACCTGGGCCTGATCGCCGCCCACGAGCTTGGCGATGCCCTGCAGCGCCTGGATGCCGCTGCCGATGCACTGGCCCAGACGCCGCTGGGGCAGAGGGCGTGGAGTTCGGAGGGCGGCCAGCCCAGCTGGCAGGACTGGTGCGTGGATTTTGCCGCGCCCGACATGTCCGGCGATCAGGCTCGGCTGGAGCGCTGGCTGGGCGGCCGTCGCATTGCCATTGCACGTGATGCGGCGTTTTCGTTCATCTATCCCGCCAATCTGGACTGCCTGCGTGCCATGGGGGCAGAGCTGTGCTTTTTCTCGCCGCTGGCTGGCGAGGCGCTGCCGCCCTGCGATGCGATCTGGCTGCCCGGCGGCTATCCGGAGCTGCATGCCCGGGCCCTGCATGAGAATCGGCCGTTGCGCGACGGCATTGCCGCACATATGGCGCAGGGCAAGCC
This sequence comes from Comamonas sp., assembly GCF_009360615.1. GTDB lineage: Bacteria > Pseudomonadota > Gammaproteobacteria > Burkholderiales > Burkholderiaceae_C > Comamonas. The sequence goes on from NZ_SPEY01000089.1 coordinate 26,934, forward strand.
GGTCTGGGCCGAGTGCGGCGGCATGCTGGCGCTGTGTGACGCAGTGACGGCCCTCGACGGCAGTTCCCTGCCCATGTGGGGGCTGCTGCCCGGCCAGGTCATCATGCAAAGCCGGCTCGGCGGTCTGGGCATGCAACAGCTGGCACTGGATGCCGGGCTGCTGCGCGGCCATACCTTTCACTACACGAGGCTGGAGACCGCCATGCCGGTGCTCACTCGCAGCAGCCGCCCTGGTGCGGCCGTGCAGGCCGACCGTGGCGAGGCGCTCTACCGATATGGCAGTGTGCAAGCCAGTTACTTTCATGCCTGGTTCCCCTCCTGCCCGGCGGCGGTGGCGTCGCTTTTTGGCGCAACAATCGAAGACTGAGCCGTTTTGTCCATCCCCACCATGAGTCCTGCCAGCACCTACTCCTTCGTCATGCCGCGTACCCAGCTGATTCTGGGGGGGCAGAAAAGCGGCAAATCCCGTCGCGCAGAGTTGCTGGCGCGGCAGTGGCTGCAGGCGGATGCCGGGCATCAGGCGGTGCTGGTGGCCACCGGCCAGGCCTGGGATGCGGAGATGAGCGAGCGCATTGCGCGCCACCGGCGCGACCGCGCCGAGCGCGTGCCCGGCATGCTGACTATTGAGGAGCCGCGCGAGCTGGCCCAGGTGCTGGCCCGGCACAGCAGCCCGCAGCGACTGCTGGTGATTGATTGCCTGACCTTGTGGCTGACGAACTGGCTGATGCCCATGCCCGTACAGGCTGAAAATTTGGAGTCATATCAGCCTAAATCCCATGACTGGCAAGCGCAGCTAGCTCTCTTTTTGAAAGCGCTTGATGCCGCGGTCGGCCCCGTCATTCTGGTTGGCAACGAAATCGGTCTGGGCGTGATTCCCATGGGGCGCGAAGCGCGCGCCTTTGTCGATGCACTGGGCTTGCTCAATCAGCAGGCGGCTGCGCATTGCGAAAGCGTCACGCTGATGTGTGCCGGCTTGCCGCTGGCGCTGAAAGGGCCGCAGGCATGAAAGCGATCACCCAACGCCTGGCGGCCTGTGTCGCGGCAGGCTTGCTGCTTGTCAGCGTCCTGCCTGCAGTGGCTCAACCCGTGCAGATTTCTGATGCGCGCGGCATTCAGGTGCAACTGGCCAAGCCGCCGCAGCGCATCGTCAGCCTGCTGCCTTCGCTGACCGAGAGCCTATGTGCACTGGGCGGCTGCGAGCGTCTGGTGGGGGTGGATCGCTATTCCAACTGGCCCGCCCATGTGAAGACCTTGCCCGTGGTGGGCGGGGGGCTGGATCCGAATATCGAGAGCATTGTGGCGCTCAAGCCAGATCTGGTGCTGGTTTCCATGGCGTCACGGGCCATTGCGCGCATGGAGGCGCTGGGCCTCAAGGTGGTGGCGCTGGAGCCGCGCACCCACGAGGAAG